>JAMLIT010000004.1 GCA_023954035.1 Burkholderiaceae bacterium | reverse complement strand
CAGGCACGCCCGGCGAAGGCCCGAACCTGATCCTGGACGACGGCGGCGACGCCACGCTGCTCATGCACCTGGGCAAGCGTGCTGAAAAGGACGCCTCCCTCATTGCCAACCCGACCAGCGAAGAAGAAACCTGCCTGTTTGCCGCCATCAAGGCCAAGCTCGCTGTGGACCCCACCTGGTACAGCCGCAAGAGTGCGGAGATCATCGGCGTCACCGAGGAAACCACCACCGGCGTGCACCGCCTGAAGGAAATGTCCGCCAAGGGCAGCCTGATGTTCCGTGCCATCAACGTGAACGATTCGGTCACCAAGAGCAAGTTCGACAACCTGTACGGCTGCCGCGAGTCGCTGGTGGACGGCATCAAGCGCGCCACCGACGTGATGATTGCCGGCAAGGTGGCGGTGGTCTGCGGCTACGGCGACGTGGGCAAAGGCAGCGCCCAGGCGCTGCGCGCACTCTCGGCCCAGGTGTGGGTAACCGAGATCGACCCCATCAACGCCCTGCAGGCTGCCATGGAAGGCTACCGTGTGGTGACCATGGAGTACGCTGCCGACAAGGGCGACATTTTCGTTACCACTACGGGCAACCGCGACGTCATCACCTTCGAGCATATGCAGGCCATGAAGGACCAGGCGATCGTCTGCAACATCGGCCACTTCGACAATGAGATCCAGGTGTCCCGGCTGGAGCAGTCCTGCCAGTGGGAGGAAGTCAAACCGCAGGTCGACCACGTCATCTTCCCTGACGGCAAGCGCATCATCCTGCTGGCCAAGGGGCGTCTGGTGAACCTGGGTTGCGGCACGGGTCACCCGAGCTTCGTCATGTCCTCGAGCTTCGCCAACCAGACCATCGCCCAGATCGAACTGTTCACGCACAGCGACTACTATGAGAACGGCAAGGTCTACGTGCTGCCCAAGCACCTGGACGAGAAAGTGGCCCGCCTGCACTTGAAGAAGGTGGGCGCGATGCTGAGCGAACTGACCGACGAGCAGGCGGCGTACATCGGGGTGCCGAAGCAGGGCCCCTACAAGCCCGACACCTACCGCTATTAACTGGCGGCGGCGCTACTGCGCGGCCCGGATGCGTCGTTGCGGGTCCTCCCGTGAATCCTCACGTAGCGCTGCTACGTTCCGGTTCACGGGTCCTCCCGCGCCTAGCCTGCGGGCCGCTCGCTACGCGCTGACAGGACAGAGAAACAAAAATCATTGGAACTGCATGCGAATTGACCAACTTCTTGTCGAACGCGGCGTTGCCGCCTCGCGTGCGCAGGCGCAGCGCCTGTTGGCGGGCGGTGCGCAGTGGCGGGTGGGGCAGGGCGACTGGCGCCGCATTGCCAAAAACGGCGACGACGTGCCGCTGGAGGCCGAAGTGCAACTGCACGACGACGCCGAGGCGCGCTACGTCTCGCGCGGCGGCCTCAAGCTCAAATCGGCGCTGGGGGCGACGCAGATCGAGGTTTCAGGACGCCTGTGTCTGGACGTGGGCCAGTCCACCGGCGGCTTCACCGACTGCCTGTTGCAGCAAGGCGCTGCCCACGTGGTGGGCGTGGACGTGGGCCAGGGGCAGTTGCACCCGCGGCTGCGGGGCGATGCGCGCGTCACCTGCATCGAGCAGTGCAACGCGCGTGCGCTGGACGCTACTGATCTTATAGCTGCTTGCGTTGATGGGATAAGCGCTGGAGGCGAATTTGACGCCAAATTCGACCTTATCGTTGGCGACCTGTCGTTCATCTCCTTGACGCTGGTGCTGCCTGCGCTGGTGCCGCTGCTCGCTGATAACGGGGCGCTTCTGATGCTGGTCAAACCCCAGTTCGAGCTGCAGCCAGGTCAGGTGGGCAAGGGCGGCATTGTGCGCGACCCGGCGCTGTACGAAGCGGTCGAACAACGCCTGCGCGCGTGCTGCGCCGAGCTGGGACTGGCGGTGCAAGCCTGGCTGGACAGCCCGATTTCAGGCGGCGACGGAAACCGTGAATTTTTCATTTTTGCCAGGAGGGCCGCGTGAACGCTGCCAGACATCCCGATACCCGAAACGCCGCGGCTGCGGTGAGCTTGGAGTACTTTCCCCCCAAAACACCCGAAGGCGCCGAGAAGCTGCGCGCCGTGCGACGCCAGTTGCAGGCGCTGGAACCTGAGTTCTGCTCGGTGACCTACGGAGCCGGCGGCTCCACGCAGCAGGGCACGTTCGACACGGTGCGCGAAATCTTGCAGGAAGGCGTGGCGGCGGCTTCGCACTTCTCCTGCATCGGCGCCACGCGCCAGTCGGTGCGCGAGCAGCTGGCCATGCTGGGCGCCATGGGCGTCAAGCGCCTGGTGGCGTTGCGCGGCGACCTGCCCAGCGGCTATGGCTTGGGCGGCGAGTTCCAGTACGCGAGCGACCTGGTCTCTTTCATCCGCTCTGAAACCGGTAACGCGTTCCACATTGAAGTGGCGGCCTACCCCGAGGTACATCCCCAGGCGCGCTCGCCCGAGGCCGACCTGCGCGCCTACGTGACCAAGGTGCAGGCGGGGGCGAGTTCCGCCATCACCCAGTACTTCTACAACGCCGACGCCTATTTCCGCTTCGTCGACGACGCTGCACGCCAGGGCGCGCAGGTGCCGGTGGTGCCCGGCATCATGCCGATCGGCAGTTCCACGCAATTGCTGCGGTTCTCGGATGCTTGCGGCGCCGAGGTGCCCCGCTGGATCCGCCTGCGCCTGCAGGCGTATGGCGACGATGGGGCCAGCATCAAGGCCTTCGGCCTCGACGTGGTCGCGCGCTTGTGCGAGCAACTGCTCGCTGGCGGCGCGCCCGGGCTGCACTTCTACACCATGAACCAGGGCGCGGCGGTGCTGGAGCTGTGCCGGCGGCTGGGACGGCCCCCTGCTTCAGCCACCTGATTCGAGCGTGAAGGCGGCGTGGCGGTCCTGGCCCAGGCGCTCCACGAGTTGCGGCAGGGCGGGCGCCAGCGCAGCCTTGAGTGTGTGCGGCGGGTTGATGAGAAACATGCCGCTGGCCGGTAGACCGGGGCGTACCACGGTACCGTCGGCCAGTTCCTTGAGCTTGGCGGCCTTCACGGTCAGCGTCGCATGCAGCCAGTTTTTGCCGTTTTTTGTTGCCAGCGTCTTCAGGCGCCGTGGCAGATCGTGCGCCTCGGGCCGCGCGATCAAGGGATGCCAAAAGGCGTAGGTGCCCGTCGGAAAACGCTTCATCGCCTCGGTCGCAAGCGCCAGCACCTTGCCGTAGTCGCTCTTGATTTCATAGCTGGGATCGCACAGCAATAAAGCGCGGCGGGCCGGCGGAGGCAAAAATTTGCGCCAGCCTTCAAAGCCGTCCTCGGCCAGAACCGCAAGCTTTCGGCCCGCGTCGAGTTGCGCCACGTTGCCGGCGAGGGCGCGGGCGTCGCTGGGATGCAGCTCGAACAGCTTGAGCCGGTCGTGCGCTCGCAGCAATTGCTCGATGATGAACGGCGAGCCGGGATACACCTTGAGTGCGGCCCCCCGGTTGAACGAGCGCACCAGATCCAGGTAGGTCTGCAGGGCGGGTGCCAGGGGCGCTGCGTCTGGGGCAGATGCCGCCAGGCGCTGCACGCCGCCGCTGGCCTCGCCGCTGGTGCGTGCGTAGTCGCCATCGAGCCGGTACAGCCCGGCGCCGGCATGCGTGTCCACCACGGTCAGCGCGGCGTCCTTTTCGATCAGGTAGCGCACGGTCGCAATCAGCACCGTGTGTTTGAGCACGTCGGCATGGTTGCCGGCATGAAAGGCGTGGCGGTAACTGAACATGCAGCGATGGTAACCAGCCGCGGGCTGCGGCAGGTGCCACCCTACGGTACGGTTTTTGCTTTCCCTGCTGGGAAAGCCTCCGCCGGTTCCGTTGCCCAGCAAAAACCGTGCGATTTTTGTCCGCTACGGTCAATTTTGCGCCCGCACGCTCTCAAACCCTATGATGATGCTCGCTGAGCCCAAGCCGCTGCGCAGCAGCAGACCGCCCCTACGCATGACCGAAAGTTCCGTTTCCGAGCCCCGAACCCCGGTGCGCCACCTGGACGCGCTGCCGGTCGGCACGCGCCTGGCGGAATTCGAGATTCTCTCGCTGCTCGGCGTGGGCGGCTTTGGCATGGTCTACAAGGCCTTCGATCATTCGCTGCACCGCGCCGTGGCCATCAAGGAGTACCTGCCCGCCAGTCTGGTCGCGCGCGCCAGCGATGGCTCGCTCTGGGCGCGCTCCTCCACCGACGAACCCGCCTTTCAGGCTGGTCTGCATTCATTTGTCGACGAAGCGCGCATGCTGGCGCAGTTCGACCACCCGTCGCTGGTCAAGGTGTTCCGGTTCTGGGAGTCGCACAACACGGCCTACATGGTCATGCCGCTGTACCGCGGCATGACCTTCAAGCAGGCGCGCGCCCAGATGCGTACGCCGCCACCGGAAGCCTGGCTGCGTCAGGTGCTGTGGTCGGTCCTGGGCGCGCTGCGCGTGCTGCACGACGCCCACACGCTGCACCGGGACATTTCGCCCGACAATATTTTTCTCCAGGACGTGGGCCCGCCGGTGCTGCTGGACCTGGGCGCGTCGCGGCACGCCATCAATGACCGCGACCACAAGCACACCGCCGTGCTGAAGGTGAATTACGCACCCATAGAACAGTATTCCGACGGCGAGGGGGAGGGCTCCGTCGAGCTCGAACAAGGGCCCTGGAGCGACCTGTATTCCCTAGGCGCGGTCGTTCATGGCTGCCTGTGCAACGATGCACCGCTGCCGGCCACGCTGCGCGCCATGCGCGACCGCATGGTGCCGTTTTCGCGTGTTGTCAGAACCGTGCGCAAGCAGTTTGGCTTGGCGTATTCGGCCGAATTTGTCGAGGCGATTTCCCAGTCGCTCAAGCTGCAGCCCGAGGAGCGCCCGCAAAACATCGACGCCTTTCTTGCCGCCATGGCCATGACCAGCCCGCCTGCGGCGCTGGAGCATTTCGATTTTCGTGCCGAACTGGGCGACATTTGGGTGGAGCCCACGGACCAACCCGACGCCGTCTTGACGGCCACGACTGTCGACCTCACGGGGGAACGCCCGCCGGCGCGCGAAAAGCCCGCCCCAGTGCATTCGGCGCCACCGGCGAGCGAGGCCGTTGTATCGGCGTTGCCGGCGGCCGCTCCTTCGGCCGCGCCCGATTCCGAGATGCACGATACCGTGTTTCTGGACCGCGACAGCACGCTCTCGGACGAAGCGCCCCCCCGGCGCGCTGCCCCGCCTGGGCCGCCCGAGCCGGCGGCGCTGGAATCAGAATGGGCCAAAGGCCGCGTACAGGCGAAGGGGTCTCGGCCGCGCTGGCTGTGGGTCGTCGCCGCATTCTCGGTGGCCGTTCTGGGCGCCATCGCCATGGTGGGTTTGCGCGGTAAGGCGGTCCCCCAGCCCGCACCCGTGCCCGACGCCATCATCACGGAACTCAAACCCGTGCCCGCCGCGCCAGCGCCGAGCCCCGCGGCCAGCGATGCGCAGGCGCTCGCGCAGCCCGCTGCCGCGGCCAGCGACGCCGCGCTGGACGCCGGCCCGCCGCCGGCATTTGTTCCGGCCACCGATCCCCGCGCAGCACCCAGGCTGTCCCGCAGCCCGCGGACCAAGGAGCAGCCTGCAGCCGAGGCACAGGCCCTGCCTGCAGCGCCGGTGGTGGTGGCTCCTCCGCCCGCGCCCGCGCCGCCTGCTCCGGTGCAACGCAAGGCCGCCACGCCGCTTTGTGCGGGGACCAACGTGCTGACGCGCAGCATGTGCCTGCGGGACGAATGCAGCAAGGCGGGCAACGCGAATCGTTCCGAGTGCGTGGAGTTTCGCCGCGCCATCGAACCGCTGGAGCGCAACAATTTTGCCAACTGAGCGCTTGCAGGCGCGAAGCTGAAGTCGTCCGAGCATGCGGCTGCGCCATATCGAGATTTTCAACGCCGTCATGGTGACGGGAAGCGTCAGCGGCGCGGCGCGCCTGCTCAGCGTCACCCAGCCGGCCGTCAGCCGCACACTGCAGCATGCCGAGTTGCAGCTCGGTTTTCCCTTGTTTGAGCGCACAGCCGGCAAACTCGTGGCGACCACGGAGGCGCGTGCGCTGTTTCCCTTGGTGGACAAGGTGTTCACCGACCTCGACGAAGTGCGTCGCCTGGCCCAGGTGCTGCGCCGTGGCGAGAGCGCAGAGACGCTGCGGGTACTCACCGTTCTCGCCATGAGCTACGCCGTCTTTCCGACGGCGGTGCAGCGCTTTCGTGCGTTGCATCCCACGGTGGTGATTCATCACGAGGCCTTGCACTCGCCGCAGATCATCGACGCCCTGGTGCTTCAGGAAGCAGACGTGGGCTTCGTCTTTGGCTCCCCCTCCCACCCCGCCCTGGGCTCGGAGTGCCTGGCCAGCCAGCGGCTGGTCTGCGTTGTCCCCAAGGGTTTGCTGACGCCGCCGCAGCGGGCGCACCGTGCCCTGGGGGTGGACGATCTGGTGGCTCTGCCCTTGATTGGGCTGGATGCACGCGACCCGGTAGGGCGCATGCTGGCTGCAGCGTTGAGCCAGAGCGTGCCCGCGCTGCAGCCCGTGATGGTGGTGCAGACTTACCATGTGGCCCTCGCGCTGGCGCACCACGGCGTCGGCGTAGCCATTGTCGAGGGGTGCACGGCGTTGTCCGCCGACCAGGCGCGTGTGGATGTGGTCGATTTCGAACCCGAAGTGCACACGCTCGTTCATGCTGTCCGGCCAACCGCCAAGCCCAATTCGCAGCCGGTGCGCGCGTTTACCGACTGCATGCGCCAGGCGCTCGCCCAGATGCAAGCAGCAAGCGCCACCTTCGGCGCATCGCCCTAGCGGTGCTCCCGTAGCGATTGGAGCAAGGCCTTGGCGGTCCCAAATGCCAGGGTGAAGCCCAGGGCGCCGTGGCCCGTATGGAACAGCAAGTTGTCGGGAGCGCCGGACAGCGGCCCAACGATGGGCAAGCCGGTGGGAGTGGCAGGCCGCAAGCCTGCCCAGCGGTCCAGAGGAACGTAGTCGCTGGCATGGGGAAAGACGGTGCGGCCCGCGGCCAGCAGGGTATCGATGCGGGCCTGTGGCACGCTCTCGTTGTGGCCCACGAGTTCCGCCATGCCGGCAATGCGCAGACGCTCGCCCAGACGCGCAAAGACGATCTTGCGCGCTGCATCGGTCACGCTCACGTGGGGCGCGGCGAAATGGTCGGTGGCAGCGTGAACCGTTGCGCTGTAGCCTTTGAGGGGGTAGACCGGCAGGCGCTTGCCGATGCTGCGGGCCAGATGGACCGAGCCGGTCGCCATGGCCAAGACGAACATTTCGCCTTCGATGTCGCCCGAAGCAGTGCGCGCCGCGCGCACCCGCTTGCCGTCCAGGGCGAGGGCGGTGACTTCGGTTTCCAGCATAAAGCGCACGCCCCGCGCGCGCAGCGCCGCCTCCAGCCCGACGCAGACCTTGAAGCAGTCTGCGGCGCACTCGCTGGGCGTGTAGATCGCGCCCGCAATGTGCGCGGCCCAGTGCTCGAGTGCGGGCTCGATGGCCACACATTGGCGTGCGTCCACCGCTTCCTGCACGCTGCCCAGTGCGCGCTGCAGCAGCATTTGCCGCTGTGCCGCAGCAAACGATGCTGCGTCTTCGTACAAGACCAGTTTGCCGGTGGCCGAAAAATCGCAGGCGATTTGCGTTTGCGCCAGCATGGCTTCCAGCCCGGCACGGCTTTGCGCTGCGAGCGCGAGCAGCGTCTCGGTCGTGGCCCGCGACCGCTGGTCCCGGCACGCCGCAAGAAAGCGCAACCCCCAAGCCCACTGGGCCGGATCAGCCTGGATGCGCAGCTTGAGCGGGGAATCGCTGGCCAGCAGCAGCTTGGGCAACTGCCGCCAGATGGAGGCATCCGCCAGCGGCTGGACGTAGGAGTAGCTCAACTGCGCCCCGTTGGCCCGGCTGGCGCCTGCGCCGCTGGCAGCACGGTCCACGACCGTGACCCGATGCCCCTGTTGCGCCAGCTCCCAGGCACTGGCCAGGCCCACGATGCCGGCGCCGAGAACGACGACAGACTTTGCATTTTCACTTCGGTTCATCTCTCAATCCTAGAGCCGTCGGGATGCGCCGTCGCATGCCGATGCAGGGCGAGGCCATGCCAAAAACTCATGTCCGGCAGGGCCATGAGCATTTGGCATGGGCTTGCTAGGAATTGGCATATGGCCGCGCCGCGTCCAGTCATACACTCATTTGCATGCAGTCCCCGCCGCTGGTCGCTCAGCCCACCCATGTTTTTCACCGCCATCTGCTGGTAACGCCGCCGCGCGCCGTCGCCGGCGCAGGCGTCTACCTGACGGACGCGCAGGGCCGGCGCTACCTGGACGCCTGTGGTGGCGCCGCGGTTTCCTGCCTCGGCCATGGGCACCCCGAGGTGCTGGACGCCATGCATCGGCAGATCGACCAGCTGGCCTACGCCCACACCAGTTTTTTCACGACCGAAGCAGCCGAAACCCTGGCCGACCAGCTGGTGCGTACGGCGCCGTCCGGCATCAGCCACGTTTATTTCGTCAGCGGCGGATCAGAGGCGGTGGAAGCGGCGATGAAGCTGGCGCGCCAGTTTTTCGTGGAAATCGGCGAGCCCGAACGCCGCCATTTCATTGCGCGACGGCAGAGCTACCACGGGAACACGCTGGGGGCGCTGGCGGTGGGGGGAAATGCCTGGCGCAGGGCGCCGTTTGCCCCGCTGCTGATTGAGGCCACCCATGTCTCGCCGTGCTATCCCTACCGCGAGCGGCGCGAGGAGGAAACCCCGGAGCAATATGGGCAGCGGCTGGCGCGTGAGCTGGACGAGACCATCGAGCGCCTCGGCCCGAAAAGTGTGATTGCTTTTGTCGCGGAAACTGTGGGCGGCGCCACTGCGGGTGTGCTGGTGCCCGTGCCGGGGTATTTGCGCGCCGTGCGCGACGTATGCGACCGGCACGGGGTCTTGCTCATCCTGGACGAAGTGATGTGCGGCATGGGCCGCACAGGCAGCCTGCATGCCTGCTCGCAGGAAGGCGTGGTGCCGGACATTCAGGCCATTGCCAAAGGCCTGGGCGGCGGTTACCAGCCCATTGGCGCCGTGCTTGCGCAAGCGCGCATCGTCGAAGCCATCGGGCAGGGCAGCGGATTTTTCCAGCATGGACACACGTATCTCGGCCATCCGGTCGCCTGTGCGGCCGCGCTGGCGGTGCAGCAGGTTATCGAGCGCGACGGCCTGGTCGAACGCGTGGCAAGTGCGGGAGCGCAGTTTGGCGAGCGCCTGCATCGGCGCCTTGGGTCGCATCCGCATGTCGGTGACATTCGGGGGCGCGGCTTCTTCTGGGGCGTCGAACTGGTGCGCGATCGGGACTCGAAAGCGCCTTTCGACCCCGGCCTGCGGCTGCACGCGCAGGTGAAGAAACAGGCAATGTCGCGCGGATTGATGGTTTACCCCATGGGCGGAACCGTCAATGGATGCGATGGTGACCACATCTTGCTGGCGCCACCGTTTGTGGCAAGCGACGAGGAGCTGGCGCAGGTCGTGCATCTGCTTGCAGAGTCCCTGGAGGCGGCCCTGCCTTGAGGACGCCCACCCTAATTTTTTGAAGGAGAGACGAAAGATGAAGAAAATTCCCCTGAGCATGTTGGCCGCATCCGTGGGCCTGGCGGCTTCGATGATGGCTCCGGCCGCGGTCGCGCAGCAAAAGTTCATCACCATTGGTACCGGCGGGGTCACCGGCGTGTACTACGCGGCAGGCGGCGCCATCTGCCGCCTGATGAACAAGGACCGGGCCAAGCACGGCATGCGCTGCTCGGTCGAGTCGACCGGTGGCTCGGTGTTCAACGTCAACACCATTCGTGCGGGCGAGCTGGACTTCGGCGTCGCGCAGTCCGATGTCCAGTACAACGCCACCAAAGGCCTCAAGCAGTTTGAGAAGGACGGTGCGTACAAGGAACTGCGCGCGGTGTTCTCGCTGCACCCCGAGCCCTTTACCATCCTCTCGCGCAAGGAGGCCGGCATCAAGTCGATCGAAGACTTGAAGGGCAAGCGCTTCAATATCGGCAACCCGGGTTCGGGCACCCGCGCCGCTGCAGACGAGTTGATTGCAGCCCTGGGCTGGAAACTCTCCGACTTCGGACTGGTCTCCGAACTCAAGGCCGACGAACACGGCGCCGCGCTGTGCGACAACAAGATCGACGCCTTCATCTATGGCGTTGGACATCCGTCGGCCAACATCCAGGACCCGACCACGACCTGCGGCGCGAAACTGGTCCCCATCACCGGCCCGGCGGTCGACAAGCTCGTTTCCACGGCGCCGTATTACGCCAAGGTCGATATCCCCGGCGGTCTGTACGCCGGCAACCCGGATCCCACCCCGACCTACGGTGTGCTGGCAACGCTGGTCACGTCGACCAAGACGTCCGACAGCGCGGTGTACGAACTGGTCAAGGTTGTGTTCGAGAACTTCGAGGACTTCAAGAAGCTGCACCCGGCGCTGGCTCACCTCGATCCCAAGCACATGGTCAAGGACGGTCTCAGCGCCCCGCTGCACCCTGGTGCGGTCAAGTACTACAAGGAAAAAGGCTGGATGTAAACGAGCCGGCTTTCGATAGGCCGGAATTTGCCGCAAAAAAGCTCTGATTTGTCAGGGCTTTTTTGTTTCACCCCAGGTATTGCGAGGACACGCATGACCCCCGCCAACGAATCCACTGCTGCCCCGGCTGTCGACGTCAAGCAACTGGTCGCCGACAACGATCTGGGCGGGCGCTCGCCCGGCCCCACGGTGGGGCTTTTTCTTCTCTGCGTCGCGCTGGCGTGGTCGCTTTTCCAGTTGTGGATCGCGTCGCCCCTGCCGTTCACGTTCGGTGTCTTCGTGTTCAACGACACGGAGAGCCGCTCCATTCACCTGGCATTTGCGGTGTTCCTTGCCTATCTGTCGTATCCAGCATTCAAACGCTCGCCGCGGGAACATGTTCCGGTGACCGATTGGATCATGGCGCTGGTTGGAGCCTTCTGCGCTGCGTACCTGTTCCTGTTCTATCGCGAGATCGCGACGCGCCCCGGCAACCCGACGGACTTCGACATCGCCACCGCTGTCGTCGGCATGGTGCTGCTCCTGGAAGCGACCCGCCGCGTGCTTGGGCTGCCCATGGTCATCGTGGCCGTCGTCTTTCTCACCTACACCTTTGGCGGGCGCTACATGCCCGACATGATTGCCCACCGCGGCCTCTCTCTCAACCGCACCATGAGTCACCAGTGGCTCACGACGGAAGGCGTTTTTGGCGTGGCGCTGGGCGTGTCCAGCAGTTTCATTTTCCTGTTCGTCCTGTTTGGCTCGCTGCTCGACAAGGCCGGGGCCGGCAACTATTTCATCAAGTCCGCCTTTGCCTTGCTGGGTCATATGCGCGGCGGTCCGGCCAAAGCGGCCGTGCTGTCGTCGGCGGCGACCGGCATCATCTCCGGTTCGTCGATTGCCAACGTAGTCACCACCGGCACGTTCACCATTCCCCTCATGAAGCGCGTGGGCTATCGGCCCGACCAGGCGGGGGCGGTGGAAGTTTCCAGCTCTGTCAACGGCCAGCTGATGCCGCCCGTGATGGGCGCGGCGGCTTTCCTCATGGTCGAGTACGTGGGCATACCGTACATCGAAGTGATGAAGCATGCCTTTCTGCCGGCCATCATTTCGTATATGGCGCTGCTCTATATCGTGCACCTGGAGGCGCTCAAGGCCAATATGGTGGGCCTCCCGCGCCGAGGCACGGCTTCGGGCGGCTCGCGCCTGATCTCCTACGGCTTGACCATCTCGGGTTTCTTCGTGCTGTGCGGCGCCGTGTACTGGGGCGTGGGCTGGATCAAGGACGTCGCCGGCGACGCGGCCATCTGGATCATCGGTGCCGGGCTGCTGGCGGCCTATGTGGCGCTGCTCTGGTTCGGCTCGCAGCAACCCGAACTGCCGCTGGACGATCCGGAGGCGCCGGTCTTCGAGCTGCCAGAGACGGCGCCCACGGTCAAATCCGGCCTGCATTACCTTCTGGCGGTGGTAGTGCTCATCTGGTGCCTGATGGTCGAGCAGATGTCGCCTGGGCTTTCGGCGTTCTGGGCCACCATGTTCATCATTTTTGTGATGCTGACGCAAAAGCCCATCCAGGCTTTCTTCCGGGGGGCTGGCGGACTCGGGGCCGCGAGCAAACAGGGTGCGCTCGACCTCATCGACGGCATGGCGGCAGGTGCGCGCAACATGATCGGCATCGGCGTGGCAACGGCTGCCGCCGGCATCATCGTGGGCACGGTGTCGCTCACCGGTATTGGCCTGGTGATGACGGAAATCGTCGAACTGCTCTCCGGCGGCAATCTCATGCTGATGCTCTGCCTTGTGGCGGTGATCAGCTTGATTTTGGGCATGGGCCTGCCGACGACGGCCAACTACATCGTCGTCTCCACACTGATGGCCCCGGTGGTCGTGGAACTGGGTGCGCAAAACGGCCTCATCGTGCCGCTCATTGCCGTGCACCTGTTCGTGTTTTATTTCGGATTGATGGCCGACGTGACGCCGCCCGTGGGCCTGGCGTCGTTCGCCGCGGCGGCGATTGCGCGCACCGATCCCATCAAGACGGGCGTTACCGCATTTTTCTACAGCATGCGCACGGCGATTTTGCCGTTCTTGTTCATCTTCAACACACAGCTGCTCATGATCGGCATTACCGGGCCCTTCCATTTCGTTCTGACGGTGGCAAGCGCCATCGTCGCCATGCTGGTGTTTGCCGCTGCGACGCAGGGCTATTTCCTGGTGCGCAGCCGATGGTGGGAAAGTGTCGCGCTGCTGCTCGTCACCTTCACGCTGTTCCGGCCGGGGTTTTGGTGGGATATGGCGTACCCGGAGTTCCGCGAGGTACCTGCCGCGCAGATGGGCCAGCTGATCGAAGAAGCGCCCGCCAACACCAGCAAGCGCATCTGGGTCGAAGGCATCAGCCTGGACGGCAAGGACGTTCGCAAAGGGGTGTTGTTGCCGTTGGGCGAGCCAGGCACGGTGCGTGAGCGCCTGGCCCATGCCGGTCTGAACGCAATGGCCCAAGGCAACGAACTGCTTATCACCCAAGTGAAATTTGGCAGCGTCAGCGAAAAGTTGGGGCTCGAGCAGGGTTATCGGATCGTCTCGGCCGAGGTTCTCGCTGACCGGCCAGACAAGGAGTGGATGTTCGTTCCGGCGCTGGCCCTGCTGCTGTTCGTTGCGGCGCTGCAGCGACGCCGGTTCAAGACCGGCGCCCCGAACGTCACTGGAGCGGCGGCTTGATGCGCATCGCACTGATCCATGCGCTGGCGCAATCGGTGGCTCCCATCAACGAGGAAATGTCGCGGGCCTGGCCGGAGGCACAGCGCATGAATTTGCTCGACGACAGCCTGTCCGCAGACCTCCAGGAGTCTGGTCAGGGGCTGGACGCAGTCATGCACGGGCGTTTCGAGGCGCTTGCAGCCTATGCGGTGGGCACCGGGGCGCAGGCGATCTTGTTCACCTGCTCGGCCTTCGGACCCTGCATCGATGCGGTCGCGCAGCAGCATCCCGGCATTCCCGTACTCAAGCCCAACGAGGCCATGGTGCGGGAGGCGGCGGCCTGCGGCGGGCGCGTCGGGCTGATTGCATCGTTTGCGCCCACGCTCGCCAGCATGCCGGCGGAGTTCCCGTCGCAGGTCGACTTGCGCTCGGTACTCGCCGGAGGCGCCCTGCAGGCGCTCCACCGGGGCGATGTCGCAGCGCACGACGCCTTGGTGGTCGCGGCAGCGCGGGAGCTTGCAGCCGCCTCGTGCAGCGTGATTGCCTTGGCCCAGTTCAGCATGGCGCGCGCCGCTCCTGCAGTGCGAGACGCTCTCGGTTTGCCGGTGCTGACGACACCGACGAGCGCCGTTCGGGCGTTGCGCCAACGCCTCGCAGCCTGAGGCGCAATCGGCTGGAGGGTGGATAAATGGTTCGCAGATGCCACGAACTTCGTATAATGGCGGGCTTCGCAGCGCTTGTGTGCTCCGCGACGAAGTGCGTTCCCGGCATGCTGGGCGCGCAAGTACCGCCTAAGAGGTTTCCGTTCTAGAGAAACGCCGACCGCGGAAAAGAGCCCAAGGACGCCGGCCCCTTTCAAGGCCGGTCAAACCAGAGAAACTCATGAAAACCTACAGCGCCAAACCCGCTGATGTGACGCACGAGTGGTTTGTGATTGACGCCACCGACAAGGTGCTCGGCCGGGTAGCCAGCGAAGTTGCCCACCGCCTGCGCGGCAAACACAAAGCCATTTATACGCCTCACATCGATACCGGTGACTTCATCGTCATCATCAACGCCGCTCAGCTTCGAGTGACCGGCGCCAAGTCGACCGACAAGATCTACTACCGTCATTCGGGCTATCCCGGCGGTATCTCGGCGACGAACTTCCGCGACATGCAAGCCAAGCACCCCGGCCGCGCGCTGGAAAAGGCCGTCAAGGGCATGCTGCCCAAGGGCCCGCTCGGTTACGCCATGATCAAGAAACTCAAGGTGTATGGCGGTGCCGAGCACCCCCACACCGCCCAGCAGCCCAAAGTGCTGGAAATTTAAGGAGCCTTGAGATGATTGGTGAATGGAACAATGGCACCGGCCGTCGCAAGTCCAGCGTCGCCCGTGTGTTTCTGAAAAAAGGCAGCGGCAAGATCACGATCAACGGCAAGGACATTCAGTCGTTCTTCGGCCGCGAGACGTCGATCATGATTGCCAAGCAGCCGCTCGCGCTGACCAACCATGTCGAAACCTTCGACATCGAGATCAACGTGCACGGCGGCGGCGAGTCCGGCCAGGCAGGCGCAGCCCGCCACGGCATTACCCGCGCGCTGATCGACTACGACGAAAGCCTCAAGCCGGCGCTCAGCCAGGCCGGCTTCGTCACGCGCGATGCGCGCGAAGTCGAACGCAAGAAGGTCGGCCTGCGCTCCGCACGCCGCGCCAAGCAGTTCTCGAAGCGTTAATCCGCGCTTCCTGTTCTGCCGATACCAGCCGCACCGGTTCGCCGCGTGCGGCTTTTTCATTTGCAGTTGAGCACTTGTGGGCCACAATCGCCCCTTTTGCGTAGGGCGGCGCCTTGCCGGGCCGACCAAGGAGAAGAATGCGTTTTCGATTGCTGCGTCGCCGCCTCACTATCAGCGCACCGCGGGTAGCAGTGCGCAGCGCGCTGCCTTGGCCGCTGCGGTGGCTGGTATTTGCGGTGGTGCTCGGTCTGAGTGCGGCCGTGGCGCTTTGGGCGTTCGAATTCGGGCGCTCCCTGGCGGGGCTGGACGCGGGCAGCCGCGAAGAACTGGTGCACCTGCGCAGCGAACTGGCGCGCCTGCGCACCGAGGCCCAGCAGAACCAGACCATTGCCAACACCTCGGGCAGTCTGCTGCTGGCCGAACGCTCGGCGCTCGATCAACTGAAGCTGCAGCTCAAGCAGCTCGAGAGCGAAAATCGCTCGCTGCGCGAAGACCTGGGGTTTTTTGAAAAACTCATCCCGAGCAGCAGCTCCGGCGACGATTTGGCCATCCGCGGCCTGCAGGCCGAGCAGCAGGCTGACGCTACGCTGCGCTGGCAGGTGCTCCTGATGCGGCCGGTGAAAAACGCGGCGGAATTCTCCGGACAGCTCGAGCTGGTCGCCTCGGGTGTGCGCGAGGGCAAGCCCTGGAGTCAGCGCTTTGCGGGGGAAGCGCAGGCCTTCAAACTGCGCCAGTACCAGCGGCTCGAAGGCATTGCCCGCCTGCCGCCGCACGTGCTGGTCAAGTCGCTGACGGCCCGTATCCTGCATGATGGTCGGGTACGCGCTTCGCAGACCACGGACGTTGGCTCGTAGCAGTCCTTTTTGCCAGTTTTTCGCAGCACAGGAGCATCGCCATGTTTTCACGCAACAAGCAGCCTGCCATCAAGAGTTTGATCGCGCAAGGCACCCGCATCGAAGGCGACGTGCATTTTGCCGATGGTCTGCGCATCGACGGCGAGGTGCACGGTGATGTGCGCGTGCAGGGAGGGCAATCCGGGCTGCTCGTCATTTCGGCGCTGGCCCGCGTGGAGGGAGCCGTGCATGCCGCGCACGTCATCGTCAACGGCGAAGTGGTCGGGCCGGTGCACGCCACCGAATTGCTTGAATTGCAGCCCAAGGCGCGTATTACCGGGGACGTGCATTACAAGGCCCTGGAAATGCACCAGGGCGCCACCATCTGTGGAAGCATGACGCCCACAGACGCCGTGCTGGAGGAAAAGCCCCCACTCAAGCTAGCGTCTAGTGCGAAGTAACAGGAAATCCCACGGGGACTGCAGTAGTATTTCCCCCAAACATGCGATTTGGAGTGCACCATGAATGCCGTTGCCGAGACCTTGCCGACCGAAATGCCCGATCCGATCATCTTTACCGAGAGCGCGGCGGCCAAGGTGGCCGATCTCATTGCTGAGGAAGGCAATCCGGATCTGAAGCTGCGCGTCTTCGTACAAGGCGGGGGCTGCTCGGGCTTCCAGTATGGCTTTACGTTTGACGAAATCACCAACGACGACGACACCGTGATGACCAAGAATGGTGTCTCGCTGCTGATCGACGCCATGAGCTTCCAGTACCTGGTGGGCGCGGAGATCGACTACAAGGAAGACTTGCAGGGCGCGCAGTTCGTCATCAAGAACCCGGGGGCCACGTCCACCTGCGGCTGCGGTTCCAGTTTTTCTTAAAGACCGCCCCCTGCGGGCGCCTTTCAAGCGGGGTAGATCGCCCCGAGCACACGGGCGCCTCGGGCGCCCGTTGCATTGGGCAGATTGCCGGGGAGTCCAGCGAGTGCTTGGCGGGCCAGCCAGGCGAAGGCAGCCGCCTCGACCTGCTGAGCCGGCAGCCCCAGGGTATCGGTGGCGATGACCTCCACGTCCGGCAGAAAAACCTGCAGTCGCCGCATCAGCGTGGCGTTGCGTGCGCCGCCTCCGCATACGGCCAGCCGCCGACTGCCATCACCGTAGCGTTTGACGCATTCCGCGCAGGCCAGTGCGGTCAATTCGGTGAGTGTCGCCTGCACGTCTTGCGCTCGCGCGCCGGGAACGCAGGCCAGTCTTTCTTCCAGCCACCGGGAATGAAAAAGATCCCGTCCGGTACTTTTGGGTGGTGGCACTGCGAAAAATGCCTCGGCGTACAACACGTTCAGCAGCGGTTGCAGCACCTTGCCGGACGCGGCCCACGCACCATCCTTGTCAAACGCTTCGCCGGTGTGGCGCTGGCACCAGAGATCCATCAGCGCGTTGCCCGGACCGCAGTCAAAGCCCAGCACCGTGCCATTCTCGCCGAGCACGCTCAGGTTGGCCATGCCGCCGACATTGAGCACACAGGAGGACTGCCCCGGCTGTGCAAACACCTGCCGGTGAAAAGCCGGCACCAGCGGCGCACCCTGGCCGCCGGCAGCGACATCGCGGCTGCGGAAATCGGCCACCACGGTGATTCCGGTGCGCTCGGCCAGTAGCGCCGGGTTGTTGAGCTGCAAGGTGTAGCCGGTGCCATCAAAGACCTGGGGCTGGTGGCGCACGGTCTGGCCGTGGGCACCAATGGCACGCACCGCCGATGCGCTCAAGCCGCTGTGGGCCAGCAGGGCGTGGACGACTTCGGCGTACACGCCTGCCAGGGCATTGGCGGCCAGCGCGGCGCGATGCAGTTCGTTGGCACCCGGAGTGTTCAGTGCCAACAATTCCGCTCTTATTTCAGGAGCTAGCGACGCAGACTCGTAGTGCGCTACCCGGCATTTTGATTCAGAAAAGTCGGCCAGAACGCCATCCACCCCGTCGAGCGAGGTGCCCGACATGAGGCCTATGTAGAACTCGGGTGAGGGCACGAAGGAGTTCAGGATGCGCGGGCGAACAGGCTGGGGCGCCGCCGCCCCAGCCCTATTCGGCGCTGGCCTGCTGAATCAGCTGGGCAGCGCTGAGCTGGGTGCGCATCAGTGCGGCCATGCGCTCGAAGGCCGGGCGCGAAGCCGTAGAGATGGGGGCTGCTGCTTCGCTGGACTTGGCAATGGTCATCGGGTCTTGCTGCTTGCCGTCCACGCGGAACTCAAAATGCAGATGCGGGCCGGTGGCCCAGCCGGTGGAGCCCACGGCGCCAATGGTTTCGCCCTGCGTGACCGACTCGCCCTTTTTCACGTCGATGCGGCTGAGGTGCGCGTACACCGTGACATGCTCTTTGCGGTGTTTGACGAAGATAACGTTGCCAAAGCCGTTCTGCACCCCGGCAAACTCGACCACGCCGTCGCCCACAGTCCGCACTGCGGTGCCGGTGGGGGCGGCAAAGTCGGTGCCCAAATGGGCTTTCCACTTTTTCTGAATGGGGTGAAAACGCATCGCAAAACCGCTGGAGACACGCGAGAACTCCAGTGGCGCGCTCAAGTAGGCGCGGCGCAGGCTCTCGCCCGCCAGGCTGTAGTAGGCGCCCTTGCTGCCGGGCTCGACAAACCACACGGCCTCGTGGCTCTTGCCGTTGTTGACAAACTCGGCGCTCAGCACGCGGCCAGTGCGCAGGGGCTCGCCATCGGCTTCCAGGGTTTCGTACACCACGGAAAAGCGATCGCCCTTGCGCAAGGCACGGCGGAAATCGATCTCGCCCGAAAACAGCTCGGCGATTTGCACGGCCACCGCATCGGGGATGTTGGAGTCGTCCGTCGCGGCAAACAGCGAGCTGCGAATCACGCCGCCGGAGAGGCGGCTGGACGCGGTGAGCGGAGCCGATTCCAGGCGGGAGCTGAACGCGTCGCCCACGCGTTCGACCACCAGGCGCTTGAACTGGCCGCTGTCGTCCGGGGCCCAGCGCGCGGTCAGGCGCACCAGGCGGTGGTCGTCGGTGGTTTCGGCCGTGATGGCCCGTCCGCTGCGGCCCAGAAGGTTTTGGTGCACCTTGCTGTCTTTGCGCAGCCAGGCCGCGGCCGCGGGGTCGGCGACGCCCAGGCGCTGCAGCAAGGATTCGGCGGTGTCGCTGCTGCGCAGCTGCTCGCTGCGGTAGAGCGTGAATGCCGGTTGCTCGGTCAGCTGTGCCAAGGTGGCGTCGCTGGCCAGAGACTGAACCGGCATGGCGATGCGCTGCTGCGGCAGGTCGGCGGCGTCGGGGCCGAGTGAGGCCACGGCGAAAGCGCCGCCGCCGGCAGTCAGCAAAAGAGCAGCAAGAGCAGTCGTGAGGCGTTTGGGGTGGTTGCGCAGGCTGCGGGTGGCGGTTCCCAGCAGGGCGCGGCTGGCATCGGTCAAGCCATTGGTCAAAATTCTGTCCCCAGGGTGGCGTGGGTCTGGCACGGCGGGCGACCGGGCGGTCGAGGGCTTGCCGAGGCGCACAAACTGTCAGGATGGCAGCCGGGGAGCGAGGCGGAGTGATGGAAAAACCGGGCCTACTAGAATCCGCGACTGCAAAGTGCGCCGAAGTATAGCGAACCTGCTCGCCTGGACACCCAAGAAAACCCTATGAAACCGTCTGTTGTTACTGCTTTTCCGGTCACCGATGCTGTAGGACAAGCGCTGGAAGTGTCGCTGCGCGGCGCCGACGAATTGCTGCCGCAGAACGAGTGGGTGCACAAGCTCGCGCGCTCCGAAGCCACCGGCCAGCCGCTGCGCATCAAGCTGGGGCTGGACCCCACGGCGCCGGACATCCACATCGGCCACACGGTGGTGCTGAACAAAATGCGCCAGCTGCAGGATCTGGGCCACCAGGTCATCTTCCTCATTGGCGATTTCACCAGCCTGATTGGCGACCCCTCGGGCCGCAACAGCACGCGCCCGCCGCTCACCCCCGAGCAAATCAAGGAAAACGCCGAAACCTACTACCGCCAGGCCAGCCTGGTGCTCGACCCTGCGCGCACCGAGATCCGCTACAACAGCGAGTGGAGCGAGCCCCTGGGCGCCAGCGGCATGATTGCCCTGGCCGCCAAGTACACCGTGGCGCGGATGATGGAGCGCGACGACTTCCACAAGCGCTTTACCACCGGCCAGTCGATCAGCGTGCACGAGTTTCTGTACCCGCTGATGCAGGGCTACGACTCGGTGGCCTTGAAGAGCGACCTGGAACTGGGCGGCACCGACCAGAAGTTCAACCTGCTGATGGGCCGCCATTTGCAGCAGGAATACGGCCAGGAGCCGCAGTGCATCCTGACCATGCCCTTGCTTGAAGGGCTCGACGGCGTCGAGAAGATGAGCAAGAGCAAGAACAACTACATCGGCATCAGCGAGCCTGCGAACACCATGTTCGCCAAGGTGCTGTCGATTTCCGACACGCTGATGTGGCGCTGGTTCACGCTGCTGTCGTTCCGCTCGCTGGCCGAGATCGCCCAGCTCAAGGCCGAGGTGGACGGCGGGCGCAACCCCAAGGACGCCAAGGTGCTGCTCGCCAAGGAGATCACCACGCGCTTTCACAGCGCGGCGGCGGCCAACGCGGCCGAGCAGGATTTCACCAACCGCAGCAAGGGCGGCGTGCCCGACGACATCCCCGAAGTGCAGCTCGCGGGCGCGCCGCTGGGCATTGGCGCTTTGCTCAAGCAGGCGAACCTTGCGCCCTCGTCGAGCGAGGCCAATCGCCTCATCGACGGTGGCGGCGTGCGCGTGGACGGCAGCGCGGTGAGCGACCGGGGCCTCAAGCTCGCAGCGGGTAGCTACGTGGTGCAGGTGGGCAAGCGCAAGTTCGCCCGCGTGACATTGGCCTGAATTTCAATAAAAAATAGCCTCTAGCGCTTATTCAGTAAGCGCTGACAGCTATTGAATATATAGCGTCAATCGGGCGTGGCCAGGGTGTCTGGGTCAGGCCCATCGCCAATGGCGCGGCGGGTACTTTCGGCTTCCAGGGCCAGCCAGGCGCAAAAGGCCTGAACTTCAGGCCGCTGGCCGCTGCGCGGGCCGGTGAGCAGCCAATACGCCAAGGGCGAATCGAGTCGGTGTCCCGGCATCACCTCCACCAGATCGCCCGACGCCAGTGCGTCGGCAATCAGCGGCATGCGCGCCAGCGCCAGGCCCTGGCCGGCCAGCGCGGCCTGCACGATCTGGTGTGCGTAGTTGAAATACAGCCAGCGCTTGGGCTGAAGCTGGCCGCCAGCTTGCGCATCAAACCAGCGCCGCCACGAAAGCCATTCGAGGTTGGCGCTGCGGTGTGCGTCCCCGGCCTCGATCAGCGTGAAGTGCGCCAGATCGCCGGTGGTCTGCGGCGTCCCGCTGGCCTTGAGCAGCCAGGGGCTGGCCACCACGGCCAGCTGCTCGCCGAACAAGCGCTGGCCGCCCTGCATGCGGTGGCCGGGCCGGCCGTAGCGCAGCGCCAGGTCCACGTCCGACGTGTCGAGGTCCACGGTGAGGTCGCTGGCGTCGATGCGGATGTCGATGTCCGGGTGCTCGCGCTGGAAATCCTCCATGCGCGGAATCAGCCACATCGACGCAAAGCTGGCCCAGGTCGTGATCGCCACGCTTTGTCGCCCGGCGCCTTGGCGTACCAGGCGCACGGCGCCGTCGATGCGCTCGATGGCGCTCGCGCAGCTTCTCAGCAACTGCGCTCCCGCGCCAGTCAGCTCCACCGCGCGGGTATGGCGCAGAAACAGCGGCACGCCCACCTCGTCCTCCAGCGCCTGAATCTGCCGGCTGACGGCCGATTGGGTCAGCGAGAGCGACTCGGCAGCGGCACGAAAGTTGAGCTGCTCGGCGACGGCCAGAAACGCGCGCCAATGCCCCAGGCCCACCGGCCGGGTGCGAAGGGGCGCGCGGCTTGTGCGAGGCGGTTCGGCAGGGGCCATGGCCCGCATTCTAGGGATGCGAACCGGCATCCATGGCGCTCTGCGGATTCGGTGGGCTAATGCGCCAGCGCCAGGCGCAGACGCTCGAAGGCCGCCAGGGCTGCGCGGTCGTCCAGCGCAGCGAACTGCTCGAACGAGGTGTCCATTTCGCCGCTGGTGAAGGCGAGCTGCAAATCGCTGAAGCGCCGCGCTGGCAGCGGCCCGTGGTACAGCACTTCGACATCGGTATGGCGGGTGTCGCTGCGGATGCGTTCGATCAAGGAGAGCACGGGCCGGCGATCTCCCTCAAGCATCTGGCAAAAGCGCTGGCCGTCAAAGACCAGCAGTGCGCCGATGCCCAGCTCGGCATTGCGCACCCGGGCGCGGTGGGCAATTTCGGCGACGACGCTCAGCGGTTGCTCGGGGCTGAGGGTGCTGACGTAGAGCACCTGGTAGAGGAGAGACGGGGGCATAGGGAGCGAGACTCTAGGGCGGCGGAGCGCATCGCACAATGTGAAAAGACATAGCGACAGAGCCTAGGACGTCCGTGCAAGACCCTCCCTAAAATTCGCGGACCATGCCCCAGCCTCCCCAACCCCGGTGCCCACCTAACTGCCACGCATGCGGCTTGCGCGACTTCGCCGCGTTTACCGAACTGCCGGCCGGGGCGCTGGACGCCATCAACCGCGCCCGCAGCCACACCACGGTGGGGCGCGCGGGCAGCACCTTGATTCGCGAAAACCAGGCCAACAGCCAGCTCTACACCCTGTACTCCGGCTGGGCCTTCCGCTATTCGACTCTGAAGGATGGGCGGCGGCAAATCCTCAACTTCCTGCTGCCGGGCGATCTGATGGGTCTGCAGCAAGAATTTGGCGACGACGCTGCGCATGGGGTGGAGCTGCTGACCGACTGCGCGCTGTGCGTGTTCAAGGGAGACAGCCTGTGGGAGCTGTACCGCGAGCATCCGCGCCTGGGCTACGACATCACCTGGCTGGCTGCGCACGAAGAAGGCCATGTGGACGACAACCTGCTGACGGCCGGCCGGCGCAACGCGCTGGAGCGCGTCGCCATGCTGCTTCTGCAGCTGTACCGGCGCCTGGACCGACTGGGTTTGGCCGAAGGGGGCAGCATTGAGTTTCCGCTGACCCAGCAGCACATTGCCGATGCGCTGGGTCTGTCGTTGGTGCATACCAACAAGACGCTGCGCCGGCTGGTGCATTTGGGGCTGCACACCATTGAAGACGGGCGCTTGTCCATCCTGAACCCGCGCGCACTGGCCCGCATCGCCGAGTATTACGACCAACCGCCGCGTCTGTTGCCATTGCTGTAAGCCATTGGCTGCAGCGCGCGCCGATAATGTGGCGAGAGGCCGGGCGCCGCCCGGCGCAATAGCGCGATTTGCATGAACCCCATTGACATCGTGATCATGGCTGCCGGCAAGGGCACGCGCATGAAGAGCCGCATTCCCAAGGTACTGCAGCGCCTGGCAGGGCGCCCGCTGCTGCAGCATGTGCTGGGCCAGGCGAGCGCGTTGGGCGCGCGCAGCGCCATCGTCATCACTGGCCACGGCGCTATCGAAGTAGAAGCTGCTAGCGCAAGTGCAGTAAGCGCTGGAGGCCCATTTGACCTGAAATTCGTGCGCCAGGAGCCGCAACTGGGAACCGGCCACGCCGTGCAGCAGGCGGCGCCGCTGCTGCAGGATGACGGCACCGTGCTCGTGCTCTCGGGCGACGTGCCGCTGACGCAGCCGGGCACCGTGCGCGCCCTGGTGCAGGCCAGTGCCGACCAGGCGCTGGCGCTGCTGACCGTGCGCTTGCGGGAGCCCAGAGGCTACGGCCGCATCGTGCGCGGCGCGGACGGTTCGGTGCGCGGCATCGTCGAAGAAAAAGACGCCAGCGAGGACCAGCGCGCCATCACCGAGGTCTACAGCGGCATCCTCGCCGTGCCCGCGCGCCTGCTGCTGCAGTGGCTGCCGCGCCTGTCCAATCAGAACGCCCAGGGCGAGTACTACCTGACCGACGTGGTGGCGATGGCCGTGGCGCAGGGCGTTCCGGTCACCACGCACACCATTGACGACGCGGTGCAGGTGGCAGGCGTCAACAGCCCGGCGCAACTGGCCGAGCTGGAGCGCGCCCACCAGAGCCGCGCCGCCGTCCAACTGATGGAGCAGGGCGTGCGCCTGGCCGACCCGGCACGCTTTGACCTGCGCGACGACGAGCGCAGCGGGGCGCGCGCCGAACTCGTCTGCGCGCAAGACGTGGAAATCGACGTCGGCTGCATCTTCACCGGCCGGGTCGAGCTGGGCGAGGGCGCACGCATCGGGGCCTACTGCTGCATTGCCAACGCGCGCATTGCAGCGGGCGCCGTGATTCACCCCTTTACGCACATTGACGGCGAAGCCGCAGGCGCCGAGGTGGGCGAGGGCGCGCTGGTGGGGCCGTTTGCCCGCTTGCGCCCCGGCGCGCAGCTCGGGCGCGCGGTGCATATCGGCAACTTCGTCGAAGTCAAGAACAGCCAGCTGGCCGATGGTGCCAAGGCCAACCACCTGGCCTACCTGGGCGACGCCACGGTGGGCGAGCGCGTGAACTATGGCGCCGGCAGCATCACCGCCAACTACGATGGGGCCAACAAGCACCGCACGGTGATCGAAGCCGATGTGCACATCGGCAGCAATTGCGTGCTGGTGGCGCCGGTCACGATTGGTGCGGGCGCCACGGTGGGCGGGGGCTCGACCATTAGCAAGGACGTTCCTGCCCGCACGCTGGGCGTGGCGCGCGGGCGGCAGACCACCATCGCCGGCTGGAAGCGGCCGAGCAAGCACACCGCGCCCTGAGAGCGGCGCGCCGAAGGAGCGAGCGCATGGCCAGCACCGCACCCCCAGGGTCTTCCTCTGTCCCCACGGCGGACGCCCAGGAGCTGGGCCGCCTGCGCGCTGCGCACCAGGACTTGTTGCGCGCCATTTCGCACGATTTGCGCGCGCCAGTGCGCCACATCACCGCGTTTACGCCCCTGCTGCGCGAAATTGTCGAGCCGTCCGCCCTGCTCGCAGCCGAGCGCGCCGAGGCGCTCGAGTTCCTGGCGACCATCGAGCAGGCTGGCCAGCGCATGGGCCGCATGATCGACGCTTTGCTCGCGCTCTCGCGCATCCAGGCGGCGGCGCTGCGCGTCGAGGCGGTGGACCTCGATCGCCTGCTGCCGCAGGTGGTCGATGAGCTGACGCCCTCTGCAGCCGGCCGCTCGATGGATTGGCGCCTGGGCCCTGGGCTGGGCGTGGTGCAGGCCGACGAGGCGCTGCTGCGCCAGTTGATCAAGGAGCTGCTGGCCAACGCCATCAAGTTCACCCGCAACACAGCTGCGCCGTGCATTGCGGTGCGCACAGTGCGCAGTGCGGACGGCGAGGCGACGGGCGCCTGGGCGCTGCAGGTGCAGGACAACGGCGCGGGGTTCGACGCGGCGCAGGCGCAGGGCCTGTTTGGCCTGTTTCAGCGACTGCACCCGGAGCGCGAATTCGAAGGCGTGGGTGCGGGCCTGGCCATCGTGCAGGCCATCGCGCAGCGCCATGGCGGCGGAGTCAGCGCGCAGGCCGCGCCGGGTGCGGGGTGCACGGTGGAAGTGGTGTGGCCGGCGTGATGTCGTCCGGGCAGCTGCTATCATATAAATAGCTTCAATCGTTTATGGGATAAGCGCTAGAGGCTAATTTCATTTCAATTTCAGGGCCATCATCTGCAGATGGGGTGCGCGCCCCGCGCATCAATCCTGGTCGGTCGCGCCGTCTGCTGGGTGCGCCTGGCTGCCCCGTGGCTCCACCGCCACCCGGTTGCGCCCGCCGTGCTTGGCGCGGTACATGGCCATGTCGGCGCTGCTCAGCCACTCGCGCAGGCTGTGGTGGCTGCTGCGCGCCTGCGCCATGCCGATGCTGCTCGTCAAGCGCATTTCGGGCAGCTCGGGCAGGCGCAGCGCGGCGATGCGCTCGCGAATGCGCTGCGCAATCGCCAGCGCATCGGCTTGCTCGGTATCGGCGCAGACGACGGCAAACTCGTCGCCGCCGTAGCGGCCGGCGCAGTCGGAGTCGCGTACGGCTTCGCGGATCGCCTCGCCAACCACGCGAATGGCCTCGTCGCCCACCGTGTGGCCGTGCACGTCGTTGATGGGTTTGAAATGGTCGATGTCGATCATCAATAGCCAGGCCGGCCGGTCGTTCCTGCGCGCGCCCTCGAGGACGGCCTGCGCCTGCTCCTGCCAGTGCGCGCGAGCATACAGCCCGGTCTGCGCATCGCGCTCGCGCAAATCCTTCAGCTGCCGGTTCTGCCGCGCCACGGTGCGAATCAATCGGTAGCTGGCAAATCCCACCGCCAGGCTGTGCAGCGCAATGACCGGAAGCGTGGCGATGATGACGGGCAGCGAACTGGCCCAGACGGGCTCGGGGCGCAAAATCAGCGTGCCCAGCAGCGCCATGCCGACCATGCCTGGCAGCGAAACCAGCCACAGGCGTTTGATTCCTGTGCTGAATTTGTCGTGCGTGGTGATCACGGCCAGCACCACGCTGGGCAGCAGGTTGAAATGCATCAGCGGAATCCACAGGCCCGTGATCGCCGAGTCGATCAGCAGGTTGCGGATCTCGGCGCGGTAGGGGTCGCGGCTGAAGCGCGCATGCACATAGGCCAAGTGCGGCCAGATCAGCATGGTCAGCACGGAAAGCCAGCCATAGCGGGCCAAGTCACCGGTCTGGATCAGCACGCTGCAGGTCACCCACAGCCCCAGGCCCATGCCCAGGATGCGCAGAGGGTAGATGCTGCGGTAGGTTTGCTCGCGCGGCGTGCCGTTGCTACGCTCCGGCGCTGGCGCAGCCGTCATGTGTCGGCGGCCGGAGGACGCAGTTGGCGCAACTGGCGGCGCAGCTCGCCGACCTCCTCCATCAGGTCCACGGTGAGCGCCGCCAGGTGGGGGTCGGCGTCGAAACAGGCTTCCAGGTCGGCCACGCGCTTGGCGCGCACCAACGTGGCGCTGGCAAACCGCCAGGTGACGAAGCCGCTGCTGGCCGCTTCGGTCGGCTGCGGGGCAATGACGCCGGCCTCGACATGTTCGCTCACCCATTCGGGTGCGCGGCGGCAGGCGCGCGCCAGTTCCTCCAGGCTCAGGCTGTCGTCGCCCAGCAGCTCGGCCATTTGCGCTGGCAGGTGAAAGGCATGGGGGGACATGGTTCAGGCTCCTTTCGTCTCGCGCGGGTTGAACGTGGGGAAGGCCTTGCCCAAAGCCGTCCAGGCGGCACGCGCGGCGTCGCTGTCGGCCGGGGGCAAGGCGATTTCCACCTCCAGGTACAGATCGCCCGGTGTGGCCGCCGGAATGCCGCGGCCTTTGAGCCGGAGCTTGCGCCCGGCGCGCGAGCGGGCCGGAACGGTCACCTCCACCGTGCCGCTGGGCGTGTGGACTTCCACGCTGGCGCCCAGCGCCGCTTCCCAGGGGGCGAGCGCAAGCGGCTGGTAGACGTCGCGGTCCATTGCACGCCAGCGCGGGTCGGGCCGGAAGTGCACCTCCAGGAACAAGTCGCCCGCGGGCGCGTCGCCGGCGCCGGGCGCGCCCTGGCCGGCCAGGCGAATGAGCTGCCCTTCGCGTACGCCCTTGGGAATCTTTACCTCCAGGTTGCGTTCCTCGCTGACCACGCGCCCGTCCGGGCCGGGGCGCGCAGCGCGCAGCGAGAGCGTGCGTGTGCCGCCTTGGTAGGCGTCAAGCAGGTCCAGTTCGATTTTTGCGTGGTGGTCGCCCCCGCGCCGCGGCCCGTGGGCACCGCCGTGGCCAAATCCCCCCGGACCGCGCTGGCGCGCCGCCTGGCCAAAAAGCTGCTCGAAGAAGTCGCTGTAGTCGCCGGCGCCGCCCTCGAACGGGCTGCCCGAGAACTCGAAACCCGTGTCCCATCCAGGGGGCGGGCGGAACTCGCCGCCGCCGCGCGCGCCCTGGGCGGCCGCCTGCGCGCTGACGGCGTCGTAGGCGGCGCGCTTTTCCGGGTCCGAGAGCACGGTGTTGGCCTCGTTCACCTGCGCCATCTGGGCGGCGGCATCGGCCTCCTTGCTGACGTCCGGGTGGTACTTGCGCGCCAGCTTGCGGTAGGCCTTCTTGATCTCCTCCTGGGTGGCGCTTTTTTCTACGCCCAGTGTCTGGTAGTAATCCTTGAATTCCATGCGGAAGGACTCCGGGTTGGGGTGGGGTCGGGCAACAGCGTGCACTCTACGCCAAGCCATTCGTGCCTGGCGTCGGACAGTGTCTCAGACTGAGAAAACTTGCACTGCGGCCGCGCTACGGCGCGGGCGCCATCGGCAGCGCGGTGTCAAATTTGGCCCGGCGCGTTGCGAAGTGCAGCTTGACGTTGCGCACGTTGGCGTCCTGCGTGAACAGGCGCGCGGCAAGCTCCAGGTAATGCGGCATATCGTGCACCTGCAGCACCAGCACGAAATCTGCCCCCGAGGCCATGCGCCAGCACTGCGCCACGCAGGGCTCGGCCACAGCGCGGGCCTCGAAGGCGTCTTGTGCCTCGGCGGTCTGGCGGTCCAGCAACACCTCGCCAATCGCCTGCAGGCCGTGGCCCAGGGCGGCTGCCAGCACCTCGGAATCCAGGATGGCGACCTGGCGCGCAATCAGCCCGGACTCCCGCAGCCGGCGCACCCGACGCAGGCAGGTGGGCGGCGAAATACCCAGTTGTGCAGCGAGTTGCTGGTTGGTGGGTGTGGCGTCTTGCTGCAGGGCAGAGAGAAGATCTAGATCGACACCGTCAAGCTTAAGATTTTCCATATATTTCATATTACTCAATCAATGAAGTTTATGGAAATATTTGTTAGAAAAATGGCTCACACATTTCTTGTTGCTGTACCTAGCATGCCTGTTGTTTCTTCCATAGCAAAGGCTTTTCATGTGCGGCATCGTCGGCGCGGTTGCGCTTCACAACATCGTTCCCACGCTGGTCCAGGGCTTGCAGCGGCTTGAATACCGTGGCTACGACTCCTGCGGCGTGGCCATTCACGCTGCCAGTCTGGACCCCACGGCGGCGGGTGGCTTGGTGCGCGCCCGCAGCACCCAGCGCGTGGCCGAGCTGCTGGAACAGGTTCGCACCGAACACCTGAGCGGCGGCACCGGCATTGCCCACACCCGCTGGGCCACGCACGGCGCGCCTGCGGTACACAACGCCCACCCGCATTTCAGCCACGGCAGCGCGCCCGCCGCTGCCGAGCAGCCGGGCCGCGTCGCCGTGGTGCACAACGGCATCATTGAAAACTATGAGGACTTGCGCGAGCGCTTGCAGGCACGCGGCTATGTGTTCGCCAGCCAGACCGACACGGAAGTCATTGCCCACCTTATTGAGCACCACTACAGCGGCGACCTGTTTGCCGCTGTGCAGGCCAGTACGGCCGAACTGCGCGGGGCTTACGCCATTGCGGCGATGCACAAGGACGAACCCCACCGCGTGGTGGGGGCCCGTGCCGGTTCGCCGTTGGTGCTGGGCGTGGGGGAGGGTGGCGAGGCGCATTTTCTGGCCAGCGATGCCATGGCGCTTGCCGGCGTCACGGACCAGATCGTGTACCTCGAAGAAGGCGACATTGTCGACCTGCAGCGCGGGCGCTACTGGATTGTGGGCAGCAGAGGCAAACCGCTCACCTCGGACGATCGCCCGGTGCGCACCGTGCGCGCCCACAGCGGCGCGGTGGATCTCGGGCCGTACCGGCACTACATGCAAAAGGAGATTTTTGAGCAGCCACGCGCCATCGCTGACACGCTGGACGGCGTGGCTGGCATCGTCCCCGAGCTGTTCGACGGCCCCGAGCACAACGGCATGCCGGGTGCGGCGGCCTGGCGCGTGTTCGAGCAGATCGACCGCGTGCTGATCCTCGCCTGCGGCACCAGCTACTACAGCGGTTGCACGGCGCGCTACTGGCTGGAAGACATCGCCGGCATCCCCACCCAGGTGGAAGTGGCCAGCGAATACCGCTACCGCACCAGCGTGCCCGACCCTCGCACCCTGGTAGTCACCATCAGTCAGTCGGGCGAAACCGCCGACACGCTCGCAGCCCTGCGCCACGCGCAAAGCCTGGGCATGGAGCACACGCTGACCATCTGCAACGTCGCCACCAGCGCCATGGTGCGTGAATGCAAACTGGCCTATGTGACGCGCGCTGGCGTCGAGATTGGCGTGGCCAGCACCAAGGCCTTCACGACGCAACTGGCCGGCCTGTTCCTGCTGACCCTGGCGCTGGCGCAAGCCAAGGGGCGCCTCGCGCCAGAGCAAGAGGCAGAATATTTAAAGGCGATGCGCCACCTGCCTGTCGCCTTGCAGGCGGTGCTGGCCTTGGAGCCGCAGATCATCGCGTGGGCCGAGGAATTCACCCGCATGCCCAATGCATTGTTTCTGGGTCGCGGCATGCATTACCCGATCGCGCTGGAAGGCGCGCTCAAGCTCAAGGAAATCAGCTACATCCACGCCGAGGCCTACCCGGCCGGTGAGCTCAAGCACGGCCCGCTGGCGCTGGTCACCAGTAGCATGCCGGTGGTCACCGTGGCGCCCAACGACGCGCTGCTTGAAAAACTCAAAAGCAACATGCAGGAAGTGCGCGCGCGCGGTGGCGTGCTGTATGTGCTGGCCGACGCCGACACGCGCATTGCCAATGGCGACGGCGTGCACGTCATCCGCATGCCCGAGCACTACGGCGCGCTCAGTCCTATCCTGCACGTAGTGCCGCTGCAGCTGCTGGCCTACCACACCGCCTGCGCACTGGGAACGGATGTGGACAAGCCCAGAAACCTGGCCAAGAGCGTCACCGTCGAATGACGGTGGCGCTCTTGCGGCGCTCAGCGCCGGCGCCGCAGGCGTGCCAGGTTTCTGGGCTTGGACATCACTTACTTTGCGCAGCAAAGTTTGTGATGGCACAACCGACTTCGACTTGCCAAGAGCGTCACCGTCGAATGACGGTGGCGCTCTTGCGGCGCTCAGCGCCGGCGCCGTAGGCGCTACCTAAGTTGCTGCGCCCTTTCCACAGGCTCAGGGCTTGGGGCCGGCGAACTGGCAAGCCTCATCGGCACCTACAAAATGCAGCTCTGCGAAGCCCGCGCGCGCCTGTTCACCGGTGTTGTCGGTGTCGGAGGCCACTGCCAGCAGGCTTGCCTTGAAGGGCAGATCGCCAAACGCCTGCTTGGCGTCGGCCAGCACATTGGCGCGCTCCGCCACCCAGCGGCCCACCTGCGCCGTGCCCGAGCGCTGCACCACCATGGCGGCGCGCTCGGTGTAGGCGTTGAAAGCGCGGGTGCCTACCGGGTGCCGGTTGTCCCAGACGTAGTTGACGGCGGCGTCGGGGAGCAGCTCCCCGTACAGGCTGCGCCCCAGGGCAAGCTGCAGGCGCAGGGCGATACCGAGCGCCTCCGGCGGCAAGCTGAACGCGACGTAGACCCGGGCGGCATAGTCGTCGCCATCCTTGCGGCGCATGTCCGCTCGTTGCACCACTCCGTCCACGCGCCACAACCAGCACAGGACGGGGGTGGACTGCAGATCGATCGTCAAGGGCCGCGCCAGAAGCGCCATGCTGGCGTCGGCGCGTGCTTCGACGGCGGCGTGCCCGTCCCACTGCAATGCGCTGTAGCGCGTCGCCGGTACCCGGTCGCTCAGCTGCACGGCTTTCCAGGGGCTCTCGCCCATCGCAGTGAAGTCGCCCACGCGCACCGGCGCAGCCATGGCGCTGGCCGCCAGCGCGACAAGCAGGCCCAAGATGCTGGGCCCATGGCGGTTTCTGAAGCGGGGGATCATGGCTTGTACGGCAAAGCGTTCGGAAGGCCGAACTGCAGGTCCGCTGGCAGCCAGGGCAGATCGGCGGGTTCATCGATGTCGTGCAGCGTGGGCAGGTGCAACAGCGTCCACTGCAAGGCGGCCAGTCGCTGTCTTGTGTCCGCGGCCACGGAAGCAGTGCTCCAGGCCATGCCTTCGAACAAGGCCTGCGAAAAGCGATTCAGACCCAGCAGGGCGTAGCCGCCGTCCGCCGTGGGCACCATCGATGCGTCGTGCGTGTCCAGAGCCGCGGCAGCGCTTTGCAGCACACCGCTGTCAAGCGCGGGGCAGTCGGTGCCGATGAGCAGGATGGCTTGGCCGCAGGCCATCACTCTCTGGGCGGCACGGGCCATGCGCGCGCCCAGGTCGCCTTCGCCTTGCTCGGTCCATGTCAAACCTCCGGGCAAGCGCAGGCCGTCCCAGTCAAAGGCTTGCAGTCCGGGCGCGACGCACAGTTCCACGCAACCCAAACCGGCGGCGAGCGCCGCATCCACCGTGCGTACCAGCATGCTGCGCGCCAAGGCCGTGGCGCCGCGCTCGCCCAAGGCTGGGATCAGCCGGGTCTTGCAGAACCCTTCGATCGGGGCTTTGGCCATGATGAGGATGTGCACCCGCTTCATCGGTAGGCCTTGGCGAGCTGGCTGGCCGGCACGCCGCGCCAATAGGCCCAGCGCAGGCGCCACATCAGAAAGATGGTGCGCCAGGTCCCGCGCTGCTCCCAGCGGCGGCCCGAGGTGACGACTCGTTCGGTAAGGCAGATCGGGCGCGCACGCTGGCGCAGTCGGCGGGACATTTCAACATCTTCCATCAGCGGCTGCTGCGGAAAACCGCCCGCGGCGTCAAAGGCGGCCCGGGTCATGAAGATGGCCTGGTCTCCGGTGGCGATGCCTGTCAGGCGCGAGCGCCAGTTCATCAGCAGGGCCACCAGCTTGAGCATTCTGGGGCGGCCGGCAATGTGCACGTCGAAGCGCCCCCAAGCCTGCGCGTGCCAATCAAGGTGCTCAAGGCTTTCGAGCGCCTTGGGCGGTAAGCGCGTGTCGGCATGCAGAAACAAAAGCACATCGCCGCTGGCGGCAGCGGCCCCGGCGTTCATTTGCACGGCCCGGCCGCGCGGCGAATGCACGAGGCGGAACCCGCACCCTTCCAGCAGGGCGGCTGTTCCGTCGTCGCTGCCGCCATCAACGAGGATGACGTCCACGCCCTGGCGCGTCCAGGCTGCCAGATGCGCGCACAGTTCTGTCGCAGCGGCAGCTTCGTTGAACAAGGGAACAATGATGGAGAGCTGCATCGTGTGGAGGGCCGCGCTGGCCCAGGGTCGCGAAGTGGTGGCGGTAGGTCGCATCTTCAGGAAGCGGTTCAACTTGGGCTCGCTGCGCGCCATGCTGCCTTATCCGCGCCGCCAGCTGTGGTAGCGCTGCACCCACGCCAGCAAACGCTGGGGGGCATGCGCGCGCTTCCACTCGCCGGCGGCGGACTTGTTCGCTTCGGCCAGTGTCGGGTAGATGTGGATGGTGCCGAGAATCTTGTTCAATCCCAGGCCCTGTTTCATCGCCAATACAAATTCCGCCAGCAAGTCGCCCGCATGTTCGCCGACAATGGTCACGCCCAGAATGCGGTCCTTGCCTGGAACGGTCAGCACCTTGACGAAGCCGTTGGCGGCGCCGTCTGCGATGGCGCGGTCGAGGTGGTCCAGAGCATATCGAGTGAGTTCGTAGGCGATGCCTTTCTCCTTGGCCTCTTGCTCGTTGAGTCCGACCCGCGCCACCTCGGGGTCGATGAAAGTGGCCCTGGGGACCACCGAGTCGTCGACCTTGAAACGTTTGAACTGCCCGAACAGGGCGTTGACCGCCGCATGCCAGGCCTGGTGCGATGCAGTGTGCGTGAACTGGTAAGGGCCTGCCACGTCGCCGGCAGCGTAGATGTTGGGATAGAGCGTTTCCAGGTATTCGTTGGTGACGACCGTGCGCTCGGAAGGAATGCCCAGGTCTTCCAGCCCGTAGCCCTGCAGCCGAGCCACGCGACCCACCGCGCAGATGAGAGCGTCGAATTCGATGCGTCGCTGCGCGCCGCCGTGCTCGACCACGATGTACTTGTGCGCTGTACCGCCCCGGTCCTCGCGTTCGCAGCGCAGCGCCTTGTGTTCGGTCAGCATGTCAACCCCGTCGTGCGCCAGGGCGAGGCGGGCCAGCTCGGACACCTCCACATCCTCGCTCGCCAGGATGCGCGGCCCCATCTCGATTTGCGTGACTGCCGAGCCCAGGCGCGCAAAGCTTTGCGCCAATTCACAGCCAATGGGCCCACCGCCCAGCACCACCAGACGGGCCGGGGGGGCATCGAGCTCGGAAAACGCATCCCACAGGGTATCGCTGGTGACGTAGCCCACGTCCTCGATGCCGGGCAGGGGCGGCACGAAGGGCTGCGCGCCGGCGGCGATGACGATGCTGCGGGTGGTGAGTCGCTGCGTGCTACCGTCGGCCGCCTTGATCTCCACCGTCCAGGGGTCGAGCACACGGCCGTAGCCCTGCAGCACTTGCACGCCCAGGGCCTCGTAGCGCTGCGCGCTGTCGTGAGGCGCTATGGCGCGTATCACCGCATGCACCCGCGCCATGACCTCTCGAAAGCGGAACTGCGGCGCCGTCGCCGACAGGCCATAGTGGTCGGCGTGCCGAATCTGATGCGCCAACTTGGCGCTCCTGATCAGGGCTTTGCTCGGCACGCAGCCGTAGTTGAGGCAGTCGCCACCCATCTTGTGCGTCTCCACCAGCGTGACCCTCGCCTTGACCGCCGCGGCGATGTAGGCCGTCACCAGCCCCGCGGCGCCGGCCCCGATGACGATGAGATTGCGGTCGAAGCTCCGCGGCTGCTCCCACTGCGCATACACCCTGCGGCGCTCAAGCCCGCGCAGCAACGACCTGGCAGCCAGAGGAAACACGCCCAGCAGTGCGAAGGACAGCAGAATGCGGGGCGAGACGATGCCCGCCAGGCTGTCGATCTGCGCCAATTGGGTGCCAGCATTCACATAGACCAGTGTGCCTGCCAGCATGCCGAGCTGGCTGACCGCATAGAAAGTCAGCGCGCCAATGGGCACCAGGCCCATCAAGAGGTTGATGAGGAAGAAAGGAAACACGGGCACCAGCCGTAGCGTGAACAGATAGAAAGCCCCGTCGCGCCGTATGCCCTCGTTGATGGGCCGGAGCCGGTCGCCAAACCGCGCCTGCACCCAGTCGCGCAGCACGTAGCGCGCGCTCCAGAACGCCAGAGTGGCCCCCAGGGTGGAAGCAAAGGAAACGATCACCGTGCCCCAGAGCAGCCCGAAGACCGCCCCAGCGGCCAGGGTCATGACAGCAGCGCCGGGCAGAGACAGGGCGGTGACCAGAACATACACCCCGCCAAACACCAGGGCCGTCAGGACGGGCGATGCGTTCTTCCAGGCGGTGAACTGGCCGAGGCCCGATTTCAGCGCCTCCAGCGTCAACCATTGCGCGCCGCCGAGGAAAAAGAAGCCGGCCACAAGCGCAAGCGCCGTGGCCAGCAAGCCCAGGCGTTGGAAGTTTTTCATCGTCCTCGGCCCCCAAGTCCCGCCCAGCTATGCGGCGAGAAGAAAGAAAGTGGCTGGCAGGCGCGTACGCCCTTGACGCAAGGCCTCGGCCCGTGGAGCATGCATTATTCGCTTTTTAGGCAGCCCGGGCTCACCGCACGTGCAGGCATGCTTTCCTCCAGCGCTTTCAACTGCTCGCTATCGGAAAGCTGAGCGAGAAACTCGTCAAACCATCGCTTGATGCAGCGCAGACTTCGCCGCCGTGCGCCCGCACAATAGCGCGCGTAATGGAAAGTCCCAGGCCTATCCCTTCGCCCGCATCGTGCTGACGGGCGGGGTCGGCGCGGTAGAAGCGCTCGAAAAACCGTGCCAGTTGGGCCTCGGCGATGGGTTCGCCTGTGTTTCTCACCTGTATCTGCAGTTGCACCCCGTCTTGGGTAATGTCTACGCGGATGGTTCCTCCGGTCGGCGTGTGACGCAGTGCGTTCGAGATGAGATTCCCCAAGGCCCGCCGCAGCATCAGTCGGTCGCCGCGCAAAGCGCCGTCGCCGCTTAGCTGTAGGTCGATGCGCTTCTCGTCGGCCGATAGCTCGTAGAAGTCGAGCAGCTGACGGACTTCGTGGGCCACATCAATGGCCTCTTCGTGCACCAGTACGAGTCCGTTTTCGGCTTTTGCCAAAAACAGCATGTCGGAAATCATCCGGGCCAGGCGCTCGAATTCCTCTGAGTTGGATTCAAGAATGGCGCGGTAGCTGTCCGCGTCTCGCGGCAGGCTCAGGGCGACTTGCGTCTGCATCATCAGGTTGCTGACGGGGGTGCGCAACTCGTGGGCCAGGTCGGCAGAAAAATCAGAAAGGCGCTTGAATGCGTCTTCCAGCCTCTCCAGCATTTCATTCAGTGTGACGGCCAGTTCAGCCAGCTCCGGGGGCACGGCCTGCACTGGCAACCTGCGGTCCAGGCTGTGTGCCGTCACGGTGGCCGCGCGCTCGCGCATGGCACGCAGCGGTGCGAGCCCGCGCCGCGCCGAGATCCAGCCGAGCAAACCCATGAGCATCACGGCAGACGCAACAAAAAGCCAAAGCGTCACGCGAAAGCTGCGCAGAAAGTGTTGGTGGTGTGCCGTATCCAACCCCAACACCAAGATAAGCGCGCCCTCAGTCCCCGTCCCGCCCGGCAAGCGCTTTTCCAATCCGTGAAACGCTCGCTCGCCTGAGCGCCAATGAGAAAGATCGGGGCCAGCGGCCAGGCTCAGCGGAAAGTCCACGCCGGGTGACGCGAACCAGACCACGCCGCTCGGGCCGCGCACTTGCATTGCGAGTTCGTGGTGGCCGGCAAAAGAGGACGCAAGCGCTTTTTCTACTGCCTCCTTGCTGAGCGGGCGCTCCATGCTGGCGACCAGCTGCGCGGCGTAGTCGAGCTTGCCGCTGATTTCGTCGCGGTCGAGCTCGTCGAAGTGCGAGGCGATGGCGGCCATGACCAGCGATCCGAAGACAAGTAGAACAATGGCCGAACCGATGGTGAAGAGCAGCGTCAACCGCGCCGTCAGCGTCAGGCGCGAGACCATCAGTCCGATGCCTCCAGCACGTAGCCCATACCGCGTATCGTGCGCAGCAGCTTGGGCTCGAAGTCGTCGTCCATCTTGGCCCGCAGGCGGCGCATGGCCACTTCGATCACATTGGTGTCGCTGTCAAAGTTCATGTCCCACACCTGCGATGCAATCAGCGAACGCGTCAGCACTTCTCCCTGGCGCCGGAGCAGGAGTTCCAGCAGCGCGAATTCCTTCGCAGTGAGATCAATACGCCGGCCAGCACGTTGTGCCCGGCGTCGCATCAAATCGAGTTCCAGGTCGGCAATCCGCAGCACGGTCGGTTCAATGCTTGCCTTGCCGCGCCGCAGCAAAGTGCGCACCCGAGCGAGAAACTCCGAAAACGCGAATGGCTTGACCAGGTAGTCATCCGCTCCGAGTTCCAGCCCTTTGACACGGTCCTCGACCTGATCGCGCGCGGTGAGGAACAGCACCGGCAGCGCATTGCCGCTGCGCCGCAGGGATTGCAAGAGCTGCCAACCGTTGAGTCCCGGCAGCATGACATCGAGCACCAGCAGGTCGTAGTCACCCGTCAGCGTGAGGTGCAGTCCGTCCGTGCCCGTGCGGGCCAAGTCGGCGACAAAACCCGCTTCGACCAGCCCCTGGCGCAAGTATTCCCCCGTCTTGAGTTCGTCTTCGACGATGAGAACTTTCATGGGGCAATTGTGCAGGGAAGCATCCGCGAAACGCCCACATTACGAATTTGTAATGTGGCGGAAAGCTGCGTGTAGGCGGGGTGTGGGCACCATCGCGCTCACTTCTGAATGCAGCTCTGTTGCCTGTGGACCGATGGACAGCGCGACGAACCACAAGTTGGAAACCCTTTGATGAAAACCTTGAGTGCCCTCGTACTAGGGCTATGTGCGGTTCTGCCTGCAGGCGCACAAACCTTGGCCGATGCCTTGGAGAGCGCGTTGGCGCGCCATCCCGTCGCTATGTCTGCCGTGCCTCGTGCTGAGGCGGCCGACGCTCTGGTTGAGGCGGCCGAAAGTTTGACGCCTCGTCCTTTGTCGGCTTCCCTAGCTACGCTCAACGACCGACTGGGCGCCAACCGTGGCAGCCAGGAGTGGGAGCTTGAGCTTGCGGCGCCGCTGTGGCTTCCGCGCCAGCAGAACGCACAAAAGGCGCTCGGCGCGAGCACCCGTGAAGAAGTGCGTGCCAGTCAGCGCGCCTTGCGCCTGCAACTGGCCGGAGAACTGCGCGAAGCCTGGTGGGCTGTGGCGGCTGCGCGCAATGGCGAGCAACTGGCAGAGCGCCGTGCGCGTACCGCCGCGAGCCTGGAGGCCGACGTGATCCGCCGCTCCAAGGCGGGCGAGTTGGCACGCGTGGACGCCAATCTGGCGAGCAGTGAGCGACTGGACGCGCAGGCAGCACTGGCGACGGCACATTCTGAACGCCTGCAGGCAGAGGAGGCGTTTCGCGCACTCAGCGCAATGGACGCCCCTGAAACACTCATTCCAGAGGGTGTGGCTGTACTAGACGCCGCATCGCCTGCTGACCATCCGCAGATTGCAGCCGATCTGGCTGCGGTCCAACTTGCACGCGACCGCCTTGCGGTAGCTGATGCCGCGCAGCGCGAAGCCCCCGAGCTGGCGCTGCGCGTGGTGCGCGAGCGCGGTGCCCGTGGGGAGTCCTATGCAAGCGCGCTGGGCCTCAAGCTCACGATCCCGTTTTCACTGGGGCCGCGTGCACGCCAAGAAAGCGCGGCAGCCCGCGCCGAACTTGCACAGGCCGAAGGACAGGTCGCTCTGCAGGAGCGCAAGCTTTTGCAAGAAACCGGCAAAGCGAGGCGCGAGCTGGCGACTGGCCAGAAGCAACTGCAACTTGCCCGCGAGCGCCTGGCCCTTTCCACCGACACCCTGGTACTGGCAGAAAAGAGCTTTTCTCTGGGTGAGTCCGATCTTCCTGCCCTGCTGCGGGCGAGGGCCGCCGCTCAGGACGCCGAGGTAGCGCTTGCTCGCGAAGAAATCTCGCTCTACGCCTGGCAGTCCCGTTTGAATCAATCCCTGGGAGTCCTTCCTTGAAATTACTGCGCATTCTTTGTTTTGCTTTGGCTCTGGCCGTGCCCGTCACCGGCTTCTCGCATGAGGGCGAAGACCACGGTGACGCGCCAGCGCCTTTGCCGACGGCTGCTTCCACCCCCCGTGCAGAGGCCCAGACGAGCGATTTCGAACTGGTGGTCGCGCAGGAAGGCCCCTCTTTGCTGCTGTTCCTGGACAACTTCGCGAGCAACGAGCCGGTGACCGGGGCCCAGGTGGAGGTGCAAAGCGGCGATTTGCAAGCCACTGCCACCGAGGTCGGCCCTGGCACCTACCGCGTGGCTGGCGGTGCGTGGACGCTGCCGGGCACGCACGCGCTGACCATTTCGGTGCAGACCGCCGATACGGCAGATCTGCTTAGCGCCTCGCTGGACATCCCTGCGGCTGCCGCTCCCGCTGAAAAGGCTGGCACGAGCTTGCCGGCCGGCCGCTCCCTCTGGATGCTTGCGGGCGCCGTGCTGGTCTTCGCCTTCATCGCCATCGCCTGGCTGCGTCGACGCAGAACCGCTCCCTCCTGAACAAGGCCTTCTTCGATGAAAACCCTGAAAATAGTCCTCGCGGCTGGCAGCGCGCTGCTCGTCCTCTCAACCCAAGCGCTCGCCCACGGCGACGAAGACCACAGTGCGAGTCCACCCGCCATTGCGGCTCCCGCAGCAGGTGCGGTAAGCAGCACTGGAACCTTGGCGCAACCCGGAAGCGCAGCGCCGCAGCGGTTGGCCGATGGCAGCCTGTTTGTGCCCAAAGCCGTGCAGCGTCAGCTGGGTCTGCGCACCCGCGTCGCGAAAGTGCAGGACGTACCGGCTTCGCTGGCACTTGCGGGCAAGGTCGTTGCCAACGCCAATGCCGGCGGCTTGGTGCAGGCGGGGCAAGCGGGGCGCGTGGAAGCTGCGGGCTCATCATTGCCTGTTCTGGGTCAGGTCGTTCGCAAGGGCGACGTGTTGGCTCGGTTGCAGCCGGTGATCAACAGCCTGGAGCGCGGCGCCAGCCAATCGCAGCTTGCCGAGATCGACGCCCAACTCGCCATTGCCGAACGCAAAGTGGCGCGCTACGCGGAACTCGAAGGCGCGGTGCCTCAGTCGGTGATCGATGCGGCAGGCCTGGAGCGCGACGCGCTGCGCAGGCGTCGCGGCGCACTGCACGGCGGCTTGAATGGGGCGGAAGCCCTGCGTGCTCCGATTTCAGGTGTCATCAGCGCGTCACATGTGGTCGCAGGGCAGGTGGTCGACGCGAAGGAAGTTCTGTTCGAAGTGGTGGATCCGTCCCGTCTGTCGGTGGAAGCACTGGCGTACGACCCGGCCCTCACGGCTGGTATCGCTGCCAAAGCAAGCGCTGCTGTGCCCGGGGGCGCCCTGGATCTCAGCTATGTTGGCACCGGGCGGCAACTGCGCGAGCAGGCCTTGGTGCTGTTGTTCAGTGTGCGTCCGGGCAGCGCGGCCGTTGCAGTAGGGCAGCCTGTCACAGTGCATGCCAGCACGACGCGCAGCGTCCAAGGCGCGGCACTTGCGCGCACCGCGGTCATCAAAATGGCCTCGGGCGAGACCGCTGTCTGGGTGCATACCGAGGCAGAGCGGTTCGTACAGCGCAAAGTGACGGCGGCGCCTCTGAGCGCCACCGAACTGGTCGTGACGCAAGGCGTGAGCCAAGGCGATCGGGTGGTAACCGACGGAGCAGGGCTGCTGGCTCAGGTGCGCTGAGATGTTCGCTTATTTGATTCGCACCAGCCTCAGGCAGCGCCTGATCGTCCTGGGTATCTCGCTGCTGCTCGTCGTGTATGGCGTCCTGACGGTGCGCCAGATGCCGGTAGACGTTTTCCCCGACCTGAACAAACCGACGGTGACGCTGATGACGGAGGCCGGCGGCATGGCCCCCGAAGAGGTCGAGCAGCTCGTCACCTTCCCCATCGAATCGGGCATGAACGGCATGCCTGGCGTCACACGGGTGCGTTCGGTCTCCGGCATTGGTTTGTCCATCATCTACGTGGAGTTCGAGTGGGGGTCGGACATCTACCGCAACCGCCAGCAAATCAGCGAACGTCTGAACCTGGTGCGCGAGCAACTGCCCGAAGGCGTCGTGCCCCAAATGGGGCCGATTTCTTCCATCATGGGCGAAATCCTTTTGATCGCTTTGCCGGCCGACCCGGACAAGGTCAGCGCCATGCAGGTGCGCGAGTACGCCGACTGGGTCTTGCGCCCTCGGCTGCTGACCATTCCCGGCATCGCCCAGGTCACGCCCATCGGCGGCGAGGTGCGCCAGTACCGCGTTGAGATCCGCCCGGCGCAGCTGCAGGCTTTGGGTGTCGAGCGCGAAAAACTGGAAGGTGCGCTGCGCGATTTCGGGGCCAACACCAGCGGCGGCTTTCTCGAATCCCAGGGACGTGAATACCTGATTCGCCAGATTGGTCGCACCAGCCGCCTGCAGGATCTCCAGAACGTCGTGGTGAGCGTGAAGAACGGGCAAGCCATCCTGCTCAGCCAGGTGGCCGACGTGAAGATTGCCCCTGCGCTCAAACGCGGCGATGCCGGATACAACAGCAAGCCGGCGGTCATTCTGTCGGTGCAAAAGCAGCCCAGCGCCGACAGCGTGACGCTGACCCGCGAAGTCGAACATGCCATAGCGGAACTGCAACAGAGCCTGCCTGCAGGCATCGAAGCGCCCCAGTTCCTCTTCAAGCAGGCGAATTTCATTGAAAACTCGGTGCGCAACGTGCAAGAGGCCCTGCGCGACGGCGCCATTCTTGTTGCGGTGGTGCTGTTCCTGTTCTTGTTGAACGTGCGCACCACGCTGATTTCGCTCACCGCCATTCCCGTCTCACTGCTGGCGACGGCGCTGGTGTTTCACTACTTCGGCCTGTCCATCAACACGATGACGCTGGGGGGCTTGGCGATCGCGATTGGCGAACTGGTGGACGACGCTGTCGTCGGCGTGGAAAACGTCCTGCGGCGGCTCAAGCTCAACAGTGCCTTGGCAGTCCCGCGTCCGGTGGCCGAGGTCATCGCCAGCGCAACGCTCGAAGTGCGCTCGGCCATCGTGTATGCCACCGTCATCATCGTGCTGGTGTTTGTGCCGCTGTTTGTGTTGCCCGGCATTGAGGGGCGGCTGTTCTCACCGCTGGGGGTGGCCTACATCGTGTCCATTCTGGCCAGCATGATCGTGTCCGTCACGCTGACACCGGTGATGGCGTACTACCTGCTGCCGCGCATGAAACAGATGGGCCATGGCGACAGCTGGCTGGTGACGCACCTCAAACGCTGGAACGCCAAACTGCTGCACTGGTCTTTTGGCCACGTCGGTGGCCTGTTGCTGGCGGCAGTTCTGGCGGTGGTGATGGCAACAGCAACCATCCCGTTCTTTCCACGCTCCTTTCTGCCGGATTTCAACGAGGGCACGCTGACCGTGAACGTCGTGCTCAACCCAGGCACATCGTTGGCCGAATCCAATCGCATTGGGGTGCTTGCGGAGCAGATCGTTGCCAGCGTGCCGGAAGTGACCCAAGTGGGGCGACGCACCGGGCGTGCCGAGTTGGACGAGCACGCCGAGGGGGTGCACTACACCGAAATGGACGTGGACCTCAAGGTCTCGGAGCGCAGCCGCAGCGCCATCATCCAGGACATTCGTACGCGGCTGGGTGTACTGCCCGCAGCCAGCAACGTGGGGCAGCCCATATCGCACCGACTCGACCATCTGCTTTCGGGCGTGCGGGCGCAGATTGCGCTCAAGGTCTACGGCGACGACCTGGACACATTGCGCACGCTGGCCGCCGATCTGCGCACCCGCTTGGCCCAGGTCCACGGCTTGACCGACCTGCAGATTGAAAAACAGGTGCTGATTCCGCAGATCAAGATCCACCTGGACTACGACAAATTGGGACGCTATGGCGTGGCCCCCGGTGCCTTGCTTGTTTCGCTTCAGCAAATGGTCGAGGGCGAGCGCGTCACGCAGATTGTCGAAGGCAATCGGCGCTTTGATCTGGTGGTGCGTCTGCCCGAGAAAGACCGCGGTCTGCATGCGCTGCAAAACCTGATGATTGAGACGCCCACGGGTGCCGTGCCGCTTTCCAGCCTGGCAACGATTGAGGACGGCGACGGACCCAACCAGGTCAGCCGCGAAAACTCGCGCCGTCGCATCGTGCTGTCGGCCAACACCGATGGCAGCGACATGGCCAAGGTGGTGGCGGATATTCGTGCCGAAATTGCGGCCAAGGCACTGCCCGAAGGCTATTCGGTCTCGCTGGAAGGGCAGTTCCAGGCGCAGGAACAAGCCTCTCGCCTGATCGCAATGCTGGCGATGCTGTCGCTCACCATGATTTTTCTGGTGCTCTACAGCCGCTACCGCTCTACAGCGCTGACCCTCATCATCATGGGGAACATTCCCCTCGCGCTGGTGGGAAGCGTCATCGCGCTGGGGATCTCAGGGCAGCCCCTGTCGGTGGCGGCGTTGGTGGGCTTCATCACGCTCACCGGCATCGCTACCCGCAACGGGATTCTCAAGATCAGCCACTACATCAACCTGTGCGCCTTCGAGGGCGAGCAGTTTGGTCGCGCGCTCATCGTGCGCGGTTCGCTGGAGCGGCTCACGCCCGTGTTGATGACCGCCTTGGTCGCAGCCTTTGCGCTCGTGCCCTTGCTGGTGTCGGCCGATGCCCCGGGCAAGGAAATTCTGCACCCTGTCGCCGTGGTCATTTTTGGTGGCCTGGTCAGCTCGACCTTGCTGGACACCGTTCTGACACCGCTGATGTTCTGGCGTTGGGGCGAAAGGCCTTTGGCGCGGTTGCTGGCAAGCAAGGCCGGTGAAGAACAGCCAGAAACCTTCTGATTTAACCCACCGTCCTGCGCCAATGTGCGCCGGGCATCCTGACTGAAAGAGCGACATCATGAGAAAAGTCTTTTCCATCCCGGCCTTGGTGCTTGGCGGCGTGCTGGCTGCCGGCAGTGCGTTGGCGCACGACGACGCCTACCTCGATACGCAAAAGGCCCCGCACGGGGGCCAGTTGCGCATGGCAGGCGTGTACCACTTTGAGCTGGTGGTGGACCGCACGAGTCCAGACGCCAAGGAGAAACCCGTCGCCGTGTACTTGACGGACCACGCCGGACAGAAGATTCCCGCAGCCGGTGCCACGGGCAGCGTCACCTTGCTGTCCGGAAAAACGCGCACCACCGTCACGCTCACGCCCGATGGCGACAACCTCCTGAAAGGCTCGGGCAAGTACGCGTCCACGCCAGACCTCAAAGCCATCGTGTCGATCACGCCGACGGGGCAGGCTGCAGCTCAAGCACGGTTTACGCCGTTGAGTACGGCGGGCGAGGCGCACAGCGGGCACACTCAGTGAACTGAAGGCGGGGCAGCAATTCACGGCTCATCCGGCAGGACGAACTTCGGCGCGTCACAGGCACGGCGCGGCCGAAGCTTTGGTATGCCAGTGTGGTTGAGAGGACCGAGTATCAAAGGCTTGGACCAAGCCACGATGTGAGGGGCTCCCATGCAATCTGAGGAAGATGCCTTTTGCGTGGTTCCCTTCGCGGGAGACCGAATCTCGGGCCGAGTCCTACAGCCCGGGGAAAAGGCATGCCGTAGATTAAAAGCTCGCGGGTTGGTTCGCAGCCCGAAGCAGGATAGGAAACAGCATGAACCACCAAGCAAGCTACTTGCGCTTCTGGGCCATGGTCAGTGCCTCTACGGTCATTGGCTTTGGCGCCATGTACCTGAACACTTACGAACTCGACCACGTCTTTTTCAGTTGGACGCGCTTCTTCATGGCCATGATCATGGGCGGTGTCATGGCGGCCGTGATGATGCTGTTCATGTGGAAGATGTATCCCAACCACCGCGCCAACCTGGGCGTGCTCGTGGTCGCCGCAGCCCTGTTCGTGTCGGGGCTTGCGCTGGTGCGTAGCCAGGCCACCGTGGGCGACGTGGCCTACATGCGCGCCATGATTCCCCATCATTCCATTGCCATTCTGACCAGCCGGCGGGCGAACATCGAGGACGAGCGCGTCCGCAAACTGGCGGACGGGATCATCGAGGCGCAGGTCCGTGAGATCAAGGAAATGAAAGACCTGGTCGACGAACTGTCCAGGTGATCTGATCGGTACCGCATTCCTGTGGCACCGATCGGCAGTGGCTGAAACGTGCGCATGCACCCGCATGGGTGCGCCGCAGGTGCATGCGCAAGACGCTGCTGGCCCGGGGGGGTGGGCAGATGGGCACAATCGTCCTCCATGACGCATCACCTGCCGCCGGGCTCGCTCCCGACCGATTCATGAAACCCTTTGACGGCTTCATGCAAGACATTTCATCCCTCAAGCTCGTCGACCTGCTGCTCGACGCGGTCTGCATCGTGCAGGCAGACAGCCGCATCGTCTTCGTCAGCGCAGCCTTCGAACGCATTTTTGGCTATGCGCCGCAGGAGGTCGTGGGTCGGCGCATGCTCGACATGCTGCACCCCGAGGACCTGGCCGCAACGCAAGGCCAAGTCGCCAGCATCATGGCGGGAGACTTGCAACTGCAGTTCGAGAACCGCTATCTGCGCAAGGACGGGCGCATTGCCCACATCCTCTGGACGGCGCGCTGGCTTGCCGACCAGCAGGTCCGGCTGGCCGTGGCGCACGACATCACTGAGCGCAAGCGGCACGAGAGCCTGCAGGCGGCGCTGTACGCCATCTCCGAGGCGGCCCATGCGGCCCAGGACCTGGATGCGCTTTTTGCGGACATCCACGCCATCATCGGGCGCTTGATGGTGGCGACCCACTTCTCGGTGGTCCTGCGCGATGCCGGCACCGCCGACCTGCGCTACGCCTACCACGCCAACGAGCGCGTGGCGGCGGCCAGCGGGCCGTTGTGCAGCGATTCGCGCTGCACCCAGGTGGTGCGCGGCGCCAGCGCCTTGCTGATTCCCCCGGAGCCCGAGGCCCCCGCGCAGGCGCCCACTGCCGATGCGCTGCCCCGGGCGCGCTGCTGGCTGGGTGTGCCCTTGCGCTGTGAAAGCGGCGTGATTGGTGCACTGGTGCTGCAGAGCTACGACGAAGAGGTCGTCTATACGCCCGCGGACCAGGAACTGCTGCAGTTTGTCTCGACGCAGGTGGCCACCGCGATCGAGCGCAAGCAAATGCACGAGCACCTGCGGCAGATGGCGCAGTTCGACGCCCTGACCCGCCTGCCCAACCGCATGGTGCTGATGGACCGCTTGCAGATTGCGCTGGAGCGGGCACGGCGCGACGGCACGCTGGTGTCGCTGCTGTTCGTGGACTTGGACGATTTCAAGCGCGTCAATGACACCCTGGGCCACGCCATGGGCGACCTGCTGCTGCAGCGGGTCGCTGGCCGGTTGCAGGGCTCGGTGCGCGCGTCGGATACGGTGGCCCGCATGGGCGGCGACGAGTTCGTCCTGGTGCTCGAGAGCGGGCGCCGCAAGGACCATGCCCAGACGGTCGTCGACAAGATTCTGGCGGCCTTTTCGCACCCTTTCGACCTGGAGGGCCGGCTGCTGCACATGCGCCCCAGCATTGGCACGGCGCTCTATCCCGAGCATGGCACCGACGCCGCGGCCTTGCTCGAGCATGCCGATCAAAGCATGTATCTGCGCAAGCAGGCAGGCTCCGGGCTGGGACCGCTGCCCACGGGGTCTCAGTAGCTGCGACCGCCTTTGTACATCGCGTGCTGGCGGCGGTTCAGCGTGGCCGCTTCGCCCAGCCGCGCCATGGCGGCGCCGGCATGGGCATGGGTGATGGCCATGCCCAGGGCATCGGCCGCGTCGGTGCCAGGCAGGCCGGGCAGCTGCAGCAGCCGGCGCACCATTTCCTGTACCTGGCTTTTGGCCGCGCGGCCATGGCCGACCACGGCCTTTTTCATTTGCAGCGCGGTGTACTCCGCCACCGGCAGATTGCAGGCCACCAGCGCGGTGATCGCGGCTCCTCGGGCCTGGCCCAGAAGCAGGGTGGACTGCGGGTTGGCGTTGACGAAAACAATCTCCACCGTGGCCACGTCGGGTTGGTAGCGCGCCGCGACCTCGCCAATGCCGTCGAACAGCAGCTTCAGCCGCCCCGGCAAGTCGCCCAGCGCCATGCCCGTGGTGCGTATGGTTCCACTGGCCACGTAGGCCAGCTGGTGCCCGTGCACATCCACCACGCCAAAGCCAGTGGTCTGCAAGCCGGGATCGATGCCAAGAATGCGCATTTTGCTATTGTTTTAGTAGCTACTACCGCTTTATGGATAAGCGCAAGATGCCCATTTGACCAGATTTTTTGGCATGGGCGGCGCTTTTGCGTGCTTGGGTGCCCGGTGATTCAGGGCAACTCCGCGCTCGCCATGCGTCCCAGGATGGTGCGCGTGCGTCCTGCGATGTAGGCCGAGCCGGGGTTTTTTTCGAAGCGCTTGGGCGCCGGCAGCATGACGGCCAGGCGCGCGGCTTCTGGGTTGCTCAGGCGGCTGGCGCTTTTTTTGTAGTAGCGCTGCGCCGCCGCCTCGGCGCCAAAGACGCCGTCGCCCCATTCCACGCTGTTGAGGTAGATCTCGAGGATGCGTTGTTTGGTCAGCATTTTTTCCAGCAGCAGGGTCAGCACGAATTCCTGTCCCTTGCGCAGCATCGTGCGCTCGCCCGAGAGCAGCAAGTTTTTGGCCAGCTGCTGCGTGATGGTGGAACCACCGCGAATTTTGGGAGCGCGCACGGGGCGGTCGCTCTTGCGGGCGCTGGCTTTGGCGGCCTGCTCCTCGGCGCGGTTGTTGCGCTCCCAGGCTTTTTCGATGGCGTTCCAGTCCACGCCGTCGTGGTTGACGAAACCATCGTCCTCCGAGGCAATCACCGCGCGCTTCAGAGGCTCGGCAATCTGCGCGTACGGCAGCCACTGCTGGCGCCAGTGCAGCTCGCCGTCACGCCCCACCGACAGCATTTGCGTCCAGATTTCGCTGCGCTGAAAGCTGGTCGATTGCGGATCCACCACGACCATGGCAGCAATGCGCAGGACGAAAAAGAGCTGCAGGGCGACAAACGCCATGAGCACGAGCGCCACCCAGCGCCACAAGGCCTTCATGGAAGCCCTGCGCCCGCTGTTGCTGCAGCGCGCATCTCCTGCAGCACCTGTGCGCTCGGCGGGCGCACTCCGCGCCAGAGGGCAAAGGCCTCGGCCGCCTGCTCCACCAGCATGCCCAGGCCGTCGCGCGCCTGGGCGCCGCCGGCCATCGCCCAGTTGAGAAAGCCTTGTGCGGCTGGACCGTACATCATGTCGTAGGCCAGGCTGCCGGGGCGCAGGACCTGCGTCGCTACAGGGGCTGCATCGCCCGCCAGGCTGCTGGCCGTGGCGTTGATAATCAGATCAAAATCATGCTCTAGCGCTTGTGTGGATTGCGCTAACAGCTCTGTTTTTTGCAGCATGGCCAGCGGCGCGTGGGCGCGCACCAGCGCCTCGGCGCGGGCCAGCGTGCGGTTGGCGACGACGACGCGGCGCGGACCGGCGGCCAGCAGCGGGGCCAGCGCCCCGGCGGCGGCGCCGCCGGCACCGATCAGCAGCACGTCGCGCCCGGCGATGTCAAAGCGGGCGCCCTGGGTGATGTCGGCCACCAGGCCCAGGCCATCGGTGTTGTCGGCCAGGATGGCGCCGTCCGCAAAGCTCAGCGTGTTGGCCGCGCCGGCCAACTGCACGCGTTCGCTGCAACGGGTGGCTGAGGCCACGGCTTGCAGCTTGAAAGGCACGGTGACATTGCAGCCGCGCGCACCGCCCGCGGCCAGTTGCGCAATGGCGTCGGCAAAACCGTCCAGCGGTACCAGGCGCGCTTCGTAGTGCAGGCGCTCGCCGGTCAGTTCGGCAAACCGGGCGTGAATCCACGGTGAGCGGCTGTGGGCAATCGGGTTGCCCAGGACGCAATACCAATCGAGGGATGGAGCAGATGAAGACATCGTGTTTTCTTCCTGGCGCAGCGCCCTTGGCTGGCGCGCGCCCAGGGCGCTTGGGGCTACCGTACCGAAGTTTCCAAGGTTTGCTCGCGGGTGAACTTGAAGCGCGAAACCACGGCAATCTGGTCGGCCTTGGCGCGCATTTCCGGCGTGAAGTGACCAAACGGACCGGCGGCACGCGCAATCGCCTGGGCGCGCCGGTCGAGCAGCGGGTTGCCCGATCCCTGCACCACTTCGGTCTCCAGCACGCGACCGTCGTGGTTGACGGTAACGATCATGGTCAGTTCGCCGTAGAGCTTGCTGCCGGCTTTTTCGGGGAAATTCTCGGTGCCCTTGTCTTCGACCTTGCGGCGCAGCGCGTCGTAGTAGACGGCGTAGGCGGCTTCGCGGGTGGAAGGGCTGATGTAGCGCTTTTTCGGCCGCGCGTTTTCTTCGTTGATGCGCCGCTCGATTTCGGCCAGGATCTTCACCAACTGGCGACGGCGCTCTTCCTGGGCCCGCTCACCGGCGTTTTCGCTGGGCTTGCGCGGGTCGGGCGGCGGCAGGGCGGCCACCTGGCGGCGCAACTGGGCGAGCAGCTGGGTTTGCTGCTCCAGCAGGGCGTCGGCCTTTTTCTGCGCGTCTTCAAAATCGTTGCCCACGCGCGTCAGGGCCGAGTACGGCAGGGGACTGGTGGCGCGCCCCTTGGCCGCCTCGCCGCCGCCGGCCAAGGCGTGCTGGGCAATCGCCTGGGCTTTTTCGGGTGGCGGCTCGTTGGTGCGTGCGTTGACGAGGATGACCTCCAGCGGCGTGTCCTGGAACACCCGGTCGAACTGCTCGGGCGCAACAAAGCGCACGGACAGCAGCAGCGCATGCGCCAGCACCGAGAACGCCAGCGTCAGTTGCAGCGTGCTGAACGACTGGAGCGCGGCGGGCAGCTTCACGGCGCAGCAGCGTCGGCCGCAGCCGCTTCGGTTGGGGCCGTTTTGGACGGGGCCGCTTCCGGTTCGTTCACGTCCACGGCAATGGCGATCGGTCCGGCCACTGCTTCGCGGCCATCGTCGCTGTCTTCGTCGTCCACCGGGCCGTCGTCTCTGGGGTCCAGCGGGTCGTCGATGCGTTCGAGCAAGCTGCCGTGCAGATCAAGCGTGATCTCGTCCACCTCGCCGAGCTTGACGCGCAGGCGTGCGCCGCGCGGCAGGTTTTGCGCGCCCAGCACCGGGAACACCAGCGGCAGCGTGTCGGCACGCACCAGAAAGCTGCCGCCCGGGCCTTCCTTGAAGACCGTGGCTTCCAGCTCGGTGATGCCGTTCTGCTCCAGGTACTTGAGCGTCCAGAAGCGCTCCATGCCGGCCTGGTAGCCGTTGTAGGCGCTGTAGGTGGCGTCGAAGCTGCTGATGATGGAGAACAGCTCGGCGTCCTTGGGCTTGAAGGGCGCGGCCAGCGCTGCCGTGGCGCCGTGGCGCGCGCAGGCAATGATCTGCCACTGGTTCACCAGATCGACATAGCGTCGCAGTGGGCTGGTGGCCCAGGTGTAGCTTTTGACGCCCATGCCCGCGTGCGGCAGGGCCTTGGTGCCCATGCGCACTTTCACGCCTGGCGCCATGCTGGCCTGGCTGCGGTAAATGCCGGGCACGCCCAGGCTGTGCAGCCACTGGCCCCAGGTGCTGTTGGCGACGATGGCGGCCTCCGCCACGATCAGGTCCAGCGGCGCGCCGCGTTGGCGGGTGCTGATCTGTACCGTTTCGCTGCCGTCGGGCTCGCCGCCATCTGCATTGCCTCCGACCAGCTTGAAGTTGTAGTCCGGCCGGTTGAAGTTCTCGGGCTTGCCGCGCACCAGTTCTCGTTTGGCTTTGAGGTCTTTGGCCAGGCGGTATAAAAACGATAGCTGCGGACGCAGGTCAGATAAGCGCTGGGGCGTATTTTCGTTCGAATTTTGCCCGTCGCCCAGCCAGTCTTCGGTGACGATGTGGTCGAGCTGGTCGTGGCGCAGATTGGCCACCACGGGCACGCGGTCCAGGCGTGTCTCGGTGGCGGTGATCTCCAGCGTGGCCTCGTCGATGCTGCAGTACAGCGACACCGCGGGGTTGTCGTGGCCTTCGTCCAGCGTGTAGATCTGCACCACGCTGCCGGGCAGCATGGTGATCTTGTAGCCCGGCATGTAGACGGTGGACAGGCGTTGGCGGCCGAGCTGGTCGAGCGCGCTGCCGGGGGCAATTGCCAATCCGGGCGCGGCGATGTGGATGCCCAGCGTCACCGTGCCCGTCCCCAGCCCGGTGACGGAGAGCGCATCGTCGATCTCGGTCGTCTGCGAGTCGTCGATGGAAAAGGCCTGCACCTGGGCCAGCGGCAGGTCGGCGGGCGGCTGGGGCGCGTCCAGCGGCGGGAAGGCCGTGCCCTTGGGGAAATGGTCAAACAAAAAGCGCTTCCAGTGAAACTGGTAGCTCGAATCGATGGCGCCGGCCTTTTGCAGCAGATCCAGTGGTGCGGTGTGCGTGGCGCGGCTGGCCTCGACCACGGCCTTGTATTCGGGCGCGTTCTTGTCTGGGCGAAAGAGAATCTTGTAGAGCTGCTCGCGAATCGGCGCCGGGCAAACGCCGCGCCCCAATTGCTCGGCCCACTCGGTAATTTGTGCCAGCACGGCCTTTTTCTTCTCGATGGCCGCCAGCGCCTGAGCCAGGATCTCTGCCGACGCCTTCTTGAAACGCCCCTTGCCTGCGCGGCGGAAGTAGTGCGGCGCCTCGTACAGGCGAAACAGCGCGGCCGCCTGCTCGGTCAGCGTGGCCTGCTCGGAAAAATAGTCGCGAGCCAGATCGGCGAAGCCAAATTCGCCCTCGGGCGCAAACTCCCACGCCAGCTGCAGGTCGATGGACTGTGCAAGCGCCTGGCCCTGCGCAAGCAGTTCGGCCGGCGCAGGTTTCTCGAACTTGAGCAGCAGGTTGGCGGCCTTGACCTTGACCCGCTTGCCCGAGTCGAGTTCGACCTGGGCCGAAGCCTCGGTTTCTGACAGGATGCGGCCGGCGAAAAACTTGCCGGAATCTTCAAAAAGTGCGTGCATTGGACGAATTGTCCCATGGCCGCGCGGGCAGCCAAAGGCGCTTCGGCCAGGACGTTTCTAGATCTCGATCAGCAGGTCCGGTGCAAATTCTGCGTTTTCCACCACGCCTTTGGGGGCGTAACCGCGTGGATTGGCCACGACGCGCGTGGCGCCAAGCAGGTAGTCGCAGCTGTGGTGCACGTGGCCGTGCAGCCACAGGCGGGGCTGCCAGCGCAGGATCTGCGCTTCCAGGTTGGAGACAAAGCAGGCGTTCAGCGGCGAGCCGACAAACTGGGGTGCAATACTGCCAGGAGATGGTGCAAAGTGAGTAATCACTACCGTTGAGCCCTCGAAAGGCTCGGCAAAGCGCGCTTCCAGCCAGGCGACCGACTGGTCAAAAAGCATTTGCGAGACGGCGGGCGTAAAGCGGTCCGGGAAATCCGGCGACAGACCAATGCGGCTGAAGTCGCGCACGAACTCTTGCGCCTTTTGCAGGCCGTCTTCCCGCTGCTCCGGTGAGTCGAACAGCCGGTAGTCCGACCACAAGGTGCAGGCCAGGAAGCGCACCCCGCCATGGCGCCATTCCTCGCGTTCCAGCACGCGCACCTGGCTGCCCTGCGCCTCTGCACGCAGGCTCGCCAGGGTGCTCACCAGGTCCGAGCCATAGAACTCGTGGTTGCCGGCGACGTAGAGCGTGGGTTGGGTGAACTGGCGCGCCCAGGCCATGCCCTGTGCAGGGCGTTGCAGGTCGCCGGCCAGGACGACGACGTCGGCGCCGGTCTGTGGCAAGTCCAGCGGCTGGACGGAGAGGTGCAGGTCGGAAAGCAGGGCGATTTTCATCGGAATCGGAGCGAAAAAACTGTCAGGCCAGACGCAGGAACTGCGCAATTGTCGGCAGATGCTGCGAGAAGTCGCTCAAGGCATGGTCGCCGCCTTCGAGCAGGGTGATCTGCGCATCCGCGTACCGCGACGCCATTTCGCGCCAGTCCAGCACCTCGTCCCCCTTGGCGATGATGGCCATCTGGCGCGCTGCCGGCAGCTGGCCACGCAGGTCCAGTGCGCGCAACTCGTCGACAAATTCCGGCGCGAAATAGAAGTGCTCGGCCGGGTCGTGCCAGCTCGTCTGGTCGCCAATGTGCTTCGCCAGGTCGCGCCCGGGGTCCACAGCCGGGTTCAGCAGGACGGCCGGGCAGCGCGCCTGCTGCGCCATCCAAGCGGCGTAGTAGCCGCCCAGCGAAGAGCCGACGACGGCCATGTGGGCGTGGGGCCAGTGCGCAGTGCCCTGGCGCAGCGTGTCCATCGCGGCGCGCGGCGAAGGCGCAAGCTGCGGGCACCAAAGCTGCACCTTGGGATGGTTTTCCGCCAGATACGCAGCCATAAGGCGCGCTTTGGTCGACTGGGGCGACGAGCGAAAACCGTGCAGGTAGAGCAAGTGGGTGGTGTTGGCATCGGGCATGGCGCGATTGTCGCCCGCGATAATCGCCCTCATGGAAACGACGATCAATCAACCCACGCTGCTGGCCCGCGTTCTGCCGCTGTTTCGTGGGTTTGACGGCTGGCTGCTGCTGCTGGTGCTGCTGCTCGCTGGCGCCGGCTTGCTGGCCATGTATTCCTCGGGCTACGACCACGGCACCCGTTTTGCCGACCATGGCCGCAACATGCTCATTGCGCTGGCGCTGCTGTTTGTCGTGGCGCAGATTCCGCCGCAGCGGTTGATGGCCTTCGCCCCGCCCATCTACGCCGCGGGCGTGCTGCTGCTGGTGGCCGTGGCGGTGGCCGGCATCACCAAGAAGGGCGCGCAGCGCTGGATTGACCTGGGGGTGGTGATCCAGCCGAGCGAGCTGCTCAAAATCGGCATGCCCTTGATGCTGGCCTGGTGGTTCCAGAAACGCGAGGGACAGCTGCGCGCGGTGGACTTTGCCGTGGCAGGGCTGCTGCTGGCCATGCCGGTGGGCCTGATCATGAAGCAGCCCGACCTGGGAACCTCACTTTTGGTGTTGGCGGCCGGCCTGTCAGTCATCTTTTTTGCCGGCTTGTCCTGGAAGCTGGTGCTGCCGCCCGTGTTGCTGGGTGCCGTCGGCATTGCGCTGATCGTCGGGTTCGAGCCGCAGTTGTGCGCCGACGGCGTGCGCTGGCCGGTGCTGCACGACTACCAGCAGCAGCGCATCTGCACGCTGCTGGATCCGACGCGCGACCCGCTGGGCAAGGGTTTTCACATCATCCAGGGGATGATCGCCATCGGTTCAGGGGGGACCTTTGGCAAAGGCTTCATGGCTGGCACGCAGACCCACCTGGAATTCATTCCCGAACGCACCACCGACTTCATCTTTGCCGCGTTTTCCGAGGAATTCGGCCTGGCGGGCAACCTGGCGCTGATCCTTGGGTTTTTGCTGCTCGTCTGGCGCGGTCTGGCCATTGCCATGCAGGCCGGCACCTTGTTTTCGCGGCTGATGGCGGCCGCCGTTTCCATGATTTTCTTCACCTACGCCTTCGTCAACATGGGCATGGTGAGCGGCATCTTGCCGGTGGTGGGCGTGCCCCTGCCTTTCATCAGCTACGGCGGTACGGCCATGGTGACGCTGGGTTTGTCGCTGGGCATTCTGATGTCCATCGTGCGCTCGCAGCGCGATTCCCCCCAGGCGCGCTGATCGGCAAGGGCGCGTGCCTTGCAATGTCGGCGGGCTGCAGGTACAAGCAAGGGGCCAAGCCGTTTTGGCGCAATGAGGAGATCCGCATGGCCGCAAGGTTCGAGCTGAAGAAGACCAAGAACGACCAATTTGTGTTCAACCTCCTGGCGGCAAACGGCCAGGTCGTGCTGACCAGCGAAACCTATGCGTCCAAGGCGAGCGCGCTGGGCGGCATCGAATCCGTGCGCAAAAACGGACCCGACGACGCGCGCTACGGCCGGCTGTCGGCCAAGGACGGCTCGCCCTACTTCACGCTCAAGGCGCTCAACGGCCAGGTCATCGGCCAAAGCCAGATGTATTCGGGCGCCAAGGCACGCGACGGCGGCATCGAGTCCGTGCAAACCCACGCCGCCAGCGCGCCATTGGACGACCAGACGCTCTGAGCCCGTTGCCTGGGGACTCTGCCGCACAGAGCGCAGCGTTGGGGGTCGCGCCCTAAAATGCCGCGATGAGCACCCGTATTCCCTCTGCAGCGTCGCACGCGGCCCCCACGCGCGAGCGCCTCGACCTGGCCGCGAACCTTCTGCTGACCCCTTTTGGTCTGGACGAGAGCCACCTCTCACGCGCGCTGGCCGAGATTCGCGCGCACCGCGTGGACGACGCCGACCTGTACTTTCAGACGACCCGCAGCGAGGGCTGGAGCCTGGAGGAGGGCATCGTCAAGACCGGCTCCTTCTCGATCGACCAGGGCGTGGGCGTGCGCGCCGTCAGCGGCGAGAAAACGGCGTTTGCCTATTCCGACGACATTTCTGAAGCCTCGCTGCTCGACGCAGCCCGCACTGTGCGGTCTATTTCGACCGCAGCGCAACAGGGGCGGGTGCGAGTAGCTTCAAAAAAACTAGCAAAAAGCCGATCGCTGTATTCGGGCGTCGATCCCATTTCCACCCTGGGCAGCGCCGACAAGGTGGCGCTCCTGGAGCGTGCCGAGCAACGCGCCCGCGCCAAGGACCCGCGCGTGGCGCAGGTCATGGCCGGCTTGGCCAGCGAGTACGACGTGGTGCTGGTGGCGCGCGCTGACGGCACGCTGGCAGCCGACGTGCGCCCCCTGGTGCGCCTGTCCGTCACGGTGATTGCCGAGCAGAACGGCCGGCGCGAAATGGGTTCGGCGGGCGGCGGCGGGCGCTTTGGCCTGGCGTATTTCGACGACGAACAAATCGCCCAGTACGTGGACGAGGCCGTGAATGCCGCCCTGGTCAATCTCGAGTCGCGCCCGGCGCCCGCCGGCGAAATGACGGTGGTGCTGGGCCCCGGATGGCCCGGCATCCTGCTGCACGAAGCCATCGGCCACGGTCTGGAGGGCGACTTCAACCGCAAAGGGTCCAGCGCTTTCAGCGGCCGCATTGGCCAGCGCGTGGCGGCCAAGGGCGTCACGGTGCTCGACGACGGCACGCTGCCAGACCGGCGCGGCTCGCTCAACGTGGACGACGAGGGCCACACCAGCGGGCGCAACGTGCTGATCGAGGACGGCATCCTCAGGGGCTACATCCAGGACAGCCTCAACGCCCGGCTGATGGGCGTGGCGCCGACCGGCAATGGCCGCCGCGAGAGCTACGCGCACGTGCCCATGCCGCGCATGACCAATACCTACATGCTGGGCGGTGACAAGGACCCGAAGGAAATCGTCGCCAGCATCAAGAAGGGCCTGTACGCCACCAACTTCGGTGGGGGGCAGGTGGACATCACCTCGGGCAAATTCGTGTTCTCGGCCAGCGAAGCTTTCTGGGTCGAAAACGGAAAGATCCAATACCCGGTCAAGGGCGCCACCATCATTGGCAGCGGCCCCGAATCGCTCAAGCGCGTGGGCATGATCGGCAACGACATGCGGCTCGACAGCGGTGTCGGCACCTGCGGCAAGGAAGGCCAGAGCGTGCCCGTCGGCGTCGGCCAGCCTACCCTGCGCATCGATGGGCTGACAGTGGGCGGCACCGCGTAAACAAAGGTCCGCGCCGCAGCCGCCTCGCGCACAATGCGGCCATGGTCGCATCGCGCTCCCGCTCGCAGCTCACCGTCCAGTCGTTTGGCGACGTCAGCCGCTTCTTGCGCTCGGGCGTCGCCGACGAAGAGTCGCGCCAGCTGCGCGACAGCATTGGCGCGCTGGCCCAGCAAATCGATGAGGCGATTGCCACGCGCCGCGCCGCGCCCGCGGCGCCGGCCATGCCCGATACCCCCGAAATCACGCGCCAGGCGGCCAGCCTGGTGCAGTGCGTGCGCGAACACCAGCTCTTCGTCACCGGCATGGGATCGGCCTGGCACGCGCTCTACGAGATGGGGGCCTACCAGCTGGCGCTGCGCAGCCTGCGCCAGGCGGTCGAGGCCTGGCACCATGCGCTGGCGCAGCGCAGCCCGCGCGAGGGGCCGGCCTTCGATCGCGTCGAACTGCTGGCCTGGCGCACCCTGGGAGAGGGCTTGCTGCTGATCGACATGTACGAGCAGGGCGATAACTTGCATAGCGAGCCCGCCGCGCGCCCACCGCCGGCCAGCGCCTGGCAGCGCGCTTGGGCCTGGTTGCGCAAACGAGGACAGTGAGCGGGCAAGTCGTGCTCCCGCGCTGTGATACATTCGCGCTCATGCAATTGCGCAGCGCTTTCTACTTTTGGTTTTGGTTCTCGGTCCCTGGCGGATGAGAGGCAAGCGCGCAAGCACCTGAACACTTCCCACCCAACCGCCGACGCTGCAGAGCCCGGCGGTTTTTTGTTGTTCAGCCCTCCTTTTTTTTCCATCTTTCGAAAGAGATCCATGACTGCAGCAGCACATCCGTCCAGCGATGCCTGGTACCGAAGCGTCGAGAAAACCAGCGATACCGACGACGAACGCATCAAGGAAATCACCGTGTTGCCACCTCCAGAGCATCTGATCCGCTTTTTCCCGATTCGCGGGACCAGGGCCGAGAGCCTGATCAAACGCACCCGGCGCAGCATCCACGACATCATGGCCGGCAAGGACGATCGCCTGCTGGTGGTCATTGGGCCCTGTTCGATCCACAACCCGGAAGCGGCGCTGGACTATGCCCGCAAGCTGCAGGCGGCGCGCGAGCAGTACAAGGACACGCTGGAAATCGTGATGCGGGTGTATTTTGAAAAACCGCGCACCACGGTGGGCTGGAAAGGACTCATCAACGACCCCTACCTGGACGAGAGCTACCGCATTGACGAGGGCCTGCGCATCGCGCGCCAGCTGCTGATCGACATCAACCGCCTGGGCGTGCCGGCGGGCAGCGAGTTCCTCGACGTGATCTCGCCCCAGTACATCGGCGATCTGATCAGCTGGGGCGCCATCGGCGCGCGCACCACCGAAAGCCAGGTGCACCGCGAGCTGGCCTCCGGTCTCTCGGCGCCCATCGGCTTCAAGAACGGCACCGACGGCAACATCCGCATCGCCACCGACGCGATCCAGTCGGCCAGCCGCGGCCACCACTTCTTGTCGGTGCACAAGAACGGCCAAGTGGCGATTGTCGATACCAAGGGCAACAAGGACTGCCACGTGATTCTGCGCGGCGGCAAAGCGCCCAACTACGACGCGGCCAGCGTAGCCGCGGCGTGCAAGGACCTGCAGGCGGCCAAGCTCCCCGCCACCCTGATGGTCGACTGCAGCCACGCCAACAGCAGCAAGCAGCACGAACGCCAGCAAGACGTGGCGCGGGAGATTGCCGCGCAGGTGGCAGGCGGCTCGCGCTGCGTGTTCGGGCTGATGATCGAAAGCCATCTGGTCGCGGGCGCCCAGAAGTTCACGCCCGGCAAGGACCAGCCCGCCGCGCTCACCTACGGGCAAAGCATCACCGACGCCTGCCTGGGCTGGGAGGACTCCCTCGCCACGCTCGGAGAACTCTCGGCGGCCGTCGCTGAGCGCCGCAAGGCGGCGGTGTAAGCTTGTGCATGGGGCCGGGCCCGCGCCCGGCGCTTTCGTTTTCCATAAGAAAGGCTCGCCATGCACAGCGAAGTGTCGGTTACCGTCGACCGCAACCAGGAATTCCGTTTCGACCTTGAAGGTCACGCGCCCATGCCGTCGGAGGCCGCGCGCCGCTGGCTGGACGACGAATTCACCCGCCTCGAATGCGAGCCTCTGCGCGCCAGCGGCAAGGTGCTTCTGGCCGACAAGGTGCTGACCGTCGCGCGCGCAGCCGGCCCCGCATTGCTCGCCGACCCGGACTGGTTTCAGAAGTTTGCCCGCGCGACGAACGGAGCCCTGGCCAAACCCGTGGTGCGCATCGACCTGGAGTCCATGTCGATCAGTTACTAGTGCGCGGAAACACTGCGCGAGCCATTTTCCCCTCCAGCGCTTGCTAAACAAGCGCGAGCAGCTATTTAATTCATAGTGCCTGGTTGCGCCAGTGCCGCCAGCAGGCGCGCATGCACGTTGCCGAAGGCCCCGTTGCTCATGCATACGACGTGGTCGCCGGGCTGAGCCGTCTGGGCGATTTGTTGCACCAGTTGATCGAGCGTCGCGGCGGTGTGGGCGCGCCCATGCGGGCCTGTGCCCATGGCGGCGAGCGCGGCGCCGGCATCCCAGTCCAGCCCGGCGGTATGGCAAAACGCCAGGTCGGCGCTCTCCAGCGCCCAGGGCAACTGCGACTTCATGGTGCCCAGCTTCATCGTGTTGCTGCGCGGCTCGAAGGCCGCCAGGATGCGCCCTCTGTCACCCAGGCTGCGTCGCAGACCGTCCAGGGTTGTGCGGATGGCCGTCGGGTGGTGGGCAAAATCGTCGTAGACCGCGATGCCACGCACGGTCCCGCGCAGTTCCATGCGCCGGCGCACGCTCTGAAAGGTCCGCAGCGCCTGCGACGCCGCCCCCGGCTCGACGCCGACATGCGCCGCTGCGGCAATGGCTGCCAGAGCGTTGAGCTGGTTGTGCGTGCCCGTCAGCGCCCACTCCACCCGCGCGACCCGCTTGCCGCGCAGCAAGACGTCGAAGGCGCCAGGTTCGCCGCTTGCGCTCCAGTCGCTGGCAGCACTGCCGAAACTGCGGACAGGGCTCCAGCAGCCCGCGTGCAGCACCCGCGCCAAACTCTCTTCCAGGCCATTGACCACCACACAGCCTGCCGCCGGCACAGTGCGCAACAAGTGGTGGAATTGGCGCTCGATGGAGGCCAGATCGTCAAAAATGTCGGCGTGATCGAACTCCAGGTTGTTGAGCACGGCGGTGCGCGGCCGGTAATGCAAGAACTTGCTGCGCTTGTCGAAGAAGGCCGTGTCGTACTCGTCGGCCTCGATGACGAACAGGGGTGCGCCGGGCTGCGGCCCCGGCCGCTCGATTGCGCCCAGGCGCGCGGAAACGCCGAAATTGAGCGGAACGCCCCCCACCAGAAAACCCGGGGCCAGGCCGCTGCACTCCAAAATCCACGCCAGCATCGATGTGGTCGTCGTCTTGCCGTGCGTCCCCGCGACGGCCAGCACGTGGCGACCCGCCAGAATGTGCTCGCTGAGCCACTGGGGGCCGCTGGTGTAGCGGGCGCCGGCGTCGAGAATTGCCTCCATCAGTGGAAATTTGGCGCTGCCGTCGGGCAAGCGGGCGCGGCTGACCACATTGCCCACAACGAACACATCGGGCGCCAGCGCCATCTGGTCGGTGCCAAAGCCTTCGACCAGATCGATGCCTAGGGCGCGCAATTGCTCGCTCATGGGCGGATACACCCCGGCGTCGCAGCCGGTGACGCGGTGGCCGGCCTCGCGTGCCAGCGCAGCCAGCCCCCCCATGAAGCTGCCGCAGATGCCGAGAATGTGAATGTGCATGGGCGCCATCTTAGTGGCTTGCGCCACCGCACGGCGCAGAAATTTTGAGCAAATATGGCCCCTAGCGCTTATGCATAGAGCGTTTCAAGCTATTGTTTTAGTAGTCTTTTGGCGACCATAGAGCCATGGCGAGCGCGCTTCTCGGCAGCCCTAAGACCGCCCCCTGCGTGCGGTCTGCGCAGCGGGCGACAATGGCGCCATGCCAATCGCCGAATCGTCTCTTGCGCTGGAGATCGCCCGCACCGCCGCGCGTCTTGTGGTCGAAGATGGCCTCGAACTGGGCCGTGCCAAGCGCCGCGCGCTGGAGTTGCTGGGCGCCCCCGCGCGCACCCCGCTGCCCGACAAGGCTTTGCTGGACGAAGCCATCCGCGAGCACATTGCCCTGTTCTGTGCCGACACGCAGCCCGAAGAACTGCGCGCCCTGCGCGCGCTGGCGCTGCACTGGATGGAGCGCCTGGCGCAGTTCCGGCCGCATTTGGGCGGCGCCGTCTGGCAGGGCACGGCCACGCGCCATTCCGACATCTACCTTCAATTGTTCTGCGACGACCCCAAGTCCGCAGAAATTGCGCTCATTGAGCAGGGGGTGGGCTATACCCCGACCACGGTGAAGGGCTTGCACGGGCGCCCCGTCGAGGCCCTGGGCATCGCTTTGCCCGGCATTGCCGGGGGCGAGCGCGTGGGCCTGCACCTGATCATTTACGATCTTGACGACCTGCGCGGCGCGCTGCGCGGCGGCAGCGATGGACGTGCGCCGCGCGGCGGCATCGCAGCCGTGCGCCAACTCTTGCTGGAATCCCTGCCGTGACCCCTTCTTCCTTGCCGGGCGCTCCCCGGCCCAGCCGACGCCGCGTTCTCTACGGCGGTGTGGCGGCCACTGCAGCGGCCATGGGCGCTGCGTGGGCCTGGTGGCGCCTGCAGCCCCATGCCGCGGAGGCAGCCCACCAAGGCGGTGGCGTTTTTTTTGACCTGGCCTTCGAGACGCCCGCAGGCGAAGTCTTGGCGGCAGCAGATTTCCGGGGCCAGCCGCTGCTGCTGAACTTCTGGGCCACCTGGTGCCCGCCATGCATTGCCGAATTGCCGCTCCTCAACGCTTTCTTCGCCGAGCAGCGCGCGCGCGGCTGGCAGGTGCTGGGACTGGCCGTGGACCAGACGCCGGCGGTGCGCAGGTTCCTCGAGCGCAGCCCCGTCGACTTTCCGATCGGCATGGCCGGCTTGAAGGGGACGGACCTCTCCCGTTCTCTGGGCAACCTGGCGGGCGGCCTGCCGTTCACCGTTGTGTTTTCGGCGGATGGCCGCGTCGTGCATCGTAAAATGGGCCAGATCAAGCCCGAGGACTTGCGGGATTGGGTCGCCAAGCCGGGCTGAGGCATGCGATTTCCGTCAGAAGATTTTTACGAAATTGGGCGAGAAACACGCCAAATGCACGAACAAGATCGAATTTAGAGTAAATTCGCGCCCTGTTCTGAATCCCCAGCGGGAGCTTCCATGGATCTTCGAAAACTCAAAACCCTGATCGACCTCGTCTCCGAATCCAATGTCTCCGAACTGGAGATCACCGAGGCCGAGGGCAAGGTGCGCATCGTCAAAAGTGGCAGCACCGTCGTTCAGCAGGTGGTCCCGGCTGCGGCGCCTGCGCCGGCCGCGCAGGCTGCGGCGCCCGTACCCGGGCTGCCCGCTCCAGCGCCTGTGGCGGCCGAGCCCGCAGGCCATACGGTCAAATCGCCCATGGTGGGCACCTTCTACCGCGCTTCCAGCCCAGGTGCCAAGGCCTTCGTCGAGATCGGCAGCGTGGTGAAGGAAGGCGACACCATCTGCATCATCGAGGCCATGAAGATTCTCAACGAGATCGAGGCCGACAAGTCTGGCACGGTCACCCGCATTCTTGGCGAGAACGGCCAGGCCGTTGAATATGGCCAACCGCTCTTCGTCATCGAGTAGGCGCCCATGTGCACGAACGCAGGGGCTGCGCGCCGGGAGGCAGTGCATGACTAAGAAAAATCCGGTCGCAAACATGCGGCCCAAGGCAGCGTATGTTTAAAAAGATACTGGTCGCCAACCGGGGAGAGATCGCGCTGCGCATTCAACGCGCCTGCCACGAGCTGGGCGTCAAGGCGGTCATGGTGTATTCCGAGGCCGACCGCGACGCCAAATACATCAAACTGGCCGAGGAGGCGGTGTGCATCGGGCCGGCACCCTCTCCGCTGTCCTATCTCAACATGCCGGCCATCATCTCGGCCGCCGAGGTGACCGACGCCGAAGCGATCCACCCGGGCTATGGTTTCTTGAGCGAAAACGCCGACTTCGCCGAGCGCGTGGAGAAAAGTGGCTTCCAGTTCATCGGCCCTACCCCCGAGTCGATCCGCACCATGGGGGACAAGGTCTCTGCCAAGCAGGCCATGATCAAGGCGGGCGTGCCGTGCGTGCCGGGCTCCGAGGGCGAACTGCCCGACGACCCGGTGCAGATCCGCCGCATTGCCAAGTCGGTCGGCTACCCGGTGATCATCAAGGCGGCCGGCGGCGGCGGCGGGCGCGGCATGCGCGTGGTGCATACCGAGGCCGCGCTCGTCAACGCCGTGCAGATGACCAAGGCCGAAGCGGGAACCGCCTTCGGCAACCCCGCCGTCTACATGGAAAAGTTCTTGCAGAACCCGCGGCATATCGAAATTCAGGTGCTTGCCGACAAGCACCGCAACGCCGTTTACCTGGGCGAGCGCGACTGCTCCATGCAGCGTCGCCACCAGAAAGTCATCGAAGAGGCGCCCGCTCCCGGCATTGCCCGCAAATTGATCGAAAAGATCGGCGAGCGCTGCGTGGCCGCCTGCAAGAAGATCGGCTACCGCGGCGCAGGCACTTTCGAGTTCCTCTACGAAAACGGCGAGTTCTACTTCATTGAAATGAATACCCGGGTCCAGGTCGAGCACCCGGTCACCGAATGGATTACCGGCGTGGACATCGTTCGCACGCAGATCATGGTGGCGGCCGGCGAGAAGCTGCCGTTCACCCAGCGCCAGATCCAGATTCGCGGGCATGCGATCGAATGCCGCATCAACGCCGAGGACCCCTACAAGTTCATCCCTTCGCCAGGGCGAATCACCACCTGGCACGCCCCGGGCGGACCGGGCGTGCGGGTTGATTCCCACGTCTACACCAACTACTACGTGCCGCCCAACTACGACTCGATGATTGGCAAGATCATCGTGCACGGCGATACGCGGGAGCAGGCCTTGGCGCGCATGCGCACGGCCCTGTCCGAAACCGTGATCGAAGGCATCCACACCAACGTGGCGCTCCATCGGGAATTGATGGTGGATGCGAACTTTCTTACGGGCGGCACCAACATCCATTACCTGGAACAGTGGCTTTCGCAGCGCAAGCGCTGACACGGCCCGGCCCCTGATGAGCATGCATGAACTGAGCCTGGCCTGCGCGCGAGAGCAGGTCGAGCTGCTGAGCGATGCGCTGGAGGCGCTCGACGCGCTCAGCGTCTCCGTCGAGGACGCCGATGCCCATACCGACGCCGAGCAGGCCTTGTTTGGCGAACCCGGCATGCCAGCGCCGCAGAGCAGCTGGCAGCGCACCCGGGTGCTGGCGCTCTTTGCCACCCAGGAGATCGCTGACGAGGCCCTGCACGTGCTGCGCGCGCAAGATTTTTTTTCGCACTGCGAGGTTCTGGGCCTCGCGCCGCTGCCCGAGCAGGACTGGGTGCGGCTGACGCAGTCGCAGTTTGCGCCGGTGCCGATCACGCCCACGTTCTGGATTGTGCCTACCTGGCATGAGCCGCCAGAGCAGGCCAGCCACCTGATCCGCCTGGATCCTGGACTGGCCTTCGGGACCGGAACGCATCCCACCACGCGCATGTGTTTGCGCTGGATTGCTGCCCACGCCAGCGGCATGGGGCCGGCACGCGTACTGGACTATGGCTGTGGTTCCGGCATCCTGGCCATTGGCGCCGCAAAGTTCGGCGCGCGCGACATTGATGCGGTTGACATCGACCCTGCCGCGGTCGAGTCGACCCGCCACAACGCCGACGCCAACGGCGTGCAATTGCGTGCGGGCCTTCCGGAGTGCGCAGCGGGCCGCTACGACGTGGTCCTGGCCAATATCCTGGCGACTCCGCTGCGTGTGCTCGCCCCGCTGCTGAGCGCGCACGTGGCCAGCGGCGGGCACCTGGTTCTGGCCGGCATTCTCGATCGCCAGGCGGCCGAGCTGCAAGAAACCTACGCGCCCTGGTTGGCCCTTTCGGTGGCGGACAGCGAGGACGGCTGGGTGTTGATGGCGGCCAGACGCCCTTGAGCGCGCCCTCGTAGCGGTTTCCAAGTCTCCCAGCCGATGAGCCAGACCACCCGCTGCCCTGCCTGCCACACGCGCTTCAAGGTGGTGGCCGACCAGCTGCGCATTTCCGAAGGTTGGGTGCGTTGTGGGCACTGCAAGGAGGTCTTCGACGCAATGCTTTCGCTGGAGCCCGCCGCGCCGGAGCCCCTGCTCCCGGAGATGGCGCTGGATCGCTTGCGCGGTCCGGTGGAACGCGCGCCGGAACCCCTGCCCCAGGCGCGGAACTGGGGCAGTGGCGCGGGGGACCCGGTCGCGGCATCGCGCGGCCTGGCTGCGCCCGTTCAGCCGGCAGTGTCGCCCCCTGAGGACGCCTCGGACTCGGAGGATTCGGACGATGGCTTTGCCGCGACGCAAATCGGCGACCTGGACGCCGAGCAAGTGGCGCAAGAGCTGGCCCCGGCCGACCATGTCCCCGCGTTTTTGCGTGATCCGGCACAGCAGCCGTTCGACGATCAGGACGATCGTGCTGGCGAAGCTGCTCACCGGGGCGAGGCGACATCGCAGTCCCAGTCCGCGCCGCCCGCCGCGCCTGGCCGCACGAGCTCGCCATGGCAAGACCCTTGGCGGGCGGCAGAGGGGCTGACCGATGGATTCCTCCGTCCTGCCCCGGCCGCGCGTCCGCACGGCTATGAACTGCCCGCCGCGCAGCCGGACGAACGCGACAGCGATTGGCCCGCACTCTTCGACGAAGTGCCGCCCGCGCCGCCGGCATCGACGCCGCCGGCGTCCTGGGACCAGGGCGATGGACCTGAGCCCGATCTCGCCCATTTCATCGCCGAGGTGGCCGAATGGTCTACGGGGAAAAGCGATGCGCCCGCAGTCCAGCCCCTGTCTGCCGGATCTTTGCCGAGGCCCCCATGGGCTGCGTCCGCGCCAGTGACGACCGAGCCGATTTTGCCGGCATCGCCTGCCCCTGCAGCGGGTGCGCCTCTCGCCACGGCGGGACCTTCTGCGGTCCCACTGCAGCAGCCGACGCCGTCCGATCCGCAAGCGCCTGCAGACGCCGCCGGGGATCCCGACGATCCTGACTGGACCCTGGTGCAGGAAGATGGACCTGTCCAGCAGGGGCTGGCGGCGGTCGACGCGTACACGGGCCCATCCGCGGCAACGGTCGCGCCAGAGCCCACGGCGCTGGCGACTGCGCCGCAGGATCTTTCGGAGTCGGAGCGTGAACTGTCCTTCGTGCGCCAGGCGCGCCGGCGCGCCTTCTGGTCCGCAGCCAGCGTGCGCGCCGGCCTGCTGCTCGCCGTACTGGCGCTGCTGCTGGGACTGGCGGCGCAGATCGGCCTGCATGAGCGCGCCAGGCTGTCTGCCATGTGGCCGCAAAGCCGACCGTTGTGGGCTCTTGCCTGCGAGTATCTGCACTGCAGCGTGGGCGACTACCGGGATATGGGCGCAGTCGTGGTCGAAGGCTCCTCGTTCAACCGGGTACAAGGCGAGCGCTACCAATTTGCGCTCACGCTGCGCAATCGTGCCGCTCTGCCCGTGGAAGCGCCGGCCATCGAACTGACGCTGACCGATACCGACGACCAGCCCGTGTTGCGACGCGTCCTTAAGCCTGAAGACCTTTCCGTTCCCAATCCGCTGCGCCCCGGCGCGGAATGGAGCGCCGTGATTCCCATGGCCATCACAAGCTCCGGCCCGCGCATTGCCGGCTACCGGGTGCTGGCCTTTTATCCCTGACGAAGCGTCGGCTTCCAACGATTGAATGGTATGGCAGTACTGATTTGCGGCTCTTTGGCCTTCGATACCATCATGACCTTCGAGGGTCGATTTGCCGATCAGATACTCGCCGATCAACTGCACATCCTGAACGTCTCGTTTCTGGTACCTGCGCTGCGCCGGGATTTTGGCGGCTGCGCAGGCAACATCGCCTACAGCCTGCACCTGCTGGGCGGGAAAGCCCTGCCCATGGCCACGCTTGGCAGCGACGGTGCCGACTACCTCGAGCGGCTCCAGGCCATGGGAATCGCCACCACCTTCGTGCGTCAGGTGGACGATGCCTATACCGCGCAAGCCATGATCATGACGGACATGGACAACAACCAGATCACGGCTTTTCACCCCGGTGCCATGATGCAGGCGCACGGCAACCGCATCGAGGACGCGGCCGCGCATGGCGTCTGCCTGGGGATTGTTGCGCCCGATGGCCGGGAGGCCATGCTCGCACATGCGGCGCAGCTGCATGCGGCGGGCATTCCGTTTGTGTTTGATCCTGGCCAGGGCCTGCCCATGTTTTCTGGCGAGGAGCTGGCCCATTTCGTTGCGCTCGCCAGTTGGGTCACGGTCAACGACTACGAGGGGAAAATGCTCTGTGATCGCACCGGACTGGGCCTGGCTGAGATTTCCGAGCGCGTGCGAGGCCTGGTCGTGACCCTCGGAGCCGAAGGTTGTGAGGTGTGGGAAGCGGGTTCGAAAGCCATCGTCGAAGCCACGCCGGCACGGCAGGTGGTCGACCCCACCGGCTGCGGCGATGCATGGCGCGGCGCGCTCTTGTTTGGACTGGAGCAAGGCTGGTCGCTGCAGCGGTGTGCCGCGCTCGGCAATCGATTGGGCGCGCTCAAGATCGCCTCGCGCGGACCGCAGAACTACCAGCTCGATTTCGCCGTGTAGAACGCGGGCACGGCCCGGAATCTCCAAAAAAAAACCGGCGCCTGGCGCCGGTGGACAAGAGCGCGGCCAGCCCTAAGGTTTGGTGCCCGTCGGAAAGGGCCAGGCCGCCTGAGGGTTGATTTTGGTCTGGGGCGCTGCTTCGGGCGCCTTGCTCGATGCAGGCTTCTTGGCAGGCGCAGACTTTGCGGCTGGCGCAGCCTTCTTCGCGGGCGCGCTCTTCTTCGCGGGCGCGCTCTTCTTTGCGGGGGCAGCCTTTTTTGCGGGCGCCGCTTTTTTCGCCGGGGCCGATTTCTTCGCGGGAGCTGCTTTCTTGGCCGGTGTGGCTTTCTTTGCTGCAGCCGCCTTCTTCGCCGGAGCTGCTTTCTTGGCAGGCGCCGCTTGCTTCGCGGCTGCTGCCTTCTTCGCCGGCACAGCCTTTTTCGCTGGTGCTGCCTTTTTCACGGGTGCTGCAGCCTTCTTCGCTGGAGCTGCTTTCTTCACAGGCGCTTTTGCAGGCGCGGCGGTTTTCTTTGCCGCAGCTTTTGCAGGAGCCTTCTTTGCTGCGGCAGTCTTGGCAGGCGCAGCTTTCTTCACGGGGGTTGCGGCCTTGGCGGCCGGCTTCTTCGCAGTTGCCATCATGTTCTCCTTGGGTCAATGAGCAAAGAGCACTCCACGCCTGCATGGGACACGGAGAGATTCACGGACCCGGAGCGGCGCTCCGGGCCATGAATGCTGGGGCATGCCTGCCGCATCGGCCAACCGCCGCACGCGCGCAGGAATGCATCAAAGAGGTTCATCGAACGCGATGGCAATGCACGCCTGCAAGCCGAGGCCATGGGGGGTCTCAAGGTGATTCGATGCCATGTGTTTCGAAGAAGCGACTGGCCGCAACCCGTGCCTTCAGTTGCCGTCGTCACTGCGGCAGACCGCAGCGCAGCGAGCGCTCTGTGGTCGATCAGAATTTGCGAAAGCGTGGTGACTTCGTCGTCCAGGGTCGGCATGGTTTTTCCAGTGCTCGCATTATGAGAGCAGTGCTCCGAAATGAAAAGCACGCAAACGCGGTGCGATGCGGTTTCTGTTGCTTCACAGCACACTGCGCTATCGGCGACGGCGCGATCCGCGCGATGGGCGCGATACCGCTCAGCGCGTGGGAAAGTGCAGTGCGGGTCGAGCGAGTTCCCGCTTCAATTGGTGCCAGTCGAAGCCAGCACCTGGATCCGCTTTGCGGCCAGGCGCGATGTGTTCGTGCCCAGCAAGAAAGGTAATGGGATAGCGTGCAGCCAGGGCCCGACACAGCCTTGCGAGCGCGCCATATTGGATGGGCTCAAAGGGTTCGCCCTCCAATCCCTCGAGTTCGATGCCGATCGAGTCGTCATTGCATCGGCTTCTGCCGCGGTAGCGCGATTCGCCTGCGTGCCAGGCACGCTGATCGCAGCCAACAAACTGCCATATGGAGCCCGAGCGCCGAACAAAAAAATGCGCAGAGACGCGCAGGCCGCGCAGGCGCTCGAAATAGGGATGTGCAGTGCAGTCCAGCGTGCCAAGAAACAGATCCGCCACTTCGCGGCCCCCGTAGATTCCAGGCGGAAGACTGATGGAATGAACGACGATCAGATCGATCTGCGCGCCGTCCGGGCGGGCGTCGCAATGCGGTGAAGGCAGGGCGACCGCAGGCTGATACCAGTCGTCGCGCCACAGATCGACAAGGTCAGGCGTCGTCGTCGGCATGGGAGTCGCCTGGCGCAGCGATGTTCAGGCGGGCAATGCGATACCGGATCTGGCGCAAGCTGATCCCCAGGCGCGCAGCGGTGGCGGTGCGATTGAAATGGTTCTCCTGCAGCGCACGTACCAGGATGTTCCGCTCCTGCTGATCGAGCCAGGCCTGCAGGTCACGGGGCAAAGGTTCGGCCGAAGAAGGCGCGCCAGTCGCTGAGGACACGGCGGCGGCGCTTGGCGCGGGCGCGACACTGGAGACCGCACAGTCCACGTGCAGTTCATTGCCATCACCCAGCGCCACGGCCCGGTGCAGCAGGTTTTCCAATTCGCGGACGTTGCCGGTCAGCGGATGGGCGGCGATGGCTTGCACCATGCCGTCGGTCAATTCCGGCGCCGACGTCCCCGATTCCTGGGCAATGCGCGCGAGCAGCGCGCGGCACAGGGCAGGCAGGTCTTCGCGGCGTTCGCGCAGCGGTGGAATCACCACTTCGATGACGTTCAGGCGGTAGTACAAATCTTGCCGGAAACGACCAGATTGCACGTCGGCCGCCAGGTCGCGGTGGGTGGCGCTGACGATGCGCACGTCCACGGGTTCCTCCTGTGTGGCACCCAGCGGGCGCACGCTACGCTCCTGGATGGCGCGCAGCAGTTTGGTCTGCATGGCCAGCGGCAGGTCGCCAATCTCGTCGAGAAAGAGCGTGCCGCCTTGCGCCGCCTGGAAGTATCCCGGCCGGTCGTGCGTTGCGCCGGTGTACGAGCCCTTGCGCGCGCCGAAGAATTCCGCTTCCAGCAGGGCTTCGGGAATCGCGCCGCAATTGACCGCGACCAGCGGGCCTGCAGCGCGCTGGCTGTTTTCGTGCAGCGCACGCGCCACCAATTCCTTGCCGGTGCCCGACTCGCCCCGGACCAGGACGGGCGCCATGCCGCGCGCCACCTTGACCACACGTTGCTTGACGTTGCGCATCGCTTCCGATTCGCCGACCAGGCGTTCCAGTGCTGCGCCGCCGGAGCGCCCCGACGCGACCGGGCGGCCCGCCGCAGCGCGCACAGGCTGAACCCCCTCCGTACCCTGCACCGCAGAGGCCACCACGGCACGGAACTGCTTGAGGTCGACCGGCTTGGTGAGGTAGTCGAAGGCGCCCGCGCGCAAGGCCTCGACCGCGTTTTCCGCCGAACCATAGGCCGTCATCACCAGACAGCGTTCGGGGCGCTGCTGCTGGCGCAGATCGTGCAGCAGCTCCATGCCAAAGCCGTCGGGCAGGCGCATGTCGGTAATGACGACGTCGTAGCCTTGCTTGGCAAGCAGCTCGCGTGCCTGCGCCACGGTACCGGCCGTGTCGATGCGATAGCCCTCGCGCAGCAGCGTCAATTCGTACAGCGTGCGCAGGTCGGGCTCGTCGTCGATCACCAAAATGGATGCGGGCTGAGAGTTCATCGGGTCAGGGGCGGTCAAACCACCACGGTATCAAAAAGGGACGCGTCCGGCGGGGGCAGGATGCCGGTGCTGCGAAAGCGCACGGTGAACGCGTTGCCTCCGCACTCCTTCTCGCAGACGCTGCGTTGCAGCCGCTGGTAGCTGATGCTCGCCCCGTGGCGCTCGCACAGGCCGCGGCAGATGTAGAGGCCCAGTCCGCTGGAGCGGCTCTCGGATGAGAAAAAGGGTTCGAAAAGATGCCTCTCGACCGATTGCTCCATGGGGGGGCCATCGCTCCAGACCTGCACGCTGGCCTGGCCCGGCGATTCGATGCGCGTGTGCAGTTGCAGGGAATCGGCTGCGCCACTGCGGTAGCGCAAGGCGTTGTCCAGCAGGTTCACCAGCACCCGGCGCAAATGCTCGGCGTCAAACTCCACCTGCATCGACGGCGCGCCCAGGCGCAGCAGGCCCTGGCGCTGGGTCGGTGCGTGGGCTTGCCAGTCGCGCCAGATCTGAGCCACTGTTTCGTCCAGCGCCACGGCTGCCGCCGGGGCATGGTCCATCTGGTGTTGCACGCGGGCAATGTCGAGGATTTCTTCGGCAATGTGCGCCAGCCGATCAGCATTCTGTCCAATCATCTGAGCCAGGCGCTTGTGGGAGGGCTCGTGCAAATCTTCGTCGAGCAGCGCATTGGCCTGAACGATGGCGGCCAGCGGGTTGCGGATTTCATGGGCCACGGCTGCCGACATGCGCCCCATGGCAGCGAGCTTCTCGGTGCGCAAGCGGGCCTCGAGCTCGCGCAAGTCGTGCAGGAACATCACGCACAGACGCTGCCCCGGCGCATCGGCGGAGGAACTGAGCGCGGCCGTGAGCCAGGTGCGCACGTGCAGGCCAATCGGGCTTTGCTTGTCGCTGATCAGATTGATGTCCGCCACCTGGGGCGCGCTCTGGCGAAAGCTGCGCCGCGCCAGGGCGGCAAGGGCTTGCCAGGCGGGCCGAGAGTGCAAGGCAAACGGAGGATGGAGGCCAGGCTGCGCGCCCAGCATCTGCAGCCCGGCGGGGTTGGCGGTGCGCACTTCGAAGGCCTCGTCCACCACCAGAACCCCTTCGGTCAGGTTTTGAATGACCAGCTCGCTGACCTGGCTCTGCACCCGCGCTGTCGCCTGGCTGCTCTGCGCAATGTGCTGCTCGCGCACCAGCCGCAGCGCAAGTTGCTGCACCATGAAAGCGACGATGAAATAGCCGGTGCCGGTGAGTGCCGCTTGCAGCGATCGCTGCGTGGTCTCGTTGCCGCTGGGGTCACCAAACCACCAGGCCCATGCCAGCAGCAGCAATGTGACGGCCGCCGTGGTGCCCATGGCCAGCGTGAGCGTGCCCAGCACCGAAGCCATCAGAATCGGCAGCCCGAACAATGGCGTAAAGCTCATGCTGCCGCTCTGCAGCAGTTGCAGCGCGCAGACCAGGGCCAAATCCACGCCGATCGAGGGCAGCCAGTGCATGCCGGCTTCCGGCGAGGGCGCCACCTTGCCCGCCAGCAGGCGGACCGTCACCGTGGCGCCGAGGTACACGATGCACACAAGCACGACCACCAGTTCCGCATTCTGGTTGAGCATCTGGCCCGCCAGTTGCAGCATGAGCAAGGCGAGCGCCACCACCACGCGGCCGGTGAGAAATCCTTGCCACAGGCGAAGAAACGCGGCGTCCTGCCCCGCGCCACGGCGCCGCGCGGGCAGGGACGGATGGGCAGGCCCGGCGTCAGTTCCCATCTTGTTGCTGGTGCTCGCGGCTGCAGTAGCTGCGCCCGTCGCTGATCCAGGCATCACTGCGCGGCACGTGCACGCCGCAGCGTGCGCAGGCCAGCATGTCTTGCGGTGTCGGCAGGGCGGGAGTCCGGGGACGCGACGGCGCCTTGGCCACCCTTTTGCCGCGCCAGACCAAGTAGGCCACCAACAAGACGGCCAGGAGGACGAGAAATTTCATGGCGCACGCCCCAGGACGACTTCCAGCGCAAAGCGCGAACCCACGTATGCCAAAAGCAACAATACGGCGCCAGCGTAGAGCACCCGGACCGCGCTGCGCCCGCGCCAGCCAAAGCGCCGGCGGCCCAGCAGCAGGGCGGCAAAGGTCAGCCACGAGAGCACCGAAAACACGGCCTTGTGGTCCCAGCGCCAGGCGCGGCCGTAAAGTGCTTCGCTGAACAAAACACCCGCGGCCAGGGTGGCGGTCAGCAGGACAAATCCCGCCGTCACGAAGCGAAAGGTGAGGCGCTCGAGCGTCAGGAGCGGGAGGCCGCTGTGCGGGTCTTCCGCCAGGCGAAGGCGCGCTTCGGCACGCGTCATCAGCGCGGCGTGCACGACCGCCGCACCAAACAGTCCGTAGGCCGAAATGCCCAGCGCAAGATGCAGCGGCAGCCATGCCGTGGCGCTCACGTGCAGCGGCTGACCAGGAAACACCAGCGCCAGCACGACCGCCACGGCGCCCAAGGCAGCCAGGCCCCAGCGGGTGCGCAACTTGGGAAACAGCTCGCGCTCGATCGCGTACACCGTCAGCACCAGCCAGGCGGTGACCGACAGTGCGGGCGCAAACCCGAAGCGTGGCGCGCCTTGCAGCATGCCAGCAGCCAGCATGCTGCCGTGCAATGCCCAGGCCAGCCAGAGCGCGATGCGCGCTCCCGTTTCGCTCAGGCGGGAGGGCAAGGCGGCAGGCACTGCATAGGCCGCTGCGGCAGCTATCCCCAGCAGAACGGCGAAGGGAGAGCTACTCGCTAAAATCATGGGCGCAGTTTACCTTTCGCCCAGGCCCGCATCCTGGCGCCCACCGCCCGCAGCCGCGAGCGGCCAACCGGAATTTCCCTAGCATGGCCTCCGCCCTAACAGACAAACTCACGCGCCTGGTGAAAGAAATGCGCGGCCAGGCCCGCATCACCGAATCGAACGTGCAGGACATGCTGCGCGAAGTGCGCATGGCGCTTCTGGAAGCCGACGTGGCGCTGCCCGTGGTGCGCGACTTCATTGCCCGCGTGAAGGAAAAGGCGCTGGGACAGGAAGTGCTGGGCTCGCTCAAGCCTGGCCAGGCGCTGGTGGGCATCGTCAACCGCGAGCTTGCGGCCACCATGGGCGAAGGGGTCGCCGACATCAACCTCCATGCCCAGCCACCGGCCGTGATCCTGATGGCCGGTCTGCAGGGCGCGGGCAAAACGACGACAACGGCCAAACTGGCCAAACACCTGATTGAAAAACGCAAGAAGAAGGTGCTGACCGTCTCGGGCGACGTGTACCGGCCAGCGGCCATTGAGCAGCTCAAAACCGTCACTGCCCAGGCAGGCGCCGAATGGTTTCCGAGCACGCCGGACCAAAAGCCGCTGGATATCGCCCGCGCCGCGCTTGACTACGCCAAGAAGCACTACTTTGACGTGCTGCTGGTGGACACCGCCGGCCGCCTGGCCATTGACGAGTTGCTGATGCAGGAAATCAAGGACCTGCACGCGGCCATCAAACCGGTGGAAACGCTGTTTGTGGTGGACGCCATGCAGGGCCAGGACGCCATCAACACGGCCAAGGCCTTCAAGGAGGCATTGCCGCTGACCGGCATCATCCTGACCAAGCTCGACGGTGACTCGCGCGGCGGCGCGGCACTGTCGGTGCGCCAGATCACGGGCGCGCCGATCAAGTTTGCCGGCGTTTCGGAAAAGCTCGATGGCCTGGAGGTGTTCGACGCCGAGCGCCACGCCGGCCGCATTCTGGGCATGGGCGACATCGTCGCCCTGGTCGAGCAGGTGTCGGCTGGCGTCGACATGGAGGCCGCGCAGAAGCTTGCCGCCAAGGTGAAAAGCGGCGATGGCTTTGACCTGAACGACTTCCTCGGCCAGTTGCAGCAGATGAAGCAAATGGGCGGCTTGTCGAGCCTGATGGACAAGCTGCCTTCGCAATTGATGGCCAAGGCCGGCGCGGTGGACATGGACCGGGCTGAGAAGGACATCAAACGCAAGGAAGGCATCATCCAGAGCATGACGCCCAAGGAGCGCCGCAAGCCCGAGCTCATCAAGGCCACCCGCAAGAAGCGCATCGCAAACGGCGCCGGTGTCCAGGTTCAAGAAGTCAACCGCCTGCTCAAGGAGTTCGAGCAGATGCAGGGCATGATGAAGAAGATGAAGGGCGGCGGCCTGATGAAGATGATGAAGAAGATGGGCGGTATGAAGGGCATGGGCGGTAGTGGCATGCCCAAGATGCCCTTCTAGATTTCAAGTATTTTAGGCCTCTAGCGCTTATTGGATAAGCGTTAGAAGCTATAAAAATAGAAGCAAAATGGCACTTGACCCTGTTCGTGCTTCAGGGGCACTTTCGGTGTTCTACGCCGCCTCGCGCACCAGCACTTCGCCGCGCAAGGTGTAGGCCTTGGCTTCGGTGATGGTGACGTCCACCATCTGCCCCACCAGCCTTGGCTGGCCGGCGAAGTTCACCACGCGGTTGCACTCGGTGCGGCCCATCAGCTCGTCCGCGTCGCGCTTGGATGCGCCTTCCACCAGAATGCGCTGCACCGTGCCGACGCGTTGCTCACTGATCGTTTTGATGTTGGTGTTGATGACGGCCTGCAACTGGTGCAGACGCTTGAGCTTCACGTCGCCCGGCGTTTCGTCGTGGAGGTTGGCGGCGGGCGTGCCGGGGCGGGGGCTAAAGATGAAACTGAAGGAGTTGTCGAAGCCAATGTCGTCGATCAGCTTCATCATCTTGGCGAAATCCTCTTCGGTCTCACCGGGGAAGCCGACGATGAAGTCGCTGCTCATCGCCAGGTCAGGCCGGATGGCGCGCAGCTTCTTCACCGTGCTCTTGTATTCCATGGCCGTGTAACCGCGCTTCATCGCCATCAGGATGCGGTCCGAGCCGTGCTGCACGGGCAGGTGCAGGTGGTTGGCTAATTTGGGAATGCGCGCGTAGGCCTCGATCAGGCGCGGCGTGAACTCGTTCGGGTGGCTGGTGGTGAAGCGCAGGCGCTCGATGCCGGGAATCTCGGCCACGTACTCCAGAAGCAAGGCGAAATCGGCGATTTCGGCCGTGTCGCCCATGGGCCCGCGATAGGCGTTGACGTTCTGGCCCAGCAGGGTGATTTCCTTCACTCCCTGGTCGGCCAGGCCCGCCACTTCGACCAGCACGTCGTCAAACGGTCGGCTGACTTCTTCGCCGCGGGTGTAAGGCACCACGCAGTAGCTGCAGTACTTGCTGCAGCCTTCCATGATGGAGACAAAGGCCGATGCACCCTCGACACGCGCGGGCGGCAGGTGGTCGAATTTTTCAATTTCGGGGAAGCTGATGTCCACCTGCGGGCGGGCCTGCACGCGGCGCTGCTCCAGAAGCTGCGGCAGACGGTGCAAGGTCTGCGGCCCGAACACGATGTCGACATACGGCGCGCGCTTGATGATCTCCGCGCCTTCCTGGCTGGCGACGCAGCCGCCCACACCGATTTGCACGCCGCGCTCCTTGAGGTGGCGCACCCGGCCCAGGTCGGAAAACACCTTTTCCTGCGCCTTTTCGCGCACCGAGCAGGTGTTGAACAGGATCAGGTCGGCTTCTTCGACGTCCTGCGTCGGTTCGTAGCCTTCCGCAGCGCGCATCACGTCCAGCATCTTGTCCGAGTCGTACTCGTTCATCTGGCAGCCAAAGGTTTTGATAAAGACTTTTTTGCTCATGAAGAAATCTCGCAGGGCCATGCCCCAAGCCGCCGCCAGCCCTGGCACAGCTCAAAAAATGCCCGCGGTTTATCGCGGATCGACGTCGCTCTCAAAGCGAAAGTTGCGCTGCGCTGTGCTGCCGGGGCGCGGCAGGGCGATTTCGGCTTTGTTCAGAATCCAGGCGGTGTGGAGCATGCCTGTGCTGGGCTCCATCCGGTAGTTCACCACGTACTGCTTGCCGATCACGGTGTGCAGCATGATGAGCGAATTTTGCGGGCTGAGCAGCCGCATGCCCGGCGCCATGCGCACGGGTTTACCGTCGATTTCCGCATTCACGGTGGACAAAACGGTAAGCGTGCCGCGCTTGGCCTGATCGGGGAAAGTGCGCGAACCGCCCAAGTCGCCGGGCACTTGGGCCAGCGCCGGGGCGGCGGGCAGCAGGCCTGCCGCACACAGGGTGAGCAACACGGCAAGGCTTGGACGGCGAAACGCGCGGGGGCGGCTGCAGCGGGTCATGGGTCTATCCAGGGGCTGAAAAGAAGGATTCTAGGCTTGCAAGCTTGCGGCAGACAAAGCAAAAACCCCTTGCAGGCAGCCTGCAAGGGGTTGAATCTGGTGGTGATAGGTGGACTTGAACCACCGACATCAGCATTATGAATGCTGCGCTCTAACCAACTGAGCTATATCACCGAGAGCAAAATTATAGAACAGATTTCCGGGTGAAATCTTGGAACGCGCTATCAAAGATGCGTGAACACGGCCTTGCGCTTGTTGACGAAGGCGTCCATGCCTTCCTTCTGGTCTGCTGTGGCAAACAGCGCGTGGAACAGGCGCCGCTCAAACATCACGCCGTCCGACAGGCCGCTCTCGAAGGCGCGGTTGACAGATTCTTTGGCCGCCATCACGGCAATGCGCGAAAAATCGCTGATGACCAGCGCAGCGCCCAAGGCTTCGTCCTGCAGTTTGTCCAGCGGCACGACGCGGCTGACCAGTCCGGAGCGCTCGGCTTCCACGGCATCCATCATGCGGCCGGTGAGGGCCATGTCCATGGCCTTGGACTTGCCCACTGCGCGCGGCAGGCGCTGCGTGCCTCCGGCGCCGGGAATCACGCCCAGCTTGATCTCGGGCTGGCCAAACTTGGCGTTGTCAGCGGCAATGATGAAGTCGCACATCATCGCCAACTCGCAGCCGCCCCCCAGCGCAAAGCCGCTGACGGCGGCGATGACCGGTTTGCGAATGGAACGGATGGTTTCCCAGTTGCGTGAGATGTAGTCGCCCTTGTACGCATCGGCAAAACTGAACTTGGCCATGGCGCCAATATCCGCGCCAGCGGCAAAAGCCTTCTCGCTGCCGGTGAGGACGATGCAGCCGATGCCCTCGTCGCTGTCAAAAATGTGCAGGGCCTCACCCAGCTCGTCCATGAGCTGGTCGTTGAGCGCATTGAGCTGTTTGGGACGGTTGAGTGTGATCACGCCGACTTTCTCGGCTTCGGTGCGCACTTCGATCGAGGTGTAGGACATACTTTTTCTCCCATCAATGCCAAACAGGAAACTATACCGAAAGGGCGGGCGCGCCCCTAGCTCGCCGAAAGCCAGCGTGCCGCCAAGTTCGGGTCGGTCAATCGCAGCTGCACGGTGTCGCTTGCAGCGTCCGGACCGGCCGAGAGCTCAAGGGGCAGGCGAAGCAGCCGCTGGTCGCGTGCAACGAGGGCCGTCACCTGTGCCGCGTCGGGCGGCGCATACAGCGGCAAATCGTCCAGGCGCAACAGGCGCCAGGCTCCGGCAGACGTTTCAATGCCCAGCCATTCGTCCCCCGCGGCCAGCCCGGCGCGCTCGGCCAGGCCGCCGCGCAGCACGGTCTTGATGCGCACGCCATCGCCCGGCACCACGCGCAGCCCCAGGCGTTGTGCCGGCTGCGCTGCGTCGGCCTGCATCTGCACCCCATGTGCTGCAAGCAGTTCGCTAAGTGGTAGTTCGTCCATCGAATGGACCCAGACCTTGATCTCACTGGCGTAGCTGCGCCCCGAAAGCTCCTGCAGCACCGCCAGCACATCGGATTCCTGCATCGGGCCACCTTGGCAGCGCTGCCACAGTGCGCGCATCACCGCGTCCAGCGTGGTGTGGCCTTCGCGCCGCAAGCTGAGGTCCAGGCACAAGGCCACGAGAGCGCCCTTGGTGTAGTAGCTGACCGTGGCGTTGGGGGTGTTTTCGTCCTGACGGTAGTACTTCACCCAGGCGTCAAAGCTGGCCTGGGCGACGCTTTGCTGCAGGCGTCCAGGCGTCTGCAGCACCTGGTTGATGGTTTTGGCCAGCAGCTTGAGGTAACCGGCGGCGTCCACCAAGCCGGCACGCACCAGCAGCAGGTCGTCGTAGTAGCTGGTGAAGCCTTCGAAGAACCACAAGAGCTGGGTGTAGTTCTCGTGGGCGTAGTCGTAATGTTCGAACTCGCTGGGCCGCAGGCGCTTGACGTTCCAGGTGTGGAAATACTCGTGGCTGATGAGGCCCAGCAGTGTGATGTAGCCGTCGCCGGGTTTCCAGGTGGCTTCGCCGTCGCCGTGGCTGCGCGGGAGGTCGCGCCGGGCGGCGATCAATGCCGTGGAGCTGCGGTGCTCGAGCCCGCCGTAGCCATCGTCCACGGCATTGAGCAAAAAGACGTAGTCGCACAGCGGCGGGGTCTCCGCGCCGTGCCAGAACGCAATGGCTGCAGCACAGATTTTTTGCGCGTCGGCCAGCAGCCGCGCTCCGTCAAAGGACGGCGCGGCGCCGCTTACTACCCAACGGTGGTGGATTCCGCCGGTGTCAAACGCTCCTTCCCAGAACGGACCTATCTCCACGGGGCAGTCCACGAGTTCGTCGTAGTTGCCGGCGCTGTAACGCCCAAATCCGCTGCCGTCCACCTTTTCAGCGCAAAGCGCCGTGGCCAGGCGCCAATCTGGCTTTCCAGCCGGTGCGACGATCTGCACAGTGTGCGGCGCTTGCTCAAACCCAAGCGCCCGCAAGAACACGCTGGTGCCATTGAAAAAAGCACGTGAGGCGTCCAGCCACGCGCTGCGCACGGAGGTGTCGGCCGCGTAGACCTCGTAGCGCAATTCCAGAGCGGCATTGCTGGCGCCATCGGTGCGCCAGGTGCATTTGTCCAATTGCGTCAGGGCGATGGGTTGGCCGCCTTGCCAAGCCTGCAGTCCCTGCAGGTGCTTGGAAAATTCGCGCAGCAAATAGCTGCCGGGAATCCAGGCGGGCAGCTGGAACGTTTGCTTTGCCTGCGGCTGCGGCAAGTGCAGCGTGATGGCGAAGAGGTGCGCGTGCAGATCGCGCAGCTCAACGCGGAAATGCACGCCCGATGCAGGCTTGTGGGTGAGCGCGACGGGCAGGCTGCGGCGGGCGCTCATTTCGCGGACGATAGCGCCTGCGTCAAACGCTTTTCAACTTCTACGTCGTTGATGGCCCCTGGCACGCGGCTGCCATCGACAAAGATCAGCGTCGGCGTGCCGGTGATCTTGTGCTTCTTGCCAAACGCAAGGTTGCGTTGCAGCGCGCTGGTGTCGCAACTGGCCGCTGCGGGCACTTTCTCGCGAAGCATGTGATCTTGCCAGGCGGCCACGCGGTCCTTGGCGCACCAGATATTGCGCGACTTTTCGGCCGAATCGGGGCTGAGGATGGGGTAGAGGAAGGTGTAGATCGTCACGTCCTGCACTTTCTGCAAATCGCGCTCGAAGCGCTTGCAGTAGCCGCAGTTGGGGTCTTCAAACACGGCGAGCTTGCGCGAGCCGTTGCCATGCACCACGGTGAACGCGTCGGCCAGCGGCAGGTCGGAGAAATCGACTGCGCTCAGCTTGGCAATGCGGTCCTCGGTGAGGTTGCGCCGCGCCTGGGTGTCGATCAATTCCCCCTGGATCAGGTAGTTTCCCTTGGCGTCGCTGTAGAACACATCGGTCCCGATGCGCACTTCGTACAGGCCGGGCATGGGCGTACTGCGGACTTCATCGATTTTCTCCAGCTGCGGAATGCGTTCCGCCAGGGTTTTTCGAATGGCGCTTTCCTGCGCTGGCGCGCAAACGCCGGTGGCCAGCGCGGCGCCGGCCAGCAGCCAATGGAGAGTCTTCATGGGACAGTGTTTCCTTGAAATGCAGCAAAACTTGCGGCCGGGTCGGTGTTCATGGCCTGGCGAGCCATCCAGTGCTTGAGTGGACCGCTGCGGTCAAATCCTTGCATGCCCCAGTTGCGCAGGCTTTGCACCGTCGCTTCTGGTCGCGCAAACAAGAGCGCGAGGGCGTCAGTCGTCAGGCGCATGGGCAGCAAGGCGCTTTTTCGCTCCCGCTCGTACCGGCGCAGAAGCCGCAAGTCTCCCAAGCCGCGCCAACTGCCGCGCGCAGCGAGCAGCCGAGCCAGCGCCTGTACGTCGCCCAGGCCCAGATTCAATCCCTGGCCCGAGAGGGGGTGCACGGTATGGGCAGCATCACCTGCCAGAACCCAAGCCGATTCAGCGCCTGCGGCGCCTGCCATCGGCCCGCACCAGCGCTCGGCGCACGCCAGTTGCAGCGGCCAGGCCCGGCGCTCGCCATGCATCTGCAGGGCGCCCAGGCAGCCACCGCTGGCGTGCGCGAGTTCGCCGGCAAATACCTGCTCGCTGTGCGCCAGCAGCTCGGTGGCGCGTTCGGGCGTGACCGACCAGACCACGGCCATTTCTTTGCCCTGCGCGCCGCCAAGCGGTAGAAGCGCCAGAATGCCGTCGGCCGAAAACCATTGCCGCGCCGTTTGCTCGTGCGCCAGGGTGCCGATGATGCGGGCAGCAACAGCCGTCTGCGAGTAAGGTGAGGCATCCCACCGAACGCCAAGTTCTTCGCGGCTGCGGCTGCCGCGGCCTTCGCAGACCACGGTCAACGCTGCATCAACGGCGCCGTCCACCTGTTCGACCTGTGGCTGGTAGCGCAAGGCCTCTGCCAGGCGGGCTTGCAGCGCGGGCACGTCGGCAATCCATGCCAGCGCCGGAACCTGCTGGGCTGCAGCGTCAAAATGCAACTCGCCGCCATGATCGCCGCAGACATGCATGTGCAGCACGGCGGTTGCATGCTCGGGATCGGGCCAGCAGCGCAGCGACTCCAGCAGGGCGTGAGAGGCTGCATTGAGCGCGTAGGCACGTACATCGGCAGGGCCGCTTTCTTGCGCAGCGGGATCGTTGACCAGAGCCACGCGAAAGCGCTCGCGCGCAAGCAGCAGAGCCAGCGTGCGGCCGACCACGCCCGCGCCGCGAATACAGACGTCATAGGACTTGGGCATCGGTGGATTGTAGAAGCCTGCTCCGAAACCCTCAGGTGGCTAAAATCGTGCGCTTTCCCGCACCGATTGCCACATCGCTCGCAAAGACCTACCCGCGGAAGGGAACGGCCTCTTCGCGGCGCGCGATCTCACTTCAAGGAATTTCATGAGCCTTCAATGCGGCATCGTGGGCCTGCCCAATGTTGGCAAGTCCACCCTTTTCAACGCGCTGACCAAGGCAGGCATCGCGGCCGAGAACTATCCCTTTTGCACCATCGAACCCAATGTGGGCGTCGTGGAAGTCCCTGACCCGCGCTTGCAGCAACTGGCCGAGATCATCCGGCCCGAGCGCATTGTTCCGGCGATCGTCGAGTTTGTCGATATTGCCGGCCTGGTGGCGGGCGCCAGCAAGGGCGAGGGTCTGGGCAATCAGTTTCTGGCGCACATCCGGGAAACCGACGCCATCGTCAACGTGGTGCGCTGTTTCGATGATGAGAACGTCATCCACGTGGCCGGGCACGTCGATCCCATCTCGGACATCGAGGTCATTCAGACGGAGCTGTGCCTGGCTGATTTGGCCACGGTGGACAAGGCGCTCAATCGCTACAGCAAGGCGGCCAAGTCGGGCAATGACAAGGAGGCCGCCAAGCTGGTGGCCCTGCTCACCCGCATACAGGAAGCCCTGAACGAAGGCAAACCCGCACGCTCGGTGGAGGTCGGCAAGGAAGAGCAGGCGCTTCTCAAGCCGTTTTGCCTTATTACCGCCAAACCGGCGATGTTTGTCGGAAACGTGAGCGAAGACGGCTTCGAGAATAACCCCTATCTGGATCGCCTCAAGGAATATGCCGCTGCTCAGAACGCGCCGGTGGTGGCCATTTGCGCAAAGATCGAGGCCGAAATGGCCGAGATGAGCGATGAAGACCGCGACATGTTCCTGGCCGAGATGGGGCAGAGCGAGCCAGGACTCGCGCGGATGATTCGGGGGGCGTTCAAATTGCTGGGGCTGCAGACGTACTTCACGGCAGGCGTCAAGGAAGTGCGGGCCTGGACCATCCCCGTTGGCGCAACGGCGCCGCAGGCCGCGGGTGTCATCCACGGGGATTTCGAGCGCGGCTTTATCCGGGCACAGACCATTGCCTTTGACGACTTCATCGCCCTTCGCGGCGAGCAGGGCGCGAAAGACGCCGGAAAGATGCGCGCGGAAGGCAAGGAATACGTGGTGAGGGACGGCGACGTGTTGAACTTTCTCTTCAACGTCTGACCGCAAGCAAACGGCGGTTATGTAACATTTCGTATTAATTGACTGCAAGCTGTTATCTTCGGTTTAATTGCTTGTCTGTACCCGCAGAGGTCCCTGCCCCGCTTCTTCGCAACTCTTTCCGCAGCCAGCGGCACATGTCATGAGCGCATTCGGTTTCCGCTCGGTGTTCTCGGCACGCCGGGACATGGGTTTCGCGATGAGCGAAGGTTTTCCCCTGTCCGACACCATGGCCTCTGGTTTCAATGACACGGAGGACCATTCGGGCCAATTCTCCCGCCGGCACTCGGACGCCCTGCGCTTGCGCCGCCAGCGTACGAATGCGCAGAAGTGGCTGATCGCGCTGGTTCTCATTGGCGGCTACGGGGCGGTGGCGTTTCTGGTGCACTGGCTGGGCTATGTGCAATGGCGCACACTGGTGGCCTACCTTGGCATGGTGGCGGCGGGGGTGGCAGGGTTCGTGCTGCTGTTTCGCACGGGTTGGCACCAAAAGTTTCGCGAGAAGCGCCTGAAGCTTCCCATCGTCGTCTGCTGTCTGGGCGCGATGCTTGTGCTGGTCTATCTGGACCCTGCCATGCAGATCCTGCTGGCGCCATTCACTTTCGTGACGCTCGCCTACGGCATGTACCGGATCTCGAGAAACACCGCCTTTGTCCTGGCCGCTGCCCAGCTGCTGGGATATGCCGGCGTGCTGGCCCTGCATTATCTTGAGCAGCAGAACCTCGCCCTGTTGAAACTCGAGGCCATGCATTTTGCGGCCCTGGCCGTCGCGCTTCCAGGCTTCGTCTATCTGACGGGCAAGGTGCCCTTGCTGCACATGGTGCTCAACCAGGCCAGCCGCAAGATTCGCACGATCGAGGCAGACGCCCGGCGCGACGCGCAGCTGGGCTGCTACAACCGGCGCTACATCGTTGCCGCGCTGGAAGAGCAAAAGCAGTTGGCGGACGAACTTGGACTGCCGCTGTGCATCGCGATTCTGGATCTGGATCATTTCAAGCGCATCAACGATGAAATGGGGCATCTGGGCGGAGACGAAGTGCTGCGCACCTTCTCGCGCGTGGCGCAGCAGAGCGTGCGGGACGAAGACATTTTCGGGCGCTACGGCGGCGAGGAGTTCCTGCTGATCTTTCCCGGCACGTCCCTGCTCCCGGCGCTCAACACCTGCGAGCGCGTGCGTGCCCAGGTCGAGGATCACGTCTGGTCCGAAGGCATGCGTTGCCGGGTGACGGTCTCGATCGGCGTCACGCAGTACGTGCACGGCGAGTCGGTGCTTGAATTCTTTTCCCGCGCAGACACGGCCACCTACCTGGCCAAGGAGGGCGGGCGCAACCAAGTCGTTGTCGAGGAACCGGTCGACCGTGCCAAGGCGGCCGATTCCACTGTCAACGGCCCGTCGCAACCCGAGGATGCAGGCGACGCGGCTGACGAAGACTTCCTGCTTCTGGAAGAGGCAGGATTCATCGAAAGCACCCGGGCGCCGGTCGGCAACTCCTGAGACGGCGCAGCAGGGCAGGGTCGGTCGTACTGCTACCAGAAGGAGAGCATGCGGGCCAAACCTTCGCTCTTTCCGGGAACCATGGCCAGCAGCGCGGCGGTCATCGTCAGGTAGCGCAGAAACTTGCCAATCGCCATATAGAAAACGCAGGGCCAAAACGGCAGCTTGAGCCAGCCGGCCACTGCGCAAAGCGGATCTCCCACCACGGGCAGCCAGCTCAGCAGGCAGGCGCGCGCGCCAAAACGCTCTAGCCAAGCGAGCGCACGCGTATCGGTCTTGCTGCCGCGCAGTCGGTCCGTCACTTTGTGTGCGCCCAGGCCCATCCACCAGCTGAACGCTCCACCCAGGGTGTTCCCGAATGTTGCGACGAGGATGGCCGGCCAAAAAAGCTCGGGGTTGAGTTGAATCAGGCCGAAGACCGCGGGTTCCGAACCCAGCGGCAGCAGCGTGGCAGAAACGAAGGACACCACCAGCACCGTGCTCAGGCCGAATTGCGGCAGGGCCAACCATTGCAACAACTGCGTCCAAGCGTCCATAGGCCTGCGAGTGTAGGGGCGCCAGAGAGGCGGCTGCACGCTCTGCGGCGCCGTCCTACGGGTGCCTGCGCCCGCAGCGCACGACCGGAATTCCCAGCCTTTGTATCGTGAACCATCTTCTCACGCGCAGGACGCGGTCATGATTTCTATCAAGCGGTGGGTGCCCGTCTGCACCGGTGCATTCTGGGCCATGCTTCTCATGGGCTGCAGCCAGGCGCTGCAGTCCACGGTGCCGGCCAGCGTCTGGAGCGTGCACAGCGGCGCTTGCGTGCAAGCAGGACGTGAGCGAGCCGACTGGGCCGCGCTGGACAAGGAACTGCGGGTCCTGGGCCTCGCGCTGCAATCGAGATGCCAGGGCAGCGGGTCTCCATCGGTGGCGCAATTGCAGGTGCTTGATGCGAGCCTTGCCAGCCAAGTGCTGCGCGGGCCGTTGGCCGATGGCGAGCCTGTCGATCTGGGAGCGACGTCGGCGGTGCGCGGCGCAAATGACGTCTCTCCTGACGTGTTGTACAACCGCGAATGGCTGAGGGCTGCGCTCAGACGCCACCATCTGACGGCCCCCACAGCGGGCGAGCAGAAGTTCGCCGCGCATTGAGTGCTGCGCGCCGACGTTCCGGGGGCTTCGCACAGGCGTCCGAGCTACCTGCACAGGTTGCTGAAATTTTGAGCAGCTACAATGCCGCCTCTTGCTCCTGCGCGCTCTCGGATTTTCATGCACATCGGGTCTTTCCTGCTGCCCAACCGGTTGTTTGTCGCGCCCATGGCGGGCGTCACCGACCGGCCGTTTCGCATGCTGTGCAAGACGCTTGGCGCGGGCTACGCAGTCAGCGAGATGGTGACCTCGCGGCGCGATCTGTGGAACAGCCTGAAGACGTCGCGCCGTGCCGACCACAGTGGCGAACCGGGCCCGATTGCGGTGCAGATTGCCGGCACCGACGCCGCGATGATGGCCGAGGCGGCCGTTCACAACGTAGAGCGCGGCGCACAGATCATCGACATCAACATGGGCTGTCCAGCCAAGAAGGTGTGCAACAAGTGGGCCGGCTCGGCGCTGATGCAGGACGAAGCCCTGGCGGTCTCCATTGCGCGCGCCGTGGTGGACGCCTGCGCCCCGCGCGGCGTGCCCGTCACCCTCAAGATGCGCACCGGCTGGTGCCAGCAGCACAAGAATGCCGTGGCGCTGGCCACCCGGTTTGAAGCGGCCGGGATCGCGATGCTCACCGTGCACGGTCGAACGCGCGAGCAGGGCTACCGCGGCGCCGCCGAATACGAAACGGTGGCGGCCGTGAAGGCGGCGGTGTCTATTCCCGTGGTGGCCAATGGCGACATTGATTCACCGCAGAAAGCGCGCGATGTGCTCGCCGCTACCGGTGCCGATGCCTTGATGATCGGGCGCGCTGCGCAGGGGCGGCCCTGGATCTTTCGCGAAATCGGGCACTTTCTGGCGACCGGAGAACATCTGGCGCCACCGCTGATCGCCGAGCTGGAGCGCGTGCTGCTGGCGCATCTGCAAGACCACTACCGCCTCTATGGAGAAGAGACCGGCGTGCGCAGTGCGCGCAAGCACATTGGCTGGTATTTGCGGGCGCTTCCTGGCGCAGAGACCTTTCGCCAGCGCATGAATGGCTTGGACGACAGCGCTGCGCAACACCGTGCGGTGGCGTTATTCCTGCAGGCGCTCGGAAGACAGATGGACCGGCTGCCGCAGGTGCACGCGACCGCCAAAGACGAAATACAAGAAACCGAGGGATGGGCAGTATGAGCCGCCAACACATTGACGCCTGCGTACGCGAGAGCCTGAACAGCTATTTTCGCGACCTCAACGGCGAGCCGCCCGACGGCATGTACGACATGCTGGTGCGCGCTGTTGAGAAACCACTGCTGGAAGTGGTTATGAGCCACGCCGACAACAACCAGTCGCGCGCAGCCGAATGGCTGGGCCTGAACCGCAACACCTTGCGCAAAAAGCTGCTGGAGCACAAGCTGCTTTAAAGGCGCTCTTTTATTTGTAGCTACTGGCGCTTGCTGGATGAGCGCTAGAGCCGAATTCTATTCAAAACTCTGCGGCCCAAGCCATGAATGCACTCCTCTCCGTCTCCGACAAGACTGGCATCGTTGAATTCGCGCAAGCCTTGCACGCGCTGGGCATTGGGCTCCTGTCGACCGGCGGCACCGCCAGGCTGCTGCAGGAAGCGGGCCTGCCCGTCACGGAAGTGGCCGAAGTCACGCAATTTCCGGAAATGCTGGACGGCCGCGTCAAGACCTTGCACCCCAAAGTGCACGGCGGCCTGCTGGCCCGGCGCGCACTGCCGGAGCACATGGCCGCGCTCAAGGAGCACGGCATAGACACCATCGATCTGCTGGTGGTCAACCTCTACCCCTTTGAAACCACCGTGGCCAAGCCCGGCTGCACGCTCGCCGACGCCATCGAGAACATCGACATCGGTGGCCCTGCCATGGTGCGCAGCGCTGCCAAGAACTGGCAGGACGTGGGTGTGCTGACCGATGCCTCGCAGTACCCCGCTGTGCTGGAAGAATTGAAAGCGAACGGAAAATTGTCCGACAAGCTGCGCTTTGCGCTGTCGGTGGCCGCATTCAATCGGGTAGCCCAGTACGACGGCGCCATCAGTGACTATTTGTCGTCGGTCACGTTCGAAGCTGAAAAACTGTCGGAAACCTATGTGCCTCAGCGCAGCCTGTTTGCCGGGCAGAGCAATGGCATTTTCACCAAGGTGCAAGACCTGCGCTATGGCGAGAACAGCCACCAGCAGGCCGCGCTGTACCGCGACCTCTGCCCGGCACCGGGCTCACTGGTGACGGGCGTGCAACTGCAGGGCAAAGAGCTTTCTTACAACAACATCGCCGACGCCGATGCCGCCTGGGAATGCGTCAAAACGTTCGAGGCCGCAGCCTGCGTCATCGTCAAGCACGCCAACCCTTGCGGCGTGGCCGTGGGTCTGGACGCGCTTGGTGCCTACACCAAGGCGTTCCAGACCGATCCCACCAGCGCCTTTGGCGGCATCATCGCGCTCAACCGGACGCTCGATGGCGCAGCGGCGGCACAAATCAGCAAGCAGTTTGTCGAGGTGCTGATGGCGCCGGACTTCAGCCCGGAGGCGCTGGAGGTGTTCAAAGCCAAGGCGAATGTGCGCTTGCTCAAGATTGCACTGCCTGCGCACGGCGGCAAGACCGATTGGGAGCGTGGCCGCAACGCCATGGATGCCAAGCGCATTGGCTCGGGCCTGCTGCTGCAGACAGCGGACAACCACGAGATCTCGCTCACCGACCTCAAGGTGGTGACCAAGAAGCAGCCCACCCTCGAAGAGATGGAAGACCTGCTGTTTGCCTGGAAGGTGGCCAAATACGTCAAAAGCAACGCCATCGTGTTCTGCAAGGGCGGGCAGACCCGCGGCGTCGGTGCCGGGCAGATGAGCCGGCTCGATTCCGCGCGCATTGCCAGCATCAAGGCGCAGCATGCGGGTTTGAGTCTGCAAGGCACGGCGGTGGCGAGCGATGCGTTCTTCCCCTTCCGCGACGGCCTGGACGTGGTGGTGGATGCAGGAGCGAGCTGCGTCATCCAGCCCGGCGGCAGCATGCGAGATCAGGAAGTCATCGCTGCCGCCGACGAGCGCGGCGTAGCCATGGTTTTCTCCGGCGTGCGGCACTTTCGCCACTGAAGTCGGTACCACCCCCTGAGCGACGGGGCGGCGCGGCCGGCCCAGGCCCTTGCGCGGCGGCTGCTGGTGTGCGGGGTGCCAATTTTGAGGGCTGAAAGCTCAGTTTGCCAAGCCGTCGGTGCTGCTCAATAGCTGCCCAATCTCTTCGTCCTTGGCCTGCCACAGCTCGTTCACCCAGGCCTGCACTGCCGCGCGCGGGGCGGGTTCGCCAGCGGGCGGCAGCACATCGGGTGGAATGCTGCGCAGATGGGCGCGAACCACCACATCGCCCATGCGCCCTGCCATGGCGTCGGTGAAGGTGGGCGTGCCCTGCGGGTAGACGATGGTGACGTCGAGAAAACCGGTGAAGGCGTCGCCCAGCGTCTCCAGCGCCATGCCGATGCCGCCGACCTTGGGCTTGAGCAGGTGGCGGTAGGGGGATTTCTGCGCCGTGTGCTTGGCTGCGGTCCGGCGCGTTCCCTCGACGAAACTCATGACGGACGTTGGCACCAGCCGGAACTTGGCACAGGCCTTGCGTCCTGCCTCCATGTCTGCCCGGGCACTGGCACCGCCCTTGCGCTGCATGAACGGGAAATCGAGCGCCCACCAGGCAAAGCCGATCACCGGCACATAGATCAGCTCCTTCTTGGTGAAGAATTTGAGCATGGGGATGCGCCGGTTGAAGACCCGCTGCAGCACCAGGATGTCGACCCAGCTTTGGTGGTTGCTGGCCACCAGGTACCAGCCGCGCGGATCCAGCCCCTCCACTCCCGAGATGTCCCACCGGCCGCGGTTCACGGCGTCCAGCCAGAAAGCGTTGATGTCCATCCACAAGGCGGCAATGCCCATCAAGGCGCGGTCGCAGGCCCGGCGCACGCCCTGCATGGGCAGCACCAGCTTGACGAGCGCCACTGGAATCATCGACGCGACCAGCACCAGTGTGTTGGTTGCCAGAACCAGCGCGGCAAAGAAGAACTTGAACACAGCAAACATGGATGGACAATGCCGGAAATTTGGGTATTTTTGGCCTCTAGCGCTTATTGGAAAAGCGCTGTTAGCTGCAAAAGTTATAGTAAGGCAAAGGTTTCGCGCGCCGCTGCCACCGTGTCAGCAATGTCCTGGTCCGTATGCGCCGCGCTGACGAAGCCGGCCTCGTACAGGGCGGGGGCGACGTAGACGCCGCGCTCGAGCAGGCCATGGAACAAGCGGTTGAAGCGCGCGCCATCGGTGCGCATCACCTGCGCGTAGTTCTGCGGCAGCTCGGGCAGCAGGAAAAAGCCAAACATGCCGCCTTCGCTGTCGCCACAGAAGGGAACGCCCTCGTCAGCCGCTGCCGCTTCCAGCGCCGTGACCAGTGCCCGCGTGCGGCTTGCCAGTGCGTCGTAAAAACCCGGTCTGGAGATTTCCTTCAGCGTCGCCAGCCCGCAGGCCGTGGCCACCGGATTGCCCGAGAGCGTGCCCGCCTGGTACACGGCGCCCAGTGGCGCCAGCAGCTCCATGACCTCGCGCCGGCCGCCAAAGGCTGCCAACGGCATTCCGCCGCCAATCACCTTGCCCATGACCGTGATGTCGGGTGCAAAGCCTGGAATGTGCCGGGCGTACACGCTTTGCGCGCCGCCCAGCGCCACGCGAAATCCGGTCATGACCTCGTCGTAGATCAGCAGGGCGCCGTGCTCCGTGCACAACTCGCGGCAGCGGCGGGTGAAGTCCACGCTGGCGCGCACGAAGTTCATGTTGCCGGCGATGGGCTCCATCATCAGACAGGCGATGTCGCGCCCGTGCAAGGCAAATGCCTCTTCCAGTTGCGCGACGTTGTTGTATTCCAGCACCAGGGTGTGCTGTACCACTTCGGCGGGCACCCCGGCGCTGGTGGCGTTGCCAAAGGTCGCCAAGCCCGAGCCTGCCTTGACCAGCAGCGCGTCGGCATGGCCGTGATAACAGCCCTCAAACTTCAGGATCTTGCTGCGCCCCGTGGCGCCGCGCGCCAGACGAATGGCGCTCATGCCTGCTTCGGTGCCAGAGCTGACCAGCCGCACCATGTCCATCGATGGGACATGCTCGATGATGGCTTCGGCGAGTTCAACTTCGCGCTCGGTCGGCGCGCCAAACGAAAAACCGTCCGTCGCCGCCTTTTGCACCGCCTCCAGCACGGCAGGATGGCCGTGGCCCAGAATCATCGGCCCCCAGGAGCCGATGTAGTCAATGTACTTTTTGTCGTTGGCGTCCCAGAAATAGGCACCCTGCGCGCGCTGGACGAAGCGCGGCGTCCCGCCCACGGCCTTGAATGCGCGTACCGGCGAGTTCACCCCGCCGGGGATCACGGCTTGGGCGCGTTGGAAAAGCAAAAGGTTGCGGTCAGTGTTTTGTGTCATGCGGGGGCAGGCCAAACTCGGTGGGGCTGGGCGGTTCATCGTTGTCGGGAGGCGGCTCGTCGGAGACGTCGGATTCGGCCCAGAACATGCGGTCGGGCACGACATGCCCCATGCCGGGCCGAAATCCCGCTTCCAGGCAGCCGTCGAGATAGCCCAGGGCTTCGGTGCAGGCTTCGGACAGATCGCAGCCGGTGGCGAGCAGGGCGGCAAGCGCGGCAGACAGCGTGTCGCCGGCACCAGTGAACGTTGCGTCGAACAACTCGACCCGGCCGCTGCAGAGAACGGTTTCTGGGGTGGCCAAGGCATTGTCGGCAAATTGTTCGGGCAGGGCGATGCCGGTGACCAGTGTGTAAGCCACGCCCATCTCGGCAGCGGCGCAGGCAAGGTCGCGCGGACCTGGGTGGGCGTCCTTTTCCCAGTCGGGGAGCAGCCACCGCCACAGGGTACTGTGGTTTCCTACCAACACTGTGGTTTGCGGTAGAACAAGTTCGCGGAACGCATCCCAATAGAGATCGATGCGATCTTCCTCCCACCACGACAGATTGGGCATGTAGGAAACGACAGGCAGTTCGGGGTAGTCGGACAGCAATTCGGCCAGGGCACCGAGGTTTTCCGGCGTGCCCGCAAATCCGATCTTGATGATTTGCACGGGAAGATCTTCGAGAACGGCCCGCGCCTGCTCCATCACTGCTTCGTCATCCAGCGCGTAATGGTCGAAGACCTGCGCGGTGTCGCGGATATACGTTCCGGTGAGTACCGTGACCGGATGGCACCCTACCGACACCGTGGTCGCAATGTCCGCCGCGAGCCCCCCGGCGCCGCTCGGGTCGTTGGCGTTGATCAACATCACGCAGGCGGGGGTGCGCGTCGGCGTGGCGGCCAGGTCCGGGTTCTGGGTAGAAAGGAGGTTGTCCGACATGGACCTTAAAGGCGCAAGGGAAGGTGGCGCAAAAACGGCAGCGCGCTGTTTTGGCTGGATACAATCGTTGCATTCTATGTGAAGCCCCCTTAAGCTGTGACCGAACCAAAAAGCTGGATGTGCCTGATTTGTGGCTGGATTTATGAAGAGGCCAAGGGTTATCCCGAAGGCGGCTTGCCCGCGGGCATGTCCTGGGACCAGGTGCCGGAGCAGTGGACGTGTCCGGAATGCGGGGCGGGCAAACAGGATTTTGAGATGATCCAGATTTGAATCCTGGGTCTTATCTCAGGTGCGCATTTTTATTTTCCATCGGAGCAGTGACAATTGACTACAACCGGTGCCTCTTTCAAAGTGCTCGTGGTGGACGACAGCAATACCATTCGGCGCAGTGCCGAAATATTTCTCAAGCAGGGAGGCCATGAAGTGCTTCTCGCCGACGATGGCTTTGATGCTTTGGCCAAGGTCAACGATTATCACCCCCAAGTGATTTTTTGCGATATCTTGATGCCCAAGCTCGACGGTTACCAGACCGTCGCCATTATCAAGAGAAATCCGAATTTTGCACAGACGCCGGTAGTCATGCTTTCTTCAAAAGATGGTGTTTTCGATAAGGCTCGGGGCCGCATGGTTGGATGCCAGGATTATCTTACCAAGCCATTTACCAAAGACCAGTTACTGCAGGCGGTGCAGCAGTTTGCGAGTGTTTCCCAAGGAGCGATGTGATGGCTATTCAGAAGGTGCTGGTCGTCGATGATTCGAAGACCGAATTGATGTTCCTCACGGATTTGCTGCAGAAAAAGGGCATGCAGGTTCGAACCGCAGAAAATGCCGAAGAGGCATTCAGGCGTTTGTCTGAAGAAAAGCCCGACCTGATACTGATGGACGTGGTCATGCCGGGCCAGAATGGCTTTCAGCTCACTCGCGCCATCAGCCGCGACCCACAGTATGCCGACGTGCCCATCATCATGTGCACCAGCAAGAACCAGGAGACCGACCGGGTTTGGGGCATGCGCCAGGGTGCGCGTGGTTACATCACCAAGCCGGTGGATCCCGCCGAGCTTCAGGCCAAGATCGACGCGCTCAACTAAGTGGCGCCGAGTTGCTATGGCAAACCGTGAAGCACTCCGCGAACTCCAGATTCGACTCGCAAGCCGCCTGCAGGCTGCGCGCAGTGAAAACGTGTCCGTATCCTCTTGGCTGGCTGTGGAGACGGCCGGCCAGAATTACCTAATGCCCCTGGCGCAGGCCGGTGAAATTTTTCCCTGGACCTCGGTGCAGGCCGTGCCGTACACGCGGGACTGGTTTCTTGGCGTGGCCAATCTGCGCGGCGGCCTGACGGGCGTGGTGGATCTTGCGCGTCTGCTGGGTCATGGAGCGGTGCGCAGCGAGCAGGCGCTGAGCGAGTCCAGCTTGCTCGCCCTGAATGCTGCACTGGAGGTCAATGCGGCTTTGCTTGTCGACCGGCTCGCCGGGTTGCGCAGCACCGACGTATTCGTGAACTCCGAGCCTCCTGCCGAAGACGCGCCGGATTTTTTCGGAACGACCTATATCGACGCTGGCGGCGCTCGCTGGCAAGAGCTCAATCTGCAGGTGCTCTCGCAGCACCCCGCATTCCTGAGTATCAGTGCTTGAATTTCTCTGTGAGGCTGCTCCATGTCTGTCGCTCAAAATTTTGGAAAATTGTTCAACCGTGCTCCTGCCGCCACCGAGGACAGTGCGCTTGCCGGCCAAGACGCGGCCGCGGGGCCTGGTCAGGGTGACCCGATGCGCGAGCACTATCCGGGCGATGCGCTCAACAGCGTGCAAGGCAGTCCCGATCCGGCCGGGGCGGACTTGCCGCCACTGTCGGTAGATCGCATTTCGCTGCCATTGCTGGGCGAGGCGACAGCGGCAGCGCACCAGCGGCGATTGCTTGGACTTCTTGCGCTGGGCGTGGTGATTCTGGCGCTGATTGCCGGCTGGGTGTTGCGCCAGGCCGACCGTTCTGCGCAGCAACTGGCAGCCACCGGTCAGTCGCTGATGCAGTCGCAGCGCTTGGCAAAGTCGGTTTCTCAGGCTCTGGTGGGCAGCCCCCAAGCTTTTCCTGACGTGGTGGAGAGCTCGGGCGTTTTGGCGCGCAACGTGCGCGCGCTGCAGTCGGGCGACAGCGAATTGGGCGTCCAGGAGCTGGGCGAGAACTACCAGTCCGACCTCCAGTCGATCCAGCCACTGATGGAGCGGGCCGAGCGCAACGCCAACGTGGTGATGGGGCAGCAAAAAATCTTGACGCAGGTGGGCGACGCCCTGCGCACCATCAACCGCCAGTCGTCCGATTTGCTGGAGATTGCGGAGACGGTCTCCTCGCTCAAGCTGCAGCAGAATGCGCCGGCGACAGAGATTTCAGCGGCCGGTCAGCTGGTGATGCTGACGCAGCGTATCGGCAAGTCGGCCAACGAATTCCAGACCACTGAGGGCGTGAGCCCGGAGGCGGTGTTTCTCCTGGGCAAGGACCTGAATTCGTTCAAGGAAATCGCGCAGGGCTTGCTTGACGGCAGCCCGGAGCTGCGCTTGAGCGCAACACGCGATCCGCAGACCCGCGAACAGCTGACCGCGCTGATCAAGCTGTATGAGGAGACACGTACGCAAGCCAGCGCCATCCTCGGCAATCTGCAGGGCTTGGTTTCGGCACGCGAAGCGCAGACGGCCATCATCGGTGACAGTGAACCATTGCGGCGCCAGCTCGAAGCGCTGCAAAACCGTCTCACAGAGCAGACCGGTGTGGGTGCCGTACAACTGACTGCGCTGGTGTTGGCCGGCTTGTTCGTGATTTTGTGCGGCGTCGGTATTTCCCGTGTGCAGCTGCTCGACAGCCGCAGCCGCCAGCAGGCAGCGGAAGCCCAGCACCGCGACGCTCAGCGTCAGGAGCAGGAGGCCAAGCGCATCAACGACGCCAACCAGGCGGCGATCTTGCGCCTCATGAACGAGCTGCAGTCCGTCGCTGAGGGCGACCTGACCCAGGAAGCGACCGTGACTGAAGACATCACCGGCGCCATTGCCGACTCTGTGAACTACACAGTGGAAGAGTTGCGCCAGATCGTGGGCAGCGTGCAGAACACGGCGACCCGCGTGGCACAGACCACGGCGCTGGTGGACAACACGTCGACGGAACTGCTGGCTGCATCGACGGAACAACTGCGCGAGATCCGCGAAACCGGTCGCTCGGTGCTGGACATGGCTTCGCGCATCAACGAGGTCTCCACGCAGGCGCAAGAATCTGCCACGGTGGCGCGCCAGTCGCTGCAGGCTGCTGATTCGGGTCTTCAGGCTGTGCAGAATGCCATCGGCGGTATGAACTCCATCCGCGATCAGATCCAAGACACTTCCAAGCGGATCAAACGCCTGGGCGAGTCGTCGCAGGAGATTGGCGAAATCACCGAGCTGATTTCAGACATTACCGAGCAGACCAACGTGCTGGCCTTGAACGCCGCCATTCAGGCCGCATCCGCCGGTGAAGCCGGACGCGGCTTCTCGGTGGTGGCAGAAGAAGTGCAGCGATTGGCAGAGCGTTCAGGCGATGCCACGCGACAGATTTCTGCCCTCGTGAAAGCCATTCAGACCGACACGCAGGACGCCGTCGCGGCCATGGAGCGGTCCACGCAGGGCGTGGTGGAGGGAGCGCGACTGTCCGACAGCGCCGGCACGGCCTTGTCTGAAATCGACCGGGTTTCCCGACGCCTTGCCGAGCTGATCGAATCGATCTCCTCTTCCACGTCGCGTGAAGCGACGCTGGCCAACGAGGTGGCGGAAAACATCCAGCACATTTTTGCCGTGACCGAGCAGACAGGAGAGGGCACCCGGACCACGGCGCAGCAGGTGCGTGAACTCTCCACGATGGCGGAGGAATTGCGCCAATCGGTTGCCCGCTTCAAGATCGCCTGAGTTTGTCTGAATACTGAACAGGCCGCGCGCCGCCGGGAACCAATCCATGCTGCCAAATGATGTCGCCAACGTTGCTGTAGCCGAAGGGGGGCAAGGCGAACTGGACCTGGGGCCTTTGGCCTGGGTGTTGGACGAACTGCGCAAGTCGCTCGACGGGGCCGTCAAGGCCTTGCGCCGCTTTGTGTACGACGCGGAGATTGCACGCGAGTCCGACCTTGCCACCCTGGATGCGGCCACGCTGCGCATGGCGCGCCAACAGCTGCACCAGGCCAGCGGCGCATTGGAAATGGTCGGCATGACGGCGCCCGCGCTGTTGTTGCGCGCGATGGAGAGTGCGGTACAACGCTTTGTGCAGCGCCCCGAGCTGTGTACCGACGACGCCGCAGGCGCGATCGAGCGCGCGAGCTTTGCGTTGAGCGAGTACCTCGAGATCGTGCTGGCGGGCAAGGCGGTGTCGCCGGTTGCGCTGTTCCCCCAGTACCGTGACGTTCAAGCGCTGACAGGAGCGGAGCGGGTACACCCTGCCGACCTGTGGCCAGCGGAACGGCGATTTCGCGAGCCTGAGTTTGCGATTTCCCAGTCGCCGGTGGGCTTTGGGCCCGAGACGCGCAGCCGGCTGGACCAGGATGTGCTGCGCATCGTCAAGGACGGCGATTTTGATGCCGCTCGCGACCTGGCCGAGCTGTCACTGGGGCTTGCTGCCGCGCAAGCAGACCGCCAGGGCCGCGCGTTCTGGAAGATCTGCGCGGCGTTTTTCGACGCTTTCTCACGTGGCATGTTTGTCCCGGACGTCTACGTCAAGCGGGTGGCGTCGCGGGTTCTGATGCAGTATGCGGCCATGGCCCGTGGCGAGAGCGCCATTGCCGACCGGTTGGTCCAGGACCTGCTGTTTTTCTGCGCCCAGGCCAGACCGAGCGAGGGCGAGTCGCTGCCCCTTCTGACCGCGGTGCGCCAGGCCTTTGGCCTGCAGCGTTTTCAGCCGGTGGACTATGAAGCACGGCGCTTCGGGCGCTTTGACCCAGCGGTGCTTGCGCAGGCACGCAAACGCATTGCAGCGGCGGCGGAAACGTGGTCCGCGCTGGCTGGCGGCGACCGCAACAAGCTCAAGCCCGCGGCCGATCAGTTCAGCCTGGTCTGCGATTCCCTGCGAAAACTCAATCGCAACAGCGAAAGCCTGGCGCAGGCGCTGACGCGCACGCTGGATCAAACCGTGCGCTCGGGGGAGCCGCCGTCGGCAGCCTTGGCAATGGAGGTCGCCACCTCGGTACTGTATTTGCAGGCGGCGCTCGACGAGACCGATACGGCCGACGACCAGCTTGTGGTGCGCGCAGGGCATCTGGCACAGCGCCTTGACCGCGTCAGCGCGGGCCGGGAACCCGAACCTCTTGAGCCCTGGATGGAGGACCTGTACCGCCGCGTCAGCGACCACCAGACCATGGGCAGCGTGGTCGACGAATTGCGCGTCACCCTGGGCGAAGCCGAACGTTCCATGGACCAGTTTTTCCGCAACCCAGAGGACACTGCGCCGCTGACGTCTGTGCCCAGCCGCCTCGCGCAGATGCGTGGCGTGCTCTCGGTGCTGGGTCTGGACCAGGCTTCGCTGGCAGTGTTGCGGATGCGCGATACCGTAGAACGGCTGTTGATGAGGGATGTGGTGGACGCAGAAGAGCGCAAGGTGCTCTTCGAAAAGCTGGGCAATAGCCTCGGTGCACTGGGTTTCATGATCGACATGCTGAGCTATCAGCGTGCCATGGCACGCAAGCTGTTTGTCTATGACGAGGAATTGGGTGAGCTGCGCTTGATTGCCGGTCGGGCCCGCACGCGCGCGACAGACAGTCCGGACGACGCGCAGGAAGTGGCCCAAAAGGTCGAAGAGCGCGCGCCGGTGCCTCTTCCCGACGTGGTGCCTCGGCTGGGACCGAAGGAGTTGGCCGAGGCCGCCGTGCCAGAGCCTCCTGTCGAGACGGCACCTGCGCAAGCGACCGGAGAGCCTGAGGCCTACGTCCAGGAAGCACCTGCAACGCCTGAAGAAGCTGCAGCCGAGACGGAAATCAAAGCCGAAGCCAGCAGTGAAAGCCAGCACGGGACCGGTCAGGATGCCGTCCGGATTCACGAGCGCGGACCGGAGGTCGAAGACGAGCTGCTCGAGATATTTCTTGAAGAAGCACGCGAGGTGGTGGACAACGGACTGGTTGCGGTGGCGGCCTTGCAGGCTACCCCGGGCGATCTGAGCGAACAGACCACCCTGCGTCGAGCCTTCCATACCCTCAAGGGCAGTTCGCGCATGGTCGGGCTCAACCACTTCGGGGAAGCCGCCTGGGCAATGGAGCAATTGCTCAACGGCTGGCTGGCCGAGCAAAAACCCATCGAGAGGCCGTTGTTGGAGACTTCGCGCCAGGCCCTGGAGGGTTTTGGCCGTTGGGCACAGGACATCGGCGCTGGCGACGATTCTGCCTGGGATCCCAACGCCTTTCGCAGCGTGGCTGAAGCCATGCGTCTGGACGGAAATGTCCTTCCGCTCATTCTGCCGCCGGTGCGCGCGAGCTCGGCCGGCGCTGGTGAGGTGTCGGAGCAGCCTGCGGACGTCCCAGGCGTGCGAGATGCGGCCGCAGCGTCGGCAGGTCTCGCGTCTACGACAGGGGAAGATCTGGCACCCAGCGGGGGGGCCCGTGCAGAGGCGGCGGGAGAACCGTCCGAACCGGTGCCCGTCGCCTCGGACGCTGCGTCCGAACTTTCGCTCCCTGGCGATCAAGGCGCTTCGAGCGAAGACCTGCATGGGCCGATCGCGCTCGATTCCGGCTTCGAAATCGACTTCGCCGAATTTGAAGCCGCGCTGGGTGCTTCCGACGCAGGCGATGGTCGGCAGGAGCAGTCGGGGCCGGACGAAGCCGTGCCAGAGGACAGCCCCGTGCCAGAAGAGGCATCGGCCTTGGGTGCGCTTGCGGCCGAAGTCATGGAAGAGCCCGAGCACGCAGAACCTTCGCAAGCGCCGCAGGGAGAGGGCAGCGTTGCAGCCGCCGATACCCCAACCCAAGAGCCATTTCTTGAGGTGCCGGAAGACCAGCCGGCTCAAGGCGAAGCCGCAACCAAGGACGACAACGTCAAGGTCATCGGACATCTCACCATCGGCCTCCCGCTGTACAACGTCTATCTCAACGAAGCCGATGAATGGTCGCGGCGCCTGACCACCTGTCTGCAGGAGTGGGCCCTGGAACTCCACGAACGCCTGCCGGACACCGCGGTCGCGCTGGCGCACTCTCTGGCTGGCAGCTCAGCGACCGTCGGATTCGATGCCTTGTCGCAAACGGCCCGGGTGCTCGAGCATGCTCTGGAGCACGTGCAATTGCAGCCCATGGGCGAGCCCGAACAGGCCTCCGTGTTTCTTCGTGCCGCCGAAGAGGTTCGGCGCTTGCTGCACCAGTTCGCTGCCGGATTCCTCAAGGAAGCGGATACGCAGGTGGTGCAAGCACTGCGCGAAATCCTGGAAACGGAGGTCAGCACCACATTGTCGCCCTCGCTGTCCGACGCGGATTCGCCCGCGGACAGCGCTTGCGACGCCGTGCCCGCCACGCCAGAGATCTCTTCGCAGGAACCCATGCCGCAAGCGCTTCAGCCGGAGCAGGCGGAGGACGAGCCCGAGACGCCCGAGCCAGCGGCGGTGGACCGGGAGCAGGCGCAAGACCAGAAGCAGGCCATGGCCCTGCCGGAGGCGCCCCTTGCAGGCACGGTGGTTCCGGCCCTCTCCGTGCCGGTGCGCGACCACGACCAGCAGATCGATGACGCCATCTCCCGGGCCGTCGGCTTGGGCTCCGACCTTGACGACGATATTGATGCTCTGGACGTCATCGATCCGGACCTCTTCCCCATTTTTGAGGAAGAAGCCGCCGAACTGATGCCGCATCTCGGTGGTGCCTTGCGCCAATGGGCAGCACGGCCGGACAACCTGGGTGCCAGAAGCGAAGTCTTGCGAGCCTTGCACACGCTCAAGGGCAGTTCACGCCTGGCCGGAGCCATGCGACTGGGAGAAATGGCCCACCGACTCGAGTCGGCCATCGAAGCGCTGGATGCGGAAAGTACCGCCTCGGAGGACATTGAACCCTTGCTGGGCAGTTTCGATGCCCTGCAGGCGAACTTCAGGGTGTTGCGTGCCGCCGATGGAGAGCTAAAAGAAGCAGCCGAACTGCTCGCGACGCCAGCCGCCGCGCCCGATCAGGCGTCCCAGGAGGCCCCGGCCTCAAGCAGTCGCGTTCAGTCGTCGGTGCTTGCTCGGCCTATCGGTGCGGCCACGGCCTCTGCCAGCCGCGCGGCTGCTCAGCATTCGGTGCGCGTGCGTGCGCAGTTGCTCGACCGTCTGGTCAACCAGGCAGGCGAGGTCATGATCACACGCTCCCGGTTGGAGTCGCGCCTGGGCTTGCTCAAGGGCTCCATGGGCGACCTCTCGATCAACCTGGACCGGCTGCGCCAGCAACTGCGCGACATCGAAGTCCAGTCCGAGTCGCAGATGCAGTCCCGCCTGGCGCTGTCCAAGGACAGCGCGGCAGGTTTCGACCCGCTCGAGTTCGATCGTTTCACCCGGGTGCAGGAGCTGACCCGGATGATGGCCGAATCCGTCAACGACGTGGCAACGGTGCAGCGCAACCTGCAGCGCGTCGTGGAAGGTACCGAAGACGATTTGATCGCCCAGGGGCGACAGGCGCGCGAACTGCAGCGCGATCTGCTCCGTACCCGCATGGTGGAATTCGAAGGCATTGCCGAGCGACTGTATGCCGTGGTACGTCAGTCTTCCAAGGAGACGGGCAAGCAGATCAAGTTGGACATTACCGGCGGCTCGATCGAAATGGACCGCGGCGTGTTGGACCGCATGACGCCGGCATTCGAGCATTTGCTCCGCAATTGCGTCGCTCACGGCATCGAAGCGCCCGAGGTGCGCACCGCCGCTGGCAAGCCCGCCACCGGCACGGTCAGCGTGGCTCTGCGCCACGAGGGCAACGACGTCTCTGTAGAGTTCAGGGACGACGGCGCCGGCTTGAACCTGGATGCCATCCGAAGCCGTGCGGTAGAGCAAGGCTTGATTGCGTCTGCTGCCGATGCGAGTGACGAGGAAACGGCCAACCTCATCTTTATGCCGGGCTTTTCCACGGCCAGCGAAGTGACGGAGCTGGCGGGACGTGGCATCGGCATGGACGTGGTTCGTGCCGAGGTTCAGGCACTGGGTGGTCGCATCGAAACCCACAGCGAGGCAGGGGCCGGCGCGGCCTTCCGAATGGTCCTGCCACTGACGACGGCCGTGACGCAGGTGGTCATGCTGCGCGCGGGCGAACTGGCATTTGGCGTTCCGGCCAATGTCGTCGAGCTGGTACGCCGGGTTCCCGTGGCCGACGTCGAGGTGGCCTACCGGTCCGGTCAGTTCGAGGTCGCGGGCGAGAGCATTCCTTTTTTCTGGGCCGGCGCGCTCCTGCAGGCCTCCAGGCGCAGCCAGGAGGGCGCGGGCAAGACGCGCTCGGTGGTGATTTTCCGAAGCGCCTCGCAACGCATCGCCATGCACGTGGACGACGTGCTGGGCAACCAGGAAGCGGTGGTGAAGAACCTGGGACCGCAGCTTTCCCGCTTGCCGGGCTTGGCGGGAATGTCGGTGCTCGCGTCGGGTGCGGTGGTATTGATCTACAACCCGGTGGCTTTGGCCACTGTGTATGGCGAGCAGCTGCGCAGTCTTCAAGACTCGGAACTTGCCAGTGAGCCAAGTGGTGGTGAAGTCATTCCAACGGCCGCAATGGCGCCAGCGGCACAGGTGCCGCTGGTTCTGGTGGTCGACGATTCCATTACCGTGCGACGCGTCACGCAGCGTTTGCTGCTCCGCGAGGGATACCGTGTGGCCCTCGCTGCCGACGGTCTGCAGGCTCTCGAACGGCTGCAGGAAGAACGCCCCACGGTGGTGTTGTCCGATATCGAGATGCCGCGCATGGACGGTTTCGATCTTGCGCGCAATATCCGTGCCGATGCCACACTGCGCGATCTGCCCATCGTCATGATTACGTCGCGCATTGCTCAGAAGCACCGCGACCATGCGATCGAGCTAGGCGTCAACCACTATCTTGGCAAGCCGTATTCTGACGAAGAGTTGCTCAGTCTGGTTCGCCACTATTCACAGACGGTCGTGGACGAGGCAGTGAGCGCTTGATGCCGGGCGGGGAGACGCAGTCGGTGCAGGCCGGTGCGGGAATGCCTTGCCCGAGGCTGCTAGGGCTGCTGGCAGCCATGGTCCGGGAGGAGGCTTCCGACCTGTTCCTGATTTGCGGGGCGCCACCCACGGTGCGTCGCCATGGGGATTATCTGGCGCTGAAACACCCGGCACTCTCGGCGTCTGACATCCAGACCTTTGCTGTCTCGATCATGAGTGCAGCCCAAGCAGAGGTGTTTGAGGCCCGCAAGGAGTGCGACCTGGCGCTGCAAATCCCGGGAACGGGGCGTTTTCGGGTCAACCTGCACATGCAGCGAGGCCAACCCGGGATGGTGGTGCGCTACGTTTCCTCGCACATCCCCACCTTGGATGCCCTGGGTCTGCCAGCGGCTGTGCAGCAGCTCGCTTTTCTCAAGCGCGGACTGGTTCTGGCCGTAGGCGCCGCCGGCGCCGGCAAAACCACGACGCTGGCCGCCCTGCTGGACCACCGCAATGCGCGCGTTCCCGGGCATATTCTTACCATCGAAGATCCCATCGAGTACGTGCACTCACACCAGCGATCGCTGGTCACCCAGCGCGAGGTGGGCTTGGACACGCTGTCCTACGACGAGGCCTTGCGCCACGCCATGCGCGAGGCGCCCAGCGTGATCATGATTGGGGAAATCCGCGACCGCGAAACCATGCAGCACGCGATGCATTACGCCGAATCCGGGCATTTGTGCGTGTCCACTTTGCACGCCAACAACGCCAGTCAATCCATTCAGCGCATCCTCAACTTCTTTCCCGAAACGGCGCATGCGCAGATTCTGCTGGACCTCTCGCTCAACCTGAAAGCCGTGATTGCGCAGCGTCTGCTGCCTGGACTGCAGGTGCGCCAGGTGCCCGCGGTCGAGCTCCTGCTGCTCACCAACTTTGTCGCCGACCTGCTGCAAAAAGGCCAGATCCACGAGATTCGCACCGCGCTGGAGCGCAGCAGCCAAGTGGGCATGTGCACGTTTGACCAATCGCTTTTTGCCCTCTTTGAGCGGGGAGCCATCAGCCGCGACGACATGCTGGCTTATGCCGACAACCGCACCGATCTGACGCTGCGCCTGCGCCTGGCCGCGGGCGCGCCGCTGGAAATGGCCGGCATGCGCATGGCCGATCTGGAGACGCCGTCGGGGCCCGGATCCTCTCCCGCACCGCTCTGACGCGCCGCGCTCAGCTTGCCTGGCGCGCCGGATTCTTCACCACCGCATAGCGTGCGAGCGTGCGTTCGCGCGCCTGTGCGTGGTCTACGATGGGCAGCGGGTAGTTCCGGCCCAGCACCACCCCCGCTGCCTGCAAGGCGTCGGCAGGCGCAATCCAGGGCGCATGGATGTGTTTTTCGCTCAAGCCCGCAAGCTGTGGCAGGTAGCGGCGGATGAAACGCCCCTCAGGATCGAACTTGAGGCTTTGCGTAATGGGATTGAATATGCGAAACCAGGGCTGAGCGTCGCAACCGCTGGAACTCGCCCACTGCCATCCGCCGTTGTTGGACGCCAATTCATAGTCGTTGAGCAGCTTGGCGAAATAGGCCTCACCTCGGCGCCAGTCCAGGCCCAAGTCTTTCACCAGAAAGCTCGCTGCCACCATGCGCAGGCGGTTGTGCATGTAGCCAGTGGTGTTGAGCTGGTGCATTGCCGCGTCCACCAAGGGGTAGCCGGTGCGCCCTGTTTGCCAGGCGGACCAGAGAATCTCGGCCTCCTGACCAGTTTCCCAGGCAATCGCGTCGTAAGCCGGCTTGAAACTGCGTTCCATGGCATGGGGAAAATGCGCCATCAGCTGCAGGTAGAAGTCGCGCCAGATCAGTTCCGAAAGCCAGGTGGCGGCACCGGCGCTGCCTGCCTCCATGCGCTGGTAGGCGTCGCGCGCGAGTTCGCGGACAGAGAGCGTGCCAAAACGCAGGTGCATGCCCAGATAGCTTGGTCCTTTCACGGCCGGAAAATTGCGCGCGTGGTCATAGCCGTCGATGCGTTTGCCAAAGTCTTGCCAAAGCGCCCGACCCCCTGAGCTTCCAGGCGGGAGCTTCAAAGACAGGCCCTCGCTGGCGCCAAATCCGATCGCCGCGAGCGTAGGAACCCCAGAGGGCAACCCGGCAGTGCGTGGCGCGAGACGTCCCACGCCGCTGGCGACGTTGTATGGAGAGAGGAAGCTGTCATCGATTTTTCGCAACCAGGCCTTCTTGTAGGGTGTGAACACCGTGTAGGTTGTTCCCGCCTGTGTCAGCAGCTCCGAGGGCTCGAACACCGCGTGGTCCTTGAAGAGATGCAGCTCGCGCCCTCGTCGGGCAAGTGCCGTGCGCACCTGGGCATCGCGCTCCAGCGCCGATGGCTCGTCGTCCCTGCCGGCAAACACCGCCTGGACGTCCAATTTTTCGGCCAGTTCGGGCACTGCGGTCCGCGCGCTTGCGTGCAGCACGATCAGGCCGACACCGGCGTCCTTCGCCAGGGCTCGCAAGCCAAGGTCAAGTTCCAGCAAACTGTCGCGAATGAATTGCACGCGCCGATCGGCGCGCGGCAGCGGTGCGAGGATGTCCTGGTCAAATACGAAAACGCAGTGCACCTGGGCGCAGTCGCGCAGGGCATGGTGCAGGGCGGGGTGGTCGTGTGTACGCAGATCGCGCCGGAACCAGACCAATCCGCGAGAGAAGGGAGCAGGCATGTTGAACGTAAAATCAATCCGATGTCTGCCGATTTTGCGCCGATGAACCTCACGAACCACTTCCTGATTGCCATGCCTGGCATGCAGGACGCTGCGTTTGCGCGCAGCGTGGTTTACGTTTGTGAGCACAGCGAGCGCGGCGCGCTCGGTTTGATCATCAATAAGCCGACCGACATCAAGCTCGATGGCTTGTTCGAGAAGGTTGAGCTTTCGCTTGGGCGCAGCGATCTGCAGGGCGCGCCGGTGTTTCTTGGCGGACCGGTGCAGACCGAGCGCGGTTTCGTCTTGCACGAACGAGTGCAGCTCGAATCCGACGACGAGCCCGCCTATGCGTCCACCATGGTGATTCCCGGCGGACTGGAGATGACGACCTCCAAGGACGTACTGGAGGCGCTCGCCACCGGCGCCGGCCCGCGCCGCGTGCTGGTGACGCTGGGCTACTCCTCCTGGGGCGAGGGGCAACTGGAATCGGAAATGGCCGAGAACAGCTGGCTCAGTGTCGGGGCCGATCTGGCCGTCATTTTTGATACCCCGGTGGACTCGCGCTACGACAGCGCCCTGGGTTTGCTGGGGCTCGAAGCCTGGCGACTCGCCCCTGGGGCCGGGCGCGCATGACGCAGGGAAGCGCACGCGCAGAGGCGCCGGCGGTTCCCTCCCATTGCCAGAGTTTTCTGGCTTTCGATTTTGGTCTCAAGCGCACCGGGGTGGCCATCGGCACGCGGATGCTGCGCAGCGCCAGTCCACAGCCTACGCTGCGCGCCGAAGGCGAAGCCCGGTTTGCCGCAGTGGCCGAGCGCATTCGCGAATGGCAGCCCGACGCGCTGGTGGTTGGCGTGCCCTACCACCCAGACGGCGCGAGCCACGAGAACACGCGCCGTGCCCAGCGCTTTGCCCGGCAATTGCATGGGCGGTTTCACTTGCCGGTGTTTGAGGTGGACGAGCGCTACAGCACGACCGAAGCGCTGTCGCAAGGCGCGAAGGACGCCGACGCCGCATCGGCTTGCATCATTCTGGAGCAATTTTTGAGGACTCTCCCATGACCACCCGTTCTGCAAGCGACGCTCCGCCGGGCGAACTGCCGCTCGATGCCGAGGCACTCTACCTGGCGCTTGTCGATGGAGTGCGGACCCTTCGCCGCTCCGATACACAACTGGCCGGTATTGCCTCGGGGGGCGCCTGGCTGGCCGAACGCCTGCAGCGCGATCTCGGCCTCGCAGGCGACGCCGGTATTCTCTCGTCGAGCATGCACCGCGACGACTTCGCCCAGCGCGGCTTGGCCGTCAGCACTCAGACGCGCCTGCCCTTTGATGTCAACGGAGCCGACATCCTGCTGCTGGACGATGTGCTGTACACCGGCCGCACCGTGCGCGCCGTGCTCAACGAGTTGTACGACTACGGAAGGCCGGCGCGGGTGCGGCTGGCCGTACTGGTGGACCGGGGCGGGCGCGAACTGCCTGTGCAGGCGGACTTCGCCGCAGCACGCGTCACGCTGCCGCCATCACAGGCTCTGGCCCTGGCGCAAGGGGAAGCCGGCGGATTCGTGTTCGAACTGCGGGAGGCCGAGCCGTGCTGAACCAGCGCAATCCCCAACTCAACCGCAACGGCGAACTGGTGCATCTGCTCTCCGTCGAGGGTTTGCCGCGCGACATCGTCACGCACATTCTTGACACGGCCGCAACCTTTGTCTCGGTCAACGATCGTGAAGTCAAAAAGGTACCGCTGTTGCGCGGAAAGAGCGTTTTCAACCTGTTTTTCGAGAACAGCACGCGCACCCGCACCACGTTCGAGATTGCCGCCAAGCGCCTGTCGGCCGACGTGTTCAATCTCGACATTGCGCGTTCCTCAGCCAGCAAGGGCGAATCCTTGCTCGACACGATCGCCAATCTTTCGGCCATGGCGGCGGACCTGTTTGTGGTGCGGCACAGCGAATCGGGCGCGCCCTATTTGATCGCCCAGCATGTGGCGCCGCATGTGCATGTGATCAATGCCGGTGATGGGCGCCATTCGCACCCCACGCAGGGCCTGCTCGACATGCTGACGATCCGGCATTTCAAGAAGGATTTTTCCAATCTTACCGTCGCCATCGTCGGCGACGTGCTGCACTCGCGCGTGGCTCGCTCGGATATCCATGGCCTGACCACGCTCGGCTGCGCCGAGGTGCGGGTTGTGGGCCCACGTACTCTGGTGCCTGCAGACATGGCGCCCATGGGCGTGCGCGTCTGCCACACCCTGGAAGAAGGGCTCAAGGATGCCGACGTGGTCATCACCCTGCGACTGCAGAACGAACGCATGAGCGGCGCGCTGCTACCGTCCAGCCAGGAGTATTTCAAGAGTTTTGGCGTCACGCCCGAGCGCATGCGGCTGGCCAAGCCGGACGCCATCGTCATGCACCCGGGGCCGATCAATCGCGGCGTCGAGATCCATTCCGCCGTGGTGGACGGTCCGCAAAGCGTGATCCTGCCGCAGGTGGGCTTTGGCATTGCCGTGCGCATGGCCGTGATGTCCATCATCGCTGGAAATACGGCCTAGAAAGAACACTATCATGTTGATAGCTGCTATCGCTTACTGAGCAAGCGGTAGCGGCCAATTTGGCATCAAATTATGAAGATCCTCATCCAGAACGGCCGGGTGCTCGACCCCGCCAGCGGGTTCGACCAGACCTGCGACGTCGCCCTGGCGGCAGGGCGCATCGTCGGCCTGGGTCGCGCGCCGGCCGACTTCGCGCCAGCGCGGCGCATTGACGCCGCCGGCTGCCTGGTGTTGCCGGGTCTGGTGGATCTCGCTGCCCGCCTGCGCGAGCCGGGGCACGAACACGAGGGCATGCTCGAATCCGAGATGGCGGCGGCAGTGGCGGGTGGCATCACGAGTCTGGTCTGCCCGCCCGATACCGACCCGGTACTTGACGAGCCGGGCCTCGTCGAAATGCTCAAGTTCCGCGCCGAGAAACTCCACCAGGCGCGCCTGTTTCCCCTGGGCGCCCTGACCCGGGGCCTGGCCGGCGAAGTGTTGACAGAAATGGCCGAGCTGACCGAATCGGGCTGCGTGGGCTTCGGTCAGGCCGAGGTGGCGCTGGCAAGCAACCAGGTGCTGCAGCGCGCGCTGCAGTACGCCGCCACCTTTGGCTACACGGTCTGGCTGCGCCCACAGGATCTGAGCCTGGGCAAGGGCGTGGCCGCCAGTGGGGCGTTGGCTACGCGACTGGGCCTGGTCGGCATTCCTGTGGCCGCCGAAACCATTGCCATGCACACCATCTTCGAGCTGCTGCGCGGCACGCAGGCGCGTGTGCACCTGTGCCGCATCAGCAGCGCGGCCGGCGTGGAACTGGTGCGCCGCGCCAAGCAAGAAGGCTTGGCCGTCACCTGCGACATCAGTGCCAACAGCCTGCACCTGACAGAAAACGACATCGGCTTCTTCGACAGCCGCGCGCGCCTCGCGCCACCCTTGCGCCAGCAGCGCGATCGCGACGCGCTGGCGGCGGGGCTTCTGGACGGAACCATCGACGCGCTGGTCTCGGACCACAACCCGGTGGACGAAGATGCCAAAACCTTGCCCTTTGCCGAGGCCGAGCCCGGCGCCACGGGCCTGGAGCTGCTGCTCAGCCTCGCATTGAAATGGTCCCAGGACGCTGGCGTGCCGCTGGCGCGCGCACTCGGCGTGGTGACCTGCGAGCCGGCGCGGGTGCTCGGCGGGGCGCTCGGAACCTTGTCCGCCAGCGTTGGCAAGCTGGTGGAGGGTGGCGTGGGCGATGTGTGCATCGCCGATCCGCGGGCCCATTGGACGGTGGCGCCAGGCACGCTGTGCAGCCAGGGCAAGCACACGCCCTTTGGCGGCTACGAACTTCCCGGTCAGGTGCGCTTGACGCTGGTAGGCGGACAAGTCGCCTTCGAACGCGATTGACCGCCAGAGTCCTGGAGACCTAGGCCGGCCGGACGGTGGGCGGCAGTGCCTGAAGCGGACATATTGCACGCTTGCGCGGCGCATTCTGCGCCAGCCCTTGCCCCGCAGGCAGTCCGCGCTTATGGTTCGCCCTTTCGCCGGCCCGCAGTCTGCGGGTCTATTCCGACAGGGAGGAACCATGAGCATCGTCGAACGCGCCAAATCCATCTTGCTATCGCCCCGGCCGACCTGGGAGGTGATTGATACCGAACAGACCGATACCGCCAGCCTCTACACCGGCTACCTCATGATTCTGGCCGCCATTCCCGCAGTGTGCGGTTTCATTGGCATGTCGGTCATTGGCATGGGGATGTTTGGTGTGTCCATGCGCGTTCCCTTCCTTTGGGGCCTGGTCAACATGGTGGTGTCGTACGTGCTGAGCCTGGTGGGCGTGTATGTGCTGGCGGTCATCATCGACTTGCTTGCGCCCCGCTTTGGTGGGGTGAGCAACCGGCTGCAAGCGCTCAAGGTGGCGGTTTACGCCAGCACCTCGGCCATGCTGGGGGGCGTGTTTGCACTGCTTCCCATGCTCGCCATGCTGAGCCTGCTCACGGGCCTCTACTCTATCTACCTGCTCTACGCCGGCCTGCCGATTCTGATGAAAAGTGCGCGCGAGAAGTCGGTGGCCTACACCGCGGTGGTGATCGTCGCCGCCATTGTGCTGGGCCTGATCGTGGGCGCCATCAATGCGCTCTTCATGCCGCGCGGTGTCGGTCCCTGGGCTTCCGGTGATACGCCCACCGTCTCGGTGCGCACGCCGGGCGGTGAGGTCACCATCGATGGGGCGGGCATTGCGGCCATGCAGCGCAAGATGGAAGAGGCCGCGCGCAGCATGGAGAAGGCCAGCGCGCAGAAAGACCCTGCAGCGATGGCCGCCGCTACGCGCGACGCCACCGCAGCCGCAGCCAGCATGTTGGGAGGCGGCAAGGCCCTGGGCGCGCAAACGCTCAAGGCGGCCCTGCCGGAGCAGCTCGGTGGCCTGGCGCGCACCGGCTTTGAAGTGCAGGACGGCGCTGCGCTGGGCCTGCCCACCAGCCAGGCCAGCGCAGACTATGGAAGTGGCGAGCGCAAGGTGCATGTGGAGATCATGGATCTGGGTGGCCTGGGCGCCATGGCGGCAGCCGCTTTCAGCATGGCCCAGGGCGAAAAGGAAGACCAGCACCATGCCGAGAAAACCTGGCAGGAAGGCGGACGCACCCTGCACGAGAGCTACGCCAAGGACGGCAGCTCAGCAGAGCGCAAGATGGCGCTGAAGAACGGCGTTTTGATCAGCATTTCTGCGGACAACATGGATATTGCTGCGCTGCGCAGCGTGGCCTCGCAGCTCGATATCGCTGCTCTGGAGCGGCTCGAGCGCCCCGCCAACTGAATGGGCGCGCCAGCCGGCTTGGGCTGCATGCTGTCTGACCCAGGGTGACCGATAAAATCGTCCTTTGTCTGCCACCCGGTGCCCGCCCATGACTTCGCCTCTCCGTCCGCCTGCGGGTGCTTCTTCCTTTGGCAGAGAGGCCGATGCCGGTGTCGTGCAAGACACCGTACGCTGGCTTGAGCGTGCAGTGATCGGGCTGAATTTGTGTCCGTTTGCCAAGGGCGTGCACAGCAAGCAGCAAATCCATTACGTGGTGTGCCGCGCGCGCAGTGCCGAGGAGGTGTTGGCCGTGCTCGAGTCAGAACTGCTTGCGCTTGCTGGATTACCTGCACAGGAGCGTGATACCAGCTTGCTGATGCTCCCCAACAGCTTCGCGGATTTCCTGGATTTCAATGATTTTCTGGACGAGTGCGAATCCCTCCTCAGCTCGCTGGACCTCGCCGGAGTCTTGCAGATCGCCAGTTTCCACCCGCAGTTTCGTTTTGCTGGAACCGCAGAGGACGATGTCAGCAACTGCACCAACCGCGCACCGTATCCCACGCTGCATCTGCTGCGCGAAGACAGCATCGATCGGGCTGTCGAAGCTTTTCCGCAGGCCGAAGCGATTTTCGAGCGCAACGTGGAGCAGCTTGAAGAACTGGGCATGGACGGCTGGACTGCATTGGGTGTGGGTGCCCAGCGTTCTCCAGTGGGTGAGGGCGAAGGCGTATGAAAGCGCGCAAGGCAGAGAAAGGACCTGACAGTACAGTGGCCGACCTGCCTGAACTGAGGCCCGGACAGTCGGTGGAACTGCTCAAGGAACTCCATATACTGACCCGGGACGGCCGCCTGAACCAGGATTCGCGCCGCAAGCTCAAGCAGGTCAGCCATTTGTTCCGGTTCATCGAGCCGCTGCTCGAAGAGTCAGCGGCCGGCGGTCATGCGCCTTCATTGGCCGACCACGGTGCGGGCAAATCGTATCTCGGCTTCATCCTCTATGACCTGTACTTCAAGGCGCTGGGGCGCGGGCAGATCTACGGCATTGAAACCCGCGCTGACCTGGTGGACAAATCGCGCCAGCTTGCAAAGCGCCTGGGTTTCGACCGCATGGCGTTTCTCAACCTCTCGGTGGCTGAATCGGCCGACGCTGCCGAACTGCCCGAGCGCATCGACATCGTCACTGCCTTGCACGCCTGTGACACCGCCACCGACGACGCCATTGCGTTCGGGCTGCAAAAGCGTGCGCGCGCCATGGTGATCGTGCCCTGCTGTCAGGCAGAAGTGGCCGCGTGCCTGCGCGCCGGCAAGGCGCTGCAACTGGCGCGCACGCCGCTCGCGGAGTTGTGGCGCCATCCGCTGCACACGCGCGAGTTGGGCAGCCAGATCACCAACGTGCTGCGCTGCCTGTACCTGGAATCCAGGGGCTACCAGGTCACGGTCACCGAGCTGGTGGGCTGGGAACACAGCATGAAAAACGAACTCATCATTGCCCGCTACACCGGCCAGCGAAAGCGCAGCGCCGCCGAGCGCCTGCGCGCCATCCTGGTGGAGTTCGGCTTGGAACAAAGTCTGGGCCCACGCTTCGGCGTCGTCCCCGCGCCCACCGAATAGCAGAAAAAATTGGGGCAGCTCCTGGCTTAGAACTAATTGCGGTCAGT
>JAMLIT010000039.1 GCA_023954035.1 Burkholderiaceae bacterium | reverse complement strand
CATGCCTGAAGCAGCGCGATAAGGTCTCAGACGATGCGCGGTTGCTGTCGGCCAGAAACTGCCAGAGCCCCGTTTTGAAAGCGGCCATGCAACGTAAAAGTAAGGGGCTGCTCGTTTTTTCTCAGTCCCGCTTGCAGGGTTGGGCATCGTTTGAAGCACAAAGCCAGTTTAGATGGAATAGAAATCATGCTTACCAAAACGGCTAGCGCGAATGTCTTCGTTGCCACGGATCATCCTTTTTCTGCTTCGTTTAGTCAGTTGTTTAGTAGGCGTTTCACTTCAGCAATTTGAACGGGGGTCATTCTTGCGACTACGTCGTTTCGAAGCTGAATTGCTTGGTTAAGCCCCTGCGTTGCGGCCCGACTCGCCCACACATACGCTTGGACATAATTTTGGGAAACGCCGTATCCATTGGCATACATAAAGCCAAGATTGTTTTGAGCCATGGCAAATCCCTTTCTTGCTGCTTTGTCAAACCAAACCAAAGCCTCTTTGTAAGACTGCGTCACGCCTTGACCATTTAGGTACAAGCTGCCGAGATTGAACTGGGCAGGCGTATCGTCCTGCTCGGCAGCTTTGCGCCAGAACATTGCTTCGGATTGATAATTTTGTGGCACTCCCTGACCGGAAAAATACATCTGACCGAGAAAGGATTGTGCTCCTGCGTCACCCTGCGTAGCGGCTTTTAGAAACCAACTGGCCGCTGCCTCATAACTAATAGGGACACCCTTACCGGATGCGTACATCTGGCCTAAATTGAATTGGGAGTTTGGGTCGCCTTTATCAGCCAGTGCTTTGAATTCTCTAAGCGCCGTTGCGTAGTCTCCGCGATTATGCGCATTTACGGCCGTTTTGTAGTCCGCCAACGCAAAAAGAGAGCAACCTAAAAATAACGTGATTGTTGCTAAGGAAACGCTGATTTATTCGACGCAGCGCGTCTACGGCGAAGCGAACTGAAGCGTTGATAGTCACAGGGCGACCCGAGACGAAACATCATGAAGCAGATCAGCTTTGCGACAGCCGAACACCAGACGAAGAAGCGGGTGACGCGACGCGAGAAGTTTCTCGCGGAGATGAACCAAGTGGTGCCGTGGGCCCGGTTGATCGCAGCCGTTGAGCCGTACTACCCCACGGGCAAGCGCGGTCGCCCGCCCATTGGGCTCGAGCGCATGCTGCGCTTGTACTTTGTGCAGCAGTGGTACGGCTTGGCCGATGAAGCGCTGGAAGACGCTGTCAGCGACAGCGCTGCGATCCGCAGCTTTGTAGGCATTGACCTGGGGCGCGAAGAGGCGCCCGATGCCACAACGGTGTTGAAGTTCCGCCGCCGGCTGGAGGACAACCATCTCACCGAGGTGATGTTTGCCCAGATCAACGCCCACCTGAGCGAGCGCGGTCTGATGATGCGCGAGGGCACGATGGTGGACGCCACCATCATCAACGCGCCGAGTTCGACCAAGAACGAACGCAAGGAGCGTGACCCCGAAATGCACCAAACCAAGAAGCGCAACCAGTGGTACTTCGGCATGAAGGCGCACATCGGCGCGGATGCTGACTCGGGCCTGGTGCATAGCGTGCATGTCACGTCGGCCAACGAATCCGATGTGGCCCACACGCATGAGTTGCTGCACGGACAAGAGAGTGAAGTGTTTGCCGATGCGGGCTACGTGAGTGTGGAAAAGCGCGAAGAGATCATCAAGGCCCAGGAGGCCGGAGACATCCAATCGGACGTGAAGTGGAACGTGGCCATGGGGCGGGCCAAACTCAAGGGTATGGCCGAGGGCGCGCTCAAGGAACTCACGCAAGCGCTGGAGCGCGTCAAGGCGCAAATCAGGGCGCGGGTCGAGCACCCGTTCCATGTAGTGAAGAACTTGTTCAAGCACCAGAAGAGCCGCTACAAAGGCTTGGCCAAGAACGGCGCGCAGATGTTCAGCTTATTTGGCCTGGCCAATTTGGTGATCGCCAAGAAACGATTGCTGGCGTTGCAAGCCCAAGGAGCGTCTTGAACGGGAGATCGGCCCCGATAGGGGAGAAAACCGGGCCTTCTGGCCCTTGAAATCGACAAAAACAGACTTCAATCAGATCGCATCGTGAAATCCAAAAGCCATCACATGTTGGCCTGCGCGAAGCGGTGATTGATCAGCGTTTCCCTAGATGCACACAAAACCCAGTACTGTCCCTGGCACAGCACAGCGACTGGTGGCCAGGGCGGATACCACAGTCATGTGCACGCGGCTTACACCGCGATGGCCTTTGATCACATTGAACGGCACGCGCCGAACTTGATTCACGGGGCCATGGCGCCGTTCATCAACCGCACGCAATTGCAGGCCGGATCGGGCCCAGCGGGCGATCCAAGGACCACGGACTCGCTCGTCAACGCTGCGGCGGCACACCACAGGCCGGAAACGTTCCTGCAGTGGATCATTGCCACCGCGGACCGCTTGGCGAGCGGCTTTGAACGCGAGGCCTTCGAGAAATACAACGCCGCGAAGGAGGGCAATGAAAACACCTCCACCGGGCGCAACCACTATCAGGCACGCCTTCTTTCGCTGCTTGAGCAAGTGCAGTTGGACGGGCAAGCGCAGAGCCCCACTCTCAAGACCCTGAAGTGGCGCTACCCGCTCAAGGCTTTGTCCCCACAGGCCATTTTTCCGCAGCCTCGCGAGAGCTGCGAACCCGGGCAGGACGGTCCGGCGCAGCAGGAATATGCCCAGCTGTGGCAGCAGTTTCTTGAGGCATTGCAGGCAATTCCTGCCACGCACCGCGGCCAGTGGCCCCTTTGGCTGGACCATTTCGATACTGCCTGGCTCACCTTCACCCACGCCATCCCGTCGGCCACTGCCTTTGGGAGCAAGCCTGAGGTATCGCTCTACGACCACAGCAAAACCACCGCCGCCCTGGCCGTCGCTCTGTGGCGCTGGCACGAGGCAGAAGGCCAGACCGATGCAGCCGCTGCGCAGCGGCTCAAAGAGCGCCGGGACTGGGACGAACAAAAATTCCTGCTCATCCAGGGTGACTTCTTCGGCATTCAAGATTTCATTTTTGCCGATGGCGGTCAGACTCGGCGCGATGCCGCCCGGCTGCTGCGCGGACGCTCATTCCAAGTGTCTCTGTTCACCGAACTGGCCGCACTCAAGGTGCTGGACGCCCTACAACTGCCGCCCACCAGCCAGATCACCAACGGCGCTGGCAAATTCCTCATCGTGGCGCCTAACACCGCGCAGGCACGCAAGCAACTGGCCGCAGTGCGCCAGGAGCTCAACGACTGGTTCTTGCAGCACAGCTTTGGCCTGGCCGGCCTGGGCCTGGCGAGCAAGGCCGCAAGCGGCAATGATTTTCTGGACAAACAGCCCAGCCACCGATTTCAAGCATTGATGAATGAACTGTTTGCCGACCTGGAAAGGGCCAAGCTGCACCGTTTTGATCTCACAGCCAGCAGCGCCCCCGCCGTGTTTGCGATTCATTACCCGTACGGCGTGTGCCGCTACAACGACCGCTTGCCTGCCGACAAAGAAGACGCCGGCCAGGCCAGTGCCGCCCTCTCACGCGACCAGATCGCCATCGGCAAAGGCCTGTCACGCCAGGACCGGCTGCTGGTGCTGCGTGACCGCACTGCCATTGCCGTCGGCTCCAGCGTCACACAACTGGAAGTACCCATCTTTGGCTACACCGTCGCCTTTACCGCGGATGAGGACCAAAGCGGAAAGTTTGGCAACCTGGCGGCCAACGCCAGCCTGGCACGCTGCTGGGATTTCAGCCTGCCCACCAGTCTGGATGAGATGCTGTGGCACGGTTACGCCCGCCGCTACATCAATGCCTACGTTCCCCGCTTTACCAGCCTCGACCTGCAAACCCAGGCCAAATACCTAGGCATAGAAGGTAGTGTCGATGTCGATGATGTGCAGCAAGGAGCCGGAAAAACCTTCAACCACATCGCCTGCGAAGACCGCCAGCCCAAGCGTGAAGACACCAGCAATGCCAGCAACTGGCAGGGCCAAGTGGCACTTATGACGCTCAAGGGCGACGTGGACAACCTTGGCATGCTGTTCCAGCAAGGCCTGCAGGCGCCCACCTTTGCCAAGATGGCGACGCTGTCGCGCCAGCTGAACGCCTTCTTTGCCGTCTATCTGCCGGCGTTGTGCACCAAGGAGTTTCCGAACACCTATACCGTGTTTGCAGGCGGCGACGACTTCTTCCTCATCGGCCCCTGGCACAGCACGCAAAAGCTGGCCGCCCGCATGGCCGAGGCCTTCAGAACCTACGTGGCAGGCAACCCCGGCATCACCTTCTCCGCCGGGCTGTGCATGACCAAGCCTGGCCTGCCCATGCAAACCCTGGTTGCACAGGCAGAGGACGCGCTGGAGGAAGCCAAGGGCAGCAACCACACCGACCCCGCCCAACGCAAAAACGCCCTGGTGGTGTATGGCGAACGCGTGCGCTGGTCAGAGTGGAAAGCCATCGAGTCTTTGCAGCAGCAGCTGGAGGACGTCCGCGCGGACTATGACTTGTCCACCAGCTACATCTATGGCCTGCTGCACCTGATCGACCTGAAGCAAGACACAAAAAACCCCGAGCATCCCATGTGGCGCAGCCGCTTTGCCTACCGCACGCGCCGCTATGTGGTGGACAAGCTCAAGCATGCAGACCCCCAAATGCAGACCCAGCTTCGTCACCAGGCGCAAACGCGCCTGGCCCAGGTGTTGGGCGAGCAGGGGCTGGAGCAATTGGGCAGCAAGTTCCGCATCCCGCTTTTCAACCACTTTTACCGCCAGCGTTAAGGAGAGACCATGGCAAGCTACCAACGCAATCAGGGCTGGACGGACCGGCCGCGCCAGGATGCACCCAGCATCACGATTTCCACGGCAGACATTCGGCTCACCAACATCCCGCCCACCTTGTTCTCTGACATAGCGCAAGACAAAGCGCGCACCATCGCCGAAGCAGGCGCTGGTAAAAAGAACAAATCCACCCAGCTGCGCCGTTTCTACGATGAGCTGGTGATGTGGTACGAGCGCGTGCAATTTGAGCGTACGCCCGCCGAGCGCCAAGCCAAATACCAGGAAGTCGCTCCCTTCATCCAGATGCTGGTCGCCAAAGCGGCCTACGCCAAGGGGCGCGAGCATGTGGACGAGTGCTTTGAAACCCTGTTCGCCCACGTCATCCGCCAGATCAGCGACGCCGACAGTTTGCGTCACGCCAAATTGTTCATGGAAGCCTTCATGGGCTTCTACAAAGCCCAGGAGAAATAAGCCATGACCCAAGCCGCACAACAGCCCCAGTTGACCGCCATCACCACCATCACCGCCACGCTGGAGCTGGTCAGCGGCCTGCGCATTGGCGCGGGCGACAGCGAAATGCGCATCGGCGGCGTCGACAACACCGTCATGCGCCATCCGCACACCCAGGCGCCCTACATCCCCGGCTCCAGCCTCAAAGGAAAGATGCGAAGCCTGCTCGAATGGCGCAGCGGCGCCGTCAAGGAAGAGCCCCTGGGCTACAAGGACCTGGAAGCGTCCAGCGCAGGCGTGCAGGCCGAGGTCAAGCGCATCCTGCAACTGTTTGGCATCAGCGGCGACGCCAAGCTGGGCCAGGAAATGAGAGAAATCGGCCCCAGCCGCCTGTCGTTCTGGGACTGCAACCTGCAAGCCTGCTGGGAGCAGGACATTCGGGGGAACAACCAGATGCTCACCGAAGTGAAAAGCGAAAACCGCATCAACCGTATCAGCGGCGTGGCCGAGCATCCGCGCCAGACCGAGCGCGTTCCCGCTGGTGCCCGCTTTGATTTCCGCCTCTCCGTCAAACGCCTGGCAGGCGACGGCAACGAACTGCTGAACACCGTGCTGCAAGGACTCAAACTGCTGGAACTCGACAGCCTGGGCGGTAGCGGCTCGCGCGGCTACGGCAAGGTGAAATTTGTCGGCCTGGCTATTGACGGCGAAGACAAACAAGCGGAATTTGACAAGGTGCAGCCCTTTGCCAGGGCCACAGCTTGATAGTGGGTCACGGCATGCAGACCTACCGCTTTACCGTCAAACCCCTATCGGCTCTCGGCACACCGCTGGCGGGCGATACCCTGCTGGGGCAGCTGTGCTGGACGCTGCGCTACCAACTGGGCAATGAGGCGCTGACTGCGCTGCTGCATGGCTACACCCTGGGCCGGCCCTTTGCCGTCGTCTCGGACGCTCTGCCGCACGGCCATATCCCGTTGCCTGGCCTGCCCAGCAGCGCCTGGCAAACCAGCCTCGGCAGTGACCGCAAGGTTCTGAAAAAAAAGCGCTGGTTGCCCACTGCCAGCATGCGTGAACAGCTATCGACCTGGCAGCAATTGGCGGCCAGCGATGCCGATCTGGGCAAGGCCGAAGTCCACGTCCAGCCGCACAACACCATCAACCGCCAGACCGGTACTACCGGCACAGGCATGTTTGCCCCCTACACCATGGCGCAGACCTGGCTTGCGCCCGGCAGCCTGCTGGATATCGTGGTGGTACTTGATGAATCGCGCCTGTCTCTGGCGCATATGCAAGCGGCCTTCGCCTACATCGGCGCGCACGGCTATGGGCGCGATGCCAGCATCGGCCTGGGCAAGTTCGAACTGACCGGTGATGCACAAGCCATCACCTGGCCCACCCCCAGCCAGGGCAGTGCCAACGCCTGGTTGACGCTGGGCCCCTGTGCCCCGCAAGGGCTGGGCTTTTGCCCGGTGCGCAGCCACTGGAACAGCCTCACCCGCTTCGGCCGCCACGGCGACGTGGCGGTGCAAAGCGGCCAAGCCTTCAAACGCCCGGTGCTGCTGGCCAGGGCCGGTAGCGTGTTCTGGCCCGAGCAAATCGACCCCCGCCACGGCTTCATCGGCCAAGGCCTGGGCGGGCAGGCCGCGCCCGTATCGCTCGCCATGCCCGAGACGGTGCACCAGGGTTACGCCCCGGTCGTGCCCATCTGCATTCCGGAAACCATAGCGTCTGGCGCAATATTGGAGCGCGTATGAGTCCGTTTTTAAGCATCCATCGCCTGCATTTGACGCCCCTGGCCCCCCTTCACATCGGTTGCGGCGAAGACTTCGAGCCGACCAACTATGTCATCGAAGACGGCCTGCTCTACGGCTTTGACCCAAGCCGCGCTGCGCTCAACGACGTGCAACGCGGCAAGCTCATGGACGTGGCGCGGCGTGGCTCACTGCCCGGCATCCAGCGCTTCTTCCGCGACAACGCGGATGCCTTCAAGCCCCACGCCCATGTCGTCATGCCGGTGTGCAGCGGCGTCGCGCGCATGTACGAGCAGCGCATCGGCAAAGCCGCCAATGTGGAAGCCAGCGGCAACCAGGTCTTCAACAAGCTGGAAATCGAACGCCATGTCTACACGGGTGCCCTGCAACAGCCCTTCATCCCCGGCACCAGCTTCAAAGGCGCGCTGCGCACGGCGTGGCTGGACGATCTGAACGCCGGCCGCAAGCCGCATGACGTGGAGTTCAAGCGCAACGGCGAAGCCAGATCCAGCGCCGCCATGGAAAAGCGCCTCCTGTGGGGCGACGACCAGCGCGGCCAGCTAGGTGACTTCCATACCAGCCCGCTGCGTTTGCTCAAGGTGGCCGACCTGATGCCCATTCGGGAGCCCGAGCGCGAAGTGCTGTTTGCCGTCAACCGCAAAAAACGCGAACTGATGAAGGACGGCCAAGAAGTGCAGCCCAAGGGCATTGCCGCCCGCAAGGACTGCGTGCTGCCCGGCCAATACCGCCTGTTTGCCGCCGATGTCACGCTGCCTGCCTTGCTCAAGCAAACCGGAGCCGTCAATCGCAACAACAATCCCCTCACGCCGCAGGCTAGGCAGCTCAACCCCCAGGGCGCAGTGGATCTGCGCCGCCTGGCGCGGCAATCCAATCAGTACCACCAGCAACGCCTGCGCCGCGAACTGGCGGTACTCGATGGCCGCGGCCTTGTCCATCCCAGCTGGAAAAACAGCATTTCCCTGCTGCTCTCCCATCACAGCAGCCTGGGCAAACAACTGGAAACGGGCGACGCCTTCCTGGTGCGCATCGGCCGCTACGGCAGCGCCGACAGCAAGACGCTGACCGGTGAAGGCGTGGCCAGCATCAAAATCATGGGTGCCAAAGGCAGCCCGCCCACATTTGAAAGCACCACCAAAACCGTCTGGCTGGCCGCGCAAAACGAAAACGACCAGAAGCATCTGCTTCCATTCGGCTGGGCGGTGGTGGAAATTGATCCCCAAGCCGACTGCGCAGAACTCAAGGCCTGGTGCCAGCAGCAAAACCAAGGTCGCCCCAGCATGGCGGAACACCGCGCCCAACTCGATCAAGAGCGCAAAAAAGCCGAGGCGGAAAAAAACCGGCTGCAAGTGGAGGCAGAGGCCAAAGCCGCCAAACAGGCAGCCGAGCGCCAGCAAGAGGAAGAACGCGCCCGGACCATGGCCGCCATGTCCACGCAGCAGCAAGCCATCGAAACCCTACGCCGAGCCTGTGCGGACTGGGCAGCCAAGCTGCCACCCCACGGCAACTTCAAGAAACAGGCCGCTGATGCCAACAGGCCCGGCCTGTACCAAGACGCCACACGGCTGGTGAAAACCGCACTGGAAAGCGCCGGCTGGAGCGCCACCGACCGCGTCGCCCTGGCCGACATGCTGCAAGCCACCCTGCCCACCGTCATCGCCGGCTGGGACGCCAAGGAACAGCGCAGAAAACTCAAACTTGCCGACTTGCGCGGCACGTCCTGACGCACTGTTCTTTATGCAACGAGCCGCCGTGCCTGCCAGTCCGAGGGCGCGCACCGTTGCGAAAACCATGCCCTTCGTCACCCGACTTGCCATCCCATGATTCTCGCCCTTGCGCGCACCCATTTCCCGTCCTTGCCCGCAGCCGGTTGCTGGCCGCTGCCCAATGGATTGGATTTTTTGCGTGCCGCAAGCTGGCACCGACGCGCTATGGCCGAATCGGACGAAACCCTCTTGCAGCCCATTACTTACCTGGTGCTGCGTGATGCGCAAGGCCGTGCCTGGAGTTATGCGCGCAGCGGTGGCGACGCGCGGCTGCGCGGGCGATGCAGCGTTGGCGTGGGCGGCCATGTCGATGCCGGCGACGCCTGTCACGACGCACAGGGCAGACTCGACCCCGCTGCCACCCTGCGCCGTGCGCTGCTGCGCGAAGTGCTGGAGGAACTGGGCGTGCAGGCCGACGCCCTGACCGACCTGCGCCTTTTGGCTGCCGTCTACGAAGGGCACAGTGCGGTTGGCCGCGTGCACCTGGGCTTGCTCTACAGCGCCCAATGGATCGCTGCTCAAGCTCCTGCACCCCGCCCCGGCGAAGCGCTGAACGCCCTGGGATTCGTGCCGCTGGCAAACGTGGCAACCGACCCGCGCTACGAACTGTGGAGCCAACTGGCGGCCGTCCACTTGCTCACCAAGGCCGCGCACTGTCCCGTCCCAACTTCCATTTCATGACGCTTTGGACCCGTTCACCGCCACCGGCGGGCCACCGCACCATCTTGCTGTGCACGCTGGGTGCCAGCTGGGCCGTGATCCCTGAAATCATCGGTTGGCTGGCGCCCGGCATCGTCGATCTGTACGCCCACCACCCGCACCGCGCCGCACTCGATGCGCTGCGCCAGCAGCACGGGCTGCGCGCCCCCGACGAGCTGTGGATTTGCACCACAGAAGGCGCGCAAACGCAATCCAGCCTGCGCTGGCTGCACGCTTGGTGGCAGGCATTGGGGGCGCCGCTGCCCCTGCGCGTCTGGGCTGCTGCCGGGACCGACCAGCTTGCCAGCCAAGCCGAATGCGACCACATCCGCGAGCTGACCATGCGCGTGACCCTGCTGGCCAGCGAGCACACGGGCCCGCACGGCCAGCTGCTGCTGTCCCTGGCAGGCGGGCGCAAAACCATGAGCGCCGACCTGCAAACCGCAGGCTCCCTGTTTGGTGCACACGCCTGGCTGCACGTGGTGGGGCCAGACCCCCTGCACCCTGCCCTGCTTGCACGCAGCGAGCAAGAGCGCGCCCGCCAGCCAGCCCTATTCAGCGCACCCTTACCTGCGGATGTGGCCAGTGCCATCACGCCCCTGATCGCCGGCTCTGGCGAACGCAGTGAGCTGCTCGACCTGGAGCTTGGCGGGCGCACCATCACCAGCCAGCACTTTGCGCTCCCCCTGGCGCGTTCGGCCGGAAGGCAAGTCGACGCACTGGCCTGGCCACTGCCGCCTGGGGGCGACGAGCTGCACCGTGCCTTGGGCGAGCGCCAACGCCAAAGCAGTCAGCTTCTGGGCAACTTTCTCGCCAGCGTGGCCGCCAGCGAACGCCACGAGAACTGGCGCAGCTTGTACCGCCTGCCACCGGCCCAGATCGAGCGGCTGCGCACTACGTTTCTGTCGTCGAGCCATGCCCCATGGCTGCGCACTCTGCCCAAGGCCGACCTGCACCGCCACATCGGGGGCTGCCTGGCGCTGGATGCCCAGCGCAAAGTAGCGCAAGCGATCTGGGATGAAATTTCCTGTCAAAACAGGCTACAGCGCTTACAGGACATACACCATTTGCTATGCAAGCAGGACTGGAACTGGACTTGGCCAGACTCCTTGCGCTCGCCGCACCGGGCCGAGCTCTGCGCTGCACTGCTGCTGCACGCCAGTGATGCCCAACTACAACGCCATCTCTTCAGCGTCACCGAGCCGCGCGTGGCGCTCAAACACCGCCACCGACATGGATTTTCCGCCTACGAGCGGCCTGGCGAACTCAGCGGCTCAGCGCTTCTGACGCATCCTGGCGCGATAGCCCCCTATGCCCAGGCCATCGTCGAGCAGGCGCAGGCCGAGGGCCTGGATTACCTGGAATTGCGCGGCAGCCCGCACAAATACCGCCCGAGCGAGCCCGCCGCTTTCCTCCACGCACTGCGAGACGCCCTACGCAAGGCAGGCGCACAAGTCGCACCCGGCCAGTCCGCTGCGGCCGGCGCGCCGCGCATCGGCTTTCTGTGGATCCTTGACCGCCGCCAGGGTGACGCCATGCACCACGTCGTCCGGGCTGCTGTCCTGGCCCGGCGCGAACTGGAAAACTTCCTGCTAGGGCTCGACCTGGCTGGCGATGAGGGCACGCTGCGCCCCGACGAAGTCGCGCCCGCCTTTGTGCCGGCCTTCGCCGACTGCTTGCCGCTGACCATCCACGCCGGTGAAGGCGAAAGTGCGGAAAACATCTGGCAGGCTGCCTACCACCTGCACGCCGACCGCATCGGCCACGGCTTGAGCATCGCAGACCATCCCCATCTCGCCACACGCTTTCGCGACCGGGGCATCTGCCTCGAACTGTGCCCCAGCTCCAATCGGGAAGTAGTTGGATTTTTCGACCCTGCGCACCCAAGTAGCGCCGACTGCCCGCGCTACCCGCTGCGCCGCTTCATCGCCGAAGGCTTGCCCGCCACGATCTGCACCGACAATCCCGGCATATCGCGCACCACACTGGCAGACGAATACTTGGCTGCCGCGCGCATGACCGATGGCGGCATCACCCTTTGGGAAAGCCTGGCCCTGATGCGGCAGGCATTTGTGCACGGCTTTGTGCCCAGCGCTGAGCGCGAAGGCTTGCTCAACCGTGCCGACCAGCGCATTTACCGCCTTTTGACCACGCGCACCCCATGAACAGCAACAGTCATTGCCTGGACTCCTCTCGGGCGCTACCCATTGCCCGGTACCGCATCCGCGCTCGCGCACTCGACGCGCTGCAACTTCCGCCGTACGCGGGTTCACTGCTGCGCGGCCAGTTTGGCGCCGCATTGCGGAACTTGGCCTGCATGACGCGCCAGCCCAGCTGCACCGACTGCCCGCTGCGCGAAACCTGCCCATATACCCGCATCTTTGAAGCACCGGCGCCGCAACAGCATGCATTGCAGCGTTTCAGTGCGATTCCCAACGCCTACGTGGTGGAACCACCACCGCCGCACCTGGGCAAAGATCAGCAAGGCGGGGAGCGCTGGTTGGCACCCGGTCAAGAATTGGCGTTTCACTTCGTCCTCGCTGGCCATGCCCTCGAGCAGTTGCCCCTTGTCCTCCTCGCTTGGCAGCGCGCTTTGGCGCAAGGATTGACGCGGATGCGAAGCCGTCTTGCGCTCGAGCAGGTGCAATGGCAGGACGAGGACAACCAGTTGCATCCGGTCTGGAGCGCGGACACACCCCGCATTCAGTCCCACACCGCCAGCCTGCAAATCCCGCCATGGCCAGAAGGCAAGAACGAGTTGCTCTTGCGCATCCACACCCCGCTGCGCCTGCAGCATCAGGGCCGGCCGTTGCGACCGCAGCAGCTCACTGCGCACAGCTTGATCAGCGCGGTCTCCCGCCGCGCAGCACTGGTACTGGAATTTCACGCAAACCAGCCCGACTGGGGCGAACGGGTTCCCGCGACTGCAGCACAAGCGCTAGCGCTTCGTGACGAGCGGGAACTGCGCTGGTTCGACTGGGTACGCTACAGCAGCCGACAACAGCAAGAAATGACCCTGGGCGGTGTTGTCGGTGACTGGCGACTGCAAGGGACAAAAGAAGTGCTCAGCAGCATCTGGCCCTGGCTTTGGCTGGGCCAATGGCTCCACGTAGGCAAGAACGCCACGATGGGGCTGGGCGGCTACCGCCTCACTGCGACATGAAATTCATCCACGCCGCCGACATCCACCTTGACAGTCCGCTCGTGGGCCTGTCGGCCTATCCCGATGCGCCTACCGAGCGTCTGCGCACGGCCACGCGCGACGCACTCGGCCGCTTGGTCGACCGCGCCATCGAGGAGGAGGTCGACTTCATGGTCCTTGCCGGCGACCTGTACGACGGCGACTGGAAGGACTACCACACCGGCCTGTTTTTCGTGCGCCAGATGGGCCGCCTGCGCCAGGCCGCAATACCGGTGTACCTGCTCTACGGCAACCACGACGCCGAGAGCGAACTCACCCGCAGCCTCCAGTTGCCCGACAACGTGCACGTCTTTTCGGCGCGGCGCGCGCAAACCTTTCGCATCGATGCGCACAAGGTCGCACTGCACGGCCAAAGCTTCCGACTGGCGGCCACCACGGACAACCTGGTGCCCGGCTACCCCGCCCCCATACCTGGCTGGTTCAACATCGGCGTGCTGCACACGGCGCTGCAGGGCCACGCACTGCACGCCAGCTATGCCCCGTGCTCGCAGGCCGAGCTGATCGCCCAGGGCTACCAGTATTGGGCGCTGGGACATGTGCACACGCATTGGGTCAGCCCGGGCGATGTCACCCTGGCCTACCCGGGCAACCTGCAGGGCCGCCATATTCGTGAAACCGGTGCGCACGGCGCCTTGCTGGTCACGGTGCGCGAGGCCGGCACCGTGCAGGTCGACCGCATCGAGGTCGATGTCCTGCGCTGGCACCTTCTGGAGATCGACGCCAGCGCGGCGGAGGACCTGCCCGGCGCCTTGCGCCAGGTGGGCCAGGCGCTCGAGCAGCTTGTGCAGAACGCGCCGGCGCACATGGCGCTGGCCGTGCGCGTGCGCTTTGTCGGTCCGTCCCCAGCGCACACGGCACTTTTGCGCGCAGACCAGCACCTGCGCCACGAAGTCATCGCCCAGGCTCTCGCCCTGGACCCCGAACGCCTCTGGATCGAAAAAGTCCTTGCCGACACACAGCCGCCGGCGCAGGCCGCGCAGCGCAGCGGCGAGGCGGCCCACGCCTTGGCCGAACTGCAGGACCTGGCGCGCACCGCACTGCAGGATGCTGACTTTGTGCAGGCGCTTCAGGCGGGCTGGCAGGCCAGCCTGGAGAAGCTGCCGCACGAAGTGCTGGTGCAGGCGCCGGACCTTGCCGCGCTGCGCCAGCAGCCCGAGCAGGAAGTGGCCAAGCAACTGAGCGACGCCCTGGCGCTGCTCAGCGCCCGCACGGCCCCGGCAGCGAACCCCGGGGATTGAGCGCAGAGAGCAGTATCACCCATGCGCATCAACGACTTCCGGCTCATCCGGTACGGCAAATTCACCGACCGGTCCTTGCAGCTGCCCGTCCCTGGCAGCGCCGACAGCGCCGACATCCACCTGATCGTAGGCCCCAACGAGGCGGGCAAGTCCACCCTTCGCCAGGCCATCGGCGACTGGCTGTTTGGCTTTCCCACGCGCAGTCCCATGGCCTTCCTGCACCCCATGCCGGAACTGCGCCTGGGCGGCACCCTGCAAAGCACGCCGGAACGTGCGGGCGGCCCGGCAAGGCTGGCGTTCGAGCGCACGAAAGGCAACAAGGACACCTTGCGTACACCCGACGACCGCGTGCTACCCGCCAATGCCTTGGTGTCCTGGCTTGCCAACCTGCAGCGCGAAGCATACGAGCGCATGTATGGCATGGACCATGACCGCCTGGTCGCGGGCGGCGCCGACATTCTGGCCGCGTCGGACGACATCGGACGCCTGCTGTTCCAGTCGGCGGCCGCCATGGAGCATTTGGGCGAGGCCCTGCAAAGCCTGGAGCGTGAAGCCGAGGCCCTGTGGGCGCCGCGCAAGGCAGGCTCCCGTCTCTATTACCAGGCGCGCGACGAATTCGAGTCCGCCGGCAAAGAGCTCAAACAGCACCTGCTGCGCGCGAAGGACTGGAAGGCCCAGCACGAAGCGATGGAGGCGACGGCAGCGCAGCTGGAGGCAGCGCGCCAGCAGCACCAGGCACTGGCGCAGCAGGCGAGCCGATTCGAACGCATCCGCCGCGTGGCGCCGCTGCTGCAAGCGCTGGACGCCGCACGCCGGCAACGCAATGAACTCCTGGCCCAGGGCGCTGTTGCGCTGCTGGGCGAAGACGCTGCAGCCTTGCTGGCCCAGGCCCGGCACGACCTGGCGCTGCTCCAGGCCGACCTGCGGCGGCTGGCGCAGGAAAGCGAGCAGCTTCAAATCGAGCTGGCCGCTGTCCCGATCGATCGCGAGCTGCTGAAGCGCGCGGCCGAGATCACCGAGCTCAACGAACGCCGACTGCAGTTTCGCGCACACCCCGCAGACCTCGCCAAACGCACGCAGGAGGTCCACGCCCGCTGGGAGCGCGTGCAGGAGCTGGCGCGCGCTCTGGGCTGGGGGGCCGAGACCGAAGATGCGGTGCGCCAACGCCTGCCGGTGGCCGCCGTGCGCTCGCGCCTGGCGCGCCTGCTCCGCCAGCGCGGCGGCATCGACCAGGATTTGCGCCAGGCCCGCAGCCAATTGGCCGAGCGAGGGCAGCAGATTGCGCAGCTCGAGCACCAATTGCAGGCACTGCCGGTCCAGGCTTCGCTCCCAGGCCTGGCACAGGCGCTGGACGAGGCGCTGCCGTTTGCCACCCACGACCGAAGCCGGCGCGACGGACAGCACAAGTTGGCCGCGCTGGCGGACAAGATCGCGTCTGCCCTGGCCGCCATGGGCGTGTGGCGCCAGCCTCCGGAGGCACTCGCCGATCTGCTGGCTCCCGAAGCCTCCACCCTGCACGCCCTGCAGCAGCGCCAGCGCGACGAGGCCCAGCAGGCGCAGTCCCTGCAGGAGGCAGCCGACGCCAAGACGCAAGACCTGCGCGAGAACGACCTGGCGCTGCAGCAGCTGGTGCGCAAGTTCCAGCCGGTGTCGCTGGAACAACTGCAGCGCGCCAGGCAGACGCGCGACCGCCTGTGGCAGAGCATCAAGGCGGAACCCGACATCCTGTCCCGGGAGGCAGCAGCGCTCGAGCATTGCATGGCGCACGCCGACCAGCTGGCAGACGCGCGCCTGGAGCGGGCGCAGCACGAAGCCGACCGCCAGGCCAGCGCCGAGCGGCTGGAACAGCTGCAACTCGAAATCGCCCGACTGCAGGAGCGCAGCGCGGCGGCGCAAGAGCGCGCACGCGCCTGCGACGCCCAGTGGCAGGCGCTGGCCAGCGCCTGTGGCCTGCCGGCGCTGCCTTTGGAACTCGCGGCCACCTGGCTGCAGCAACGCCAGGCGGTGCTGGCGCTGGCGCACGAGCGCGCCGAGCTGGAGCGGGACATGAACGCCAGCGACGACGCCGCCCACGCGGCGCACCACGCGCTGTGGACCGCACTGCAGGAAGGCAGCGACGCGCGCGCTGCGCTCCCCCCGCTGGCCGAGTGCCTGCGCCAGGCGCGCACGCGCATCCACGCTGGCGACCAGGCACAGGGACAGCGCGACATGCTGGCCCGGCAGCTCGCCGACGCACAAGCCGGGCTTCCCGCCCTGCAAAGCGCGGCTCAAACGGCACAGGCCGCCTGGGAGCAATGGCGCAGCCGGTGGCAGGCAGCGCTGGCGGACGCCGCCTACGCCGCCGACGCCGATCCCGACGCCCTGGAAACCGAACTGGGCACGCTGGAGGAAATCGAGCGCCTGCTCGGCGCCATCCGCAGCACGCGCAGCGAGCGCATCGATGCCATGCAGGCCGACCTCGACAGCCTGGCCCGCAGCGCGCAGGCACTTGCCGCGCGCCTTGCACCCGATCTCACTGCACAGCCGGCCGCGGACATTGCATGGGCCCTGGCGCAGCGGCTGGAGGAGGCCCGCCAGGCCCAGACCCATGCTGCCCAACTGCAGGAGCGGCTCGACAAAGCCCACGCCCAACACCAGGCGACGCACGAAAAGCAACAGGCCATCGGCGCCAGCCTGCAGCCCTTGGTGGCAGCTGCCGGCAGCGACGACCTGGACGCGCTCGCCAGCGCCGTCGCGCGCTCGGACAAGCACCGCAAGATCGAGCAGCAGCTCGTTGCGACCGGGCAGGAGCTGGCCCGCGCCAGCGATGGCTACGCCGAGTCCGCCTTGCGCGAGCAAGCCAGCCACACCGACCCCGATGTGGTCCAGGCCGAGCTGCAGAGCCTGGCCCGGCAGTCGCAAGCCCTCATGCAGCAGATTGAGGAACTCAGCAGCCGCCACGGCAGCCAGAAGGCCGCGCTGGACGCGCTCGACGGCACCAGCCGCGCCGCGCGGGCCGAAGCGCGGCGGCAAGAGGCCATTGCCACCATGGCCGACGCCATGCAGCGCTACACGCGGCTCAGCAACGCCTCGCGGCTGCTGCGCTGGTCCATCGAGAAGTTTCGCCAAACCCGCCAAGGGCCGATGCTTGCCCAGGCGTCGAGCCTCTTGCGCACGCTCACGCAGGGCGCTTTTGACCGCCTGGTGGTGGACGGTGAAGGCAGCGCACCCCGGCTGATCGGTGTCCGCCGCTCGGGCGAGCAGGTCGAAGTGGCCGGCATGAGCGAAGGCACGCGCGACCAGCTGTACCTGGCGCTGCGCCTGGCGGCGCTGCAACTGCAAAGCTCCGAAGGCCTGGCACTGCCTTTCATTGCGGACGACCTGTTCATCAACTTCGACGAGCAACGCACCCACGCCGGCCTGAAGGTCCTCGGGCAGCTTGCGCGGCAACAGCAGGTGATCGTGCTGACGCACCATGAGCACCTCGTCGACCTGGCACGCGACGCCTTGGGTCCCGATGTCAACGTGGTGCGCATGTAGGCCCCGGCGCCGCAGCCTCGGCTGGCGCTGGCAAGCTTGCGGCACGGTGGCCCCGCGCCAGCGCGTTGGACAATGGCGGCCATCGCGCCCCGCTTTGCTCGCACAAGCTTCCACTGTGACCACCTGGTTCGTCAGCCGCCACACCGGCGCCCTGCAATGGATGCTTCGGCACGGCCCCGCCTTCGATTGCCATGTGCCGCACCTCGACCCGGCCGATGTGCAGCACGGCGACACCGTCATCGGCACACTGCCCGTGCACCTGGCCGCGCAGGTGTGCGCGCGCGGCGCCGAGTACTGGCATCTCGTTCTGCAATTGCCGCAGGGGGCGCGCGGACGCGAGCTCGGTATGCACGAGCTGACCGCCCTGGACGCCCGCCTGCAACGCTTTGTGATTCAACTGCACCCTGCCGCTTGCCTATGACCACCCTTGTCAGTTTCCTCGGCAAAAGCCGCGCCGACCCACACACCGGCTACCGCACCGCCAAGTACCGTTTCGCACCGGGTGAACTGCGCGAGGTGCCGTTCTTCACCATGGGACTGCTGGAACACGCCCAACCCGGCAGGCTGCTCCTGGTCGGCACCACCGGCAGCATGTGGGATGTGTTCTTTGACCAGCAGCACACCGATGACGAGGGAACGCTCGCACTGATCGACGCGGTCGCGCGCGACGCCGTCACCCCCGCCCTGCTCGCCGTGCACGAACAGCGCCTGACCGAGCGGCTGGGCATTCCCGTGCAATGCCTGCTGATTCCTTACGCCCGCGACGAAGCGCAGCAAACCGCCATCCTGGCCGACCTTGCCAGCCATCTGCACGTGGGGGAACGTATCCTCATCGACGTCACCCACGGGTTTCGGCACCTGCCCATGCTGGCGCTGGTGGCCGCTCGCTACCTGGCGCTGGTACAGGACGTGCAGGTACAGGAGCTGTACTACGGCGCCGCCGAGATGACCGACCCCGGGACCGGCGAGGCCCCTGTGCTGCGCTTGGGCGGCATGCTGCGCATGCTCGACTGGGTGCAGGCGCTGGCCGTTTATGGCGACAGCGGCAATTACGGCGTCTTTGCCCCCTTGCTGACCGACGACGGCATGCCGCGCGAACGCGCCCACCTGCTGGCACAAGGCGCTTTCTTTGAGCGCAACAGCAATCCTGTGCAGGCCAAACAGGCCCTCAGCGGCGCGTTGACCGACCTGCGCGAGCACGCTGGACCGCTGGGCCGCTTGTTCGGCCCGCAGCTCACCGAGCGCATCGATTGGTTCCGCCGGGGGACCCGGGCGGACTGGGAGCTGTCGCTGGCCGATCGCTACCTGGCCCGTCAGGACTACCTGCGCGCCATCACCTACCTGTACGAAAGCTTCGTCTCGCACGCCGTGTACCGCGACAAGGGCGACATGAACAACTACAGCGACCGAGAGGCAGCCTTTGACAACTCACCGAAGAACGCGAACGTCTGGCTGCTCAAGAATCTGCGCAACGCCATGGCGCATGGTGTGCGCAGCGACAACCGCGAGATCCAGCGCCTGCTGGAGAACCAAACCGAACTCGACAGCCGGCTGCATCTCTTGCGCAAGGCATTGTTCGCCACCCGATCGCCCGCGCGCTCATGATCGCGGCGCACCGCCATGCCCTACCCCCGCCGCATCCTGCTGGCCGTCACCGGCCTGTCACCGCAAGTCCTTACCGAAACGCTGTATGCGCTGGGCGCCGCCGACGGCGAAGGGACGCAGCGCTTCCTTCCCACCGAAATCCATTTGCTCACCACCGCCGAAGGCGCCCGCCTGGCGCGCACTGCGCTCCTGCACCCGGACGGCGGCCAATTCCACGCGCTGCTGGCCGACTACCCGCAGCTTGGCCGGCCCGTTTTCGATGATGCGCGCATCCACGTCATTCGCGACGGCGCCGGCCAGCCTCTGCCCGACATCCGCACGCCCGAGGAAAACGCCTGCGCGGCCAACGCCATCACCGCCTTGATGGCCGAGCTCACGCGCGATGCAAGCGCTGCGCTGCACGTCTCGATTGCCGGCGGGCGCAAGACCATGGGCTTTTACCTCGGCTATGCCTTCTCGCTCTTTGCCCGCCCACAAGACGAACTCTCGCACGTGCTGGTGAGCAGCCCGTTCGAGAGCCACCCCGAGTTTTTCTTTCCTCCGGCCACGCCGCGGCGACTGGCCACGCGCGACGGCCGGCACATTGACACCGCCGATGCCCGCGTCATTCTGGCGCGCATCCCCGTGGTGCGCCTGCGCCACGGCCAGCCGCGCGCGCTGCTCGATGGCCACGCCAGCTTTGGCGCCACCGTGGCCGCCATCCAGCACAGCCTGCAGCCGCCGCGCCTGGCCATTGCCCTGGCGCAACGGCGGGTGCTGTGCGGCGAGACCCCGGTCGCGCTGGCGCCGCAGCAACTCGCCTGGCTGGCCTGGTGGGCGCAGAACACCGTGCAGCAGCGCGGCCCGCAAACCTGGCGCAACGCCGACTGGCCGGCCTTTCTGGCGCTGTACCGGCGGGTGGTCGGCATCGACGCGCAAGCCTACGAAAAGGCGCAAGAGCGCCTGCTGGAGGACGCAAGCGAACAAAAATTCTTCTTCCAGCAAAACAACGCCAAGCTCGAACGCAGCCTGCGCGACCAACTCGGCCCGGCCGCAAGCCCGTACCTGCTGACCACCCACGGCAGGCGGCCGCAGACCGCGCGCGCGCTTGCGCTGGCGGTGCAGGCCATCACGCTCGAACTCTGAGCCGGCCGCGCCAGGGCGGCAGACTTTTTACTATCATGTTTATAGCTGCTAGCGCTTGCCAGATAAGCGCTAGCGCCATTTTTTGCTTTTAGATTTGCGCAAAACTGGCAAGCTTGCAGCGCCACTCAGGTGCGCTTGCGCCGCTCAAAATTGGGGCCTTCTTAGCAACCAGCACAAGAGACCCCCATGCAAGACGCCCTCCAACGCATCGCCGCTGCAGCGCTCGCCGCCGCCCTGCTCGCAGCCGCCCGCGCCGCCGCTGCCGCGCTGACCGCCAAAGCCTGAGCGCCCGCCGCGCACCGCCCACCCACCATGGCCCGCGCGCTGTACCTCGTCGCCTACGACGTGTGCCAGCCGCGCCGGCTGGCCAAGGTCACGCGCTACTTTCACAGCTACCGTGTGGCGGGGCAGAAAAGCGTGCCGGAAATCTGGGTTACCCCCGCCGAACGCGCCACCATCGAAGCCGACCTGCTGCGCATGCTCAAGGCCGACGAAGACCGGCTGCAGCTCATCGCCCTGGACCCACGCATGCAGCCGCGCTGCATGGGCCAGGCAGAGAGCTTTGGTGCCACCCATTTCTGCATCACCTGAGCAGGCGCACGGCGCGCGCTGCAACCTTCCTGGAACCTTGCCATGAGCACCCTTTTTGTCGACCGCCGCGACATCCACCTGGAGCACGACGCCGGCGCCCTGGTCGTTCGCGACCGGGGCGAGCGCCTGGCCACCGTGCCCCTGGCGCCCATTACCCGCGTCGTCCTGCGCGGCAGCGTCACCCTGCAGGCAAGCGTGCTGGGCCATCTGGGCGACCGGGGCATTGGCGTGGTCATCCTCTCGGGACGCAAGGGCGAAGCGACCTTGTTCTTTGGCCGCCCGCACAACGACGCCCGGTTGCGCGTCGAGCAGTCGCGCCGCAGCCTGGACGAGCGCTTTTGTGTCGGCTATGCGCGCGCACTGATGCATACCAAGTTCGAACGCCAGTACCAATGGCTCAGCGCACTGCGCGAACCCTACCCCCAGGCGCGCTACGCCCTGACCCAGGCCGTGCGGCAATTGCAGGACCAACAGACCCAGCTGCCGCGCGCGCACCAGCTCGACAGCCTGCGGGGGCGCGAAGGCGCGGCCGCAAGCTGCTACTTTGCCGGCCTGCGCGCGGTGGTCCCGCAAAGCCTGGGCTTCAACGAGCGCAACCGCCGCCCTCCGCGCGACCCCTTCAATGCCCTGCTCTCGCTGACCTACACGCTGGCACACGCCGAAGCCGCGCTCGCCCTGCACGCCGCCGGCCTGGACCCCTGCGTGGGCTTCTATCACCAGATCAGCCATTCGCGCGAATCCCTTGCCTGCGACATCATGGAAGCCGTGCGCCCCCTGGCCGACCGCATGTGCCTGGAGATGGTGGCCAGCCAAACCCTGACGGCCGACCACTTCGGCCACAGCGCCGCCGGCTGCCTGCTGGGCAAAGCCGGCCGCACCCGCTACTACGCCGCCTATGAGGCCCATGCCCCCGCCATGCGCCAGGCCCTGCGCCAGGAAGTGAAAGACCTGGCCCGCACCCTGATGCCCGACCTGCCCGAGCCCGCCACCTACGTGCCGCCCTGGATTCCCAGTCCCCACGACCCCGGCAGCGACGCCGCCGATGCTGCGGACGCCTTGGGCTGAGCCCTGCCCTTGCTGCTGCCGCCCCGCCATGCGCGAAACCATCATCTGCTACGACATCACCTGCCCCCGGCGCCTGGGGCGGATTCACCGCTACCTCAAGCGGGTCGCGTGCCCGCTGCAGTATTCGGTGTTCCTGTTTACCGGCACCGCCATCCAGCTTGAACGCTGCCTGGCGCGCCTGGCCACCCTGATGGACCCGCGCGAAGACGACATCCGTGCCTACCCCCTGCCCGAGCGGGGTTACCGCATGTGCTTTGGCAAGACCCCCTTGCCCGACGGCGTCCATTGGAGCGCCCTGCCACGCCCGTGGCAGGACGCGACCAGCCCAGAAGACCAAGCCACGGCCCGGCGCACGAGCGGCCTAGAATGACCCAGCCCCTGCGTCTGGGCGCCCATGCCAGGCGAGCGATCATGAACAGCTTGCATCAGTTACCTTGCCGCGCAACGCAAAAAGTCCCTACAGGCCAATGCAAGTGCTTGTCGGGTATCGGTTTTTTAGCGCTTGGAGCTTCAAGCCAGCCCTGAATTCAAAGGGATTAAGACATACGCGCAAGAGAGACAAGAGAGCACACTACACGCTTCAAGCCAGCCCTGAATTCAAAGGGATTAAGACAGAACATTTTAATTTCCTTTCAGGGTAGATTCTGCTTCAAGCCAGCCCTGAATTCAAAGGGATTAAGACCTTCGCACGCTGTGGCTTTTTGAAGTAGTTGATGGCTTCAAGCCAGCCCTGAATTCAAAGGGATTAAGACAAGGCAGTGTCAAGGATAGCAGTGTATGCGGCTTCAAGCCAGCCCTGAATTCAAAGGGATTAAGACTTTTTTATTTGATAAACCTCGTACACACGTTCTGCTTCAAGCCAGCCCTGAATTCAAAGGGATTAAGACGCATTAAATTTGCCTTCAAAAACTTTCTTATGCTTCAAGCCAGCCCTGAATTCAAAGGGATTAAGACTCTGGGGGCTATGTTTAATTGTAGCTATGTAAAGGCTTCAAGCCAGCCCTGAATTCAAAGGGATTAAGACCAAACGCTTGTCAAACATACGCTTGAACCCCTGCTTCAAGCCAGCCCTGAATTCAAAGGGATTAAGACCTTACCATATGCCACAAAGGCATTAATAAGAGCAGCTTCAAGCCAGCCCTGAATTCAAAGGGATTAAGACGGGATTGATGCGTTGTTGTTCTTATCGGGCAACCGCTTCAAGCCAGCCCTGAATTCAAAGGGATTAAGACGAGGGTTGCGTATGCGATTATCGCAACAAGTGTGAGCTTCAAGCCAGCCCTGAATTCAAAGGGATTAAGACTCACGAATGCCAAGCACCTTCAACAAATTCATCACGCTTCAAGCCAGCCCTGAATTCAAAGGGATTAAGACCGTTGACGATCTTGCGGCTTTTGAAGTTGAACTTGGCTTCAAGCCAGCCCTGAATTCAAAGGGATTAAGACTCCGCGAAATGGCGCGTGCGCGCTGTGCGGTGGTGCTTCAAGCCAGCCCTGAATTCAAAGGGATTAAGACTAGTCATGCTACTCTCTTCACTGATGATCGTGCGCTTCAAGCCAGCCCTGAATTCAAAGGGATTAAGACGGCCTCGAGGAGCGCGATGTTTCGCGCATGCAGATGCTTCAAGCCAGCCCTGAATTCAAAGGGATTAAGACCACATTTAAGGGCTTCATGCCTTGATGGGATTGGCTTCAAGCCAGCCCTGAATTCAAAGGGATTAAGACAGCACCAGTTTAGGGTTAAGCATACATTCTCCAGGCTTCAAGCCAGCCCTGAATTCAAAGGGATTAAGACGGCTATCGCCGTCATCCTCATGGTATGTCACGCTTCAAGCCAGCCCTGAATTCAAAGGGATTAAGACATACGCTTGCGCTTTGGGCTTTAAGCCTTTTCGGGGCTTCAAGCCAGCCCTGAATTCAAAGGGATTAAGACGCACGGGCTATGTATAAGCCCACATCATCAGCGCTTCAAGCCAGCCCTGAATTCAAAGGGATTAAGACTAAATTCCGCGTTCAATGATTGCGGCGCGTGCGCTTCAAGCCAGCCCTGAATTCAAAGGGATTAAGACCCGAACCAGGAAGTAAGGTTTGTCATGGCTTGCGCTTCAAGCCAGCCCTGAATTCAAAGGGATTAAGACATTTTACCCAAGAGCCTTTTGGACGAATATTACGGCTTCAAGCCAGCCCTGAATTCAAAGGGATTAAGACATGCTAGCGTCAAGAACCCGCATTTGTTGCGGGCTTCAAGCCAGCCCTGAATTCAAAGGGATTAAGACACTATCCACCTCTTTCTTTGCTGCCTTTACGGCAGCTTCAAGCCAGCCCTGAATTCAAAGGGATTAAGACTCAGCCGCCAGTGAATATATTCCTCGTTCAATGGCTTCAAGCCAGCCCTGAATTCAAAGGGATTAAGACGCATTTACTGTACCATTGTCCGCGCGAAAACGCTTCAAGCCAGCCCTGAATTCAAAGGGATTAAGACGGTTCTTGTTCTTGACCAAGTCACTAAAACTGCTTCAAGCCAGCCCTGAATTCAAAGGGATTAAGACATAGCCCAGGGAAACCAGAATAGAATTAGGCTTCAAGCCAGCCCTGAATTCAAAGGGATTAAGACGCCATTGTCGGCACGATAGCCCAGGGAAACCAGGCTTCAAGCCAGCCCTGAATTCAAAGGGATTAAGACTTGTCCCATTCATGGGCTACGTTTGCCAGTGGGGCTTCAAGCCAGCCCTGAATTCAAAGGGATTAAGACGTACGTGAACGGTAGACTGATAATACTACCTTCGCTTCAAGCCAGCCCTGAATTCAAAGGGATTAAGACCATCTTAGCCAACTTGTTTGTAAGTCCACCTTCGCTTCAAGCCAGCCCTGAATTCAAAGGGATTAAGACTCAACACCGTCCGTAACCTTCACGAAGACCTTCTGCTTCAAGCCAGCCCTGAATTCAAAGGGATTAAGACGCTGAACTCACAGCGACTCCAAGCTTATTAGGCTTCAAGCCAGCCCTGAATTCAAAGGGATTAAGACGCGTCTCTACAATGGTATTGTCAACGAAATCACTGCTTCAAGCCAGCCCTGAATTCAAAGGGATTAAGACACTGAAGCCTTCCGCAGCCGCGCGCCGCGCCACGCTTCAAGCCAGCCCTGAATTCAAAGGGATTAAGACAGGACTCCGTTAGATGTCACGTCGACTGAAAGCTTCAAGCCAGCCCTGAATTCAAAGGGATTAAGACATGACATGGTCATTGCTTCTTTGCTTAGCTTCTGGCTTCAAGCCAGCCCTGAATTCAAAGGGATTAAGACATCTTCGTAAGAGGCAATTGCTTGCATCTTTTTTGCTTCAAGCCAGCCCTGAATTCAAAGGGATTAAGACCGTTCAATTACTGCGCTTTTAGCTTCGTCTGACAGCTTCAAGCCAGCCCTGAATTCAAAGGGATTAAGACGCGGGCTAAACGAACAAGACGTAAATCAATTCCGCTTCAAGCCAGCCCTGAATTCAAAGGGATTAAGACGGATGCATTTCATTTATCTGGGTTCCTGCATAGCTGCTTCAAGCCAGCCCTGAATTCAAAGGGATTAAGACGTACCAGCCCGCGTTGAACGCCTGCCAGCCGTGTTGCTTCAAGCCAGCCCTGAATTCAAAGGGATTAAGACAGCGATGGCTGCGCCGACCACCTTGAGCTTGCCGTGCTTCAAGCCAGCCCTGAATTCAAAGGGATTAAGACGTCTGTGTCCTCTGTAATCTGCCCTGTGCTTTTAAGCTTCAAGCCAGCCCTGAATTCAAAGGGATTAAGACGATACCCGCGCGCCGGGGTCTGCATCGCCCATATGCTTCAAGCCAGCCCTGAATTCAAAGGGATTAAAAGAGATATTTTCTTTGGCTTCTTTTGCGCGAGCGCAATCCCTGCGCAAGTCCAGGGGTTGCGCACCCCGTGTTGCCGTCGCATCCCATAAGGCGCGTGCTCGGGCCGAGCCTGCGCCGGGCGGCGTCTTTTCCGTCCGGGCGGCAGGGCCGTGGCCGGGCCTGATGGCGGGGCGGCGGCAGCGGGGTGCAAGCCCCGGCTCAGCCCGCTGTCAGCCAGGCGTACGAGAATGGCCGATTGATCCCACCCACGCACAAGGAACCCAGCGCATGAGCACGACGCAACCGACCATCATCTACACGCTGACCGATGAAGCCCCCGCATTGGCGACGGCGGCCTTTTTGCCCATCGTGCGCGCGTTTGCAGCGCCCGCCGGCATCCGGGTGGAGACCAGCGACATTTCCGTGGCGGCGCGCATCCTGGCGCAGTTTCCTGAGCGGCTGAGCGAGGCGCAGCGCGTGCCCGACCACCTGGCCGCGCTGGGCAAGCTCACCCTCACGCCCGAGGCCAACATCATCAAGCTGCCCAACATCAGCGCGTCGGTCTCGCAGCTGGGCGCAGCCATCAAGGAGCTGCAGGCCAAGGGGTACGCCATCCCCGACTACCCGGAGAACCCGGTGACGGAGGAGGAAAAGGACATCCGCGCGCGCTACAACAAGTGCATTGGCAGCGCGGTGAACCCGGTGCTGCGCGAGGGCAACTCGGACCGCCGTGCGCCCAGGGCGGTCAAGGAATACGCGCGCAAGCACCCGCACAGCATGGCCGAGTGGAGCCAGGCCAGCCGCTCGCATGTCTCGCACATGCACCACGGCGACTTTTACGCGGGCGAGAAGTCGCTGACGCTGGACAGGGCGCGCGACGTGAAGATGGAGCTGGTGGGCCAAAGCGGCAAGACGACGGTGCTCAAACCCAAGGTGTCGCTGCAGGCCGGCGAAATCATCGACAGCATGTTCATGAGCAAGAAGGCGCTGCTGGCCTTCTACGAAAAAGAGATTGAAGACGCCTACAAGACGGGCGTGATGTTTTCGCTGCACGTCAAGGCAACGATGATGAAGGTGTCGCACCCCATCGTTTTTGGCCACTGCGTACGCATCTTCTACAAAGAGGCGTTTGCAAAGCACGCCGCGCTGTTCGACGAGCTGGGCGTGAACGTGAACAACGGCATGGTGGACCTGTACAACAAGATTGCCACGCTGCCGCAAAGCCAGCAGGACGAGATCAAGCGCGACCTGCACGCCTGCCACGCGCACCGGCCGGAGCTGGCGATGGTCGATTCGGCCAAGGGCATCACCAATTTCCATTCACCCAACGACGTGATTGTCGACGCATCGATGCCGGCGATGATCAGGAACGGCGGCCAGATGTGGGGCGCGGACGGGCGCTTGAAGGACACCAAGGCGGTGATGCCCGAGAGCACTTTTGCCCGCATCTACCAGGAGATGATCAACTTTTGCAAATGGCACGGCAACTTCGACCCCCGGACCATGGGCACCGTGCCCAACGTGGGGCTGATGGCGCAGCAGGCCGAGGAATACGGCTCGCACGACAAAACCTTTGAATGTCCGGAGGACGGCGTAGCCAACATCGTCGACCTGGCCACAGGCGAAGTGCTGCTGAGCCAGAACGTGGAAGCGGGCGACATCTGGCGCATGTGCCAGGTGAAGGACGCGCCGATTCGCGACTGGGTCAAGCTCGCCGTCACGCGCGCGCGCAATTCGGGCATGCCGGCGGTGTTCTGGCTCGACCCCTACCGCCCGCATGAGGCCGAACTCATCAAGAAGGTGCGCCTGTACCTGAAGGACCACGACACCACCGGGCTGGACATCCAGATCATGAGCCAGGTGCGCGCCATGCGCTTTACGCTCGAGCGCGTGATTCGCGGGCTGGACACGATCAGCGTCACCGGCAACATCCTGCGCGACTACCTGACCGACCTGTTTCCCATCATGGAGCTGGGCACCAGCGCCAAGATGCTGTCGGTGGTGCCGCTGATGGCCGGCGGCGGCATGTACGAAACGGGCGCCGGCGGCTCGGCGCCCAAGCACGTGCAGCAGCTGGTGGAAGAGAACCATTTGCGCTGGGATTCGCTGGGCGAATTCCTGGCGCTGGCCGTCAGCCTGGAAGACCTGGGCCTGAAAACCGGCAACACCCAGGCCACGCTGCTGTCCAAAACGCTGGACACTGCCACCGGCAAGCTCTTGGACAACAACAAGAATCCCAGCCCCAAAACCGGCCAGCTCGACAACCGCGGCAGCCAGTTCTATCTGGCGCTGTACTGGGCGCAGGAACTGGCGGCGCAAACCGAGGACCCGGCGCTGGCCGCCAAATTTTCGCCATTGGCCAGAACGCTGGCCGAAAACGAAGAGAAAATCGTCGCCGAAATGGCCCAGGTGCAGGGCAAGCCGGCGGACATTGGCGGGTATTACTTGATGGACCCGCAGAAAACCAGTGCGGTGATGCGCCCCAGCGCGACCTTGAACAAGGCATTGGAGGCGGTGGCGGCGTAAGTATGCGCGGCCGCAGTGGCTGAAGCGCGTGGGCGGCGCGCATCAGCCATGAACGGCCCGCCGGGATCGGGGCCGCAGACGGAAATGCGCAGCTCGCCCCTTTAAGCCGCAGACGCCGGCAGCCCGAAGACGCGGTCGAAGCACCAGTTGAAGACAAAGGTGTAGCACAGGAAAAACACCAGCAGTCCGATGTCCATGAACAGCGCCTGCCACAGCGTGACCTGGAACCACCAGGCAAACAGCGGGACGAGGAACAGCACCAGTCCGCCCTCGAAGCCGATGGCGTGCGCCACGCGCCGCGCCACGCTGCGGCCGCGCACGCTTTGCCGGGCCTCCCAGCGCTCGAACAGCGTATTGAAGACCAGGTTCCAGGCGACGGCAATGGCCGAAGACGCCGCCGAGACGACGCCAGAGTGCACGGCGCCCTGCCCGGTGACGCTGGCCAGGCCCCAGGTGGCGACGGCAATCGCGATGATTTCGTAGATGGTGACGTAGACGACGCGGCGGCGCAGGCCGTGCAGGCCGGGAATCAAGGCATGGGCAGACATCCAGCCGATTTTGCAGGCTTTTGCAGGCCCCACCGGCGCGGGGCCATGCGCGCCGCGCATAAACTTGCAACTGCGCTGCCTTGGACACGGGCCTGGGCGAGGCCTATGCTTCTCGGCTCACACGATCTCCCACAAGGAAACCTTTATGCAGCAAGCATCCGGCGCCGGCGCATTGCCCAGCCATCCCCTGCCCTCCTATTTGCAGGCCGACCACCTCGGCCCCTGGGGCAACTACCTCAAGCAGGTGGACCGCGTCACACCCTACCTGGGCAGCCTTTCGCGCTGGGTCGAGACGCTCAAGCGCCCCAAGCGCATTCTGGTCGTGGACGTGCCCATTGAACTGGACAACGGCACCATCGCCCACTTCGAGGGCTACCGGGTGCAGCACAACCTCTCGCGCGGACCGGGCAAGGGCGGTGTGCGCTTTCACCAGGATGTGACGCTGTCCGAAGTGATGGCGCTGTCGGCCTGGATGTCGGTCAAGACGGCCGCGGTCAACGTGCCCTACGGCGGCGCCAAGGGCGGTATCCGCGTGGATCCCAAAACGCTCTCGCGCAGCGAACTCGAACGTGTGACGCGGCGCTACACCAGCGAGATCGGCCTCATCATCGGCCCGACCAAGGACATCCCCGCGCCCGACGTGAACACCAACGAGCAGGTCATGGCGTGGATGATGGACACCTATTCCATGAACACCGGCGAGGCCGCCACCGGCGTGGTGACGGGCAAACCGATCGACCTGGGTGGATCGCTCGGACGGCGCGAGGCCACGGGCCGCGGCGTGTTCACCGTGGGCCTGGAAGCAGCGCACCACACGGGCCTGAAGATCGAAGGCGCGCGCATTGCAGTGCAGGGCTTCGGCAATGTGGGCGGCACAGCGGCCAAGCTGTTTTGCGACGTGGGCGCCCGCCTGGTCGCGGTGCAGGACCACACGGGCACCATCGTCTGCGAAGGCGGCATGGATGCCGTCGCACTGCAACTGCATGTGAAGAACACCGGCGGCGTGGCGGGCTTTCCCGGCACCGAGAAGCTGGCCAGCGACGACTTCTGGGGCGTGCCCTGCGAGATCCTGATTCCTGCCGCGCTGGAGAGCCAGATCACGGCAGAGAACGCACACAAGATCCACGCCAAGCTGGTGATCGAGGGCGCCAACGGCCCGACCACCCCCGAGGCCGATGACATCCTGCACGACAACGGCGTGCTGGTGCTGCCCGACGTGATTGCCAACGCCGGCGGCGTGACGGTGAGCTACTTCGAATGGGTGCAGGACTTCTCCAGCTTCTTCTGGACCGAAGACGAAATCAACGCCCGCCTGGTGCGCATCATGAAAGAGGCCTTTGCCGGTGTGTGGCAGGTGGCGCAGGAGCACCACGTCAGCCTGCGCACTGCTACCTTCATCGTAGCCTGCCAGCGCATCCTGCACGCCCGCGAAATGCGCGGACTGTATCCGTGACACCCTCTGGGTCGCCTCTGGCGCCTTCCCCCCGCTCTCGCTGCGCGCAGCGCAGGGAGTAGTCACACAGCGCCGTCTACTCAGAGCCTGTGGCCTGCAGGCCACAGGCCGGGCGGCGGCGCTGCCGCTTGTCTGCCATGTGCTGCCACTGAACCAGCCGGTATACAACTGCTTACCGGCATGCGCATTTGGTAGCTGTTCCGGCGAGACCGAACGGGAACACTCCTTCCATTCAACAGGAGATTTCCCGTGGCAACTCCATCTTTACGCAGCATGCTGGCCCGCTGGATGCTGCGCCGCCTGCGCACCGCGCGCGACGTGGCTCGCCTGGCCTACCGCCTGCATGGCCGCAAGACGGCCCTCATCGACCGCCGGGGACGCTTCACCTACGCCTGCCTGCAGGACCGCGTGCTGCGCCTGCATGCCTGGATGCAGGCGCAAGGCGTGCGCAAGGGCGACATCGTCTTCACCTGGCTGCCCGAAACCGGCGAACAGTACGAGACCCGGCTCGCGACCTATGAGAACGGCGCCATCTTTGCGAGCTTCCACAAGCACCTGCCCACGCTGGCCGTGCTGGACATGCTCGAGCGCCTGCGCCCGGCGGTCTTCATCCACGACCCGCAGCTGAGCCGCACCATCCTGCCCGTGGTGCGCGAGCGCTGGCCCGCCATGCGGGTGCTGGCGCTGGGCATGGCCTACGAAAGCGCCCTGGCGGCCCACATGCCGCAGCGCGGACGCGAGCCGGTACACGAAGACGACGTGTTCGCCCTGCACATGACCTCGGGCACCACCGGGCTGCCCAAGAGCATTGGCTACACGCACCGCAAGTACCTCGACAGCGTGCGCCTGATCAGCCAGGCCATCGACTTCAGCCGCCCGAGTGGAACGCAGGATGTGAACATGCTGGGCATGCCGCTGACCGGCCCCGGCTCGGGCCTGGTGCTGCCCACACTGCTGTCGGGCAGCGCCTTGCTCATGCCCGAGAGCTTCCATGCCGAAACCCTGGCCCGGCTGATCGCGCGGCACCGCGTGACCCGCGCCTTCCTGTCGCCCTCGGCCATCATCGATCTGCTGGACGACCCCGATCTGGCGCGGCACGACCTGTCCTCACTGCGCCACGTGCCCTACGGCTCGGAGATGATGCCCGCCGCCAAGGTGGCCGAGGCAGTGCGCCGCTTCGGCCCCATCTTCCAGCAGGGCTACGGCTGCCTGGAGGCCCTGCCCCCCATCACCTGGCTGCTGCCGCACGAGCATGTGGACGCTGCGGGCGAACCCGTGGCGCTGGACATCCTGGCTTCGGCCGGGCGCGTGGTGGACGGCGTGGAGGTGGTCATCCGCGACGACGACTTCCAGCCCCTGCCGACCGGGCAGACCGGCCTGATCACCGCCCGCACGCCCGTGGCCTTTGAGGGCTACTGGAAAGACCCCGAACGCACCGCCGAAACCCTGCGCGAAGGCTGGGTGGTGATGGGCGATGTGGGCTACTTCGACCGCCACGGCTACCTGCACGTGCTGGGCCGCACGGCCGACCGGGTGCAGCGCGCGGGCCAGTGGATCAACCCGCGCGAGGTGGAGGAAGTGGCCCACTGCCACCCCGCCGTCAAGGAAACCTGTCTGGTGCAGCATGGCTTGCAGGCGGTGCTGGTGTTCAGCCCACGCCATGGGCAGCGCGACGCCCTGGCCAGCCCCGAAGCGCGCGCGGCGCTGGAGCGCGAGGTGCTCCAGCACTTGGCCGCCACACTGCCGCAGGCCCAGCAGCCCGACCGCGTGCACCTGGTGGCCGACATTCCGCGCAGCTTTCTGAACAAGATGCTGCGCCGCGAAGTGCGCGCACTGCTGGACCGCAACGCCGCCCCCACCTGGGCCACTGCGCCCGACCGGGCGGCCGCATGACGCCCGCACCGCACCGCCTGGGCACGGGCACCAAGCTGAGCTACGCCGTGGGCAATGTGGGCCTGCAGATGCTGGTGGCCGCCATGAGCTTTCTGCTCATGATCTTCTACACCGACGTGGCCCTGGTGCCGCCCGCCGTGGCCGGAGCGGCGCTGCTGGTGGGCAAGTTCTGGGACGCCGTGAACGACCCGCTGTTCGGCTGGATGACCGACCGCACCCGCTCGCGCCATGGGCGGCATCGGGTGTACCTGCTGTACGGCGCGCTGCCGCTGGCGCTGGCGGCGGCAGCCGTCTGGATGGTGCCCCCTGGGCTCAGCCCGCTGGCGGCCTTTGTCTGGATTGCGCTGACCTACACACTGTTCGACACGCTGATGACGCTGGTGCAGCTGCCCTACTCGGCCCTGGCCACCGAGCTGACCCTGGACTACGACGAGCGCACCAGCCTCACCGCCTTTGCCTCCATGGGTGCGCTGCTGGGCTTTGTGGGCGGCAGCGTGCTCATGCCGCTGCTGGTGCGCGCTGCCCCCGAGGCGCGCACCGGCTACGCGCTGGCGGGCAGTTGCTTTGGCGTGTTTGCCGGGCTGTGCGTGGCCTGGGTGGCCTGGCGCGTGCGCGAACCGGCGCACTGCCTGCGCCCCCCGGCGACACACCCGCAGGTGTCCATCGCCGCGTCCGTGCGGCGCACGCTGCAGGTCACGCTGCGCAACCGCCCCTTTGTGCTGCTGGTGGGCGCCGTGGGCCTGGTGCGCCTGGGCCTGACGCTGGTGCAGGGCGCACTGGCCTACTTTGTGGTGTACCGGCTGCAAGGCGACAAGAGCGATCTGCCGCGCTTCATGGGCATCTTGCTGCTGGTGGTGGGCGTGTCGCTGTTCGGATGGAAGCGCGTGGTCGATGGCTGGGAGAAAAGCCGTACCTACGTTCTGGGCCTGCTGCTGTGCGCAGCGGGCCTGGTGGCGCTGTATTTTGTGCAGCCCGGCCAGCAGACGGCCATGGTGGCGCTGCTGGTGCTCATCGGCCTGGGCATGGGGGCGCACTGGATCGTGCCGTTCTCCATGGTGCCCGACACCATAGACCACGGCCACATGCAGGCAGGCGAGCGCACCACGGGCATGTACCTGGGCTTTTATGGGCTGGTGGACAAGCTGGCGCGCACCCTGGCCACGGTGCTGATCGCGGGCATGCTGGACTGGACCGGCTACGTGCCCAACGTGCCCCAGGGCGATCTGGCGCTGCAGGGCATCGCCCTCATGACCGGGCCGCTGCCCGCGCTGTGCCTGCTGCTGGCCATTCCGCTGCTGCTGGCCTACCCCATCACGCGCGCACAGCATGCCGCCATCCGGCAGGGCGTGGACGCGGGCATTGCGCCACCCGTTCAGAGCGGCGGCATGGGCACCACCGGGCCCGAGGGCTGCACCACCCGCAGCGCCACGCAGAACGGCTGCGCGCAGGACGCGCGCCCGGCATAGGGGCAGCCCGGCGTCTGGCACAGGCCCGCTTCGCGCTCGCGCGCCGCATCCTCGTCCTTGGGAAGCTGTCCGCTGGCCTGCAGCACGGCCATCTGCAGCCAGGGGTCCTGCCGGGCCTGCAGCAGCTCGCGCCCATAGACATGCGCCTGCGCCAGCGGCGCAAACTCCAGCACCAGCAACGCACTGGTGCGCGCCGCCGCAGGCTCGGTGGACTGCAACACCAGCGCCCAGGTGCCCGATTGCAGCGCCTGGGGCTTGCCCGCGAAGAGCGCGGCCAAAGAAGGGGTGTGCGGGGCGGCGGCGGGCGACGCCTGGGACTGCAGCCAGGGCACCGGCACACGCAGGGTGAGCGAGAAGGCGCGTTCGCCCTCGGCGGTCTGCACCACGCCCTGGCGCACCAGCCAGTTCTGCAGCAGCGGCAGGCCGGGCAAGCCCTCCCCGCCCAGCACGGCGCCTTCCACCACCGGCACCAGGGCAGCGGGCCAGGGCTGCACGGCCACCACACGCTGGGGCTGCTGCGCTGGGGCGGTGACCTGACGCACCAACTCAGCCAGCAGGCCGCGCAGCGGCGCACTCACGCCCGTGGCAGGCCAGGAGGGCAACGGCGTTGCGCCCGCTGCGGCGGCGGATGGCGGCAAGCGCCCCGGCCCGGCTGGCTGCAGCGAAGCGCCGTGCAGGGGTGCTGCAGACAAAGCCGCCCCCGTCTCCAGCCCCCGTGCAGGCCCGCCCTGCGGCCGTGCCGGGTCGGCCTGTGCCTCGGCCAGGCTGGCGCGCGCCTGCGGCGACAGCCGCACCTGGTCGGCCACCACCGGCAAGGACGGCACGGGCGGTCCCGGCGCCTGGGGCGGCAGGGGGGGCGCAGGCACACCGGGCGAGCGCGCCGGGGCAGCGCTTTCGCGGTCTGTGCCCAAGAGCGCGCTCTGGCGCTGCAGAGCGGCCTCGGCCAGCACCTGCGCGACGCCTGGGGGCGGCCCCCGGGGAGGATCGATGTTCACGGACATACCGGCGTGCCATGGGTGGTGCGCAGGACATCCGCGCACCGCCTGTGCATTCTGCGGCGTTTCGCGCCCGGTGGCTACCGGGGCGGAAATGCTATTATATTAATAGCTATTAGCGCTTATCCAATGG
>JAMLIT010000038.1 GCA_023954035.1 Burkholderiaceae bacterium | reverse complement strand
CACGCGCCCCGGCCTCATTGAAGCGTCAAGTGGGGCGCCAGCGCCTCGGCCTGCTTGCCAGTTTTCCGGGGCCACGCGCCCCGGCCTCATTGAAGCTCTGCATCGTCGCCGGCCTTGAGCGATGCTTTGCCGGCGTTTTCCGGGGCCACGCGCCCCGGCCTCATTGAAGCACGGCCATGGTGTCAGCCTCCGCGCAGGGTGGTGAAGTTTTCCGGGGCCACGCGCCCCGGCCTCATTGAAGCTCGGCCGTCAGTGCCTTGTTGCTCGCATGGGCCAACGTTTTCCGGGGCCACGCGCCCCGGCCTCATTGAAGCTTGGTGCGGGGCGTGATTGCCAGCGCTGGCGACACCGTTTTCCGGGGCCACGCGCCCCGGCCTCATTGAAGCTTCGAGGACCAGGCAGACCGCCTCATTGACCAGCCCGTTTTCCGGGGCCACGCGCCCCGGCCTCATTGAAGCGACAAATACGGCCGCGACTTGGTGCGGCTGGAGCGCCGTTTTCCGGGGCCACGCGCCCCGGCCTCATTGAAGCACCGCCGTAGAAGCGCAGCAGCGCGCTGGTGGTTTGTTTTCCGGGGCCACGCGCCCCGGCCTCATTGAAGCCACAGCGGCGGGTCGATGCGCAGCGCGGGCAGCCAGCGTTTTCCGGGGCCACGCGCCCCGGCCTCATTGAAGCGCGCATACCGATGCTGAGTCGGACATTCGCGATTTGGTTTTCCGGGGCCACGCGCCCCGGCCTCATTGAAGCAGGTGGCATATGACGTTCTCGTTGAGCGCCTCGATATGTTTTCCGGGGCCACGCGCCCCGGCCTCATTGAAGCACCTCGGTTTCGGAGCCCAGGGCTCGCACGTTCTGCGTTTTCCGGGGCCACGCGCCCCGGCCTCATTGAAGCCGGTGCAGCTCGCAAAACCCGTCTGACCGACGACGGGGTTTTCCGGGGCCACGCGCCCCGGCCTCGATGGAGTGAACCGCCATATGCCTATAGCGCGCATGGCAAGGCGACGCAATGGCGTCCCGGGTCGGCAGCCGGCTGTGTCGTCGTGCAGCGCGTAGACTTTGGCTCTCACCATACCAGCCGAGAAAGTCATGTCGCTGCAAACCATCCATACCGAAATCGATGCCCATGCCCCCGGCCGCAGTACCGAGGCCGGCGCGCGCCGGCGCACGGTGTTGCAGTCGGCGCTGGGGCTGGGCTATGCCGCCGCTGCTGCGCCGCTGATGGCGCAAACTGCCATTTCCACGCCCACTGCGGGCTTGACGGCGGGAGAAGTCCACTACACGGTCGACGGCTTTCAGGTGCCCGCTTACCGCGCCGCTCCGGCAGGCAAAACCGGACTGCCGGTGGTGTTGGTGGTGCAGGAGATCTTTGGCGTGCACGAATACATTGCCGACATCTGCCGCCGGCTGGCGCACGCGGGCTATCTGGCGGTGGCGCCCGAGCTGTACGCGCGCCAGGGCCGGCCGGCTGATTTTTCCAACATTGCCGCGCTGATGTCCGAACTGGTCTCCAAGGTGCCGGATGCGCAGGTGATGGCCGACCTGGATGCAGCGCTTGCCTGGGCGGGCCAGAACGGAGGCGACGCGGCGCGCGCCGGCGTTACCGGCTTTTGCTGGGGTGGGCGCATCACCTGGCTGTATGCCGCACACGCCCCGGTGAAGGCGGGCGTGGCCTGGTATGGTCGGCTCGAAGGAGCGGCTGCGCCGCTCACACCCAAGCACCCGCGCGAGCTGGCACCGATCCTGCGTGCGCCGGTGCTGGGCCTTTACGGAGAAGCCGATACCGGGATCCCGCAGGAGTCGGTGGAGCGCATGCGCGCAGCGCTGGAGGCCGGATCTCCGGCTGCCAAAGCGTCGCGCATCGTCACTTATCCCGATGCCCCGCATGCCTTCCATGCCGACTATCGCCCCAGCTACCGCCAGGCCGCGGCCGAAGATGGGTGGAGACGAATGCTTGCCTGGCTGCGAGATCATGGCGTGGCCTGACGCCTTAAAATCAGCGTCAAAAGCGCATCTAGCGCTTGTACAACAATAATTTTTAGCTATGACTTTGGTAGTGATATTGCTCGCCACGCTGGCGGCGGGCATTGGCAGCGTCTGGCTGGCCGCGGCGTTGATGGGTGCGGGCCTGGGCAGCCAAAACGACGGCGTGGGGCCCCAGCACCTGCTGAGTCTGGCGGCCGGCGCGCTGCTGGCCACGGCCTTCATGCTTTTGCTGCCCGAAGCGTTTGAAAGCGGTGAGAGCCCGCAAGTGCTGTTTGCGACGCTGTTGGTGGGCCTGGTACTTTTCTTTCTGCTCGACAAGGCCGAACTGTGGCACCACGGCCACGAGCATGCCAAGGGGGACCATGCCCACGGCCACACGCACCGGCATGAAGACGGGCACGGGCCGGCTGCGCCGCGCGCCGGCGGTTGGTCGGTGCTCACGGGCGACAGCGTGCATTGCTTTGGCGACGGCGTGCTGATTGCCTCGGCCTTCGTCGCCGACCTGCGGCTGGGCGCGGTGGCAGCACTGTCGGTGCTGGCGCACGAGGTCCCGCACCACATGGGCGACCTGGTGGTGCTGCGCCAAAGCAGCACCAGCCGCAACGCGGCGCTGGTCAAGGTGTCCCTGGCCGGCGCCGTCACCGCTCTGGGCGGGCTGCTGGGCTATTTGCTGCTTGAACGCCTCCATGTGGCGCTGCCGTATTTTCTGGTGATCGCATCGAGCAGCTTTGTCTACGTGGCGCTGGCGGACCTGATTCCGCAGCTGCAAAAACGCCTGTCCGCGCGCCACACCCTGCACCAGGTGCTGTGGCTGCTGGCAGGGATGGCGCTGGTGACGGTGGTTGGCCATCTGGCGCACCAGCACTAGGCAGTTCTCAGCGGCCGATGGCAAACACCGCGGGCGTGTGTCGCCCTGGCGGCTCGGCGCGGCGCCATTCGCGCGCCTGCATGCTGCGGATGTGCGCGTCGGCCAGGGTCAGGCCACTGGCGACGGCCAGCCGCGTGGCCGGCTGCAAGGTCTGCGCCAGGGCTTGCAGCAGGGCGGCGTTGCGGTAGGGCGTTTCGATGAACAACTGGGTCTGGCCGGTCCGCAGAGCGAGGGCCTCCAGCGCGCAGATGCGTTGCGCGCGCTCGGCGGCGTCTTGCGGCAGGTAGCCGACAAAGGCAAAGTTCTGGCCGTTCAGCCCGCTGGCGGCCAGCGCCAACAGCAGCGACACCGGCCCCACCAGCGGCACCACCACCAGGCCCAGCTCGTGCGCGGCGCGCACCATCGAGCTTCCCGGGTCGGCGACGGCGGGCATGCCGGCCTCGCTGAGCAGGCCCACGTCGTGGCCGGCCAGGGCAGGTGCGAGCAGGGTACTTGCATCGAAGCGCGCCGAGCCCGGCGCGCCGTGGTCGCCTTTCTTGTGCACGGCGCGCGGCAATTCGGTGATGTGCTGCTCCTGCAGCGCGCAGGCCAAGGGGCGCTCTTCGCCGATGCGCTTCAAGTAGGCGCGCGCGCTTTTGGCGTTCTCGCAGATCCAGTGCGTGGTGCGGGCGGCGGCTGCCAGCGTGCCGGCTGGAAGCGTCTCCGATAGCGGGGTGGGCGTGTCGCAGCCGAAATCGAGCGGTGCCGGCACCAGCAGCAGCCTGCCGCGCACCGCACTGGCCATGCTGCTCCTCATGGCAGCACCAGGCCGGCAGCGCGCAGCATGCGGCAGGTGCGGATGAGCGGCAGCCCGATCAGTGCCGTAGGGTCGTCGCTCACGATCGACTCCAGCAAGGCAATGCCCAGGCCCTCGCTTTTGGCGCTGCCGGCGCAGTCGTAGGGCTGCTCGGCGCGCAGGTAGCGCTCGATGGTGGCGTCGTTCAGGTCGCGAAAGTGCACTTCGACCGGGGCGATGTCCACCGCTTCGAACCCGCTGTCGGCGCAGACCACGGCCACAGCCGTCTGGAAGACGACACACTGCCCGCTCATGCGGCGCAGCTGCGCTGTGGCGCGTTCGTGGTTGCCGGGTTTGCCCAGGGGTTCGCCGGCCAGGTCGGCCACCTGGTCCGAGCCGATGACGATGGCCTGCGGGTACAGGGCTGCCACGGCATGGGCCTTGGCCAGTGCCAGGCGCCGGGCCAGGGCGCGGGGCAATTCGCCGGCGAGGGGCGATTCGTCGGTTTCGGGCGTTGCAACGGCAAAGGGCAGGCGCAGGCGCTCGAGCAGTTCGCGCCGGTAGCGCGAGCTGGATCCGAGCACCAGCAAGCGGTTTTTCGCGGGGGAGTCAGGCATCGCGCGATTCTCTTACACTGCGCCCATGACCAAGGAATATTCCCCTGACCGACTCGACGTGAAGGCCTTCGTGCAGGCATCCGCGCACCTGGCCGGGCACGATTCTTTGCTCAAATACGAGCGCCTGGCGCAAGAGGCCAAGGGACTGCACCCCGACCTGCGCGTCGACTGGGAGGCGCGCGGCCAATTGCGCCCGGCTGCCGGCGGCGTGGGCGCGCCGCAGTTGTGGCTGCATTTGCGGGTGCACGCAACCTTCCCCATGCGCTGCCAGCGTTGCCTGCAGGCGGTGGACGTCCCCCTCGACGTGGATCGGTGGTTCCGCTTTGTCGCCGACGAGGCCACCGCCGAGGCGCTGGACGACGACTCGGAGGAAGACCTGCTGGCGCTCAGCCGGGACTTCTCGCTGCATGAATTGATCGAGGACGAACTGCTGATGGCGCTGCCCGTGGTGCCGCGGCACGAGGTCTGCCCCAGCGAAGTGCCCATGCGCTCGTCCGACGAGGATTTCGAAGCCGCCAACGCCGAGCGCCCCAACCCCTTTGCGGCCCTCGCCGCGATCCGCATCGACAAGGACAAGAAATAGCGGCAAGGGCCCGAAGGCGGCCTGCGTTATAATCGAGGGCTTCGCGCGAATCCCCTCGTGTCTTCAATGGGTTGATCGCGTCATTACCAACCTCTCCCCAAGACCAGGAGCCGATCATGGCTGTTCAGCAAAACAAGAAATCCCCCTCCAAGCGCGGCATGCACCGTTCGCACAATGCGCTGAACGTGCCCGGCATGGCGCTGGAGCCCACCACCGGCGAAGTGCACCTGCGCCACCACATCAGCCCCAACGGTTTCTACCGCGGGCGGCAGGTGCTCAAAAGCAAGTCCGAAGCCTGATTTTTCGCGCGCCAGCGCAGGCCAAGGCCCGCAGCTACACAGTCTGTAGCGCGGGCCTTTGTTTTGCGCGCTGGCATTTTCTCTGGTCCCGATGGGCGACCCGTCACGAGGTTTCATGACTACATTGGCTGTCGATTGCATGGGAGGCGACCATGGCCCCCGCGTCACCCTGGCCGCTTGCCGGCGCTTCCTGGACTCGCACGCCGACGCGCGGCTGCTGCTGGTCGGCCTGCCCGAAGCGCTGAAGGATTTCACCCATGCGCGCGCCAGCGTGGTTCCGGCCAGCGAAGTCGTGGGCATGGACGACCCGATCGAGGTGGCGTTGCGACGGAAAAAGCAATCCTCGATGCGCATTGCCATCGAGCAAGTGCACAGCGGCGCTGCCCAGGCGGCGGTGTCGGCGGGCAACACAGGCGCATTGATGGCGATTGCGCGCTACGTGCTCAAGACGCTTGAGGGCATCGACCGCCCCGCCATTGCCACGCAAATGCCCAACGACAAGGGCGGCGCTACGACGGTGCTCGACCTGGGCGCCAACGTGGATTGCTCGGCCGAGCACCTGCTGCAGTTTGCGGTGATGGGCTCGGCGCTCGTCGCGGCGCTGGGCGGCGCTGCCCAGCCCACGGTGGGCCTGCTCAACATCGGCGAAGAGGCCATCAAGGGCAGCGAGGTCATCAAGCGGGCGGGTGAACTGCTGCGCTCGGCCGGCGACGCGGGCACCATCCATTTCTTCGGCAATGTCGAGGGCAACGACATTTTCAAGGGCACGGCGGACATTGTGGTGTGCGACGGCTTCGTCGGCAACGTGGCGCTCAAGGCCAGCGAAGGCGTGGCGTCCATGATCATCGGCGGCCTCAAGCAGGAATTCGGGCGCAATCTGTTCACCAAGCTGGCCGCATTGGTGGCCTATCCGGTGCTCTCGGCCCTGATGAAGCGCATGGACTACCGACGCTACAACGGCGCGGCCTTGCTGGGCCTGCGCGGACTGGTGTTCAAAAGCCATGGCTCGGCCGACGAGCTGGCCTTCGAGCTGGCGCTGGCCCGCGCGTATGATGCAGCCCGAAACAACCTTCTGGACCGTGTCCGCAAGCGCATCGACAGCGCCGCGCCTTTGCTCGGCGCTGAGCCCGTGGTGCGCGGCACCGCCACAGCGCAGTAACCGCCTTGATGAATTCCTATTCCCGCATTACCGGCACCGGCAGTTTCCTGCCGCCGCGCCGCGTCACCAACACCGATCTGGTGGCCCAACTGGCTGCCGGGGGCGTGGAAACCTCGGACCAATGGATCGTGGAGCGCACCGGCATCCAGGCGCGCCATTTCGTCGCCCCCGAAGTCCAGTGCAGCGACATGGCGCTGGAGGCCGCGCGCCACGCCCTGCAGGCGGCCGGGCGCGACGCCAGCGAGCTCGACCTCATCATCGTGGCCACGTCCACGCCGGACATGGTGTTCCCGTCGACCGCCTGCATCCTGCAGAACAAGCTGGGCGCCAACGGCTGCGCGGCGTTTGACGTGCAGGCGGTGTGCAGCGGCTTCGTCTACGGCCTGAGTGTGGCCGACGCCATGGTCCGCGCAGGCAACGCGCGCTGCGCGCTGGTCGTGGGCTCGGAGATTTTCAGCCGCCTGCTCGACTTCCGTGACCGCACCACTTGCGTGCTGTTCGGCGATGGCGCGGGCGCCGTGGTGCTGGAGGCCTCAGAAACCCCCGGCATTCTTGCCACCGACCTGCACGCCGACGGCAAGCACGTGGGCATTCTTTGTGTGCCAGGCCATGTCTCAGGCGGCGTGGCCACGGGCGACCCTTTCCTCAAGATGGACGGCCAGGCCGTTTTCAAGCTCGCCGTGGGCGTGCTGGAGAGCTCGGCGCGGGCGGTATTGGCCAAGGCCGGCCTGCAGGCCGGCCAGATCGACTGGATGATTCCGCACCAGGCCAACATCCGCATCATGCAAAGCACGGCGCGCAAGCTCCAGCTGTCCATGGACAAGGTGGTCGTCACGGTCGACCAGCATGGAAATACTTCGGCCGCGTCGATCCCGCTCGCGCTGGACCATGCCGTGCGCTCGGGCCAGGTCAAGGCGGGCGAGACGGTCTTGCTCGAAGGCGTCGGAGGCGGCTTCACCTGGGGTTCGGTGCTCCTGAAAATGTAGCTTACAACGCTTTATGGATAAGCGGTAGAGGCCAATTTGACTCCTATTTCGAAATGAATTCTTTTGCATTCGTCTTTCCTGGCCAGGGCTCGCAATCCGTCGGCATGCTGGATGCGTGGGGCGGTCATCCCGCCGTGGCTGGCGCGCTGGCCGAGGCGTCCGATGCACTCGGCGAGGACCTTGCTCGCCTCATCCATGAAGGCCCCAAGGATGCGCTGGCGCTGACGACCAACACCCAGCCGGTCATGCTGGTGGCCGGCGTGGCCGCATGGCGCGTCTGGCTCGCCGAAGGCGGCGCCCTTCCCATGGCGCTGGCCGGGCATTCGCTGGGCGAATATTCCGCGCTGGTCGCGGCCGGCGTCCTCACCCTGGCCCAGGCGGCGCCGCTGGTGCGCTTGCGCGCCGCCGCCATGCAGCAGGCCGTGCCTGTGGGCTCCGGTGCCATGGCGGCGATTTTGGGCCTGGATGCCGCAAAAGTGATCGCTGTTTGCGCAGAGGTGACGGGCGCGAACGGCCAAAATGAACAGGAAGTTGTCGAGGCGGTCAATTTCAACGACCCCTCGCAAACCGTGATTGCCGGCAGCAAGGCGGCGGTGGAGCGCGCCTGCGAAGCGCTCAAGGCGGCAGGCGCCAAGCGCGCGCTGCCCTTGCCGGTCTCTGCGCCTTTTCATTCCAGCCTGATGCGTCCGGCCGCCGAGCGGCTGCGCGAGGCGCTGGCTGCCACCGCCCTGGCGGCGCCGCAGATCCGCGTGGTGAACAACATCGACGTTTCGGTCCAAGGCGATGCCGACGCGATCCGCGACGCCCTGTTCCGCCAGGCTTTTGGCCCGGTCCGCTGGGTGGAATGCATCGAGAAGCTCAAAGCCTTGGGCGCCAGTCACATCGTCGAGTGCGGTCCGGGCAAAGTACTGGCCGGGCTGGTGCGCCGGATCGACCCCGAGTTGGCGAGCGCTGCGATCTACGACCCGGCCTCGCTGGCCCAAGCCAAGGAACTTCTTGCATGACGCAGGCGAACGACAAAACCCCCGGTGTGGCGCTGGTCACCGGCGCATCGCGCGGCATTGGTGCAGCCATCGCGCTCGAACTGGCGCAGCGCGGTTGGCGCGTGATCGGCACGGCGACCACGGCCGAGGGTGCGCAGCGCATCGGCGCAGCGCTTTCTGCCCACGCCGGCTGCAGTGGCGCGGTGCTCGACGTGAACGACGCTCCGTCGGTCGACGCCCTGATCGACAGCGTGGTGAAAGAGCACGGCGGCCTGCAGGTGCTGGTCAACAACGCCGGCATCACGCGCGACCAGCTTGCCATGCGCATGAAGGACGGCGACTGGGACGCCGTGCTGGGCACCAACTTGAGCGCGGTGTTTCGCGTCAGCCGCGCCGCGATTCGTCCGATGATGAAGCAGCGCTACGGCCGCATCATCAGCATCACCAGCGTGGTCGGCGCGTCCGGCAACCCGGGGCAGGCCAACTACGCTGCGGCCAAGGCGGGCGTGGCAGGCATGACGCGCTCGCTGGCGCGCGAGCTGGGCAGCCGGGGCATCACGGTCAACTGCGTGGCGCCCGGTTTCATCGATACCGACATGACCGCGGGCCTGCCCGAGGCGCAGCAAAAAGCGCTGCTCGAGCAGATACCCCTTGGCCATTTGGGGCGGCCTGCCGACATCGCCCATGCCGTCGCCTACCTGGCCTCGCCGCAGGCGGGTTACGTAACGGGCCAGGAGTTGCACGTCAATGGCGGCATGTACATGTAAATCAACGAATTTCGCGGCAGATGAAGGCAGACATTCTTGTATCAAATCGCGCGATCTAAGCGGCTAGAATCCCCGATCAATCCACCAACACCCAGAGTGAAACCATGAGCGATATTGAAGCACGCGTCAAAAAGATCATTGCCGAGCAGCTCGGCGTGGAGGAGTCCCAGGTCACCAATGAGAAAGCCTTCGTGGCCGACCTCGGTGCCGACTCGCTCGATACGGTCGAATTGGTGATGGCACTGGAAGACGAATTCGGCATCGAAATTCCGGACGAAGACGCCGAGAAGATCACCACGGTGCAAAACGCCATCGACTACGCCACGTCCCACCCGAAGGCTTGATCGGCGCGCTGCGCCGCGTCAAGCGAGTCCAAGCACAAGGTTTTACGAATGAGCCGTCGTCGCGTTGTCGTGACCGGCCTGGGTTGCGTTTGCCCCGTGGGAAACACGGTGCAGGACGCCTGGGCCGCCCTCCTGGCCGGGCGCTCCGGCATCGACCGCATCAGCAAGTTCGACGCGTCGAATTTCGCCTGCCAGATCGCCGGGGAAGTGCGCGGCTTCGAGCTGGACACCTACCTGAGCGCCAAGGACGCGCGCGGGATGGACAGCTTCATCCATTTCGGCATCGCTGCGGCCGTGCAGGCCGTGCAGGACGCCGGTCTGCCCACGGGCGACGCGCTGGACGAAGACTTGGCCACGCGCATTGCCTGTGTCATTGGCTCGGGCATCGGCGGGCTGCCGCTGATTGAAAACACCCACTCCGAACTTGTGGCCCGGGGACCGCGGCGCATCACGCCGTTTTTCGTTCCAGCGTCCATCATCAACATGGTCGCGGGCCATGTGTCCATGCGCTTTGGGTTCAAAGGCCCCAACCTGTCCGTGGTCACTGCCTGCACCACCGGGCTGCACTGCATTGGCGAAGGCGGTCGCCTCATCGAGTACGGTGACGCCGATGTGGTCGTCGCTGGCGGTACCGAAGCGACGGTGTCGCCGCTGGGCATTGGCGGATTTGCCGCGATGCGCGCCTTGTCGACCCGCAACGACGATCCGCAGGCGGCATCGCGCCCCTGGGATCGCGACCGCGACGGCTTCGTTCTGGGAGAAGGCGCGGGTGTCGTGGTCCTGGAAGAATACGAGCACGCCAAGGCGCGCGGCGCGCGCATCTACGCCGAGCTGCTTGGCTTTGGCATGAGCGCCGACGCCGGGCACATGACAGCGCCCAACATGGACGGGCCGCGCCGAGCCATGCTGGGTGCCTTGCGCAATGCCGGAATCAACGCCGAGCAGATCGACTACCTCAACGCCCACGGCACCTCCACACCCCTGGGCGATGTGAACGAAACGCTTGCCATCAAGGCAGCCTTTGGCGACGCGGCGAACAAGCTGGTGGTCAGCTCGACCAAGTCCATGACCGGCCACCTGCTGGGGGGCGCCGGGGGCATCGAGAGCATTTTCACGATTCTTGCGCTGCACGACCAGAAGGTGCCGCCGACCATCAACCTGGAGCACCAGGACCCAGAGTGCGACCTGGACTACTGCGCCAACGTCGCGCGCGACATGCCGCTGGAGTTCGCCATGAAGAACAACTTCGGCTTTGGTGGAACCAACGGAACCTTGGTGTTCCGGCGGGTTTGAGGGCTCCGGGCCCTCTGCGTTTTCCGAATGGCTGCCGGCACCGCGCGCTTCCCTGCGCCCGCGGTCCACTATCCGCTGCGGCGCAGCACGGTGCTGGGACTCGCCCTGGCCCTGCTGCAGGGGACATCATTGTTCGTACTGCTGGCGTGGTGGAACGCGGGCGCGCAGCCCAGCGCGGCGCTTGCGGCGCTCCTCTTGTGGGCGCTTGCCGCCGGGCTGTCGGTGCGGTTCTTCGTGCGTTTGCCGGCGGGCGCGCTCGTCTGGGACGGACAGGCCTGGGAATTGCATGGCGCTGGGGACGCGGGCGAGCCCAGGCCGCTGGGCCGGGCGGTCGTTCTTCAACTCGATCTGCAGCGGTGGATGGCCGTGTCCTTTCCCGAGGCGCGGCCCACGGTCTGGCTGTTTGTGCAGCGATCCGAAGACGCCGTGCGCTGGCTCGACTTGCGCCGTGCGGTATATTCGCCCGCCACGGCCTCGCTGTCAGAGGCTGCGGCGCAGGACGTCGCCGACGCCACGCTCGCCGATCGCCGCTTGTGACCGTGCCTTCAGCCGGCTCCCCTGGGCACACGTCCGCTTGAGTCATGACCGACCCCGCTTCCTCCGAACCGCGCCCCCACGACCCCGATCTTCTGCTGGTGCAGCGGACCGTGGCGGGCGACCAGCGCGCGTTCGAGTTGCTGGTCATCAAATACCAGCGGCGCATCGAGCGGCTGATTGGCCGCATGGTGCGAGACACCGATCTGATTCCCGACATCGCCCAGGAAACCTTCATCCGAGCCTACCGCGCGCTGCACCAGTTTCGCGGCGACGCACAGTTCTACACCTGGCTCTACCGCATTGCGGTCAACACAGCCAAGAAAACCCTGCTCGACCTCAAGCGCCACCCGGTGGTCTACCACGGCGCCGCGCCGGGTGCCGAAGAAGACGATGAAACTTCCAGGCCGCGCCAGGAACCAACCACCGACGAGACGCCCGAGACGGTGCTGGCGGCGCAGGAAATTGCGGTCGCGGTCAATGCGGCGATGCAGGCCCTTCCGGCCGATTTGCGCGAAGCTGTGACGCTGCGCGAGATCGAAGGTCTGAGCTATGAGGAAATTGCTCAGGCCATGGATTGTCCGATCGGGACCGTGCGCTCGCGCATCTTTCGGGCGCGGGAAGCGATTTCGGCGCGCGTGCGCCCGATGCTGGAAAACCAGTCGGGCAAGCGCTGGTAGGTAGGCTGCCCTTTGACACTGCAGGTGGACACCATGGAAATGGAACGCAACGCTCAGGAACTGTTGTCGGCGCTGGCTGACGGTGAACTCGCTGGCGACGAACTGGCGCAGGCCTTGGCCCTGTGCACGCAGGACGCATGCCGCGCGTCCTGGCAAAGCTACCATGTGATTGGCGACGTGCTGCGCTCGCCCGAACTGGCGCCCGCCAGCGACAGCGAACGGCTTTTGCAAGGCTTGCGCGAAGAGTTCGCACGATCACCGCAGCGCAGCGAAGCGGTGTCCCGCGATCTGCCGCCGCCCGGTGAAACCGTCCCTGGCGCGCAAGGCGCGGCTGCGGCCAACGATTCCGTATGGCGCTGGAAGCTGGTGGCGGGATTTGCTTCGCTGGCGGCCGTCGCAGCCATGGGCTGGAATTCGCTTTCCGTCCTGAGTGGCCAGCCGCCGCAGACGGCCCAATTGGCCGCCGCCACAGCGTCGGCCAGCGCTGCGCCCACAGAGCTGGCGCAGGCGCAGGCGCCGGTCATGATCCGCGACCCCCGGCTCGACGAGCTGTTGGCGGCGCACAAGCAATTTGGCGGCGCGTCCGCCCTTCAAATGCCCGCAGGTTTCTTGCGCAATGCGACGTTTGAGGCTCCGCAGCGCTGATTTCCGCCTCGCAGCGGGGCCGCTGGCGAGAACCTGTGCAGGCGCTCTGGTGGCGCTGGCTGCCCTTGCTGCGCAGACGCAGGCTTGGGCAAGCGATGGCTCGGGTGCGGCCGCCCCGCTCGGTTCCGCCCAAGTGCCGCTGCCGACCGATGTCGCCGGCTGGATCGCCCGTGTGCAGCGCGCGGCGCTCGAGCGAAGCTATGTGGGCACCTTTGTCGTAACCACCGACGCGGGGGCCACGACCGGCTCGCGGATCTGGCATGCCCGAGAGGGCGATCGCCACATGGAACGGATCGAGGCCCTGGACGGTCCGGCGCGCACCATTTTTCGCCGCAATGGCGAAATGCGAACGTTTTTTCACGCTTCACGCACGGTCGTGACCGAGCCGCTGCAGCGCGCGCTGCCGTTCCCGGGCGCCGTGCCGGCGTTGGCCGCGGGGCTTGATCGCTGGTACCGGGCGGAGCGACTGGGCCGCCAGCGTGTGGCGGGGCTCGATGCGGATGTGGTCTGGCTGCGGCCGCGCGATGCCTTGCGCTTTGGCTACCGTATCTGGAGCGAGCAGGGCTCGGGGCTGGTGCTGCGCCTGCAGACGGTGCAGGCCGATGGCCATGTGCGCGAGCAGGCGAGTTTTCTGCAGGTGGATCTCGGGACGCCGGTGTCGCTGCCCGCGCTCGCGCGCGAGATGGAAGACACCCGGGGCTACCGTGCACTCGCCCAGCTGGCCCCGCGCGAGCTGCCGCCCGAGGAGGTCGCCTGGACGCTGCGCGAGGCGGTTCCCGGTTTTTCCTACCAGGGATGTCGGGCTTCCGGCACCCGCGGCGAGGCCGTGCAGTGCACCTATGCCGATGGATTGGCCAGCGTGTCACTGTTCTTCGAGACCCGGGACGGCGCCGTACCGGCTCAGACACTGGCACGCTGGTCTGCCGGCGCCACGCAGGCCCTGGCTCGACCGCTGGACGCGCAGACCTGGCTCACCGTGGTGGGCGAGGTGCCTGCTGCAACGCTTGCGCTATTTGCCGAGCGTCTGGTCCGCGTGCGCAAGTAGCCGAGCGATCGCGAGCGGGGAACCATTTGTTCTTGCACGTTTCTGAAAGTGCATGCGCGCAGCGCAGACTCCATTTGAAAGGCCAGACATCATGAAAAATCAGTGGTTGAAACTCAACGCGTGGACGGCGGCCGGTGTATTGGCGGTTGCGGGCGCGGTCGGCGTGGGCAGTGCAAGCCTCTCGCCCCTTCGCGCTCAGGCGCAGGTTCCCGTCACCAGCGTGCGCGGCTTGCCCGACTTCACCGATCTGGTGGAGCAGGTGGGCCCATCGGTCGTCAACATCCGGACCTTGGAGAAAGCCTCGGCGCGCAACATGTCGGGCGGCATGGACGAAGACATGCTGGAGTTCTTCAAACGCTTTGGCCTGCCGATTCCCAATCTGCCCAAGGGCCAGCGGCCCGGACCGCGCGCGCTGCCCGATGAAGAGCAGCCCCGTGGCCTCGGCTCGGGCTTCATCCTCAGTTCCGACGGCTTCGTCATGACCAACGCCCACGTGGTGGAAGGTGCCGACGAAGTGATGGTGACGCTCACCGATCAGCGCGAGTTCAAAGCCAAGATCATCGGCTACGACAAACGCAGCGACGTGGCCGTGGTCAAGATCGACGCCACCGGCCTTCCCGCGGTGAAAATTGGCGATGTCAGCCGCCTGCGGGTCGGCGAATGGGTGATGGCCATCGGCTCGCCCTTTGGCCTGGAGAACACCGTGACCGCCGGCATCGTCAGCGCCAAGCAGCGCGATACGGGCGAATACCTGCCCTTCATCCAGACCGATGTCGCCATCAACCCAGGCAACTCCGGTGGCCCGCTGATCAACATGCGCGGCGAAGTGGTCGGCATCAACAGCCAGATTTATTCGCGCTCGGGCGGCTTCATGGGCATTTCGTTCTCCATCCCCATTGACGAAGCCATCCGGGTCAGCGACCAGCTGCGCGCCACGGGCAAGGTGACGCGCGGGCGCATCGGGGTGCAGATTGGCAGCGTCACCAAGGACGTGGCCGAATCGCTGGGCCTGTCCAAGCAGCAGGGTGCGCTGGTCACCGGGGTGGAAAAAGGCGCGCCGGCCGACAAGGCGGGGGTCGAGGCAGGTGACATCATCACCAAGTTCGACGGAAAACCGGTGGACAAGATTTCCGATCTGCCCCGCATGGTTGGCAACACCAAACCCGGCACGCGCAGCACGATCACCGTTTTTCGCCGCGGCAAAACGCGGGATCTGACGGTGACCGTGGGCGAAATTGAGGGCGACAAGGCAGAAACCAGGGCCAGCGCTGCGGACGATGCGCCCAAGTCTTCCGCGGCGACGCAAAAACTGGGGCTGACGCTCTCCGATCTGTCCGAGGCGCAGCGCCGTGAACTCAGCGTCAAGGGCGGCGTGCGCGTGGAGGCCGCCAGCGACGCCGCCGCGCGCGCTGGTCTGCGCCAGGGTGACGTCATCCTGGCGGTCGCCAATACCGAGGTCGCCAATCTCAAGGAATTCGAGGCCGCACTGGCCAAGGCCGACAAGAGCAAGCCGATCAACGTGCTGTACCGGCGTGGCGACTGGGCCCAGTACGCGCTGATTCGTCCTTCGCGGTAAACCACCGGGCGCCTGCAGGCTTTTGCCTACAATACGCGCCCAAGCATTGCTTGTGTGACAGGGCGCGTCCTCTGAGCGACGCGCCCTTTTTCATGTCTGCCGTGCTGCGCCCGCGCCACCCGAACCCACCCTTTGATGAACCACATCCGTAATTTTTCGATCATTGCCCACATCGATCATGGCAAGTCCACGCTGGCCGACCGGCTGATCCAGCGCTGCGGTGGCCTTTCCGAGCGAAAAATGGAAGCCCAGGTGCTCGATTCGATGGACATCGAAAAAGAGCGCGGCATCACCATCAAGGCCCAAACGGCTGCTCTGCAGTACAAGGCGCAGGACGGTCAGGTCTACAACCTGAACCTGATTGATACGCCGGGCCATGTCGATTTCTCCTACGAGGTGAGCCGTTCGCTCTCGGCCTGCGAAGGGGCGCTGCTCGTTGTGGACGCCTCGCAGGGCGTGGAAGCCCAGACGGTGGCCAACTGCTACACCGCGCTGGACCTGGGCGTGGAAGTGCTGCCCGTGCTCAACAAGATGGACCTGCCGCAGTCCGACCCGGAAAATGCCAAGGCAGAAATCGAGGATGTGATCGGCATCGATGCGACCGACGCCATTCCGTGCTCGGCCAAGACGGGCATGGGCATCGATGAAATTCTGGAAGCCATCGTTGCCAAGGTGCCGGCGCCGCGTGGAAACCCGGAGGGCCCGCTGCGCGCCATGATCATCGACAGCTGGTTCGACAGTTATGTAGGCGTGGTGATGCTGGTGCGCGTGGTCGACGGTCGGTTGCTCAAGGGCGAGCGTTTCAAGATGATGGCCACGGGGGCGGCCTACAACGCTGACAACCTGGGCGTTTTTACCCCCACCAACGAGCCGCGCGACCGGCTGGAGGCCGGTCAGGTGGGCTTCATCATCGCCGGTATCAAGGAGCTGCAGGCGGCCAAGGTGGGCGATACCATCACGCTGGAAAAGAAGCTGCCGAACAACGCGGGCCCCGCGACCGAAGCACTGCCCGGTTTCAAGGAAATCCAGCCCCAGGTGTTTGCGGGGCTCTACCCCACCGAGGCGAGCGAATACGACCAACTGCGCGATGCACTGGAAAAGCTCAAACTCAACGACGCGTCGCTTCATTACGAGCCCGAGGTCAGCCAGGCGCTGGGCTTCGGCTTCCGCTGTGGGTTCCTGGGGCTCTTGCACATGGAAATCGTGCAGGAGCGCCTGGAGCGCGAGTTTGACCAGGATCTGATTACCACCGCGCCCAGTGTGGTCTACGAGGTGGTCATGCCCGGCGGCGAGGTATTAATGGTGGAAAACCCCGCCAAGATGCCCGATCAGGGAAAACTCCAGGAAATACGCGAGCCCATCGTCACCGTGCATCTGTACATGCCGCAGGACTATGTCGGCCCGGTGATGACCCTGGCGAACCAGAAGCGTGGCGTGCAGATGAACATGCAGTACCACGGCCGCCAGGTGATGCTCACCTATGAGATGCCGCTGGGCGAAATCGTGCTCGACTTCTTCGACAAGCTCAAGTCCGTGAGCCGGGGCTACGCCTCCATGGACTACGAGTTCAAGGAGTACCGTGCGTCGGACGTGGTGAAGGTCGACATCCTGCTCAACGGCGAGAAGGTCGATGCGCTGTCCATCATCGTGCACCGCAGCCAGAGCCAGTACCGCGGCCGCGCCGTGGTGGCCAAGATGCGCGAAATCATCAGTCGCCAGATGTTCGACGTGGCCATCCAGGCAGCCATTGGTGCCAACATCATTGCACGCGAGACCGTCAAGGCCTTGCGCAAGAATGTGCTGGCCAAGTGCTATGGCGGCGACATCTCCCGCAAGAGAAAGCTGCTTGAAAAGCAGAAGGCGGGCAAGAAGCGCATGAAACAAATCGGTTCGGTGGAAGTGCCGCAAGAAGCTTTTCTTGCCATATTGCAGGTGGAAGATTGATGCAGCTGGTTCAGATATTCACCTCGCTCTTGCTGGCCGCCTTTGCCGGCTATATTGGTGCCTGGTACTTCGGCGCGATCGAGGGCAACTTTGCTTTGCTGCTCTTCCTGGCCACGGTGGTCACGGGGTGTTACTGGATCGCCGAGCGCCTGTATTTCCTGCCGCGCCGGCGCGCTGCCGCACAGGCCATGGAACAGGCGGCCCAGGCGCGCCGCGCCGATCTGGACCGGCAAGGCATTGCGCAGAGCGGCATCGACACGGGCGAGGCGCAGCAGCGGGTGCTGGCCCAGCCCTGGTGGCTGGATTGGACGGCGGGGCTGTTTCCCGTCATTGCTGCGGTCTTTCTGCTGCGCTCCTTTCTGGTCGAGCCGTTCAAGATTCCGTCGGGCTCCATGATTCCCACGCTGCTGGTGGGCGACCTCATTCTGGTCAACAAGTTCACTTACGGCATCCGCCTGCCCGTGATCAACACCAAGATCACCGAAGGGCATGCGCCTGAGCGCGGCGATGTGATGGTGTTTCGCTATCCGCCGCAGCCCACGCTGGACTACATCAAGCGCGTGGTGGGCGTTCCGGGCGACGAAGTGGCCTATTTGAACAAGCGCCTGACCATCAATGGTGAGCCGGTGCCCACGGATTCGCTTCCCGATTACTTCGACGAAGACGCCATGCGCTACTTCAAGCAGTTCCAGGAGGAACTGGGCGGCCATCCGCACCGCTTGCTGAACAACGAAGGCGTACCCGCTTTCGTTCAAGGAGCGAGTAATTTTGCCTACCGCGACAACTGTCGCTACAGTGTCGAAGGCGTCGTTTGCAAGGTGCCGCAAGGCCACTACTTCATGATGGGCGACAACCGCGACAATTCGCTCGATTCGCGCTACTGGGGTTTCGTGCCCGAGGCCAATATCGTGGGCAAGGCGTTTTTCGTCTGGATGAACTTCGGCAACTGGAAGCGCATTGGCGGTTTCCAGTAGGCGGGCCTCCAAGGATCGGCCAACCAGAAAAAGGGAGAATCAACAGCATGAACCAGCAGCATCGCACCGTCAGTCGCTCGCGCCAGCGCGGCCTGTCTTTCATTGGCGTCGTCATCATCGGGGTGTTGGCCGTGGCGGCGTTCGCCATCGGCGGCCAGTCCGTACCTGTCTTCCTGGAATCGCACGCCATCCAGAAAGCCATCAACAAGGCAGCCCGGGAAGGCAACACCGTACCGGAAATTCGAGGCAGTTTTGACCGGGCCGCCGCCATCGACGACATTTTTACGATCAGCGGCAAGGATCTGGAAGTCGGCAAGCGCGGCGACAAGGTCGTGGTTCGCGCCAAGTACGCGCGTGAGATTGCCCTGGCTGGCCCCGCCTACCTGGTGTACCGCTTCGACCTGCAGTCCGAATAGGTGCCCCCCACGCTGGCTTCGCTGCAACGGCGCTTGCAGCATGTGTTCTCCGACCCCGCCCTGCTGGCGCGTGCGCTGACCCACCGCAGCGCGAGCAGCGATCACAACGAACGCCTGGAATTTCTGGGCGATTCGGTGCTCAACCTGGCCGTCTCCACCCTGCTGTACGAGCGCTTGGCGAACCAGCCCGAGGGCGATCTCTCGCGCGTGCGTGCCAACATGGTGCGCCAGGACAGCTTGCACGGCCTGGCCGTCGCGCTCGGTCTGCCCGAGGTGCTGCGCGTGGGCGAAGGCGAAGCGCGCTCTGGCGGCAAGACGCGGCCGTCCATGCTCGCCGACGCGCTGGAAGCCGTCATCGGTGCGGTGTATCTGGATGCAGGCTTTCAGGCCGCCACCGCCCTGGTCCGGCGCCTGTTTGAGGGCGTCGAGATCAGCCCGCAGATGCAGGCTGCGTCCAAGGACGCGAAAACAGCGCTGCAAGAATGGCTGCAAGCCCGGCGCATGAAGCTTCCCGACTACTGCGTCGTCGACACCCGTGGCGCAGCGCACCGCCAGTCTTTTGAAGTCGAGTGCAGCATCGGGGAACTCTCGCTGGCTGCGCGCGGCACCGGCTCTTCGCGGCGCGCGGCGGAGCAGTCTGCGGCGGCTGCGGTGCTGCTCCAACTCCAGGCAAAAAAACCATGAACGATGCTACCAAAAAAGGAGCTGTTGCCGCTGACGGGACAAGCGCCGAAGGCCAAAAGGAACTTGAATCCATGCTGGCGGCCAGCCGGGCCGCCGGGCCTGCGGACACGGCATCCAGGCAGGGCCAGCGCTGCGGCGTGATTGCCATCGTGGGCAAACCCAACGTCGGCAAGTCCACCCTGCTCAACGCTCTGGTGGGCCAGAAGATCAGCATCACCTCGCGCAAGGCGCAGACCACGCGCCACCGCATCACGGGCATTCGCACCAAGGACAACACGCAGTTCGTCTTTGTCGATACGCCCGGTTTCCAGACGCGCCACACCACGGCGCTGAACAAATCGCTGAACAAAACGGTCATGGGCGCGATTGGCGACGTGGACTTGATCCTTTTCGTCGTCGAAGCCGGCAGTTTTACGCTCGCCGACGCCAAGGTGCTGAGCCTGTTCAAGCCCGGCATTCCCACGCTGCTGATCGCCAACAAGCTCGACAACATTCACCGCCGCGCCGAAATTGCGCCATGGCTCAAGAGCATGCAGGAGCGACACCCCTTTGCCGAATTCGTGCCCATGTCGGCCAAGAACAAGAGCGACGTGGAGCGGCTCTACGCGATTTGCGAAAAGTACCTGCCAGAGGCGCCGTGGTGGTACGCCGAGGACGAACTGACGGACCGCAGCGAAAAGTTCCTCGCCAGCGAGACAGTGCGCGAAAAGCTGTTTCGCTTCACCGGAGACGAGCTGCCCTATACGTCCACGGTCGTCATCGACCAGTTCAGCGAGGAGAAAAGCAAGCAGCACAAGCGCCTGGTGCGCATTGCCGCCACCATCGTCGTTGAGCGCGACAGCCACAAGGCCATGGTGATCGGCGACAAAGGCGAACGCTTGAAGCGCATCGGCATGGAGGCGCGGCAAGAGCTGGAAAAGCTCATGGACGCCAAGGTTTTCATCGAGATCTGGGTCAAGGTGCGCAGTGGCTGGGCGGACGACGAGGCGCGGGTGCGGTCGTTCGGGTATGAGTGAGACACCCCCTGCGCTGCTTCGGGCTTTCCCCGTCAAAGGGGACGCCGCCGGTGGCCTGGCGGAGCCAGTTCCACGGTGGCACTGGCATGGCGCTGCGGTGGTACGAAAGTCGCGGACTTTGAATGAAATTGGCTTCCAGCGCTTATATTTATTGCGCTAGTAGCTACTGAAAATATAGCGAAATGCCCCCGCGCCGCTTTTCCAGTGAGCCGGCTTTTGTCCTGCATAGCTACGCCTGGAGCGAGTCCAGCCTGATTCTGGAAGTGTTTACCCGCAACCATGGGCGCACCGCACTGGTGGCCAAGGGGGCGAAGAAGCCCAGCTCCAACTTCCGCCCGGTCTTGCTGCCGCTGCAGCCGCTGCATCTGAGCTGGTCGCAAAGCGTGTCCAGCGACGCCGAGGTGCACACGCTCAAGGGTGCGGAGTGGGTGGGCGGCCACATCATGCCCACGGGCGACGCGCTGCTCTCAGGCCTGTATCTCAACGAGTTGCTGATGCGCCTGCTGGCGCGCGGCGATCCGCATGGACTGTTGTTCGATCACTATGCGGCTGTGGTGCAGGTGCTGGCCAGCGCGCATGGCGAGGCGCTGGAGCCGGCGCTGCGCCTGTTCGAGCTGGTGCTGCTGCGCGAGGTTGGCCTGCTGCCGGCGCTGGACGTACAGACGTTCACGCAGTCGACCTTGTTGCCCACCGATCGCTACGCCCTGGTTGCCGAAGGCGGCCTGCGCGCGGCCAACCCAGGCGAGCGCGCCAGCCTGAGCGGCGCCCAATGGCGCGCGCTGTCCGATGCGCTGCTGAACGAGGCCGGGTTTTCGCGCCTGCTCAACACCTGCACGCCGCTGGCAGCCGAGCTCAAACCCCAGTTGCGCGCGCTGCTGCAATACCATTGCGGCAGTCCGCGCCTGCGCACGCGCCAGTTCATGATCGACGTGCAGGCGCTTTGACCCCTTTTTTTCGCGCCTTCGCTCCCTCGCCATGTCCACCACTGCGCTTTCGGTCAACGTCAACAAGGTCGCGCTGCTGCGCAACACGCGCCACCTGGGCATCCCCAGCGTGCTGCGCGCCGCGCAAATGTGCCTGGAGGCCGGCGCCCAGGGCATTACCGTGCACCCACGGCCTGACGAGCGCCACATCCGCGCGCACGACGTGCACGAGCTCGCCCAGCTGCTCACCGCCTGGCCCGGACGCGAATACAACATCGAAGGCAACCCCTCGCACAACCTGATGGCCTTCATCCGCCAAGTGCGCCCGCAGCAGGCCACCTTCGTGCCCGACAGCGAAGACCAGTTCACCAGCGACCACGGCTGGAACTTTCCGCAGGACGCCGAGCGCCTTGCGCCATTGGTTGCCGAATGCCGGGCGCTGGGCGTGCGCGTCAGCCTGTTCATGGACCCCGTCCCCGAGCAGATGGCGCAGGCCGGCGCCGTCGGCGCCGATCGGGTGGAGCTCTACACCGAACCCTACGCCGCTGCCTGGGGCACGCCGCAGCAGGCGGTGGAGCTGGAACGCTACCGCGCCGCCGCGCGGGCCGCGCTGGACTCCGGCCTGGGCGTGAACGCCGGGCACGACCTGAACCTGCACAACCTGACGGCGTTTGCGCGCGGCGTGCCGGGGCTGCAGGAGGTGTCCATTGGCCACGCGCTGGTGGCCGATGCGCTGGAATTGGGCTACCGCGCTGCGGTGCAGGCTTATCTGGCGTGTCTTCAGACGCAATGAACTACCAAAATGATAGCTTTTTGCGCTTACGGAATAAGCGCTGGAGCCTGATTTTTCCTAAATTTTCATGATCTACGGGATCGGCACCGACATCTGCGACGTGCGCCGCATCGCCGCCACTGTCGAGCGCCACGGCGAGCGTTTTGCCGCCAGGGTGCTTGCCGATGGCGAGCTGGCCACCTGGCGCGCACGCAGCGAACGCTGGCCTGAGCGCGGCCTGCGCTACCTGGCGACGCGCTTTTCGGCCAAAGAGGCGTTCAGCAAAGCCATTGGCTTGGGCATGCGCATGCCCATGACCTGGCGCGCCTGCGAAGTCGCCAAGCTCGCCAGCGGCCAGCCGGTGATCGTGCTGCACGGTGCGCTCAAGGAATGGTTCGACGCGCGCGGCCTGACCGCGCACCTGAGCGTGAGCGACGAGACCGACTACGCCGCGAGCTTTTGCGTGGTTGAGAAATTCTAGTAGAAATAGCCTGTAGCGCTTGATTCATAAGGGTTGAAAGCTATTAAACAGAGAGCGAAAACAAAGAGCACAATTCCGAGATGTCGCAAGAACACGCCCCTTTGATCCTCGATGTCGCCGGCACCACGCTGAGCGCCGACGACCGCCGCCGCCTCGCCCACCCGCTGACCGGCGGCGCCATCCTGTTTGCGCGCAACTGGGAAAACCGCGCCCAGTTGCTGGAGCTCACCGCCAGCATGAAAGCCGTGCGCCCGGACTTGCTGATCTGCGTGGACCACGAAGGCGGCCGCGTGCAGCGCTTTCGTACCGACGGCTTCACCCACATCTCCCCCATGCGCGCCCTGGGCGAGCTGTGGATTCAGGATGGCAAGGGCGCCAAGGCCGTGCCCGGAAGCGGCGCGCTGCGCGCCACCAACGCCGCCACGGCGGCCGGCTACGTGCTGGGCGCCGAGCTGCGCGCCTGCGGGGTGGATTTCAGCTTCACGCCCGTACTCGACCTCGACCATGTGGATGGGCACGGCGCTTCCCGCAGTGGCGTCATCGGCGACCGCGCCTTCCACCGCGACCCGCGCGTGGTCGCGCTGCTGGCCAAGAGCCTCATGCACGGCCTGCTGCTCGCCGGCATGGGCAACTGCGGCAAGCACTTCCCGGGGCACGGCTACGTGCGGACCGATTCCCACACCGACGTGCCGGTGGACGCGCGCAGCCTCCAGGCCATCCTGCAGGACGACGCTGCGCCGTACCCCTGGCTCAGCACCACGCTCAGCGGCGTGATGCCGGCGCACGTCGTCTACCCGAAGGTGGACAGCCGCCCGGCGGGTTTCTCCCCGCGCTGGCTGCAGGACATCTTGCGCCGCCAGCTGCGCTTTGGCGGCGCCATCTTCAGCGACGACCTGAGCATGGAAGGCGCGCGCCGCACCGAAGGCCCCGGCGGCCCGGTCGTCGGCTACACCGACGCCGCCGTGGCCGCGCTGCAGGCCGGCTGCGACCTGGTGCTGTTGTGCAACCAGAGCCTGGGCGACGGCCGCGCGGTGGACGAGCTGCTTGCCGGCCTGGAAACGGCCCAGGCCCAGGGCCGCTGGCAGCCGAGCCGGGACAGCGAAGGCCGCCGCGTGGCGCTGCTGCCTGAAACCCTGCCCCAGCCCTGGGATGAGCTGATGCTGCAGCCGGCCTACATGCGGGCGCTGGACTTGCTTCCCTGACGGCTGGCGGTGGACGCACCGGCGAAGGCGCTTGGCGCCATCGCCGCCGATCTGCCATTTATGATGGAAAACGGTTTGCGGGCTGCTCTCCGGCAGGCCGGCTCAACTGCGAGGAGTCTTTATGCGTACGTGGCGCGCCTTCTTTCTGTGCCTTCTGCTCGCGGTCGGAACCATGGGCTCGGCCGCGTTCGCGCAGGAGATCAACCTGCAGCCCAAGTACGGGTTGCAGCCGAAAAATGAAGCGCAAAAGACTGCGGATGCGGCGTTCCTGGCCGGTATCGACAAGCAATACCAGGGAAATCGCAAGAAGGCGGCTGAAGAACTGTCTGGCCGTGGCTGGCAGTTGCTGCGCCGTAACGCCGCCCCGGAGGCCATGAGGCGCTTCAACCAGGCATGGCTGGCCGATGCGACCAACGGGAGTGCCCTTTGGGGAATGGCCGTGGTCCAGGCCGGCTCGGGGAAATTCCAGGAAGCACTTGAACTCTTTGCCGAAGCAGAACGCGTGCTCGGCGGCGACATCGACTTTTCCGCCGACCATGCGCGCGCATTGGGCGCCGCTGGCCTTGAAACCAAGAGCGAATCGATGCTGAACGATGCGTTTTCCCGCTTCGCACGTGTCTACGACAAGGCGCCTCAGCACACTCTGAACTTGCAAAATTGGGCCATTGCGCTGTTTGAGGTCGGCAACTACGCTGAGGCGTGGAAGAAAATCAAGCTGGCGGAGGCGACGCCCCGAAGCGCGGCGCTGGACCCGGAGTTTCTCGCCGCCCTGCAAAGCAAGATGCCTCGGCCATGAGGGAAAAGGAAAGCCCATGCGCGTAGGCGTGCTCACCGGCGGGGGCGACTGCCCCGGCCTGAACGCGGTGATCCGCGCGGTCACCAAATCGCTCATCCATCACGGGCACTGCGAAGTGCTGGGCATCGCGGACGGTTTCGAGGGGCTGATCGGCGAGGCGCCGCGCACCCGCCCACTGGGCTGGGAGCAGGTGTCGGGCATCCTGCACATGGGCGGCACCCTGCTGGGCACCAGCAACAGCGCCAACCCCATGAAGGATGCCGCCACGCTGGCGCAGGTCGGCAAGAACCTGCTGGCGCTCGGCCTGGACGTGGTGGTCGCCATTGGCGGCGACGGCACCATGAGCATCGCCCACGGGCTTGGGCAGCGACTCGGTCTGGCCTGTGTGGGCGTGCCCAAGACCATCGACAACGACATCGCGCTGTGCGAGCGCAGCTTTGGCTTCGACACCGCCGTGGCCACCGTCACCGACGCGCTGCGTCGGATCGAGAGCACCGCCTACAGCCACCACCGCGTGATGATCGTCGAGACCATGGGTCGCCACGCCGGCTGGCTGGCGCTGGAAGCGGGCATCGCCGGTGCGGCCGACGTCATCCTGCTGCCCGAGATCGACTACGACCTGCAGACGGTCATCGAGCGCTGCCGCGAGCGCGAGCAGCGCCAGCGCTACACCATCGTCTGCATCGGCGAAGGCGCCAAAGAGCGCGGGGGCAGCCTCACCGTGCGCGAGCGCATCGCCCACAGCCCCGACCCCGTGCGCCTCGGCGGTGTTGGACATGTGCTGCGCGAGCAGCTCCAGCCCCACCTGGCCAGCGAGGTGCGCGCCACCGTGCTTGGCCACGTGCAGCGCGGCGGCGATCCGACCCCGTTCGACCGCGTGCTCGCCACGCGCTTCGGCCACCACGCGGCGCGTCTGGTGACGCAGGGCCAATTCGGCCGCATGGCCACGTTGCAGGGCGGGCAGATCGGCAGCGTGCCGATCTCCGAGGTGGCAAATACCCAGCGCAAGGTGCCGCTGGACCACGAGCTGATCGCGATTGCGCGGGATATCGGGGTGTGTTTGGGGTGAAGAAGCAGGGCGGGGAAGTGTCGCGCGAATTTCACCTCCTTCACGCTTCGAGATCAAGATGCCAATACATGCAGAGTGCGTTCTCGATCATTTCGGAAGCCGTTCCAACTATGCATCGCGACCGACCGCCTTCGGCGTCGGCTGAATTCATGGCGTCAGACGCCTAAAACCTTATGCGCGCAATCGGACTGACTGTTCTGCTTCTGTCTCTCAGCAACGTGTTCATGACGTTTGCCTGGTATGCGCATCTGAAAGATCTCAGCTCCAGGCCATGGATTGTGGCGGCTCTTGCCAGCTGGGGCATCGCATTCTTTGAATACATGCTCCAAGTTCCAGCCAACCGGATCGGATATGGCGCTCTGTCGCTTGGGCAGCTCAAGATTCTGCAAGAGGTGATCACACTTTCGGTCTTCGTGCCGTTCGCCGTTTTCTACATGAAAGAGCCGCTCAAGCTTGACTACCTTTGGGCAGGCCTTTGCATTCTCGGTGCTGTTTTCTTCATCTTCCGCAGCAAATGGGGCGGTGTCTGATGGTTGTTCCAGCCGACGCTTTTTGTAGTTTCAGCTTTGCGCCTGCGCTATGCGGGCGCAAAGCTTTCGCCACCGGGCCGCTGAGCGATGGCAGAAATGTGAGCGGCGAATTGAACGGGCCAGGCGGCCCCGCATTTTTGCCCCCTGCCCGTCACGGCGCCGGGCGGGTGAGTGCTGCGCCCTCCACCCTGGCAGCCCCTGCCTCCGCCTGCGCCGCGGGCACCGCCACCACCGGCGGCACGCCCTGCCAGCGCCGCACCACGCGCTGGAACACCAGGGCATTGGGAATCTGCAGCCAGCACGGCTGGCCCTGCGCAGCGTCGTGGTCGAGCAGCGTGGTATAGAGCAGGTTGATGTCCACCACCTGGCCCCTGGCGCCGGGCTTCTCGGCGGTGTCGAGCACCTCGATGTGGTCGCCGACGCGAAATGGCCGCACGGTGAGGATGAGCAGGGCGCAGAACAAATTGGAGAGCACGCTCCACGCCGCGAAGAAGGCCACCGCGCCGACGGTGGCAAAGCCCGTGAAGGCGGTCCACAGCACCGTGGCCGAGACGCCCAGGCGCTCGAGCACGAGCAGCAGCGCGCTGCCCATGACGACCCAGCGGATCAGCCCGGTCACGGGCGCCAGCAGCTTGGTGGGCAGCTGGTAGCGGATGTTGGCGCGGCGCACCAGCCGACGCAGCAGGTACTGCAGCCCCCACGCAGTCAGCAGGATCAGCAGGATCTGCAGGCCGGGGACGATGAAGTCGAGCCAGTCCTGCACCCACTCGGGCAGGTGGAGCTTGAATTGTTGGAGGCGTGGGACCATGCGGGGCGTTGGTGCGATCCGCTCACTCGCGCCGCAGGGCCGGGAACAAAATCACGTCGCGGATGCTGGCGCTGTCGGTCAGCAGCATCATCAGGCGGTCAATGCCGATGCCGCAGCCGCCGGCGGGCGGCATGCCGTATTCGAGGGCGCGCACGAAGTCGTGGTCAAAGTACATGGCTTCGTCGTCGCCGCTGTCCTTGGCCGCCACCTGTGAATGAAAGCGTGCGGCCTGGTCTTCGGCGTCGTTCAGCTCCGAAAAACCGTTGCCGAATTCGCGCCCGGTGATATAGAGCTCGAAGCGCTCCGTCACCTCGGGCCGCGCGTCGTTGGCGCGCGCCAGGGGCGAGATTTCGGTCGGGTGCTCCATGATGAAAGTCGGCTGCCAGAGCTGGTCCTCCACCGTTTCCTCGAAATACAGCACCTGCAGACCCGCCAGGCTGCGCGCGGACAGCCGGTCCTTTGCTTCGCTCATGCCCAGCTTTTTGAGCGCGCTGATGAGCCAGGCGGCATCGTCCACGTGCGCGCCGGCTTCGGTGTACTGGAAAATGGCTTCGCGGATGGTCAGGCGCGCAAACGGTTGGCTCAGGTCCACGGCCCGCCCCTGGTACGAGAGCTGCAGCGTGCCCACGGCCTTCTGGGCCGCATCGCGCACCAGTTCTTCGGTGAAGCCCATCAAATCCTGGTAGTTCCAGTACGCCGCGTAGAACTCCATCATGGTGAACTCGGGGTTGTGGCGCACCGAGATGCCTTCGTTGCGGAAGTTGCGGTTGATCTCGAACACGCGCTCGAAGCCGCCCACCAGCAGACGCTTGAGGTACAGCTCGGGGGCAATGCGCAGAAACATTTCCTGGTCGAGCGCGTTGTGGTGCGTCGTGAAAGGCTTGGCGTTGGCGCCGCCCGGAATCGGGTGCAACATGGGCGTCTCGACCTCCAGGAAGCCGTGCTGCACCATGAAGTCGCGAATGCTGCTGACCGCCCTGCTGCGCGCAACGAAGCGGGCGCGCGCCGCCTCATCGGTCATCAGGTCGACATAGCGCTGGCGGTATTTGACCTCCTGGTCGGCAATGCCGTGGAACTTGTCGGGCATGGGTCGCAGGCTCTTGGTGAGCAGGCGCAACGTCGTCACCTGGAGGGACAACTCTCCGGTGCGCGTCTTGAACAACCTGCCTTCGGCGCCGACGATGTCGCCCAAATCCCAGTGCTTGAAGGCGGCGTACAGGTCTTCGCCCAGCGCATCGCGCGTGATGTAGAGCTGGATGCGACCGCCGTGGTCGCCGAGGGACCCGTCCTGAATCGTCGCAAAACTCGCCTTGCCCATCACCCGCTTGAGCATCATGCGGCCGGCCACGCTGGCCTTGACGGGCGCTGCGTCCAGGGCCTCGGCCGGGCTGGGGCCGTGCAGCGCGTGCAGGTCCGCCGCCTGGTGCAGCGGCTTGAAATCGTTGGGGAAACATACGCCGCCCCCCTGGGCCTGAAGGCTTCGCAGCGCGCGAAGCTTTTCGCGGCGCTCGGCGATGAGTTGGTTTTCGTCGATGGCAGCGGGGGCGGAGACGGAGGGTTGGTCAGACATGGAGTGCGCAGGTGATGGGCAGCTGGGCTGCAGGCGGGGCCGTGGCGCGTGCGCCAAACCCGACATTTTAGGTTTGCCGGGGCGCGTGCCCCGCAGGCTGCAGCCTGGCGAGGGCGCGCAGCCTTACGCGCCAGGCGCGATGCCCGTGCTCGTCAGCATGTCGGCGACCAGTTCGAGGCGCACCAGGGGGCTCTCCAATTCCATCATGCGCTGCTTGAGGTCGCTGGGCATGGGCAGCAGCTCGCACCAGCGGTTGGCGACCCAGCCGCTGTCGGCCAGTTGCTCCGCACTGGCGGGTTCGCCGGCCGCAGCACCCTGGCGCTCGTGCAGCGAAGCGAGCACGGGCGCCAGCAGCCGGGCGGTTCGGGCCAGGTGTGCTGGCACGGGGGTGCTCAGGTCGTCGGGAATCTGCTCCACGTCGGCAATCCACAGGCCATGGGGCAACTGCGTCTGGCGCTTGACGCGAAAGCGCTGGCTGCCGTGGCAGCGTGCCAGCAGCAGGCCGGCCTGCGGCGCCTCTAGCGTTTGCACATGGGCCAGGGTGCCGACCGCGCTGAGCTGTTCGGTTGGGGCGCCGGCGCGGCGGACCTCCGACCCCGCTTGCAGGCAGACGACGCCGAAGGGGGCCCCAGCCTCGTGGCATTTGCGCACCATGGTCAGGTAGCGCACCTCGAAGACGCGCAGCGCGAGCGTGCCGCCGGGATAAAGCACGGTTTCCAACGGAAACAAGGGCAGGGAGGTGAGCGAGAGGGGGGCGGTCATCGGGGTGGCTATCATCCTACGCCAGACACCCACCTGCCCGCGCACATGCTCTACCAGATTGTTTCCTTCTTGCTCGACGTCGCCGGTGGCCTGCTGACGGGCGCCTGCCTGCTGCGCTGGTACATGCAGTGGCAGCGCGTGCCGTTCGGCAACCCGGTCGGCAAGCTGGTGTTTGCCTTGACCGATTGGCTGATTCTGCCGCTGCGCCGTGCCCTTGCGCCGACGCGCACATTCGATTGGGCCAGCCTGGTGGCCGGCCTGCTGGTGCAACTGGTGCAATACCTGATCTTGTGGATGCTTCTGGGCGCCGCCGCGGGTTGGGCCTGGCTGCCGTGGATGGCGTTCTTTGGACTGCTGCGCGTGGCCATCAGCGCCACCATGGGTCTGCTCATCGTCCATGCAGTGATGTCCTGGATGCAGTCGCGTTCGCAGATGACCGACGTCATTGACCGCCTCGCCGCGCCGATTCTGCGACCGGTTCGGCGCCTGCTGCCGCCGCTGGGCGGCGTGGACTTGTCGCCCCTGGTGATGCTGGTCGTGCTGCAGGTGCTGCTGATGGTGCTGGGCAATCTTCAGCTGTCGCTGTGGCGTTGAGACTTTCAGTAAAAACCGGCTCTAGCGCTCTATCTATAGGCGATATTAGCTATTGAAGTTGTAGCAAATCGCCTCAGGCTACGGCATCGGCCGGCAGGCGCTGCAGAATGGCCAGGCTCTGTGCAATGGTGTTGCGCAGTTCGCGCCGGTCGCTGATCAGGTCCACCGCGCCTTTTTGCATCAGGAACTCGGCGCGCTGAAATCCCTCGGGAAGGGTGACGCGAACGGTCGACTCGATCACCCGCGGCCCGGCAAAGCCAATCAGTGCTTTGGGCTCTGCAATGACGAGGTCGCCAAGGAAGGCGAAACCGGCGCTCACGCCGCCCATGGTCGGGTCGGTCAGAACGCTGATATAGGGAAGTTTTTTCTTTGCCAGACGGGTTAGCGCCGCGTTGGTCTTGGCCATCTGCATGAGCGAAAGCAGCCCTTCCTGCATGCGCGCGCCGCCTGTGGCGGTAAAGCAGATGAAGGGCACTTTTTGTTCGATGGCGGTCTCCACGCCGCGAACGAAACGCTCACCCACCACGCTGCCCATGGAGCCGCCCATGAAATCGAATTCGAAGCAGGCGACGACGACGCTGATGCTTTTGACCGCGCCCCCCATGACGATGAGCGCATCGGTCTCGCCGGTATTCTCCAGCGCCTCTTTCAGGCGCTCGGGGTATTTTCGGCTGTCCTTGAACTTGAGCGCGTCGACCGGCAGGACTTCCTGCCCGATCTCGTAGCGCCCTTCCGGGTCCAGGAAGGCATCAAGCCGCGCCCGCGCGCCGATGCGATGGTGGTGGCCGCACTGCGGGCAGACGTTCTGGTTCTGCTCCAGATCGGTCTTGTAGAGCACGGCCTCGCAACTCGGACATTTGACCCACAGCCCTTCCGGCATTTGCCGACGCACGTTGGGGTCCGTTTGCTGAATCTTGGCGGGGAGGAGTTTTTCTAGCCAGGACATAAGTTTGCCTTTGTAAAAAAGTGCCGCGCTGCGCAGTAACGCCCGCGGCCTATTTGAGGGCCTGCCTTGCGCCAGGGCCACCGCGCAAGGGCCGCCCCGCCGCGCCGGTGGCGTCCCCCTTCCGCAGCGCGCCGCGCTGCAAGAGAAGGGGGAAGCGGCGCAGCCGCTCAGGGGGTTGCCGCTTATTATCCGTCCAGCGCCTTGCGAATCCCGCGCACGAAATCGACGGCCACCGGCACGACTTTTTCATGCGGCTGGCCGTCGAGCAACTGAAGGATACGGCTGCCAATCACGACTGCGTCGGCCACCTTGCTGATGGCCTGTGCTGTGGCAGCGTCGCGAATGCCAAAGCCCACGCCCACTGGAATGCGAACGTGCTTGCGGATGCGCGGCAGCATGGCCTCCACGGCCGCAGTATCGAGCGCGCCCGAGCCGGTCACGCCCTTGAGCGAGACGTAATACACGTAGCCGCTGGCCACCTGCGCCACTTGCGCCATGCGTTCGTCGCTGCTGGTCGGGGCCAGCAGGAAAATGAGGTCCATGCCGTGGGCGCGCAGCTCGGCGGCAAATGCTTTGCATTCTTCCGGCGGGTAGTCGACGATGAGCACGCCGTCGACGCCGGCCGCGCCCGCATCGCGCACGAAAGCGCTGGCGCCGTGGACCTGGTCGTAGCGCTCGATTGGGTTGGCGTAGCCCATCAGCACCACCGGCGTGGTCTGGTTGTCTTTGCGGAACTCGCGCACATGGCCCAGGACCTGCTTGAGGCCTACCCCCAGCGCCAGCGCCTTCTCGCCCGCTTTCTGAATGACCGGGCCATCGGCCATGGGATCCGAAAAGGGAACGCCCAGCTCGATCACGTCGGCGCCCGCGCTGACCATGCCGTGCATCAGCGCCGGCGTGATGTCGGCAAAGGGAAAGCCGGCGGTGACGTAGGGAATCAGCGCCTTGCGGCCACGCGCGGCGAGCTGCTCGAAGGTGTTGGCGATCCGGCTCATGGCCTGCCTCCCTTGACCTGCAGTCCGCGCATGGAGGGGCGGTCGTAGAAGTCCTCGCCAGAGAGGTCTGCGACAGTACCGATGTCCTTGTCGCCGCGGCCCGAAAGGTTGACGAGGATGGACTGGTCGGGGCGCATGGTGGGGGCCAGTTGCATGGCGTAGGCAAAGGCGTGGCTCGATTCGAGCGCCGGGATGATGCCCTCCGTGCGGCACAGGTGGTGAAAGGCCGACAGCGCCTCGGCATCGGTGATGCCCACGTACTCGGCCCGGCCGATCTCCTGCAACCACGCGTGCTCGGGGCCGACGCCGGGGTAGTCCAGGCCCGCGCTGATGCTGTGCGTCTCGGTGATCTGGCCGTTTTCGTCCTGCAGGATGAAGGTGCGGTTGCCGTGCAGCACGCCGCTGGAGCCGCGCTGCAGGCTGGCCGAATGCTTGCCGCTGTCCAGGCCCTCGCCGGCCGCTTCGACGCCAATCAGGCGCGTGTTCTCGTAGGGGATGTAGGGGTGGAAGATGCCCATGGCGTTGCTGCCGCCGCCCACGCAGGCCAGCACCACGTCGGGCTGTTCGGCGGCAATTTTCTGCTCGGCCAGCATCAAAGGCATTTGCGTCAGGCACTCGGTGCCGATCACGCTCTGGAAGTCGCGCACCATCATGGGGTAGGGATGCGGGCCCGCCACGGTGCCGATGATGTAGAAGGTGTTGTCCACGTTGGCCACCCAGTCGCGCATGGCCTCGTTCAGCGCGTCTTTCAGCGTCTTGCTGCCGGAATCGACCGGCACCACGGTGGCGCCCAGCAGCTTCATGCGGTAGACGTTGGGGCTTTGGCGCTTGACGTCCTCGCTGCCCATGTAGACCACGCATTGCAGCCCGTAGCGCGCGCAGATGGTAGCCGTGGCCACGCCGTGCTGGCCGGCGCCGGTTTCGGCAATGATGCGCGGCTTGCCCATGCGCTTGGCGAGCATGGCCTGGCCGATGACGTTGTTGATCTTGTGCGCGCCGGTGTGGTTGAGGTCCTCGCGCTTCAAGTAAATCTGCGCGCCGCCGAGTTCCTGGCTGGTGCGCGCCGCGTGGTAGACGGGCGAGGGACGGCCGACAAAGTGGTTGAGTTCGTAGGCAAACTCAGCCAGAAAATCGGGATCCTGCCGGTAGCGTGCATAGGCCGCCTTCAGCTCTTGCAGGGCGAAGGTGAGCGTCTCGCTGGCGAAGCTGCCGCCGTAGCGGCCGAAATGGCCCGAGGCGTCGGGCTGCTGGTATTCAAACATGGGTGTTCCTGTCACGGAGTTCGTCGGCCGCGCGAACGGCGGCAACGAAACGATGGATCTTGTCGGCGTCCTTGATGCCCTTGTGGGTTCCCCCCTCAGGAGCATCGCATTCGACGCCGGAGCTGACGTCAACCGCGAGCGTTTTGCAGCGCGGCCGCAGCGCCAAGATGCCATCGCCCACGTTTGCAGGCGAGAGTCCACCACTCAAGACGAGGTGAGCGTTGACGCTTGGAGGAAGAAGTGACCAATTGAATGCCTTACCGCCTCCGCCAAACGCGTCGACATGGGCGTCGAGCAAGATGGCTTGGGCGCGGGAGAATCGCTGGGCGTATTCTACGAGCGGGAAGTGCGCCCCCGCCTCGCCCAGGGGAATGCGCGCTGCGCGCGTCCAGGAACGCATGCCTTGGCCGCTGGCTGCCCAGCACTCCCCGGGCGTCTCGTCTCCATGAAATTGCAGCGCAGCGCTTGGTACATAAGCGCTGGCAGCGATCACATGAGCAGCCGTCTCGTTGACGAAAAGCAGCACTGGCGTGACGAAGGGTGGCAAGCGCGCCGCGAGTTCTGCCGCGCGTTCAGGCGTCACGGCGCGCGGACTGGGCGCGTACATAACAAAACCGATGGCGTCGGCCCCGGCGGCCACGGCGGCGTCTACATCCGCCTCGCGCGTCAGCCCGCAAATCTTGATGCGCGTTCGGGCGGGGCAAAGGGCAGGCGGTTGGGGACCAGTCATGGCAACCAATCATACGCAGCGGTTCGCGCGGGCAGGCCCCACGAATCCGCGTACACCGGTCCCAGAAAATACAGCCCGTCGGGCGCAAACGTGGGCGCCGCCGCCTTGCGCGAACGCGCCTCCAGCACCTCGGCCACCCATTCGGGCGGCTGGCTGCCCTGGCCGACCGCAATCAGGCAGCCCATGAGGTTGCGGATCATGTGGTGCAGAAAGGCGTTGGCTTCGAACTCAAAGCGCCAATAGCAGCTTGTGCTGTCGCTGCCCCCGCCACGAGACGCTGGCAGGCCTCGGCGAAGGATATGGATTGGCGCCAGGGTTTTGACTGGCGAGTGGGCCTGGCAGGTGGCCGCGCGAAATGAACTGAAGTCGTGTTCGCCCTCCAGGATGCGCGCCGCCGCCGCCATGGCCGCGCCGTCCAGCGGTCGAAATACCCAGCCCACGCGCCCGGCCTCGACGCTGGGGCGCACGGGCGACTGCAGCAGCACGTAGGCATAGCGGCGCGCGATGGCGCTGGCGCGCGCGTGAAAGCTTTGGGGCACGCTTTGTGCCCACTGAATGGCGATGTCGGATGGAAGAAAGCGGTTCGTCCCGCGCACCCAGGCGGTGGCCGGGCGATGCACCGGGGCGTCGAAATGCACCACCTGCATCACGCCGTGCACGCCGGCGTCGGTGCGGCCGGCGCACAGCGTGGTAAGGCGTTCGCAGCCCGTGGCAGCGAAGCGTGCCAGGGCGGTTTCCAGGTGGTCCTGAACCGTGTTGCCCGAGGCCTGGCTTTGCCAGCCGTTGTAGCGCTGGCCGGCGTAACTCAGGCCGAGCGCGACCCGGTGGGTGCTTACGGCAGGCTCGTTCAGTTCAATTCACTCAACATGCGCTGCGCACGGGCCTTGAGATCACCGCTGGACTCGGCAATCACTTCTTCAATCAGGGTGCGGGCGCCATCACTGTCGCCAATAGCGTTGAATTCATGGGCCAGGGCCAGCTTGGTGGCCAGCGGATCCTCGGGCACCTCGGGGGTTGCTTCTGCTGGTGCGCGTTCCGTCGATGCGTCTGGCGCATCGGCGGCGTTGAGGTCCAGCGACAAGTGGTCCAGGTCAAAGTCCATCAGCCCGGAATCCGATGGGACGAAAGGCGCTGGCGGGCTCAAGTCCAGGGCATGGGGTTGGGTGTCAAGCGCAGGCAGGTCCATGGGGAAATCGAGGTCGTCGGAACGGGCTGCCGGCGCTTGTGCCAACGGAGTCGGCCCGGTCGGAGGGGTCCAGGCGGGCTCTTGGGCCGACGATGGCGGTGCTGACTGCGGTTCGCCTTCGGCGCTTGCAGCCATCGCTGCTGCGGTGGCGGCAGCGGCAAAGCTGCCTGCAGCAGCGGGCGCAGTAGCCCCACCAGCGTCTGCCGCGGGAGCCTGTGCAGGAGCAGGCGCTTCGGTCAGTGCGTCGTCGGGCAAGTCCAGGTCCAGATCCAGGTCCAGTTCGGAGGGCAGCGACGGCGGTCCCTCGGAGGCGCCGTAGGTGCTGGCAAAGCTGCTAGGCGGGGTGAATTCCGGCTCTTCGACCGTTTGACCACCGGGTTGGTAGAACCGGTTCTCGGGATCGAGCTCTCGGCCCAGCTCGCACACCCGATTCCAGTCCGTGCCCTGACCGTTCGTCAGTCGGTAAATGTCTTTGGCCACCACCTCCAGTGCCTTGCGGTCCTGGCGTTTGGCATAGATTTCTGCCAGCTTGGCATGCACGGAAATCCGGTCCGGGTTGTGGCGGATCGCTTCCTTCAGGATCTCTTCGGCCTGCAGATCGCGCCCGTAGGCAAGGTAGACGTCGGCCTCGGCGACGGGGTCGACGTCGCCTCCGGCATCGAGCTGGCTGGGGGAGTAGGCCATCGACGACCCGGTGGAACTGTCGCTGCCAGCGGTGTCCACCCGCTGACCGCCGCTTGCGCCGAAGAAGGAATCGGGCTGCAGCTTGCTCTCGAGGAAGGAGCTGTCCACCCCGGCCGCCGAGCGCCGGTTTTGCGCCACGCGGTAGCCACCATAGCCAAGCAACAACAGCAGCAGGAGGATGGCTCCGGGAACCAGAGGGTCTTCCAGCAGGCCATCGACAAAACCGGGCTCTTGTGCGGGAGCACTGGGAGCGGGGGGGGCCGCGTCGGCTTGCGAGGCGGGTGCCGCTGCCGGTGCCGGCACCATCTCGCTGGAGGCGACCATGGCTGGCGCGGTCGCAGCCTCGGCGGGGGCGGGGCTGCTCGCTGCTTGCGCAGGGGCGGCAGCGCTGGCGGCGACCGCCGGGGCAGGCAGGTCTGTGGTTGCTGGGGCGGAGGTCGTTGCAGGCTCGGTCCCTGCGGCCGGCGCCGCCGGTGGGACCGCGGCAGCGGGGGCGGTCACGGCGGGGCCAGGCGACGGAGCGCCTTCCGGCGCCGGGGCGCCAGCTGCGCCACCCGACGGCGCACTTTCGGAGCCCGCAGCGGCGAGCTTGTTCAACTCGCTGATGTTCTTGGAGAGTTCTTCCACCCGTGCGGAGGCCTCGTTGGCCTGCTTGCGCGCGGCCAGGGCCTCGGGCGTCGCCTTGCTGCCCTTGACCGCGCCCTTGGACAGCGTCAGTTTGTCCGGCGACACGCTGGCCGGCGTTTGCTCCTGCACCTGCGCCTGCACGCGGCCGCTCTCGCTGCGCCCGGCCGCCGTGGTCTGCGCAGTGCTGGCCGCACCCGCCAGCTTGCGGCGATAGGCGTTGAAGTCACGGCTTTGCGCGGCAATGGTCTGGCGCGCCTGGCTCGCGGGCGTCGCCGCAGCCTGGGCGGCGTCGGGCAGCTGCAGGACGGCGCCGGCCTTGAGGCGGTTGACGTTGCCATCGATGAAAGCGTCCGGATTCGCACGCAACAGGGCGACGAGCATCTGGTCCAGGGAGATATCGCGCGGTCGATGGGCGTTGGCAATGCGACCAGCGGTATCGCCGGCCTTCACGCTCACGCTGTCCGCCGATTCGGCGGCAAGCGGTGGGGGAAGGCTGGCCGGGGCGGCGGGGCGGGGTGGCGGCACTGCCGACGCCCTCGCGGGGCTCTGCGCGGGCGCGCTGACTTGCGGCGCCGCCGTGACTGCGGGCGGGGGCCGGCGCAGCGCGGGCGGGTCAAACAGCATGGTGTAGCTGCGCGTGATGCGGCCTGTGGCCCAGGTGGCATCGATGACCAGATCGACGAACGGTTCGTTCACAGGTCGGTCGCTGGTGAGGCGAAGGACCGAGCGTCCATCGGGCAACCGCTGCAGCGCGATCCGCAGTTGCGACACCGCGCTGGAGTATTCCAGCCCCTGGCTGCGGAAAGTTTCCGAGCTTGCGGTGGTGGCCTTGAGTGATTCCGCTTCCGCCGGCGTGATGCGCGGCAAATCGATTTCGGCGCGCAAGGGCTCTCCGAGTGCCGACTGCACCGTGATGGGTCCCAAGGCGAGAGCGAGAGCGTTTGGCGCGTACAAGGCGACAGACGCAAGCGTGGCGGCCGCCAGCGCAGAGAATTTCCAACGGTGCATGGTTGCCATTGACTGGTGGGAAAAGGTGGCGTCGCCGCGCGGATTGTCGTTGTTCATGGTCTGGTGCCCGCTCCGCTCCGGCGTTAGAAAATGTGTAAAAGCACCATAGCAGCAATGTTTTGCAGTGACAAGCTAAGGGAATGGGGAAGCTTCAGGCAGGCACCGCGAAGGCTTCGCGCTGCCCCTGGCTGTTGTCTTGCGACAACGAGCGTAACCAAGTGCGTCTGAGTGGCTGGCCGGACCGCAGGGCCTTCAGGCCTCCAGCAGGATGCGCAGCATGCGCCGCAGCGGCTCTGCCGCGCCCCACAGCAACTGGTCGCCCACGGTGAAAGCACCCACGTAGTCCGGCCCCATGGCCAGCTTGCGGATGCGGCCCACGGGAATCTGCATGGTTCCGGTGACGGCGACGGGCGTGAGATCCCGTATCGTGGCTTCACGCGTATTCGGTACCACCTTCACCCATGCGTTGTCCTCGGCAATCATGGCCTCGATGTCGGCCAGGGGCACGTCCTTTTTCAATTTGAAGGTCAGCGCCTGGCTGTGGCAGCGCATGGCGCCCACGCGCACGCAGAACCCATCGACGGGAACCGGAGCCGAGCCAAAGGCTTCGCCCATGCCCAGAATCTTGTTGGTCTCGGCCATTCCCTTCCATTCTTCCTTGGACATGCCGTCCCCCAGATCCTTGTCGATCCAGGGAATCAGCGAACCGGCCAGCGGCACGCCGAAGTGATCGGTAGGCATTTGCTCCGAACGCATGGTTGCGGCAACCTGGCGGTCGATGTCGAGAATGGCCGCGGCCGGGTCGTTGAGCAGATCGGCCGAAACCCGGTGCAGGGTTCCCATCTGGTTGATGAGTTCGCGCATGTTCTGCGCACCGGCGCCCGACGCCGCCTGGTAGGTCATCGAGGTGGCCCACTCGACCAGATCGTTCTGGAACAACCCGCCGAGCGCCATCAGCATCAGCGAGACGGTGCAATTGCCGCCGATCCAGTTGCGGGCTCCGTCTCCGAGGGCAGACTTGATGACACCCATGTTTACCGGATCGAGGATGATCACCGCGTCGTCCTTCATGCGCAGCGCCGACGCGGCGTCGACCCAGTGGCCGTGCCAGCCCGCGGCGCGCAGCCGCGGGTAGACGTCATTGGTGTAGTCGCCGCCCTGGCAGGTGATGATGATGTCCATCGCCTTGAGTTCATCCACGCTGCGCGCGTCCTTGAGCGCCGGCGCAGCCTTGCCGAACTCGGGCGCTGCACCACCGACGTTCGAGGTGGTGAAGAACACCGGTTCGATATGGGCGAAATCGCCCTCGTCGCGCATGCGTTGCATCAGCACCGAGCCCACCATGCCCCGCCAGCCAACCAGCCCTACTCGCTTCATCTTGCCACCCGTCTCAGTTTATTGATCCAACAAGCACTTACATCGCGGCCAGGACCGCATCCCCCATCTCCACCGTTCCGACCTTGCGCGTACCGGGTTCGTAAATATCGCCGGTTCGGTAGCCGGCCGCAAGCACGGCCTTCACGGCCTGCTCGACGCGCAGCGCGGCCTCTTCGATACCGAAGGTATAGCGCAGCATCATCGCCACCGAAAGGATCGTCGCCAGCGGATTGGCGAGCCCCTTGCCGGCGATATCGGGCGCCGAGCCGTGGCTCGGCTCATACATGCCCTTGTTGTTGCGATCGAG
>JAMLIT010000037.1 GCA_023954035.1 Burkholderiaceae bacterium | reverse complement strand
GGCCTGGGCTATGTCGACGCCGGCCACCAGCGGCTGGACCCGCGCGCCGCAGTCACCCTGCCCACGGTCTTGACCTACTACCAGGCGCTGGGCGATGTGCCCGATGCCCGCGCGCAGCTGGCGCGCCAGCCCTGGCAGCACTGGGCAGAAGCGGCCATCGCCGCGCTCAGCCTGCCGCACCCCGATTTGCGCGAACGCGTCGAGCGCGTGGAGGTCACGCGCTACGGCCACGCCATGGCCATTCCGCGCCCCGGCGGCCTCAAAATATTGAGTCAAATAGGCCTCCAGCGCTTATCTGTAGGGCGCAAGCAGCTATTGAATGGAGAGCAACAACGCGCCCTGCCTACCCCCGCGACGGCGCGGCTGGCCTTTGCCCACGCCGATTGGTCCGGCTACTCGGTGTTTGAAGAGGCTTTTACGCGCGGCCATGGCGCGGGCTTGTGGGCGTCGAGGTGAACGCGAAGCCGGCAAAGGGCACGCTGGATGTAGCGATGGAGCAGCGCTGACGCCAGCCCAGAGACCAGGCAACTTGCGCCGATCTGCCTGTCAACCCGTGAGGATGGGGCGCAAGGTTTCGATTTCCTCAACGATGAAATCAAAGAACGCGCTGACGCGCGGCGTGCGCCGCAGCTCAGGCGTCGTCAGCAGGCGCCAGATACGGGCCAATTCGGGGACCGGACCGAACACGCGCACCAGGTCGGGCTCCGCATCGCCCAACGGCATGGGCAGCGCGCCCACACCGAGCCCGGCCTTCACCGAAAAGACCAGACCAAGCACGCTGCTGCTGCGCGAGGCCAGCTCCGCGTTGGGCGCCACCTCACGCAACCATTGCGACAGCCGGTGCCTGGCCATGGTGTCGTCGAAGCCGACCAGTGCGTGGCTGGCGAGGTCTTCGATGCGCTCGGGCTGGCCGTGCTGCGCAATGTAGGCCTTGCTGGCGTACACCGCCCAGATGGAATCGCCGATCTTGCGGCCCACCAGTTCGCCATCGTCGGTGTCGCCCGAGCGCAGCGCCACATCGGCATCGCCCTGACGCAGGTCCATGTACTTGTCGCTCATCACGAACTGCAACTTGAGCGCCGGGTACTTGGCATGAAACCGGTCGATCATTCCGGTCTGCGTGATGCGGTGGACGATGGGTTCGGGACAGGTCATGCGGATCACGCCGGTGGTCTCGCCGGCCAGGGTTGCAATCTGGCGCTCGAAGGCAAGCGCGGCGCTTTCGACGGATTCGGCGAACGGCAGCATCTCGTGCCCGAACGCTGTCAGCCGATAGCCCGTGGCTTGCCGCTGCACCAGCGACTGGCCGATGCACCGCTCCAGTGCGCTCAAGCGGCGCTGCACCGTGGACTGGTCAACCCCCAGCGCGCGCCCTGCCGCCAGCGTGCTGCCATGGTGGGCGACGGCCAGGAAGTACTGGAGATCATCCCATTGAAATTGGGTCGGAATGTGCATCACTGCGGCCCCCTCTTGCAAAGTTGCGCCTTACGCAGGCTCGCCTCTCGCCTTAGGCTGTGAACACATCGAGATCGCTGCGATCCCGCATCCCAAGGAGACCCAAGCCATGAAAACGACGCCATTGTGTGCCTCCAACTTGCCGGGAGTGCGCCCCATGGCCGACGACCCGAAAAACGCAAGCCGCGCCCAATGGGACCGCGCCGCCCCAGGCTGGAACGCGCACGGCGCGCTGATCGGCGCCTGGCTTGCGCGGGCCACCGAGGCCATGCTCAGCATGGCCGGCATCGGGCCCGGCTCGCGCGTGCTCGACGTGGCCGCCGGCGCTGGCGAGCAGACGCTGATGATCGCGCGCCGCGTCGGCCCCAGCGGCAGCGTGCTGGCCACCGACCTGTCGCCGGCCATCCTCGCCCTGGCCAAAGACAACGCGCAGAGCGCTGGCGTGTCGAACGTGCAGTTCCAGGTCGCCGACGGTGAAGACCTGCAAGTCGAACCCGCTAGCTTCGACGCCGTGGTCTGCCGGCTCGGACTGATGCTGTTTGGCGATCCGCTGCGGGGCTTGGCAGAGATGCACCGGGCGCTTCGGCTTGGCGGCCACGTCTGCACCCTGGTGTTCTCGCAACCGCAGCACAACCCCTGCATCACGATCCTGATGACAACGGCCCTGCAGCACGCAGGCTTGCCCGCCCCCAACCCCGGCGCGCCGGGTGGCCTGCTGAGTCTTGGACGGCCAGGCTTGACCGATGAACTGTTTGCGGCCGCAGGCTTTCAGGACGTGGCGACGACGCAGCTCAATGCTCCCTTTCGCATGCCCTCGGCCAAGGCCTATCTGGACTTCGTTCGCACCTCGGCGAGCCCGATCCAGCAGATCCTGGATCGCCTTGACGCACCGGACCAAGAACGCGCCTGGGCCGAAATGGAAGAAAAGCTGTCCGTCTACGCAACACCCTGGGGTTGGGAGGGGCCCAACGAGCTGCTGCTGACGGCCGGGCGGCGCTGAACGCTGCCACCGAGGAAGTCAAATAGATCTTCGGGGCGCACACACCATCCATCAGCTCGTCAAGCCCATTCCCACCACAAACCTGCGCAAAGCACCGTGCCCACCAGGTACAACACCCAGGTCTGCGAGACAGCATAGGGATAAAACATGAGCGCCACACCCAGCCAGCGCCTGCCGCGCTGCTGCGTGCGTTTCCCGTGCCAATAGGCGGCCATGCCGATCACGCCAAACAAGATGGCACCAGCGATATACGCCGGGCTGGGCAGCTCCAGTCCGAGCGACTGCAAGGCGGAGAGGGTTTCCAACCGGGGTTGTGGGTACGGGGGCGTCGGGCCGATGCGCAGGATACGCCGCCCTGGGCGCAGGGCGGCAGCGGTTTACTCTTCGGCGGTGCGAATGGTGTCGCGCCCGTTCTTGTCCTTGAGGCGCCCCATGTCGGTATCGAGTGCCCGCATCAGTTTGTCGATGGCGCCCGTGAAGGCCTCGGCCACCTTGTTGCCTTCGCCGGTTACGGTGACCGGCTGGCGCCCGGCGGGGCGCGCTTCCATGCGGCAGCGCTTGTCGTTGGCGCCCGATTTGCCGGCGTCCACGTCGGTGAGGAACACTTCGACGCGGGTGACGTGGTCGCGAAAGCGCGACAGCCGGGAGGTGGTTTCCTCGCTGATCCACTGCGCCAGGGATTCTCCGCCCTGAATGTTGTCGTCGGTGTGTACTTGTACTTGCATGCCTTGCTCTCCTTCGGGTCGGGGCCAGCGCGCGGGCTGGCGGTGAACGAATAGGCTCCATCATGCCTGCATTCGCCGGCGGCGGGCTGCTGCCGGGTCAAGGCAAGGCCCCGCCCTACAGCACCGTCGCGGAGCTGGTGTTACAAAGAGGGATGTTTGCCCCACGCCGCCTGAAAATCGGACTCTCGGCCTGCTTCCAGCATGCCGACCCGAGCCGATCCCTGTTCACCAACAAGACGCTGCAGTACGTGGAGCAGTCGATCGCGCACTGGATCATGTCCGCCGGCGCGATGGTGGTCATGGTCCCGTGCCCGACGGGCGAGACGGCGCGCGGCGACGTCACGCTGGACCATTACGCCGAGTGGCTCGACGGCGTGGTCATGCACGGCGGCGCCGACGTCTGGCCCGGCAACTATGGCGAAGAGCCGCTGCGCGAGGAATGGCTGGGCGACCGGGTGCGCGATCTGTACGACCTGGCCGTGGTCAAGGCCTTTGCCCAGGCGAGAAAGCCGATCTTCGGGGTCTGCCGCGGCCTGCAGCTGATCAACGTGGCCTTTGGCGGCGCGCTGTACCAGGACCTGCAGGAGCAGCATCCCGGAGCGCTGGTGCACCGCAACGCAAGCACTTATGACCAGCATTTCCACGACATCGAGTTCGTTCCCGGAACGCGGCTGGCGCAGTTGTATCCCGACAAGCCCAGGGCGCGCGTCAACAGCATCCACCACCAGGGCATCAAGCGCGTTGCGCCCGACTTTGTCGTCGAAGCCTTCAGCCTGCCCGACCGCGTGCCCGAGGCCATCCGCCTGAGCCCTGGGCCTGGGCGCGGCTACATTGCGGCGACGCAGTGGCACCCCGAGTTTCATCAGGCGGGCTCGCAGACGCTGGACGACACGGCGATCCTGAACGACTTTCTAACCGCTTGCGTTGCCGCCCAGCCCGGCACTTTGGGGGGCGTCCATACGCCGCTGCACCTGCGTGACCGCGCCAGCCGCTTGCTGCGCAAAGCCATCAAGAGCAAGAAGTGAATTTCAGGTAGAAATGGATTCTGGCGCTTATTCAGAAAGCGTTAATAGCTATCATAACAATAGCTGAATAGATCCCCTGCACATAGTTGGCCGAGTCCCGTTTCCGTCCCAAACGGCACTTCGGAACAGGCCCAAGCGGCTACCGGTACCACGGCGCTTTTGCACAATAGCCCCTTCGATGTTTCAACTCACAGGGGACGGTTCGTATGGCACAGCAAAGCCGAACAAGCGCGGCGCGCCAATGGTGCGGAAGCGTTTTCTTTGCGGGCCTCGCGGCCTTGGCGGGTTGCAGCACTGCACCCACGCACCCCTCGCTGGCCGGCGCGCAATTGCCCGAGCTGATTCCGGTGCGTGACTTTGTCACCAGCCTGGAAGCCACGGGCCACCACCGCGTGTCGCCCGACGGCACCCGGCTGGCGTGGATGGGCGTGCAGGGCCTTCGCCCGGCCATCTGGGTACGCACAGTAGGGCGCGACGATGCACGCGCCTACCCCATCCGGGCACGCGGCTTTCGCTGGACGGCTGACAGCCAGTACCTCGCTGCAACCGTTGACAGCACTGGCGACGAAAACGCACATATCTACGCCGTTGCCGTCGGCCGGCCTGGCGCCGCGTGGGTGGATCTCACCCCATTCGACAAGACCGCCAGTTCGATCGTGCAAACGGTAGAGGGCGGCGCTGACCTGATGGTGACAAGCAACCAGCGCGACAAGAAGGTGTTTGACCTGCACCGCGTGGACCCGCGCACCGGTGCCCACACGGTGGTGGCCACCAACCCTGGCAACGTCAGCAGCTGGGTGGTGGACCGGCAAGGCGGCCTGCGGGCACGCGTCGCCGTGGCCGATGGGCAGGCCACACTGCAGCGCCCCGATGCAAAGGCTCCCGGCGGTTGGGCCAATGCGGCGCAGTGGGACCGCTTTGACTTTGTGCGCCTTCTGGAGCTGGACGCCGATGCCGCGCATGTGTGGGCAATCTCCGGCCGGGGGCGCGACAAAGCCGCCCTGGTCCGCATGCGCCTGGCCGATGGTTTGGAGACCGTCGTGTATGCCAGCCCCGAGGTGGATCTGGACAACGCCCTGATCAGCAGCCGTACCCACCAGCCACTGGTTGCGTATTCGCTTCCCGACTATCCGCACCGCCAGGTGTTCGACGCAGCCCTGCGCAAGCGCCTGGATGCGCTGGCAGGTGGAACACCAGCCGAGGTGTTCATCACCAGCATGGACCAGAGCGAACGCACGATGACAGCCGTGGTGGCCACGGACCGGGGTGAGCGCAGTTACCTCTTGCCCGCCAAAGGCGCACCTGAGCTGTTGGGGGAAAACCGCCTGAGCCTATTGCGAGCCAAGCTGGCTGCCACCCAGCCCATCGCCTTGACGGCGCGCGATGGCCTGCCGCTGCACGGCTACCTGACGCTGCCCGAGGGCGTGGAGGCGCGCAAGTTGCCGCTGGTTCTGCTGGTGCATGGCGGCCCTTGGATCCGCGACCGCTGGAGCGCTGGTGCCTCCAATCGGTCCCTGCAGCAGTTTTTGGCCAATCGGGGCTATGCCGTGCTGCAGATCAACTACCGGGGTTCGTCGGGTTATGGCCGTGCTTTCATGGAAAAAGCCATCGGCGAGTTTGCCGGCCGGATGCACGATGACCTGGTCGATGGCGTGCGATGGGCGGTCCAGCAAGGCCTTGCCGACCCGGCACACGTGGCGATCTACGGTGCCAGCTACGGAGGCTATTCGGCGCTGGTGGGTGCCACGTTCACGCCAGAGACCTTTGCTTGCGCCATTGACGTGGTGGGCATGTCGCACCTGGCGTTGACTTTGGAAAAAGCGCCTGCGTATTGGGAGATGGGCATGATCGGCTGGCACCGCTACGTCGGCGACCCTTCCAAACCCGAAGACCGCCGCACGATGGACGCCAAGTCGCCACTGTTCAAGGTCGGCCCCCAAACCAGCCCGCTGCTCATCATGCACGGCATGAACGATGTGCGCGTGAAGCTTGAGCAGTCCGAGCTGATGGTGCAGGCGCTGCGCAAGGCGGGGCGGCCGGTGGACTACGTCACGTTCCGGGGCGATGGCCATGGCAACCAGCGCTGGCCCAACAATCTCGCGATGTACCGCAAGACCGAGGATTTCCTGGCGCAGTGCCTGGGCGGCCGCAGCGGCGGGGTGGACTACTACCAGCTCGGGGCCTGGGCGTTCTGAGCACGCCTGTCCGACCCTCGGCAAGAGCGGTCTGAGAAGGAGGCGAATGCCAGCCTATTCCTTCTTGGAGGTTTACGGTGGAAATTATTGAATGAAAAGTGCCTTCAGCGCTTGTTCAGCAAGCGCTACAAGCTACTAATTAGATAGCATTTTACGTACCCTGTACGTAGGGGTTCGAGCGCCGCTCTCGCCCAAAACTGCTCTCGGGTCCGTGGCCTGGAATGAACACCGTGGCGTCGCCCATGGGCCAGAGGCGCTGGGTGATGCTGTCGATGAGCTGCTGGTGGTTGCCCTGCGGGAAATCGGTCCGGCCGATGCTGCCGGCAAACAGCACATCCCCCACAAAGGCCCGCTCGATCTGCGGCGCGTGGAACACCACGTGGCCGGGCGTGTGGCCGGGGCAATGGCGCACCTGCAGCGTCTCGTTGCCGATCTGCACGGTATCGCCATCGTGCAGCCAGCGCGTCGGCGTGAAGTGTTTCGCAGGTGGAAAACCAAACATCGCACTTTGCTGCGGCAGTCCGTCAATCCAGAACTGGTCCCCAGGGTGCGGGCCGACGATGGGCAGTTGCAGCCGCTCGGCCAGCTCGCCCGTGCCGCCGGCGTGGTCGATGTGGGCATGGGTGAGCCAGATCTGTTCGAGATGCAGCCCCAGGCGCCCGACTTCGCCCAGCAGGCGGTTGAGGTCGCCACCCGGGTCGATGACGGCCGCCTGCTGCGTGGCATCGCACCAGACGATGGAGCAGTTCTGCTGAAATGGCGTGACGGGAACGGTGAGGTACTTGAGCATGCCTTGGATGGTCGGGTCGGTGGTCACAGATTGGTGGCTGCCAGCACTTCGCTCATGTCGGTGAGACCCTGCAGGACTTTTTCAATGCCGTCCTGACGCAGCGTGCGCATGCCGGCGGCGAGCGCCGAGTGACGGATTTCGTTGGCCGGGGCGCGGTGGCGGATGTGCTGGCGAATGGTGTCGTCGCTGAGCATCAGCTCATGGATGCCCAGGCGCCCGTGGTAGCCGTCGTGCTCGCATTGGGCGCAGCCCACCGCGCGCCAGCGCACCAGCTGGCCTGCGGCGTCGCCGTACTGGCCGCGCCAGCGCGCCACCTGCTGCTCGCGGGCGCTGCTGCCACTGTCCGGCGTGCTGGCAAGGTATTGCTCGGCCAGCTCGTCCAGTTGCGCCTCGTCCAGCGCTTGCGCCACGCGGCAGGCCTTGCACAGGCGGCGCACCAGACGCTGCGCCAGGATGGCCAGCAGCGAATCGGAGAAATTGAAGGGGTCGAGCCCGATCTCCAGCAAGCGGGCAATGCTCTCGGGCGCCGAGTTGGTGTGCAGGGTCGAGAGCACCAGGTGGCCGGTGAGCGAGGCCTCGATGGCGATGCGCGCGGTTTCCTCGTCGCGCATTTCGCCAATCATGATCACGTCCGGGTCGGCACGCAAAAAGGTGCGCATCGCCGACGCGAACGTCCAGCCGATGCGCGGGTTCATCTGCACCTGGCGCAGGCCGCTCTGGGTGATTTCGATCGGGTCTTCGGCGGTCCAGATCTTGCGCCCGGTGGTGTTGATGTCGCTGATCACCGAATGCAGGGTGGTCGTCTTGCCGCAGCCCGTGGGGCCGCAGACCAGCACCAGGCCATAGCTTTTTTGCACCACGCGGCGCAGCGACTTCAGGTTGGCCGCGCTCAGGCCAATGCCGTCAAGCGGCAGCGGCTTGGCGCCGGCGAGCAGGCGAAGCACCACGTCTTCCAGCCCGCGCGAGGTCGGCACGGTGACCACGCGCAGCTCCACCGGCGGGCCGCCAAAACGCGAGAAGTCGATCTTTCCGTCCTGGGGCTTCCTGTGCTCGGAAATGTCCATGGTGGCCATGATCTTGATGCGCGCCACCAGGGCAAAGCGGTAGCGCGCCGGCAGCTCGAGGTAGGGGCGCAGCTCGCCATCGATGCGAAGGCGGATGCGCACCGGCTGCGGTGGCATCTCGGTTTCGATGTGGATGTCCGAGGCGCGCTGGGCGATCGCCTCGCTGATCAGCGAGTTGACCAGCCGCACCAGCGTGTTGTCCGACTCGTTGACGACGTCGGCCGCCTCGGCCGCGCCGTCGGGCGCCCCGCCGTCCAGGCTGCCGGCCAGCTCCTGCGCGCTGGCGCGCGCGGCGCTGCCGGGCGCGGCGCCGGGGCGCAGCGCGTTCTGGCTGTCTCCGGGATGCACAGCGTAGGCCTTGGCAATCGCCGGGGCCAGCGTGCCCGGCGCCGCGCGCAGCGCAATCAGGCGCCGCTGCGTCAGGAAGCGCAGCTCGTCGAGCAGGACGCGGTCCAGCGGGTCAACCACCAGCACCACCAGGGCGTCGTCGCGCGCCAGCAGCGGCAGCACCGATTCGCGCTCGGCCACCTGGCGCGGCACCAGGGCCAGCGCGCTGTCGTCGGGATGGAGCTGGCCCGGATCGACGACGTAGTCGCCCAGCCAGGCCGCAATGACCTGGCGCAACTGCTCCTGGGTGAGCACGCCACCACCGACGAGGATCTGGCCGATCAAGCGGTGCACTCCGTGCGCGCGCTCCTGGCGCTGCAGCTGCAGGGCATCGGCCAGCGCCGCGGCACGCACCATGCCGGCATTGACCAATGCCTCGCCCAGATGGCGCGCCGCGCCGACGACCGGGTGCGGCGAGTTGATCAGCTCCCAGAGCGCGTCTGCGCTCGGCGGGTCGAAATGCGGACTCGGCGGCGGCACATCGCCCTGCGGCGCTTCGGAAAGAATTGGCATAGGGTCCCGGATCAAAGAAGGAACTCGTAATCGATGGTGAGCGGCGCGTGGTCGGAAAAACGCTGCTCCTTGTAAATGCTGGCCGCTCGCGCCTGCCGCGCCAGGCAAGGGCTGGCCAGGTGGTAATCGAGCCGCCAGCCCACGTTGTTGGCCCAGGCCTGGCCGCGGTTGCTCCACCAGGTGTAGGCCTCGCCCGTGGTCTCTGGATGCAGCAGCCGATAAACGTCGACCAAGCCGCCGCCAGGATCAGTTGTGTGCAACAGCTTTGTCATCCAGGCCCGCTCCTCTGGCAGAAACCCGCTGTTTTTCTGGTTGCTGCGCCAGTTTTTCAGATCGATCTGCTGGTGCGCGATGTTCACGTCGCCGCACAGGATGAACTCCCGCTCGCCATGGCACCGCATCAAGTGCGGGTGAAACTGCTCCAGAAAGCGAAACTTGGCCTGCTGGCGCTCGTCGCCCGAGGAGCCGCTGGGAAAGTAGGCACTGATGATGGAGCGCTTGCGTGTCGGGGTATCGAAACGCAGCTCCAGATAGCGCCCTTCGGCATCGAACTCGGGTGAGCCATAGCCGATGCGCACATCGCTCGGTTCGTGGCGGGTGTAGATGCCAACGCCCGAATAGCCCTTTTTCTCGGCAAAGTGGAAATGCCCCTGAAGGCCGGCGAGCTGCTCGAAGCGGCCGGCCACGTCGGCCTGCTGGGCCTTGATCTCCTGGACGCAAATACAATCCGGCCTGCTTGCTTCCAGCCAGCGCTCAAGCCCCTTGCTGGTGGCCGAGCGAATGCCGTTGAGGTTGAGACTGGTGAGCTTGAACAAGGATGTCCCCATGGCAGAAATGAATGCACAACCCCCGCAGGCGAGCGCGACCGCACAGGAGTTCGTGCGCTTTGCGGTGCAAGCCGGTGTCCTGGGTTTTGGCCAGTTCAAGACCAAGGCGGGCCGCATGAGCCCGTATTTTTTCAACGCCGGCTTGTTCCATGACGGCGCCGCTCTGGGCCGGCTCGCACAATTCTATGCAAAAGCCCTGCTGGACAGCGGCATCGGGTTCGACATGGTGTTCGGCCCCGCCTACAAAGGCATCCCCCTGGCTGCGACGCTGGCGGTGGAACTGGCGCGCCAAGGCAGGAACGTCGCCTTCGCCTACAACCGCAAGGAAGCCAAAGACCACGGCGAGGGCGGCACCCTGGTGGGCGCGCCGCTGGCAGGGCGCGTGCTGATCGTCGACGACGTGATGTCGGCCGGCACCGCCGCGCGCGAATCGATCGCGCTGATCCGCCAGGCCGGCGCCACGCCCCACGCCATGCTGATTGCTCTGGACCGGCAGGAAAAAGCGACGGAAGATGGCCAGGACGTCGACTACAGTGCGGTGCAGTACGTGCGGCGCACCCTGGGGCTCGAAGTCTGCGCCATCGCCACCTTGGCAGACTTATTGCTGTATCTTTCGCAAACGCGCGGCGCAGACATGGCTCGGCACCGCGAAAATGTTCTGGCGTACCGCCAGCGATACGGCGTGGATGAAGGATAGGCATTGAACGCTCGGGTTCGGACGACTGGCTTGGTGATCGCACTGCTCGCGCCTGCGGGCATGGGCGCGCTTGCGGCCGAGACCGCCGGCAGCATCTACACCTGCGTGGACGCCAACGGGCGACGCATCACTTCGGACCGCCCGATCCCCGCCTGCCTGGATCGCGAACAGCGCGAGTTGGGCGCCACGGGCACGGTGCGGCGGGTGATCGGCCCCAGCCTCACCGAGCACGAACGGGCCCAGCTGGAGGCGCAAAAGCGCAAGCAGGAAGAAGAAAGAAACCGCATCGCCGACGAGCGCAGGCGCGAGCGCGTGCTGATCTCGCGCTACCCCGACCGCGCCGCGCACGACGCCGAGCGCGCCGCCGCGCTCGAGAGCGTGGACGTGGTCACGGCCACCGCCGTCAAACGCATCGACGAGCTCAAGGAACGGCGCAAGGCGCTGGACTCCGAAATGGAGTTCTATCAGAAGGACCCCGCCAAGGCGCCCATGAAGTTGCGCCGCGAACTGGCGTCCAACGAGGCGGACATCGAAGAGCAGCAGCGCTTCATTGCGGGACAAGACCAGGAAAAGCAGCGCATCCACAAGCGCTTTGACGCGGAACTGGCCCAGCTCAGGCAGCTGTGGGCCGCGCGTGCAGCGGTTCCCGCTGTCCTGCCGGGCGGCGCCGCCGCAGCAGCAGCGCGCTAGGTGCAGAGCCGCCCCCCGCCTTTTTTTCTGCCTCAGGGTGCGAGCCGCTGGCGCAGCAAGTCGGTGACCTGCTGCGGGTTGGCCTTGCCTTTGCTGGCTTTCATCACCTGGCCTACCAGCGCGTTGAAGGCCTTGTCCTTGCCGGCCTGGTATTGCGCGACGTTGTCGGCATTGGCGGCAATGATCTGATCCACCAGGGCTTGCAGCGCACCCGTGTCGTTCATCTGGCGCAGACCCAGGGAGTCGATCAGCGCGTCGACGTCGCCGCCCGCGCCGTTCCACAAGGCATCGAAGACCTGGCGCGCCGCGTTGTTGGAGACCGTGGCATCGGCAATGCGCCGCAGCAGCTGCGCCAGTTGCTCGGCTCCCACCGGTGCCTGCTCAATGGAGCGCTCCTCGGCGTTGAGGCGGCGCGCCAGTTCGCCCATGATCCAGTTGCTCGCCAGCTTGGGCTGGCCGCTGGGCTGCGCCGCCCGCTCGAAGTACGCGGCCATGGGCTTGCTTTGCGTGAGGAAGGCGGCGTCGTATTCGGGCACGCCATACTCGGCCACGAAACGCGCCGCCATGGCGCGCGGCAGTTCGCCCATGTGCGCGCGGATGTCCTCGATCCACTGCGGGTCAATGACCAGCGGCGGCAAATCGGGATCGGGAAAATAGCGGTAGTCGGCTGCGTCTTCCTTGCTGCGCATGGCGCGCGTCTCGCCGGTGTCGGGGTTGAATAGCACCGTGGCCTGCTCGATGGCGCGGCCGTCCTCGAGTTCCTCGATCTGCCAGCGGATCTCGTAGTCGATCGCCTGCTGCATGCTCTTGAAGCTGTTGAGGTTCTTGATCTCGCGCCGCGTACCCAGCGCTGCGCCGGGTTTCCTCACCGAGACGTTGGCGTCGCAGCGGAACGACCCTTCCTGCATGTTGCCGTCGCAGATGCCGATCCAGGTGACGATCTTGTGCAGTTCGCGCGCGTAGGCCACGGCCTCTGCGGACGAACGCATGTCGGGCTCGGTAACGATCTCCAAGAGCGGCGTGCCGGCACGATTGAGGTCGATGCCCGACTGGCCAATGAAGTCTTCGTGCAGCGACTTGCCAGCATCTTCCTCCAGGTGCGCGCGCACCAGGCGCACGGTTTGCAGGCTCTCGCCGAGCAGGAAGGAAACTTCGCCGCCCTGTACCACCGGAATCTCGAACTGGCTGATCTGGTAGCCCTTGGGCAGATCCGGATAAAAGTAGTTTTTTCTGGCAAAGATGCTCTCTGGCGCAATGTGGGAGCCAAGGGCAAGTCCTAATTTGATAGCGCACTCCACGGCGGCGCGGTTCATCACCGGCAGCGTTCCGGGCAAGGCCAGATCGACCGCGCAGGCCTGGGTGTTGGGCTCGGCGCCAAAAGCGGTCGCGGCGCGGCTGAAAATCTTGCTGCGTGTGGCCAGTTGGGCGTGGGTTTCGAAGCCGATGACGACCTCGTAGCCGTGAATCAGGGGGGCGGTCATGGTCAGATGCCTGCGGGCTGGCGCAGGTGGAAATCGGTGGCCAGCTGGAAGCGGTGAGCGGCCTGGAGCAGGCTCGCTTCCTGGAAGTAGTTGCCGATGAGCTGCAGGCCCACAGGCATGCCGCCCTCGCCAAACCCTGCCGGCAGGCTCATGCCGGGCAGGCCAGCAAGAGAGGCAGGGAGCGTGAAAATATCGGCCAGGTAGTCGGCCAGCGGGTCGCTGCCATGCGCGCCGATGGCCCAGGCCACCGTGGGCGCCACGGGTCCGGCAATCACATCGCAGTCTTTGAAAGCCTGCTGGAAATCGTCGGCAATCATGCGGCGGATTTTTTGGGCCTGCAGGTAGTAGGCGTCGTAGTAGCCGTGCGAGAGCACGTAGGTGCCGATCATGATGCGGCGCTTGACTTCTTCGCCAAAACCCTGGGCGCGCGTCTTCTTGTACATGTCGAGCAGGTCTACGTACTGCGGGGCGCGGTAGCCAAACTTCACGCCGTCAAATCGGCTGAGGTTGGAGCTGGCCTCGGCCGGCGCGATGATGTAGTACACAGGAATGGCCAGTTCGGTGCGCGGCAGGCGAATGGGGACCAGGCGCGCGCCGAGCTTTTCGACCTCCTTGAGCGCGCCATCCACCGCGGCGCGCACGCCGGGCGCCAGGCCATCGCCAAAAAACTCTTGCGGCAAGCCGATGCGCAGGCCGTCGAGCGCGGCGCCAAGGCCCCGCGAGAAGTCCTCTGCTGGGCGGTCCAGCGAGGTGGAATCGCGGTCCAGGTCAGGCCCGCAGATGCTGGAGAGGAGCAAGGCACAATCTTCGGCCGAACGCGCAAACACCCCCGCCTGGTCCAGGCTGGACGCAAAGGCGACCATTCCGTAGCGGGACGCCCGCCCATAGGTCGGTTTGATGCCGGTGATACCGCAAAAACCGGCGGGCTGGCGAATGGAGCCACCCGTGTCGGTGCCGGTGGCGCCGGGCACCAGACGCGCCGCGACGGCTGCGGCGCTGCCGCCGGACGACCCCCCGGGAATGCGCGTGCGATCCCAGGGGTTGCGCACTGGCGCAGGCGCGTCCAGGCCCACGGGCGTGGCCGCCGAGTTTTCGTTGGCCGAGCCCATGGCGAACTCGTCGCAGTTGAGCTTGCCCAAAGTGACGGCGCCGGCATCGGCCAGGCGCTGCACCACGGTGGCGTCGAACGGCGACCGGTAGCCGGCCAGCATGCGCGAGCCGGCGGTGGTGGGGAAGTCGCGCGTCACAAAAATGTCCTTGTGGCCCAGCGGCACGCCCTCCAGCGGCGCCGCGCTGCCGGCGGCCAGGCGCTGGTCGGCCCGCCGCGCCTGGGCGCGACTGACTTCTTCATCGACGGCGAGAAAAGCGCCCAGGCCCTGGTGCTGGCGCATGCGCGCAAGAAAATGGTCGGTGGTTTCCAGCGCGCTGACCTGGCGCGAACGCAGGGCCTGCGCGAGGGCGCACAGCGGCATCTCGTGCAAGGCGGATGGGGCGGAGTGCATGGCGGCGCTCATTCGATGACCCGGGGGACCAGAAACAGGCCACGCTCAACGGCCGGGGCGTTCTGCTGGCAGGCAGCGCGTTCGTCGTGCTCGCTGACCACGTCCTCGCGCAGGCGCAGGCTTTGCGGCTCCAGCGCCGCCACGGGATGGGCCAGGGGCTGCACGCCCGCCGTGTCCACGGCGCGCATCTGCTCAACCAGGTCGAAGAACCCGTTGAGCTGGGTAAGCACTCGCTCGCTCTCCTGGGGCGCAAACTCAAGCCGGGCCAAATGGGCGAGGCGGCCGATGTCTGTGGGGGTCAATGCCATGGAATGGGGGTGTTGAAACCGGATGTAAAGCACCCGCGACCGGGCCGCAGGCGGGAGTTATTCACAGGGGATGCGCTATTATCCCGCCTTTGCCGACCGGCGCCCCCAACGACGCTTTTCGTTCGAAAAGTCCCCGAGGCCCTGGCTTTGCGGGACCCGCCCGTGGTCGTTGTGCGCCGCTTTCGGACCAGCGTACCCGGGCACGGTTTTCCCATGTAACACGGCGACGGCAGGCCGAGGCGCCTGCCGTGCCGAGAGGATTGTTGAATGTTCGGAGTTTTTCGTCGGTACTTCTCCACCGACCTTGCGATTGACCTGGGCACCGCGAACACACTGATTTTTGCGCGCGACAAGGGCATTGTTCTGGACGAACCCTCAGTGGTGGCCATTCGCCACGAGGGCGGGCCACACGGCAAAAAGGTGATTCAGGCCGTGGGCAGCGAGGCCAAGGCCATGCTGGGCAAGGTGCCGGGCAACATCGAAGCCATCCGGCCCATGAAGGACGGCGTCATCGCCGACTTCGTGATCACCGAGCAGATGATCAAGCAGTTCATCAAGATGGTGCATCCGCGCACGCTGCTCACGCCCAGCCCGCGCATCATCATCTGCGTGCCCTGCGGTTCCACCCAGGTGGAGCGCCGAGCCATCAAGGACGCCGCCGAGGCGGCGGGCGCGACCTCCGTCTATTTGATCGAAGAGCCCATGGCCGCCGGCATTGGCGCCGGCCTGCCGGTGTCCGAAGCGTCGGGCTCCATGGTGGTGGACATCGGCGGCGGCACCACCGAAGTGGGCGTGATCTCGCTTGGCGGCATGGTCTACAAGGGCAGCGTGCGCGTAGGTGGCGACAAATTCGACGAAGCCATCATCAGCTACATCCGCCGCAACTACGGCATGCTGATCGGCGAGCCCACGGCCGAGGCCATCAAGAAGAACATTGGTTCGGCGTTCCCGGGCTCGGAAGTGCGCGAGATGGAAGTGCGCGGCCGCAACCTCAGCGAAGGCGTGCCGCGCAGCTTCACCATTTCCAGCAACGAGGTGCTCGAAGCGCTGACCGAGCCGCTCAACCAGATCGTCTCGGCGGTCAAGAATGCGCTGGAACAGACCCCGCCCGAGCTGGGCGCGGACATTGCCGAGCGCGGCATGATGCTGACCGGCGGCGGTGCGTTGCTGCGTGACCTCGATCGCCTGCTGGCCGAGGAAACCGGCCTGCCGGTGCTGGTGGCCGAGGACCCCCTGACCTGTGTGGTGCGGGGCTGTGGCATCGCCCTGGAACGCATGGACCGTGCAGGAAGCATCTTCACCAGTGAATGAGCCCGGCGCGCTGCTGCGCGCAGCGCCCGCTGCCTGATCCGGAGGCCGCATGCCGCACGGTACCCTTGAGCGAAGCGCCCCCTCCTTCATGCGCCAGGGCCCGACGCCCCGTGCGCAGCTGATTCTCTACAGCGCCCTGGCGCTGTTTTTGATGGTGGCCGATGCGCGTTTCCGAATGACCGAGCCGGTGCGCAACGTAGTGGCCACGGTTCTCTACCCCGTGCAATGGCTGATGCTGCAGCCGGTGGAGTTCTTCGGGCGCAGCAGCGAGTATGTAGAGTCTCTCGAAGCGGCGCAGGAACAAACCAGGCAAGCACGGCACGAGCTTCTGCAAGCGTCCCTGCGCGCCAACCAGCTCGAGCAATTGCAATTGGAAAACGAGCGCCTGAGGCAGTTGCTGGATCTGCGCACGCGCACCAAGGTCTCGGCGCGCGCGGCGCAGATTCTGTACGACACGGCCGACTCCTACAGCCGCCGGGTCATCGTCGACGCAGGCCAGACCTCCGGCGTCGAGCCAGGCTCGCCAGTGGTCGATGCCCTGGGAGTCCTCGGCCAGGTGACGCGCGTGCATCCCTTCTACAGTGAGGCGACCCTGCTCATCGACCGGGACCAGGCGATTCCCGTCGTCAACGTACGCACGGGTCAGCGGGGTGTGGCCTTTGGCGACCCGGTGCTCAGCCACGGCGGCGGCATGGAACTGCGGTTCATGCAGGCGAGCGCGGACATCGAGGAAGGCGACCTGCTGACAACCAGTGGCATGGACCGCGTCTATCCGCCCGGTCTGCCCGTGGCCCGGGTGGTGCGCGTGGAGCGCCGTGCCGACCTGGCTTTTGCGCGCGTGTACTGCAAGCCCCTGGCGCGGGTGCAGGGTGCGCGGCACGTGCTGCTGCTCTCGCCCGCAGTCAACGACGTACCGCCTGCCGAAGTCCCGGCCGAGCCCGCACGCGCCGACAAGCCGGAGAAGAAAAACAAAAAAGACGCCAAGGACAAGAAAGAGACGCCGCGCCCATGATCATGCCGCGCGGCCAATTGCTGTTGATGCCGGCCAACCCGGTCTTTCTTGCTGCCAGCCTCGTGGCCGCGCTGGCGCTGAACATGCTCCCGCTCGGGCGCACGCCCTGGATGCCCGACCTGCTGATGATCGTCTTGGCCTTCTGGGGCATGCACCAGCCGCTTCGCGTCGGCATGGGCGCCGCCTTCGCGCTGGGGCTGTGCATGGACGTGCAGCAATCGGCCCTGCTCGGCCAACATGCGCTGGCCTATTCGGTGCTGATGTATGGCGTGGCCATTACCCACCGGCGCCTTCTGTGGTACAGCGCCGTGTCCCAGGCACCGCAAATGGCCGGGCTTTTCGCTCTCTCGCACGGGGTCCAGGTGCTGGTCGGCCTGTTCGCCGGCGGCGTGCTTCCTGGCTGGGGCGTGCTGCTGGCGCCGGCATGGGAGGCCCTGCTGTGGGCACCGGCCAGCTGGCTGCTGCTGGCGCCCCAGCGCCGCGCGCCAGAGCGCGATGAAAAGCGCAAGCCATGACCGAGCTGCGCAATGTCGAGGCCGACGCCTCACGCTTTCGCACGCGGGTCCTGGTCGTTGGAGCCGTGGTTCTGCTCGCGTTCTGCCTGCTGGTGGCCAGGCTGGTGTTCCTGCAGGTGGTGCGCCACGAAGACCTGGCCGAGCAGGCCGAGAGCAATCGCACGGCGGTGGTTCCCATCGTTCCGCACCGAGGTTTGATCGAGGACCGCAACGGTGTGGTGCTGGCCAATAACTATTCCGCCTACACGCTGGAAATCACACCGTCCAAGGCGGGCGTGCTCGAAGACACCATCAACGCCCTGGCCGAAGTGGTCGACATCACACCGCGCGATCGGCGCCGCTTCAAACGACTGATGGACGAGTCGCGCAGTTTCGAGTCGCTCCCCCTGCGCACCCGCCTGACCGACGCCGAGGTGGCGCGCTTTGCGGCGCAAAACTACCGCTTTCCCGGCGTGGAAGTCAAGGCACGGCTGTTTCGCAGCTACCCCTTTGGCGAGGTCGCCAGCCATGCGATTGGCTACATCGGCAGAATCAATGAAGCAGAGAAGGCGCGCATACAGGATTCGGACGACGAGGCGAACTACCGCGGCACCGACTACATCGGCAAGCTCGGCATCGAGCAAAGCTTCGAGCAGCAGTTGCACGGGATCACCGGCGTCGAGCAAATGGAGACGTCCGCCGGCGGCCGCGCGGTGCGGCGCTTGCAGAGCTTTCCCGCGACACCGGGCAACACCGTCACGCTGACGCTGGACATCAAGCTGCAGCGCATGATCGAAGACCTGTTTGGCGAGCGCCGTGGAGCGCTCGTGGCCATCGATCCGCGCAACGGCGAGGTGCTGGCGCTGGTGAGCAAACCCACGTTCGATCCGAATCTGTTTGTTGAAGGCATCGACTTCGAGAACTGGGCCGCGCTCAACGAATCGCTGGACAAGCCGCTGCTCAACCGTGCCTTGCGCGGCACCTATCCCCCCGGCTCGACCTACAAGCCTTTCATGGGGCTGGCGGCGCTGGAGACGGGCAAGCGCACGCCCGGCTACATCACCCAGGACAACGGCTCCTGGACCTTTGGCGGCCACACCTTCCGCAGCCACGGAGACCATGGCCTGGGGCCGGTCGACATGTTCCGCAGCATCGTGCTCTCGAGCAACGTGTACTACTACCAGCTCGCCAACGACATGGGCGTGGACGCCATCCACGACTTCATGGCGCCACTGGGTTTTGGCCAGATCACCGGCATCGACCTGGGAGGTGAACTGCGCGGAGTGCTCCCCAGCCAGGCCTGGAAACGCAGCGCCTACAAACGCCCCGAGCAGCGGCGCTGGTACGCGGGAGAGACGATCTCGCTGGGCATCGGCCAAGGCTACAACACCTTCACCATGCTGCAGTTGGCCCATGCCACAGCGACCTTGGCCAATGGCGGCGTGTCTTACCGTCCCCACCTGGGCAAGTTCACCACCGACGTGATGACGCGCGAGCGCCATCCGGCGGTGCTCGAGGAACCCAGGAATCTGGGCTTCAAGAAGGCGAACGTCGACGTGATCAAGCGCGCCATGGTCGGCGTGACCCAGGGCGGTACCGGCACCCGCGTGTTTTCCGGTGCGCGCTACGTCTCGGGCGGCAAGACCGGAACCGCGCAGGCCGTGACCATCGGCCAGAAGGACAAGTACAACTCGAAGAAACTCGAAGAGCACCAGCGCGACCACGCGCTCTACATTGCTTTCGCGCCTGCCGACGATCCCCGGATCGCCCTGGCGGTGATTGTGGAAAACGCAGGCTGGGGCGCGGGCGTGGCGGCGCCGATTGCGCGGCGCGTCTTTGACTACTGGCTCAATGGCGAATACCCCAGCGAAGAGGACATGGCGGCGGTCCGCAAAGGCCTGGCGACCGCCCCCATCGGCAAGCCGCGGCGGGTCGAGGACATTCCCCTCATCGCCCCGTAGGACCCGGCTGCCACTGGCTCCAGATCAGCGCCAGCACCACCATGGACGCGCCCGAGAAGGCGAGCAGCCCCATGCGCTCACCCAGCAGGGCCCAGGCCGTGAGCGCCGCGAAGACGGGCTCCAGGCCGAACACGATGGCGCTGCGCAAAGCGTCTACGCGCTGCTGCCCCCAGGCCTGGAGCGTCACCACCAGGACGCTTGCCAGCACCCCCAGATAGATCAGTGCCGCCCAGGAGGGCGCATCCAGGCCCTTGATGCCGGCGTGCCAGAGTCCGCCGTGGCGGGCCAGCAGCAGCGCAAAGGCCGCCAGGCACATCACGCTGGCCTGCGCCGCGGCCATGCGCGCAGCGCGCAGGGGGTCGGCCGCGTTGCGCTGGGCGCATGCTTCGAGGAGCAGGATGTAGATCGCATAAAACAGCGTGCTGCAAAGCGTCAGCGTATCGCCCAGGTTCCAAGGAGCGTCTTCATGAAACATCAGCGCCATGCCCAGCGCGGCCAGCGCGCAGGCCGCCCACAGGCGCCAGCCGTAGCGGCGGCGCAGCAAGACCATGGCGAGCAGGGGCACGACCAGAACGTTGAGCCCGGTGACGAATGCATTGCGGTTGCTGCTGGTGCGGCCGAGGCCCTCGATCTGCAGCCAGAACGCAATGAACAGCACCGCTCCCAACAGCCAGCCCCAGCGCCGCTCCTGCGCGCGCATTCCGCGCCACAGGGGAGCGAGCACCAGCAGGGCAATGGCAAAGCGCAGCCAGATGATCTGCAGCGCGTCCAGCTGGGCCGAGAGCAGCTTCATCGCGGGGAAGGTGGTTCCCCATACGGCGGTGACCAGCAGCAAGGCCGCCAAGCCACGTTTTTCTGATTGCATGAAACAAAGCTGGCCGCTTGCGCGGCCAGCCTGGGGAAAGACGAAAACCGGTCAGTTGAAGATGTAGCGCGCCTGCAGGTTCAGTCGGCTCAGGGTGCCGGTGTCGCCGCCATAGGTCTTGCGGCGACCGCCCATGAGTTCGGTGCCCAACTCGACGTTCTTCACCGGCAGGTAGTACATGCCGATGTGCCATTGGGTCAGGCGCTCATTGCCGTCGAGGCCATAGGCGTTTACATAGGCATCGCCGACGCTGCGCGCAGAGCGCACGGTGCCCAGAGAAATCGTCCCGCGCAGCCGCTCGCTGAAGGTGTTGGTCACGCCCAGGACGACGCCACGGGCGCGGTCCAGGCGCAGCATGCCGCCATCGAGCACCGGGTAATTTGCGCCGACCAGATAGCCGCCATCGCCGTCGCCATCGACCTGCGTGTACTGCGCCATCAGCGTGGCACTTGCGGTCAATTTGTAGCTCGCGCCCAAGCCAAAGCCCAAGCCGCGCTTGCTGGCGCCATCCACGCGCTGCTCGTGCGAAAGGATGCGGGCGTTGAGCGCGCCCCAGTCGAAGCCCTTGTCCACGCGGGCCACCAGATTGGGCGCGTGCGCACCATCGGTGGGCTCTTCGAGCGCGAACTGGAACTTGGCCAGATTGGGGTTGTTCCAGGTGTAACGCACTTGCACCGGGCGGCGGAACGTTGCGCCGGGGGGCCCGTTGAAGTCCACCGTCTCAGGAAGGTTGTCCAAGTCCATGAAAGTCGACCAGGTCTGGCCGATCAGCCAGCCCGCGTACTCGCCGTAGGCGTGGCGCAGACGCAAGCGGTTGCGGTTGCATTCGCTGCCGCAATAGCCATAGAAATCAGCTTCGATCTTGGTGTTGAACGCGCCGTTGGCCATGGGGGTGGAGGTTTCAAACCCAAAGCGCGAGGTCTGCCCGGTCAGCACGCTTTTGCCCGTCGCGGGGTGCGTCGACGCCAGCGGCTGCTCAGCCAGGTTGGTGAAGTTGTCGCCAGGCGCGGTGCTCTTGAAATCCTTGATCAGATTGGCTTCGGCAAAGCCGTAGACGCGAATCGAGGTTTCGCTGCCGGGCAGGCGAAAGCTTCCAGGGATGTCGCCCAGCACTACCGCGTCTTTTTGCCGCAACTCGACAGTATCGAGGCGCTCGTTCCAGGCCGAAGCGCTGGCCGCCGGGGCCGGCTGCGCCTGCCTGGCCTTGAGCTGATCCAGCTCGGCGCGCAAGGCCTTGATTTCGGCGCGCATGTCATTGAAATCCTGCGCCGTCTGCGCAAGCGCCTGGCCGGACAGGCTGCACAGGCCGGCTGCCATCAAGGCAAGAAAGAGAGAACTGCGTTTCATGGTGACTCCGGGGGTAAAAAAGGTGGAGGACTCAGGCACCCATGCGGCCGATGAATGCGCGGATGCGGTCGTTGGCGGGGTGGCCAAAAAACGCCTCCGGCGGTGCGTCGTGCGCGATGCGGCCTTGGTCGAAAAACAGCACGCGGTCGGCCACCTCGCGCGCGAAACCCATCTCGTGGGTGACAACAATCATGGTCATGCCGCCATCGGCCAGTTCGCGCATGACGTCCAGCACTTCCTGGACCATTTCCGGGTCCAGCGCGGACGTGGGCTCATCGAACAGCATGACCTTGGGGTTCATGGCCAGCGCGCGCGCGATGGCCACGCGCTGCTGCTGGCCGCCCGAGAGCTGCCAGGGGTATTTGTGCGCGTGCTCCTGCAAGCCGACGCGCCGCAGCAGCACCATGGCCTGTGCGTTGGCTTCGGCGCGGGCGGTGTGGCGCACGCGCCGCGGCGCAAGGGTGACGTTGTCGAGCACCGAAAGGTGGCCGAACAGGTTGAATTGCTGGAACACCATGCCGACTTCGCAGCGCTGTCTTTGCAGCGTCGCCGCGTCGTCGCTCACTGGCACCCCGTCGATGGTGATGGTTCCGCTGTCGTGTGGCTCCAGGCGGTTGATCGCGCGCAGCAGCGTGCTCTTTCCCGAGCCCGAGGCGCCGATGATCACCGTCACCTCGCCGGTACTGAAGTGGGTGGAGACGTCGCGCAGAACCTGGTGGCTGCCAAAGGACTTGCACACGTGGTCGGCGACGATGAAGGCCGGGACTGCGCTCACTTGCTGCGCCCTTCCACGTCGAAGCGGTACTCGATGGCGTTCGATATCTGCGTGACCAGGGTGGTCAAGAGCAAATAGGTGACGGCCACTGTGGAGAGCGTGGCGATCGGCTGGAAAGTGGCCGATTGAATCCGGTTGCCGACGTTGGTCAGTTCGACCACGCCAATGGCGTACGCCAGCGACGAATCCTTGAGCAGCGCGACGAAATTGCTCACCAGCGGCGGCAGCGAGATCTTGAAGGCCTGCGGGAACACTACATCAAGGAACACATGGGCATGGCCCAGACCCAAGGCCCGCGCCGCCTCAGTCTGCCCGCGCGGCACGGCCAGCAGGCCGGCACGAATCGCCTCGGAGTTGTAGGCGCCCACGTTGAGCGACAAGGCGACGACGGCGGCAGCGAAATCCGGCAGGTTCAGCCCCGGAACCAGGGCAGGCAGGGCAAAGTAGACGAACAGAATCTGGACCAGCAGCGGGGTGCCGCGAATGGCCCAGATGTAGAAGCTGGCCACCCAGCGCAGCGCGCGCCAGCGTGAGGTACGCGCCAAGGCGGCACTGGTGCCCAGCAGCAGGCCCAGGCTGCCGCTGACCAGGGTCAGCCACAGGGTGGTGCGCGCACCGGCCGAGAACGCCTGCGCGTTCGAGCCAATGGGTTCGGGCAAGAAGGACAGCAACCAGCCCAGCGCAGCCAGCGCCAGCACCATCAGCGCCAGGGCGCTGACCAGCGTGGCGTTGCTGCGCTGCTGGCGGCTCCAGCGCTGCGGCCAAAGGGCAACGAGCATGAACGGGATCGGCGCGGAATCGGAGCGGACTTATGGGCAGCGCACGTCTTCGTTAAAGTATTTTTTGGACAGCTCGGCGTAGCTGCCATCGGCCTCGATGGCAGCCAGGCCCTTGGACCAGGCGTCTGCCAGCGGTTGGTTGCCCTTGGCCACGGCGGCGGCGATGCGCTCGATGAACAGCATGTCGCCCAGCTTGAACCCCGCGTTGGGGTTTTTGTCGACCACAGCCTTGGCAACGAAACGGTCGGTCACCCAGGCGTCCACGCGCCGCGAGTTCAGCGCGCTGCGCGCATCCACGTCGGTGGGGAAATTCTTGACTTCCTTGACCGAGGAGACCTTCTGCACGTTTTCCAGGTAGCTCGTTCCGGTCTGAACCGCTACGACTTTGCCCGCAAGGTCCTTGCCGGTGCGGATGGCCGGGTCCATGGCGATGATCATGCCGCCCGAGCAGTAATGCGGCGCGGTGAAGGTGACGGCCTTGGCGCGCTCGTCGGTAATGCCGTGCGAGGCGATCACCAGGTCCCAGCGGTCCTGGCGCAGCCCGGTCAGCAAGGCATCGAAGCCCAGCGTTTTCCATTGGATTTTGAGGCCCATTTTCTTGGCCACCAGCTCGGCCAGCTCCACTTCGAACCCCGTCAAGGTCGTGCCATTGAAGTAGTTGAACGGTGCAAACTGCCCTTCGGTTGCGACCAGCAGGGTGCCGCTCTTTTTGACGTCGTCCAGAGAGCGGGCCTGCGCGGAGAACGCGGCGCACAGGGCCAGTGCGCAGGCCAGGGTTTTGAAGAGCTTCATCTCGTATCCTGTCTTGGGTGATTTCAGGTACAAAAAATCCGGCTGGCGGTAGCGAAGCCGGAACGGAATGGAACAACTGACGCAGCGTGCGATGGGTAGTCGGCGCGGCGGACAAGGGCGCGATTATAGGATCGCAAAAAAACCTTCGGCTCAGGCATTTCCCTCAGCGCAAGAAGGCGTCGTAGCCGGTTTTCAGAATCAGCGCGCCCACGACGACGATGAAAATCACGCGCACGAAACCGGTTCCGTGCTTGAGCGCCATGTGCGTCCCGATGATGCTGCCCACCACGTTGGCCAACGCCAGCGGCAGCGCAAAGTGCCACCAGACATGGCCTTTGGCGGTGAACAGGATCAGCGCGGCCACGTTGGTCGAGACATTCAGCAGCTTGGCCGAAGCCGAGGCATTGAGAAAGTCGTAGCCCAGCCAGCGCACGAAGAGAAAGACGAAAAAGCTGCCCGTTCCCGGGCCGAAAAATCCATCGTAGAAGCCGATCGACAAGCCGATGGCGCTGGCGGCCAACCATTCGGCCCGGCCGGCAAAGCGCGGCCGGTGGTGCCGGCCGAGTTCCTTCTTCGCGATGGTATAGAGCAGCACCGCAAACAGCACGAACGGCAGCGCGCGACGCAGAAAGTCCGGCGAGAGCACGGTGACGGCCCAGGCGCCGGCAAAGGCGCCAACAAAGCCGGTGAGCGCGGCGGGCAGCAGCGCGCGCCAACGGATTTGAACGCGCCGGCTGTATTGCCAGGTTGCCATCGCCGTACCCCAGATCGAAGCACTTTTGTTGGTCCCCAGCAGCGTGGCCGGTGGCGCGCTGGGAAAGGTGGCGAACAAGGCGGGCAACAACACCAGCCCGCCGCCGCCAACGATGGCATCAATGAAGCCGGCAAGCAGCGAAGCCAGCGAAACGAGAATCCATTCCATTGGGCGATTGTGTCAGGCGCCCGCGCCTGAACCGACCCGCCCAGGGCATGCATTGGCCCGCGCCCCAAAAAAAACGCCGGCTGGGCCGGCGTCTGAAAAAAGAAGGCACCTCGTCGGGTGCTATGCATTCCTTGGTGTTGTTGGCGTTTGTCTCCCCAGCCCTCCCCGTGTTGGCTGCCCGCGGGCGCCATCGAGTGGGTCCACTGTAGGGCCAGGGCGGGCCGGCGGCCATAGGGAATTTCCCCCGGAAAACGCCCTGCCCTGGGTCAAGAGGCGTGCTCCTGCGCGATCCAGCGGGCGGCTTTCTCGGCCATCATCAAGGTCGGCGCGTTGGTGTTGCCGCTGGTGATGGTCGGCATGGCTCCCGCGTCCACCACGCGCAGAGCGCCGACGCCGCGCACGCGCATCCGCGGGTCCAGCACGGCCAGCGCATCGTCCGCCCGGCCCATCGAAGTGGTTCCCACCGGGTGAAAGATGGTGGTGGCGATGTCCCCGGCCAGGCGCGCCAGTTCATCGTCGCTCTGGTACTGGACGCCGGGCTTGAACTCCTCTGGCCGGTAGCGCGCCAGGGCAGGTTGCGAGACGATGCGCCGGGCCAGTCGCAGGCTGTCCGCGGCCACCTGCCGGTCTTCCTGCGTGCTCAGGTAGTTGGGGGCGATGGCGGGCGCGTCCTGAAAGCGCGGGCTCTTGATTTGCACGCTGCCGCGGCTCGTGGGGTTGAGGTTGCACACGCTGGCCGTGAATGCAGCAAACGGATGCAAGGGGTCGCCAAAGGCATCAAGCGAGAGCGGCTGGACGTGGAACTCGAGATTGGCGTGCTCGCGCTCGGGCGAACTGCGCGCGAACGCTCCCAGCTGCGAAGGCGCCATGCTCATGGGGCCGCTGCGGGTGGCGGCGTATTCCAGGCCGATGCGCGCCTTGCCCAGGAGCGACGCCGCGAGCTGGTTGAGCGTCTTGACGCCCTGGACCTTGAACACCGAGCGAATCTGCAAATGGTCTTGCAGATTGGCCCCGACGCCCGGCAGGTCGTGCACCACATCGATGCCATGCGCCGCCAGCAGCGCGGCCGGCCCGATGCCCGAGAGCTGCAGCAGCTGCGGCGAATTGATCGCGCCAGCGGCCAGCACCACCTCGCAGCGGGCAAAAACCTTGACCATTTCCCGGCCGGTCCAGACCTGCGCGCCCTGGCAGCGCAGGCTGGCGTCGGGGAGTTTTTCCAGCAGCAGGCGTGTGGCCTGGGCACCGGTCCACAGGTCGAAATTGGGCCGCTCGATGCAGGCCGGACGCAAGAAGGCCTTGGCAGTGTTCCAGCGCCATCCCTTCTTCTGATTGACTTCGAAGTAGCCCACACCCTCGTTGTCGCCGCCATTGAAGTCCTGGGTGGCGGGAATGCCGGCCTGCTGCGCGGCCAGCGCGAAGGCGTCCAGCACGTCCCAGCGCAGGCGCTGCTTTTCCACGCGCCACTCGCCGCTGCCGCCCAGCCGTGGATGGCCGTGCAGGTGGGCGAAGGCCTCGTCCGCCTGGCCCGGGGTGTCGAGACGCCAATGGTTTTCGTGGCGGCGAAAGTCGGGCAGCGCCTGCTCCCAGCCCCATTCTTCCTCGCCTGTCAACGCCGCCCAATGGTTGTAGTCGCGCGCCTGGCCGCGCATGTAGATCATGCCGTTGATGCTGCTGCAGCCGCCCAGCGTCTTGCCGCGCGGATAGCGCAGCGTGCGGCCGTTGAGGCCCGGGTCGGGTTCGGTCTGGTAGAGCCAGTCGGTGCGCGGGTTGCCGATGCAGTAGAGGTAGCCCACCGGGATGTGGATCCAGTGGTAGTTGTCCTTGCCGCCGGCTTCCACCAGCAGCACCCTGCGGCGCGGGTCTGCGCTGAGTCGGTTGGCGAGCAGGGCGCCGGCGGTGCCGCCGCCAATGACGACGTAGTCGTAGGTGGTATCGCTCATGCGGGAGTCCAGGAGAAGGCTGACAGCGTGGGGAAAGGTCCGTACATAGCTATAAGAATAATAGCGAATGGCGCTTGCGCCGTCTGCGCAGGCGTCCTATTTTGATACGATTTTCCTGGGCGTGCGCATCGGCTGCGTCGTCTGCGGCCTGCTGCCGCTACCATGCACTCTCACGTCTGCGCGACGCTGCGCGCCCACGCTTCGCCCCTGCAATGCCCGATTACGCTCCCCGATTGTCACGCCATGAGACGCCCGAAGGGCCGAGCATTCGGCTGCATGGGCGCTGGGGAGCGGCCGACATTGGCGCACGCAGGCGCTGGCGGTCGCTGCGCGCAGAACTGGCCGGCGCACCGCCGCAGGCCGGTCTGGGCTGGGACTTGCGCGGCCTGGACTGGCTCGACCACGTCGGCGCACAGCTGCTGTGGAACCACTGGGGCCGCGCCTGGCCCGAGCGCCTGGCGCTGGACAGTACCCAGCGCTCCATTCTGGAGCGCGTCGCATCGCTGACCACCGAAGCACCACCGCCCGAGCCCTGGAGCTTCGCCGAGCAGATCGACGACCTGGGCGTGATGGTGCTGCACGGTGTGGACCATCTGCAGCGCCTGCTGATGCTGATTGGCCAGTTGCTGCTCGACAGCCTGCGCGTGCTGCGCGCGCCCCACCGCGCGCCCTGGCGCGACATTTCGGGCCACCTGTACCGCATGGGCGCGACGGCCTTGCCGATCACCGCGCTGGTGGGTTTCTTGATCGGCGTGGTGCTGGCTTACCTGATGAGCCTGCAACTGCGCCAGTTCGGCGCCGAAGCCTTCATCGTCAACATCCTGGGCATCTCGCTGATCCGCGAACTCGGCCCCATGCTCGCTGCCATTTTGGTGGCCGGGCGCTCGGGCTCGGCGATCACGGCGCAGATCGGCGTCATGCGCGTGACCGAAGAACTCGACGCCATGCGCGTCATGGGCATCCCGCAGGGCTTTCGGCTGGTGATGCCGCGGGCGGTGGCGCTCGCCATTGCCATGCCGCTGCTGAGCGTATGGACCACGCTGGCGGCCCTGACCGGGGGCATGCTCGCCGCCGACGCGGCCATGGACGTCTCGCCGGCCTACTTTCTGCAGGCGCTGCCCAACGCGGTGAACACCGGCAACCTGACGCTGGCGCTGTCGAAATCGGTGGTGTTCGGCACGCTGATCGCGCTGGTGGGCTGCCACTGGGGCCTGCGCGTCAAGCCCAACACCCAGAGCCTGGGCGAAGGGACGACGGCGTCGGTGGTGTCGTCCATCACCGTCGTCATCATTGTCGACGCGCTGTTCGCCGTCGCGTTCAAGAGCGTGGGGTTCTGAGATGAAGCACCCCTTGAGTCGCATTGGGCGCCTCGGCGCAGCCGCCAGAGCTGGCAGCCCCATGGAGACCTGACATGGCCCAGACCGCACCGCCCCCGCCGCCGCCCGCGCTTGCCGCCCGGGCCGAGCCCGTCGTGCGCATCGAAGGCCTGCAGACCACCTTCGGCAAGGGCGACGAAGCCTACACCGTGCACCAAGGCCTGTCGCTGGACGTCGAGCGCGGCGAAATCCTCGCGCTGGTGGGCGGCTCGGGCACGGGCAAGACGGTGCTGCTGCGCCAGATGCTGGGCTTGCTGCAGCCCGCCGCCGGCAGCGTGACGGTGCTGGGCAGGCCGGCGGCCGAGATGGGCGGCCAGGGCGCAGCCAGCCGGGTGGGCATGCTGTTTCAGCATGGGGCGCTGTTTTCCGCCTTCAACGTGCTCGACAACGTCGCTTTCGCGCTGCGCGAGCAGGGCACGCTGCCCGCCGACCTGGTGCGCGACGCGGCGCTGGTCAAACTGCAGATGGTGGGGCTCGAGCCCGCGCACGCCACGCGCATGCCGGCCGATCTGTCGGGCGGCATGATCAAGCGCGTGGCGCTGGCGCGCGCGCTCATCATGGACCCGCCTTTGCTCCTGCTCGATGAGCCGACCGCCGGCCTGGACCCCAACGGAGCGGATGCGTTCTGCGAGCTGGTGCGCGAACTGCACGCCGCGCTCGGAACCACCATGGTCATGGTGACGCACGACCTGGACACGCTGTTCGCCCTGGCCACGCGCGTGGCCGTGCTGGCCGACCGCAAGGTGATCGTGACCGGCGCGCCGGCGGAGGTGGCACATTTCCCGCATCCCTTCGTCGAGCAATTTTTTCTGGGTGAGCGCGGTCGCCGCGCCATGGCGCCGGTGCAGGCCGGCAAGGAGACCTGATGGAAAACAAATCGCACGCGCTCGCCGCCGGTCTGTTCGTACTGGTGGTCAGCGGCCTGGTGGTGGCACTGGCCATGTGGCTCACGCGCGACAACGGCGACTACCTCGCCTACGAGATGACCACGCGCGACGGCGTCAGCGGCCTGCAGCCGCAGGCGGCCGTGCGCTACAAGGGCGTGGCCGTGGGCAAGGTCACGCACATCGGTTTTGACCCGCAGGTCAGTGGCAACGTGCTGATCCGCATTGCCGTGGACGACGACGCGCCCATCACCCCCACCACGTTCGCCACGCTGGGCTACCAGGGCGTCACCGGGCTGTCGTACATCCTGCTCGACGACGCGGGCAAGTCCCACCCGCCGCTGCCGCCCGGCGTCAGCGGCCTGCCGCGCCTGCCGCTGCACTCCTCGCCCTTTGCCCAGCTCTCCGAGCAGGGCCCGATCATCCTGGGCCAGGTGCAGGAGGTGACCAAGCGCGTCAACCAATTGCTCTCTGACGACAACCAGAAACACTTTGCCGACGCGCTGGCCCACATCGGTTCGGCCGCGGCCAGCGTCGATGCGCTCACCCGCCGGCTCGACCGCAGCGTCACCGAGCGCCTGGACCCTGCCCTGGCCGCGCTGCCCGCACTCGCCAAGGACGCCGGCGGCGCCGTGCAGTCGCTGAAGAAGGCGGGCGACCAGATTGCGGTGATGGCCGATACCTTTGGCCAGACCGCGCAGCGCCTGGGCGCCCCCGGTGGCCCCATCGAGCAGGCCGCGCACGGTGTACAAACCTTCTCGCAGGCGGCCGAGCGGCTCAAGTCCACCACCCTGCCGAGCCTGGAGCGCGCCGCCGACGACACCGGCCGCGCCGCGCGCCAGATTTCGCGCACCGCCGCCGAGGTCAGCGCCAACCCCCAAGGTTTCATCTATGGATCCGGCCAGGCCAGCCCTGGACCGGGTGAACCGGGTTTTGTAGCCCCTGCCCGCAACCCGCAGTGAGTGCACCATGAATACTATGAAAAATATAGCTGTTAGCGCCCTACGCATAGGCGCTGGAGCCATTTTTTGCCTGAATTTTCTGGCCGCCTGCTCTGCGCTGCCTTCGCCGCCGGTGCCGGCAGCGGTTTACGACTTTGGCCCGAGCGCGCTGGCTGCGCCGGTGCAGCCGGCCGCGCCCCGCCGGGCGCCGCTGGTGCTGGCCGATGTGGAAAGCCCCGGCCTGCCCGAAGGCTCGACCGCACTGCACTACCGCCTGACTTACGCTGATGCCCAGCAACTGCGCGCCTACCAGCGGGCCCGCTGGAGCCAGCCGCCCGCCCGGCTGGTGCAGCAAAGCGTGGCTGCTGCGCTGGGCGCCGAGCGCCCCGTGCTCTCCCTGCGCGCGGCGCGCGAGGCCGCGCGTGAAGGTGACGCCGGCCTGCTGGTGCTGCGGCTGGAGCTGGAGGAGTTCAGCCAGGTCTTTGCCTCGCCCAGCCAAAGCGAAGGCGTGCTTCGCCTGCGCGCGACGCTCAGCCAGCCCACGCCCCAGGGCGAGCGCCTGCGCGCGCAACGGGTCTTCGCGCTGCGCGAAGGCGCGCCCAGCGCCGACGCTGCGGGCGGCAGTGCCGCGCTGGCCCAGGCGGCACGTAAAGCGGCCAACGAACTGTCGGTCTGGGTCAACCAGACGGCGCCCTGAGCCCGGCCGAGGCAGCGCCCTGAGCGCCGAACGTCGGGGGCCGAGCCCCCGCCTACGGCGCCGACCCGGTGGTGCGACGCCGTCCGACAGCGCAGCCCGCCAGCCGACTACGCCGCGCCGGCCACCGTGTTTCTACAGTGACCTCATCGAGTCAGGCCCTGGTTTTCGCCGCTTCCGGCGAAAGGCCTGATCCGTGACATGAAGAGGAACACGAAATGAACGAAGACCGCATGAAGGGAAACTGGAAGCAATTCACCGGCAAGGTGCAAGAGCAATGGGGCAAGCTGACCAACGACGACCTGGACGTCATCGACGGCAAGCGTGAACAGTTCATCGGCAAGCTGCAGGAGCGCGAAGGTCTGGCCCGCGAAGCTGCGGAAAAGCAGCTCAGCGAATGGCACACCCGCAACCCGGACTTCCGTTTCAACGATTGAGCCGGGCGCCCCAGGAGAAGACCATGAACTTCACCCGCAATCTGATGGCGCTGGCGCTGACCGGCCTGGTGGCAAGCACCGGCATGGCCATGGACAAGGCCGAGCACGCCGCCGCCAACGACCGGATCTCGGCCGACTACAAAATGGCCAAGGAAAAGTGCGACGCCCTCAAGGACAACGCCAAGGATGTCTGCGAGAAGCAAGCCAAGGGCAACGAAATAGTCGCCAAGGCCGAGCTGCAAGCGCAGTACAAACCCAGCGACAAGGCTGCCTACAAGGCCCGCAAGGAACGCGCGGACGCCGACTACGAAGTCGCCAAGGAAAAGTGCGACGACATGAAGGGCAATGAGAAGGACGTCTGTAAGAAGGACGCCAAGGCCGCCCATGTGAAAGCCGTAGAGAACGCCAAGGTGGCGCGCGCGCAGGCCCAACCAGCCGACAACGCCAGCGAGAAGCGCGCCGCCATCGCCGAGGCCAGGAAAGACGCCGACCACGAGAAGCGCGAAGCCGAGTACAAGGCCGCCAAGGAACGCTGCGAACCCCTCCAGGGCGAGGAGCAGAACAAGTGCGAGGCAGACGCCAAGAAAAAGTACGGTATGTAAGCGGCGCCTCCGCGCTCGAACCCCATCCCTCCCCAGGGACTGCGCCGGGCCGCACCGCCGGCCCGCCGGTCCCTTTCCATACCCCGCTCAGTCGAACTGCAGCGGGGTTTTTTTGTCAGCGAGCGAGCCCCCCCTGCATCAAGGCCTCGATCTCGCCGGCCCCCACCGGCACCCCGCGCGTCAGCAGTTCGCAGCCATCCTGCGTCACCACGGCGTCGTCTTCGATGCGGATGCCCAGGCCGTGGAAGGCCTCGGGCACGCCGGGCGCGGGCCGGATGTAGAGACCGGGCTCGATGGTGAGCGCCATGCCGGCGCGCAGGATGCGGCTGGGGCGGTCAACGATGCGCTCGCCCGACAAGGGATCGCGCCGCTCGCTGGTCTGGCTTTGTTCCGCCGGCTCGACGTAGCTGCCGCAATCGTGCACGTCCATGCCGATCCAGTGGCCGGTGCGGTGCATGTAGAAAGGGAAGTAAGCACGGGTTGCCACCACGTCCTGCGCGCTGGCGTGCTGGGCTTTGTCGAGCAAGCCCAGGTCGAGCAGGCCCTGCGCCAGCACCAACACCGCCGCGTCGTGCGGATCGGTAAAGCGCGCGCCGGGCCGGGTGGCGGCTATGGCGGCTTCCTGGCTGGCCAGCACCACGTCGTAGAGCGCGCGCTGCGGTCCGGTGAACCTGCCGTTGGCGGGGAAGGTGCGTGTGATGTCGCTGGCATAGCCGTGCAGTTCGCAGGCAGCGTCGATCAGCACCAGGTCGCCGCTGCGCACCTGCGCGCGGTCGGCGCGGTAGTGCAGTACGCAGGCGTTGGCGCCGGCGGCGACGATGGAGCCGTAGGCGGGTGCTTCGGCGCCGCTTTGGCGGAACTCGTGCAGCAGTTCGGCTTCAAGGTGGAATTCGCGCAGGTCTTCGCCCGCGGCCAGCATGCGTGCCGAGCGCTGCATGGCGCGAATATGGGCACGTGCGCTGATGGCGCCGGCGCCCCGCATCAGGGCGATTTCGTGCGCGTCCTTCACCAGGCGCATTTCGTCCAGCAGCGCGCACAGGTCGCCTTGCTGCTGCGGGCACAGCGCACCGTAGCGCACGCGCTCGCGCACCTTGGCCAGCCAGCCTTCGACGCGCGCGGCCAGACCGCCGTGCGTGGCAAAAGGGAACCACACGCGCTCGCGGTTTTCCAGCAAGCGGGGCAGGCGCGCGTCGAGCTCGCCCACGGGCAGCGCCGCGTCGACCCCCAGGGCGGCCACGGCGGCGTCGGGGCCCAGGCGGTAGCCGTCCCAGATTTCGCGTTCCAGGTCCTTGGGCTGGCACAGCAGGGTGCTCTGGCCCTCAGCGGTCAGCACCAGCCAGGCATGGGGTTCGGTAAAGCCCGTGAGGTAATAGAAGTAGCTGTCGTGCCGGTACGGGAAGTCGCTGTCGCGGTTGCGCTGGCGTTCGGGTGCGGTCGGCACGATGGCGATGCCGCCAGGGCCGAGCCGGGCCGCCAGGCGCGCGCGGCGCTCGGCATACAAAGAGAGGGGCGGGGTGAGAGTCATGGTGACAGAGTTTCGGCGTTGAGGTCGGCCAGGCGCTGCGGCGTGCCCACATCGACCCAGCGGCCGGTGTGAAGTTCGGCCTGCACGCGGCCATTGTCCATCGCCCGGCGCAAGAGCGGCGCCAGCGCCGCGCGTACCCCTTGCGGGTTGCCGGGCGCAATATCGCACCAGGGCGGCGCGAACAAATCCCGATGCAGCAGGGCGAGGGTGCTGTAGGTATAGCGGGGCCGTGGGTCGGCCTCCGGCAGGTTGAGCGCCAGACCGGTCTCGGACAGCCCGAAATCGCCGCGGGGGTGCTGCGGTGGGTTGGGCACCAGCCACAGGCGTGCCAGCGCGCCGCCTTCCCGAAAATTGTGCACGGCGGCCGAATCGAAGCCAAAAGCCGGCATGAACACATCGCCCGCAGCCAGCCAGAACACGTCGGCGTCCAGCAGCGGCAGGGCGCGCGCAATGCCGCCCGCAGTTTCCAGTGCATCGCCGAAGTCGCGTCCTTCATGCGAATACAAAATTGATAGCTGCTGGCGCTTTTCAGTCGAGCGCTGGAGGCCAAAAAAGCTTCCAAAATACTCGGGAATCTGCTCGCCCAGCCAGGCGGTGTTGATGACCACGCGCGGCACGCCAGCGCGCGCCAGCGCCTGCAAATGCCAGGCCAGCAGCGGGCGGCCGTGCACTTGCAGCAAGGGCTTGGGCGTGTGGTCGGTCAGCGGCCGCATGCGCTCGCCGCGGCCGGCAGCCAGCAGCAGCGCGGGCGCCTGCGCGCGGGCGGGAGGTGCGGTGGAAGGGATCAGCGGGGCGTGCGACACGGGCGCCACTCTATTGCATGGCAACGCCCATGCTTCCGGCCCTGCCATGCTGGCCCGCTAAAATCTGGGGTTTCCCCTCATCGTCCGCACTGGACCGCCCTCTCCGATGGCCAATTCTGAACAAATGGCGAACGCGATTCGCGCGCTCGCAATGGATGCCGTGCAACAGGCCAACTCTGGCCACCCCGGTGCGCCCATGGGCATGGCCGACATGGCGGTCGCGCTGTGGGGCCGGCACCTGCGCCACAACCCCAAGGACCCGCACTGGGCCGACCGCGATCGCTTCGTGCTCTCCAACGGACACGGCTCGATGTTGATTTATGCGCTCTTGCACCTGACGGGCTATGACCTGCCCATGCAGGAGCTGAAGAACTTCCGCCAGCTGCACAGCAAAACCGCCGGCCACCCCGAAGTCGGCGTGACGCCGGGTGTGGAAACCACCACCGGCCCGCTGGGCCAGGGCCTGACCAACGCAGTCGGCATGGCGCTGGCAGAAAAACTGCTGGCGGCCGAATTCAACCAGCCCGGGCACACCGTGGTCGACCACCACACCTACGTGTTTTTGGGCGACGGCTGCCTGATGGAAGGCATCAGCCACGAGGCTGTTGCGCTCGCTGGGGCATGGAAGCTCTCCAAGCTGATCGCGCTGTACGACGACAACGGCATTTCCATCGACGGCCAGGTCGCGCCCTGGTTCATCGACGACACGCCCAAGCGCTTCGAAGCTTGCGGCTGGAACGTATTGGGACCGGTCGACGGCAACCATGCCGACGCCGTGGACCAAGCCATTGCCCAGGCACGCCAACAGGGCAGCAAGCCCACGCTCATCGTCTGCAAGACGCACATCGGCAAGGGCTCGCCCAACCGCGTGGACACGGCCAAAGCCCACGGCGAACCGCTGGGCGCGGACGAAATTGCCCTCACCCGCACGGCGCTCAACTGGCCGTACCCGCCATTTGAAGTACCGACCGAGGTCTACGCCGACTGGAACGCGGACGCCGCCGGCGCGGCGGCCCAAGCCGAATGGAACCAGCGCTTTGCCGCCTACCGCGCCGCCTTCCCGGAACTGGCGGCCGAATTCGAGCGCCGCATGGCGGGCGACCTGCCCAAGCACTTCGCGCAGACCGCCGTCGATGCGGTGATCGACGCGCACACCAAGGGCGAAACTGTGGCCAGCCGCAAGGCGAGCCAACTGGCGCTGGAAGCCTTTACCGCCAAGCTGCCCGAACTGCTCGGCGGCAGTGCGGATTTGACCGGCTCCAACCTGACCAACACGAAATCCACGCCGCCACTGCGCATGGACGCCAAGGGCGCGGTCGTGAAGAGCGAGGACGGCCACATCGGGCGCCACATCAACTACGGCGTGCGCGAGTTCGGCATGGCGGCTGTCATGAACGGCGTAGCGCTGCACGGCGGCTTTATCCCCTACGGCGGCACTTTCCTGACGTTTAGCGACTACAGCCGCAACGCGATTCGCATGGCGGCGCTGATGAAGCAGCGCGTGATCCACGTGTTCACGCACGACTCCATCGGCCTGGGCGAAGACGGCCCCACACACCAGTCGATCGAGCATGCGGCCAGCCTGCGCCTGATCCCCAATCTGGACGTCTGGCGCCCGGCCGATACGACGGAAACCACCGTGGCCTGGAGCGTGGCACTGACCAACCGCGACAAGCCGACCGCGCTGCTGCTCTCCCGTCAGAATCTGCCCTACGCCCCCAAGCGCGACCTGGGCGACATCTCGCGCGGGGCCTATGTGCTCTCCGAGCCCGCCGACGTGGGCATGAGGAACAAGGCGCAGGCAGTCATCATCGCCACCGGCTCCGAGGTGCAGCTCGCGCTCAAGGCGCAACGCCTGCTGGCCGACAAGAAGATTGCAGTGCGTGTGGTCTCCATGCCCAGCACCACCAGCTTCGACCGCCAGGACGTCAAATACAAGAAAGCGGTGCTGCCCGCTGGCGTGCCGCGCGTCGCCGTGGAAATGGGCGTGACCGACGGCTGGTGGAAGTACGGCGTTGCTGCGGTCGTTGGCATCGACCGTTACGGCGAATCGGCGCCTGCGCCGGTGCTGTTCAAGTACTTTGGCTTCACCGAAGAAAACGTCGCCGCCACGGTGCTGGCGGCGCTCAAGCGCAAGTAGGCGACGCACCCCCCATTTTTGGCAATCCCACCCTGGAGAGACTGAGCTATGGCTATCAAAGTCGGCATCAACGGTTTCGGTCGCATCGGCCGCATGGCATTCCGCGCAATCGCCAAGGACTTTCCCGAGATCGAAGTCGTCGCCATCAACGACCTGCTCGAGCCCGGCTACCTGGCCTACATGCTGCAGTACGACTCCGTGCATGGCCGCTTCAACGGCAGCATCTCCGTCGAGGGCAATAACCTGATCGTCAACGGCAAGAAGATCCGCCTGACCGCCGAGAAGGATCCCGCCAACCTGAAGTGGAACGAGGTCGGCGCCGACGTCGTCATCGAATCCACCGGCTTCTTCCTCACCAAGGACACCTGCCAGAAGCACATCGATGCCGGCGCGAAGAAGGTCGTGCAGTCGGCCCCGTCGAAGGACGACACGCCGATGTTCGTCTATGGCGTGAACCACGAGAAGTATGCCGGCGAGAAGATCGTCTCCGCCGCCTCCTGCACCACCAACTGCCTGGCGCCGGTGGCCAAGGTGCTCAACGACAACTGGGGCATCAAGCGCGGCCTGATGACCACGGTGCACGCTGCCACCGCCACGCAGAAGACCGTGGACGGCCCTTCCAGCAAGGACTGGCGCGGCGGCCGCGGCATTCTCGAAAACATCATCCCGTCCTCGACCGGCGCCGCCAAGGCCGTCGGCGTGGTGCTGCCCGAGCTGAACAAGAAGCTCACCGGCATGGCCTTCCGCGTGCCGACGTCCGACGTTTCCGTGGTTGACCTCACCGTCGAGCTGAACAAGGAAGCCGCCTACGAGGACATCTGCAAGGCCATGAAGGCCGCCTCCGAAGGCGCCATGAAGGGCGTGCTCGGCTACACCGAGGACAAGGTCGTCGCCACCGACTTCCGCGGCTGCTCCCAGCCGTCGATTTTCGACGCCGACGCCGGCATCGCCCTGGACAAGACCTTCGTCAAGGTCGTCGCCTGGTACGACAACGAATGGGGCTACTCAAACAAGTGCCTGGACATGGTGCGCGTGGTGGCGGCCAAGTAAGCGCCCGCAGCCTGCAAGACAAGCCCGCCGCGCGCGGGCTTTTTTGCGCCTGTCGGCTTTGGCCTACGCGGCCTTGCGCTGCGCACCCGGCCAGCCGCGCTCGCTGAGAGGAGACGATGGCGATTCATCTGGATACGAACGGCCCGCCAATGCGCCCCGCCCACCTTTTTGATCTCTGCAAACGCGCCGCCGCCGGCTGGATCGACGACTTCGCGCCCAGCATGGGGGCGGCCATTTCCTACTACACGGTGTTTTCACTGGCCCCGCTGCTGGTGATCGTGATTGCCGTGGCGGGCGCCATTTTTGGCCGCGATGCGGTGCAGGGCCAGATCGTCGGCCAGCTCCAGGGCCTGATTGGCCACGAGGGCGCGGTGGTCGTGCAGGGCATCATCCAAAGCGCGAGCGAACCCGAGCGCGGCCTGGTGGCGGGTGGCATCAGCGTGGTGGTGTTGCTGGTCGGTGCCACCACCGTCTTCGCCGAACTGCAGAGCGCACTGGACCGCATCTGGCATGTACCCGACAAGCTCAAGCCCAGCGGCGTGTGGGCGGTTCTTCGCGCGCGCGTGCTCTCGTTCGGGCTCATCCTGGGCCTGGCCTTCCTGCTGATGGTGTCCACCGTGCTCAGCGCCGCCATCTCGGCGTTCGGCAGCTGGGCCGGCGCCCTGATGCCCGGGTGGGAAGTGCTGCTACAGGGGATCAACACGCTGCTGTCGGTGGGCAGCACCACGGTGCTCTTTGCCATGATCTTCAAATTCATGCCTTCGGTGCACATCGCCTGGCGCGACGTCTGGGTGGGCGGCGCGGTCACCGCCGTGCTGCTGGAAGCGGGAAAATTTCTGATCGGTTTGTACCTGGGCAAGAGCGGCGTAGGCGAATCGTTCCAGGCGGCGGGCTCGCTGGTTGTGCTGCTGGCCTGGGTGTATTACGCCGCGCAGATCTTCTTGCTCGGCGCCGAATTCACCAAGGTGTATTCGGACGACCGTGGCGGCCACGCGGGCCGATCGGCGGTGCAGGCCACGCGCGCCCAGGCCGCACTGGCAGCCGAGGGCACGGATGCACTCGCACCGGCAGCGTCCGCGCCGCTGCGCATGCCGCCGCCCCCGCCGTCGGCACCCGATCGCCCCATGCCCGAGCCCGCAGTCGGCGTGGTCGTCGGCATGATTGCCGGTGGCCTGCTGAGCCAGGTGCTGGCGCAGCGCTGGCGGGCCGTGCGCACCCGGCGCAAGCGCGGGAAGGGAGCGTCGGCTGGCGCACCACAAAAAACAGCTAAAAACCGCCTCTAGCGCTTATTGGATAAGCGCTAGTAGCTATTTTTTCAATAGCAATCGATGCATTTACAGCTTGTCCAGTGCCTGCGCAGCCGACCAGGGCGCGCCCGGCGGCAGCGCGCAGGCGGCGTCCAGGCGCTCCATCAGCCGCTGCAGCGCAGGATCGCCCGGCGCGGCGCGCAGCTGCTGCGCAAAACCGCTGCGCGCCGCCTGCCAGTCGCCCCGCACAAAGGCGTCAAGCGCGGCGCGGGCCAGTCGGCACACGGCGGGGTCCGCGCAGGGGGTGTAGACCCGCACCGGCGCGGATTTTCCCTTGACGACGACGTCGTCGAGCGCGCGCAGGCCCATGCTCGCGGGCAGCAGCGCCGCCGTGGCGCCGGAGATCAGAATGTCGGTGCCAAATGCCTTGTTCGCACCTTCCAGCCGCGCCGCCAGGTTC
>JAMLIT010000036.1 GCA_023954035.1 Burkholderiaceae bacterium | reverse complement strand
CCCACGCCCTGCTCCAGGCTGGCCAGCCGCCCTTCGAGCAGCGCCAGCGTGGGGTTGGCAATGCGGGTATAGAAGTAGCCGTTTTCTTCGCCGCTAAAGCAGCGCGCGCCATAGCCCACATCGGGAAAGGCAAAGGTGGCCGAGGTGTAGATCGGCGGCACCAGCGCGCCCTGGTGGTCGGCCGGGTCGTAGCCAAAGTGGATGGCGCGGGTGCTGAAGCCGCCGGTGGGTGTGTTTGCCTTGCCCATGATGTTGTCTCCTGAGTATCGTGTGTGGTAATTGAATTCTTTCCCAAATCACCGGGCAAAAATTCGCTATCTAGCCCACATAAAGAAGCGATATTGGAAACATCGACCGATTTTTTTATCTATAAAGGCAATTTATGCTTAACACCGCCGCAGCCCTGGACGCCGTCGACCGCAGCCTGCTCGACGCGCTGCAAAAAGACGGCCGCGCCACCGTCGGCGAGCTGGCCGAGCGGGTCTCTCTTTCCACCTCGCCCTGCTGGCGGCGGGTGCGGCAACTGGAGGAATCGGGCGTCATCAGCGGCTACCACGCGCACCTGGACCGGCACCGCGTGGGCTATGGCGTGTTGGGCTTTGTGCAGTTGGGCTTGCACAACCACACGGCGGACACCACGGCGGCCTTTGAGCGCGAGGTGCTGGCGCTGCCGCAGGTCCTGTCGTGCCACAACCTCTCGGGCCGCTACGACTACCAGATCGAGCTGGTAGCGCCCGACCTGGAAACGTTCGCGGAGTATTTGCGCACCCGCATCCGCAATCTGCCTGGGGTGCGCGAGATATCCACCAGCTTTTCGCTCAAGGAAGTCAAGCGCACCGTGGCGCTGCCGGTGGATCTGGCCTGACCCGCAGGTCGGCCAGCCTGTTCAGCAGGCCCTAAAACGAGGTCGGTTTGGCGCTGAGACTCTCCATCCAGCTCACACAGGCGGCCAGCTCAGATGGGCGGATTTCGTGGGCGCTGGGAAACTCGCGGTACGTGAGCGTCAGCGGCAGCGTGGCCACATGGTGCGCGATGGACTGCGCGTGCGCGATGGGAATCACATCGTCGTGCGTACCGTGGCTCACCCACAGTGCGTGCCCGCTCAGTGCATCGGGCGGAGCTGCTGCAGCCAGCGCCTGCTCCATCAGCCGCCCATGCCAGACGATGGCCGCACGCATCAGTTCGGGCTGCGTCAGCAGCAGCGACAAGGCCATGCACGCCCCCTGACTGAAACCGGCCACCAGTACGCGTTCGGGCGGTATGTCCAGTTGCTCCGAAGCACTCGCCACGACCTGCGCCAGCAGCGCGCGGCTCGCCGCCTCCTGGGTCTCGTCGATGCGGCGCCCACCGCCCGGTTCGATCGAATAATCAAACCACGCAAACGCTCCCGGCGCCATGCGGTAGGGCGCGCGCAGGCTGAGCACGTAGTAACGATCAGGGATCTGCGCGCTCAGGGCAAACAGGTCCTGCTCGTTGCTGCCGACTCCGTGCAGCAGCACCAGCAGCCACGGTCGCGGCGCGTTGGAAGTGGCAGGACGCTTCAAAAAAGTGAGCGGTAAGTCCAGCATGGATAAGCGCCAGAGGCGATTTTTGTTAAAAAATAGGCCGTTTGCGGCTTCAGGCAGCAACGTGCAAAGCAAAGGCGTCCATCGCCAGGATGCCGTACATCACCTCGCGGCTCAAGTAGGTGGCGCGTGCATCCGGCCCTGCCGCGCCCAGCGCAAAAAACAGCGGCAAGAAATGGTCTTCGCTCGGGTGCGCCCGCAGTGCATGCGGCGCCTGGCGGCGGTAGTCGAGCAGCGCCTGCCGGTCGCCCCGCTCCAGCGCCGCCTCGATCCAGCGCGCAAACTCCAGTACATACGGCGCGGCCCCACGCTCACCGCCAAAAAACTCCGACAGGTTGTGCGTCATGCTGCCCGAACCCACCACCAGCACGCCCTCGCTGCACAAGCCTTGCAGGGCGGCCCCCAGCGCGTAAACCTCGGTCGGCCCGGCGGTCTGTGGCAACGCCAGTTGCACCACGGGCAGGTCGGCCTCTGGAAACAAATGCATCAACGGCACCCAGGCGCCATGGTCCAAGGGACGCTCCGTGTCGCCATGCGCCGCGATTTCAGCCTGGTGCAACAAATCAAGCACCTGCTCGGCCAATGCAGGAGCGCCGGGCGCCGGGTACTGCAATGCATACAGCTCGGGCGGGAAGCCCCGAAAGTCGTGCCAGGTTTCCGGCCACTCGGTCAGAGTCACACGGGCCTCGGGCGCCATCCAGTGGGGCGACAGAATCAACACGCCACGCAGTTCCGGAAACTGCGCACGCAGCGCGGCACCCCAGCGCGCAAGTGCCGGCCCCGTCTCCCCGGCTTCGATGGCAAACAGCGGAGCACCGTGCGACACGTACAGCACCGGCACAAGGGCCTGCGGCGGGGTGGTGTGCTGAGCAGAAGGCGGCATGGACAAATCGCGTTGGGGCAAGGCTCTCACTTTAGACCCTTGGCTGCGCGCCGCAAGCCCCCACCACCCGGCAAGGGCCTTTGGCACGGATGCGCGACGAGACCGGGACGGGCGCTGCGCTCATTCCATTTCCAAATCATTGGTGACGCGAAGGCAAGCCGCAGACACGGCTGTAGCACGCCAAGGCGAAGTCGACTATGTCACTGATGATTTGGAAATGGAATCAGTCCCGCACCGGGCCGCGCAGCGCCTTGGTGTCGCTGCGCTGGCTCTTGCCCTCCAGACGGCGCATCTTCGAACCGTAGCTGGGGCGCGTGGCGCGGCGGGCCTTGGGCGGCACGGCCATGCTGTTGACCAGGGCGTTGAGGCGCTCCAGCGCATCGGCGCGGTTTTGCAGCTGGGTGCGAAACTGCTGCGCCTTGATCACCACCACGCCCTGGTCGGTAATGCGCGCATCGCGCCGCGACAGCAGGCGCTCGCGCACATCTTCGGGCAGGGACGAAGCATGAATGTCAAAGCGCAGATGCACCGCGCTCGACACCTTGTTGACGTTTTGCCCGCCCGAGCCTTGCGCGCGGATGGCGTTGAACTCCACCTCACGCTCATCCACCCGCAGTTTCGGTGCCTTCATGGACTCAGTCGCCCAGCGCGGCGAGCAGCGCCGCGTTGAAGGCCCGCGCCTGCTCGAACTGCACCCAATGGCCAGCTTCTTCGATCAGCGTCATGCCGCGAAAATCCGGTGCTGCGGCCGCATAGGCGGTTGCGAGCGGCTCCATGTAATCGAGGTAAACCGCGTCATGTCGCCCGTAAATGGCGTGCACCGGGCACGGGATGCGCGGCAGCGAGCGCGCCAGAATGTCGGTGCCTGCGAGGCGGCGGCCCGGCATGCGGTCCTGGTGCATGTTGGCCACATGCAGGTCCAGGGCCAGGCCCTCGATCTGCTGCGGGTCGTACAGCATCAGCGCGGCGAGGTTGTGGCGGTGCACGGCCCGTTGCGCTTCAGGGTCTTCCAGATGGCGCCAGGCCTTCAGCTCGAACTGGCGCTGGGGCACCACGCCCATGGCGGGCGCCCCCACCAGCACCAGGCGCTGCGCCAGCGCCGGGTGCGCCGCCAGCAGCAGCCCGGCGGTGAGCCCCCCGAACGAAAAGCCCACCAGATCCACCGGCTGCTCACCCAGCAAGGCCTGCAGACCCGCGCGCAGCGGCTCGACCAGCGCATCGGCATCGGTACCCAAAGGGGGCGGCGCAGAGGCGCCAAAGCCGGGCAGATCCGGCAGCCACAGTTCACGCCCTGCAGCCACCAAGGCGTCGATGTTGCGCACCCAATGCGTCCAGCTGCCGCTGCCGCCATGCAGCATCACCAGGGGCGCCACGCCGGGCTGCGCCGTGCCCCAGACATGCCAGACCAGCTCACCCGAGCCACAGGGCGTGGTGCGCTGCCGGGCGCGGTCGATCAGTGGCTGCACCGCACCGGGCATTGCGGTCGGCGCCGGCGTGGACGCGCTCACAGGCGCGCCAGCCCTTCTATGGCCAGCACGTAGCCCTGCACACCAAAGCCGCAGACCACGGCGCGCGCAACGCTGGAGATTGTTGAATGGTGGCGAAATGCTTCGCGCGCAAACACGTTGCTGATGTGCAGCTCGATCAGCGGCACGCCGGTGCCCTTGATGGCGTCGTGCAATGCAATGCTGGTGTGGGTGTAGGCACCGGCGTTGAGCACCACGCCGGCCAGTTCGCCCTGCTGGTGCAGGCGTCCGGCTTCGTGCAACCAATCGAGCAAAGCACCCTCGTGGTTGCTCTGGTGAAAGCGCAGCGCAAAGCCCGCCTTGGCGCAGGCGGCTGCGCACAGGGCTTCTACGTCTGCAAGGGTGTGGTGCCCATAAACCGCCGGCTCACGCGTGCCGAGCAGGTTGAGGTTGGGGCCGTTGAGAACGAAAAGAGTGGACACAAATGCGCTTTCAGGCTGGGTGCGGGCGGCTGTGCATTCTGCAAGCCGACGCGCAAGCGGGTGAAGCGCAAATTATGCGACGCTCGGACTGGCACGGCGAAGCCGCACCTCGGCATCGCCTGCCACCTCCGCTCAATCCCGATCGCGCCAATGACCGTGGCGATGGTGGCGATGCCCACGGCGGTCGTCCCGATCGCGGTAATAACGGCCGCCATAGTACGGAGGCGGCGAATACACCACGGGCGGGGCGTAATACACCGGACGCGGCGGCGCGTAGTAGACCGGTGGCGGAGCGTAATACACAGGTGCCGGGGCCCGGTACACATAGCCGGGGTAGTAGTTGTTGCTTGCTCCCACCACCACACCCGGAACGCCCACGCCTATGGACCAGCTCACGTTGTCGCGCGCCTGCGCCACACCGGCCGAGGCCGCCAGCGCAACTCCGAAGCCCACCACGGCCAGCTTGCTGAAAACGGTCTTGAACATATGCATCTCCTGGTTAAACAGATTGGCTGCAATTGCCAGCCCTCAGACGCCTTAACGCGCCACATGCCTGAAAGGATGGCACGAAAGGGTGTCTAAAGTGTGTCTGTGCGTACAACTGCTTGTTTCCATGCGTAAAACCGCACGAACGCGCCGCCTAAAATGCCCGATATGACCGCCTCTGCCCCCGCATCCACGCCCGCCGCCAACGCTTCGGACGCCACCAAAATCAGCAATTTCCTGCGCCAGGTGATCGAAAGCGACCTGGAACGCGGCACCTATGCCAACCGCCGCTGGGCCGGCAGCCCTGGCGACGCTGCGCACCAGGCCGCAGGCACGCCCGACCCGGCCAAAATTCGCACCCGCTTCCCGCCCGAGCCCAACGGCTACCTGCACATTGGCCACGCCAAGAGCATCTGCATCAACTTTGGCCTGGCGCGCGACTACGAAGGCGTGTGCCACCTGCGCTTTGACGACACGAATCCGGAAAAGGAAGACGCCGAGTACGTGAGCAGCATCAAGGACTCGGTGCGGTGGCTGGGCTTTGACTGGAACAACGGGCGCGAGACCAACCTGTACCAGGCCAGCGACTACTTCGACTTCATGTACCGCGCCGCCGAGTACCTGATTGAAGCCGGCCATGCCTATATCGATGAACAAACGATTGAGCAGATCCGCATCAACCGGGGCGACTTCAGCAAGCCCGGTGTCAACAGCCCCTTCCGCGCCCGCACGCCAACCGAAAACCTGCAAATTTTCCGCGAGATGCGCGCCGGCCAGCACGAAGACGGCAGCATGGTGCTGCGCGCCAAGATCGACATGGCCAGCCCCAACATCAACATGCGCGACCCGGCCATCTACCGCATACGCCGCGCCACGCACCACAACACGGGCGACGCCTGGTGCATCTACCCGATGTACACCTACGCGCACCCGATTGAAGACGCGCTGGAGCAGATCACCCACAGCTTCTGCACGCTCGAATTCGAAGACCAGCGCCCGTTCTACGACTGGCTGCTGCAAAGATTGATCGAAGGCGGCCTGCTCAGCGCCCCGCCCCCGCGCCAGTACGAATTTGCCCGCCTGAACCTCACCTACGTCATCACCAGCAAACGCAAACTCGCGCAACTGGTGTACGACCACAAGGTGAACGGCTGGGACGACCCGCGCATGCCCACCATCGTCGGCCTGCGCCGGCGCGGCTACACCCCCGCCAGCCTGCAGCTGTTTGCCGAGCGCATTGGCGTCACCAAAAGCGACAGCTGGATTGACTACGCCACGCTGGAAGGCTGCCTGCGCGAAGACCTGGAGCTCAAAGCCCACCGCGGCATGGCCGTGCTCGACCCGGTCAAACTCGTGCTGACCAACTGGGACGCCGAATTCGGCGCCGGCCACCTGGAGCCCTGCACCCAGCCCGCCCTGCCCAACGTGCCCGAAGGCACCGAGCCACCCCCCGCGCGGCATTTCAGCATGGGCAAAGAGGTGTGGATTGAACGCACCGACTACGAGGAAGTACCGCCCAAGGGCTACAAGCGCTTGTTTCCAGGCAACAAGGTGCGCCTCAAAGGCGGCTACGTCATTGAATGCACCGGCGCCAACAAGGATGCGGTCGGCAAGGTCACCGAAGTGCTCGCCACCGTCATCCCCGGCACCAAAAGCGGCACCCCCGGCGCCGACAGCGTCAAAGCCAAGGCCGCCATCACCTGGGTCGGCGTGGCGGACGGCGTGCAGGCCGAAGTGCGCATGTACGACCGGCTGTTTCTGGATGCGCAGCCCGATGCCGGCGGCAAGGACTTTATTGAGAGCCTGAACCCGGACAGCCTGAAGGTGGTCACGGCGATCGTGGAACCATCATTGGCGCAGGCCCAACCAGACGACAAGTTTCAGTTTGAGCGGCACGGGTACTTTGTGGCGGACCGGGTAGATCATGTGCGGGGCAGCAAGCCGGTGTTTAACCTGGCAGTGGGGTTGAAGGACAGTTGGGGCAAGTAGGCGAGGCTGCGCGCTGATCTGAATCAAAGTATCGCCACATTTCGGAATACAAAATTTCGACCTTCCACGGAACAGCCCTTGGCATCCGGCGAGCGCGGTTTCCTGCATTTTTTACAAGGAGGCGCCCATGGCAAAGCTGGACTTGGCCCATTCGGGCTCCGCTTCGGCCCATCATCCGGCGGAACTGCCGGTGCGTCCCTGGGCGCAGCCGGAAATACGTTTCTGGCTCACCTTGGTCCTGGTGGCTGTGGGTTATGCCGTTTTGCGGACCTGGCTGATGCCGCATTGGGAAGCATTCCCCCTGGCCGGACGTATTGCCATGGAGGCTGGCCTGCTTCTGCTCGTCGCGACCGGCCCCATCTGGTTTTTCCTTTGCGCTCCGATACGGCGCGAAGCGCAGGACGCTCGGGAATCGCTGGAGCGCGAATCGACCGCGCTGCACGAACGCCTGCGCACCCATGATCTGAACGTGCGCCTGACAGCGGCGCTGGACATGGCGGAAGACGAAGAATCGGTTCTGCGCATTGCCCGCCAGGCGCTCACGCTCGCCACCGATGGAGCCCCGGCGCAAATGTTGCTGGCCGACTCGCCCAACACGGCCATGCGCTTTGATTTGATCGAAGGCTGGACCAACGACGAAGGCCGCTGCTATGTCGAGCGTCCCACCGACTGCCCTGCCGTGCGCCGCGGCATGGGTACGGTGTTTGAAGACAGCCTCACCTTGAGCGCTTGCCGCGGCATGCGTGGCCCCATGGCTCGGGACTGTGCTGCCGCATGCACGCCGATCACCGTGGCGGGGACGGGCGTGGGCGTTTTGCGGGCATTGGGACCCTCGGGCGACCCCAGCCTCTACCGGTTGCTGCAATCGCTCAATACCGCAGCCCACCACGTCGGTGCACGGCTGGCGGTCGTGCGCTCCCTCTCCAATTCTGCACGGGAAGCAGCCACCGATCCTTTGACCGGCGCGGCGAACCGTCGAAGCGGCGAGGCGCGTCTGGCCGGCCTGGCCCAGCACGGCGAGAAGTACGTGGTGGCCATGTTGGACATCGATTTCTTCAAAAAAATCAACGACGGTCATGGCCATGAGGTGGGCGACCGAGCCATCAAACTTTTGGTGGACGTGGTACGCGCCTGCATCCGGCGCGAAGACATCCTGTGCCGATACGGCGGCGAGGAATTCCTGCTCATTCTCCCGGGCATGGACACCGCCTCTGCCGCCGCCCTGCTGCAGCGCTGCCGAGCCGACCTGCCCTCGGCGTGCAGCCGGGCCGGTCTGCCCACATTCACGGTCAGCGTGGGAGTGGCCGACGGGCCCAACGACAATCCTGTCCAGCAGATTCGTGCAGCTGACACCGCTCTCTACAGCGCCAAGCAAAACGGTCGGGACCGCGTGGTTTGCGCAAGCGACATGGGAGCCGAAAGCGACAACGTCCCGGCCTCACCCTAAGCCGGGGGTCCGCAGCGGGCACTCCACAAGTCCACTCCAAGCGCTCGCGACATCGCGCTCACTGCGGGATGGCTCGCCGCCCTGGTGTCGGTACACACCGCCGATGGCGCGCATGGGCGCTCGCTCAAGCAGGTCGGCGCTCTCTGGAAGTTCAAGGCCATGGCCTATGACGCCGCCAGGCGCATGGAGCCCGGGCATGGCCGCTGACGAAGCAGCACAACATGCAGTTCGCCACGCCCGATTGCCGCCGAGCTGAGCGCCGCTTGCTGGGCACTCTGCAGAACGAGCTTGTAGACGGTTCCTCGCTTAAAGACCCTGTGAGCGCCAGGCACTGGGCGGCAGATTTGCTCTTTTTATAATAGCATCTGGCGCTTACCTATCAAGCGCTAGAGGGCTGTTTGACATCAAAAATTCAGCAACCAGTGCTACTTCGTTTCCCCCCACACAAACTCCACCGCCACACACACCGCCGCCACCTGCGCCGCGATGCACTGCTCGGGCGTGGCGCGCGGGCTGTCGGGGTACACCTCTGTCGTCGTGGTGTAGCGCGCGCCGCTGATGCCCGCGCACAGGCCCAGTTGCTTCATTGCGTACCGGATCACACCCGGCGCCACTACGGGCGAGCCGATGATTTCGTTCTTCTCGTCCGCAGGCGCGATGTGCGTCACGCGGCTGACGGCCTCGATGATGGCTTGCTGGAATGCGGGCTGGGGGTTCTCCGTGTCGTCCACCAGGTAGAAGCCGTCGGGGATGCTGCCGGGCTCGAACACCTTGCCGTCGCGCGCGGCCACGGCGGGGCGGTATTCGGATTCGTCGGTGTCGGTGGTTTCGTGCAGGTCGATGTGGGCGGCAAACGGGCCATATTGGGTCTGGTGTTGCGCCACCAGCCGCATGAGGGCAGCAGATTCCTGCGCGGGGGAGCCGTCTTTGAACGAGCGGTTGGGGTCGATGGCATCGAAGTTCCAGCGTTGAATCCGCTCATACGCCCAGGGGCTGACACAGGGCACCACCAGCAGGTTCACCCGGCCTGCGTAGTCGCCAGCGTGTGCGTCCAGAAAGCGCAGCGCGCCGTGCACGCCGCTGGTCTCATAGCCGTGCACGCCGCCGGTGACGAGCACGCTGGGCAGCTTGCGCTGCCAATTCCGGCTGCGCAAACCCATGAGGGGAAAGCGCTCTTCGGCGTGGAGCCCGCTGCCATAGCGCAGCTCGCCATAAGTCTGCACATCCAAGCGGGTGCGCAGCGCATCGATGCGAGCGAGCACATCGTCCGCATGGCTGCGCTGGCGCAGCTGGCGGGCCCGCCACTGGGCACGCTCGGCCTCGCCCCAGGCCTGGCCGGGTGTGCCAATCGGATAGCGATGAGAAGTCGGCGTGGGCATGTGAGTGCGGTGGAACAAAGTGCCGGGCGGCGCAATGAGCTATCGGGGGGGGGACGGGCGGGGTTCAGACCGACGATTGGCGAAACGCCATCACCGCCTGGTTGCGCAGCGTGCGCAGCAAGGCCAGCTCCTTTTCGTCCACCACCAGGCTGCCCTGCTCGGCCTTGTCGGCGTAAATCATCCCCAGCGCCTTTCCTTTGAACAGCAGGGGCAGAATCAGAAAGGTCGGAGCATGCACTGCCTCGCAGTACCAGTCCGGCAGGCGCTCGGCGATCCGCGGGGCGCTGGCGTCGCTGATCAGGGTGTCGGCGCCGTGGGCGCAGATGGTTGCAAACAGGTCGGCTTGGCCCCCGCCCTTGCTCAGGGGCACGCGGAACCGTCTGACCACATCCTCCACGTCCTCGCCCAAACCAAAGCGCCCGGTAAGCAGATCGGATTTCGCTTCGCGCATGCAGAACACGATCCGGTGAAAATCCAGCGCGCGGAACATGGTTTCCAGAATCATGCGCAGTACGTCACTGAGCTTGAATTGCTCCACCATGACGTTGGTGATGTCCTGAACACCCGCTGCCAGGGTTTGCGAGACCGCCTCTCTGGCCGGCTGCCCGATGTGGGGCGCAACCGGCAGTTTTTGGGTGGCCTGCAGTTCGGCTGCCGCCAGCGCATCCTGCCCGCGGCTGGATGGGTCCAGCAGCTCTGGCACGGCCAGCGCGTTCTGCAGCAACCGGGCAGCCCGCGAGTGGGGCCGCACGTTGATGTCCATCGCCTGCGCCAGCTCGACGAGCTTCTTGCGGGCCATCGCCGTGGCCGCCTGCATGTCGTCCACGCTCAGTCCCAAGGCCTTGTGGTAGGACTGCGCGGCCTGGTCCAGGCGCGCCTCCAGTTCCCGGTCGTCGGTCTGCAGCATGGCATCGGCCATGTCGTTGGCGGCGCGGGAGCGCCAGCGCAGCCGCTCCATGCCATCGTCGGGCAGGCGGCCGGGTGCGGCGCCAGGTGGACGCACGATGCAGCGCTGAATGCCTTCGGGCAGGCCCCAGGCCTTGGCAATGCCCAGCCCCAGCGCCTCAAAACCAATGCCCAGAACACGGGTGGCCGCCAGTTCCTCGGTGAGGGGTTCGCGCGGCGAGGCCAACAGCTTTCGAATGCTGTCGGCTTCTTCCGGAAAGTAGAACTGCGACAGCATGCGGCCGAGGTTCTGGAACAGGGCGCCAAGAAAGGCTTCCTCGCCTTCCTTGAGCGTGGGGCCCAGCTCGGCGGCGATCGACCCGGCCATCAGGGCGCGCAAAAACTCTTCCTTGAGCAGGTGGGCATTGCTCTTGTCCTGCATGTGCTCCAGAAGCACCAGGCTGAGCGCCATGTTGCGAATGCCGTTGAAGCCCACCAGAACCACGGCGCGCGAGACCGTGCCGATGCTGTCGCCCCGGGCGTAGTGCGCGCTGTTGACCAGGCGCAGCAGCTTGTTGGTCAGTGCCACGTCCTTGAGGATTTCGTTGGTGACGCTGCTGATGCTCTCCGTATCGGACGACGCCATGCGTTGAATCTTGGCGATGGACTCCGAGACCGCGGGAAAGTCGGTTTTGTTGCGCATGCGGCGCAGCAGAAATTCCAGTGTGCTGTTCTGCTTGGCACCGCCAGCTGCGTCCTGCGCCGCTGCATCGCGGTGCCCGCCCGACCAGTGCAACAAGGCGTCGAGAAAGCCCTGCGCGTCCGCGTGGCGCCGGGCCGGGTCGAACGCCGTGGCGCGCAGCACTGCCGCACGCAGTCCATCGTCGAGACCGTCGAGCAGCTGCGTCGGCAGTTGCAGCGGCTGCGCGGCTGTCTGCTGCAACACCTGCGACACGTCGCGTCCGGTTCTGATGGGCCGGCCCCAAAGCAGCTCGGCCAGCAAGAGCCCCGCGCCGTAGACGTCCATCAAGGGAGAAATCGCTTCGCCACGCACCGCCTCTGGCGCCATGTAGCCGGGGCTGCCCGCAGCCTCGAGCTGCCTGGCATCGCGGGGCGCGCGGGCGAGGCGGGCGGCGATGCCAAAGTCCATGACCCTCGCGCGGCCACGGTCATCGAGCAGCACATTGGACGGCTTGAGGTCACGGTGCACCACGCCCTGGAAGTGGGCGGCCACCAGGGCACTGAGAACGTCCTGCACGAGCGGCACGGCTTGCAACGCAGGCAGCGCCCCCTGCGCCGCCAGCCGCTGGGCCAGCGTCTGGCCGGGTACGTATTCGAACACCATATAGGGCCGCTGCTGGTGCACGTCGGCCTCGAACACCGGAACGATGTGCGGGTGCGTGAGGCGGCTCACGCTGCGTGCCTCCTGAAGCCACTGGTCCATGGCAAGGGGCAAGTGCTCTGGCGCCGGCAACAGGTGCTTGATGGCGACGTCGCGCTCCAGGCGCGGGTCGAATGCCAACCAGACCTGGGCCTGCGCCCCCTGCCCCAGCATTCGCTTGAGTTCGAAACGGCCGATGTGGGTTGTCATGTGGGGTGCAAGGCCAGAAAGCGCCGAGAAGTATGGCATGGGCCGCGCGCCCCATGCCCCTGGCGAAACCCTGAAAACCTTTCCGCGCCCTGGCCACCCAACGCAGCCAACGCCGTCAGCGCCTGTTTGAAGCCGCGTCGGCCAAAGCCTGCCACTGCACGCGCAGCGCCGTCTTGAGCACCTTGCCGTAGTCGTTCTTGGGCAGCGCCTGCACCATTTGGTAGTGCTTGGGCCGCTTGAAGCGCGCCATCTGCGCCAGGCAATGCTGGTCGAGTGATTCCGGGGTCGTGGTGGCGCCGGCCTGCAGCACGACGAATGCCAGCACCGCTTCGCCCCATTCGGCGTCGGGCGCACCCACCACCGCCACTTCGGCCACGCCGGGCGCGGTCAGCAGCACTTCTTCCACTTCGCGCGGATAGATGTTCGAGCCGCCGCTGATGATGAGGTCCTTGCTGCGGTCCTTGAGCGTGAGGAAGCCGTCGGCGTCCAGGCTGCCCAGATCGCCAGTCCATAGCCAGCCACCCCGCAGCGCCGCCGCCGTGGCTTCGGGGCTTTGCCAATAGCCGGCCATGACACTGTCGCCACGCACCAGCACCTCGCCGACTTCGCCCGGCGGCAGTGCCCGGCCGTCCGCGTCGGCCACGCGCAGCTGCACCGGCGTCTGCGCCACGCCCACCGAGGCGATGCGCTCCAGATAGCGCGGATGCGCCGTGTCAGCCAGATGTGCGCGCGACAGCGCCGTGGCCACCATGGGCGTCTCGCCCTGGCCGTAGATCTGCACGAAGCGCGGCCCCATGACGGCAAGCGCACGCTGGATGTCGGCCAGGTACATGGGCGCTCCGCCATACACGATGGTCTTGAAGGCGCGCGCGCAGGCGGCGTGGTCCAGACCCTCTTGCCGCGCGTGCTCGACCAGGCGGTTGACGATGGTGGGCGCAGCAAAGGTGGATAGGCCGCCCAGCGCCTGACCCAACGCGAACAACTCGGCCGGGTCCACGCCGCCCGACGCGGGCACCACGTGGCGTGCACCGGCCATCAGGTGCGGGATGGCGTAGAGCCCGGCGCCGTGCGACATGGGCGCGGCGTAGACGATGGCATCGTCCGCGGCGACCGGGTCCACGTCCACGAAGTACGTCAACCCCATGGTCATCAGGTTGCGGTGCGTGAGCATCACGCCTTTGGGCCGGCCTGTGGTGCCGCTGGTGTAGAAAAGCCAGGCCAGGTCGTGCGGTGCGCGTTCTGCCACCGGCACAGTGTCGAAGGGGGCCGCCGGCGCCAACAGCGCTTCGGCGTCGTGCGAATTGACGTCGATCTGGCGTTCCAGCCCGGCCAGCGCCGTCGGCGCGACGTCGGCAGTCACAAAACCCCAGCGCGCCTGCGCGTTGCCCACGATCCACTCCACTTCACGCGGGTGGAGCTTGGCGTTGACCGGGACGGCCACCAAGCCTGCCCACCACAGCGCCCACAGCACTTCCAGATAGCGCGGGTGATTGCGCATGAACACAAGCACCCGCTCGCCGGGCTGCAGGCCAGCGCCGTGCAGGCGATCGGCCAGCGCGGCGCTGCGCGCGGCCCACTCGCCGTAGCTGGCCCATTCCTGTGGACCAAAAAAGATGGCGGGGCGGTCAGGCGCCAGATGCGCCTGCCGCAGCAAAGCTTGAACAAGGCTCATGGCGACATTGTCGCCACAAAGGCCGCGCCGGGGCGCTGCAGCGCGGGACACGCCAAGGCTTATAAAGCGTGCTTTACCTAGGGGCCCTTCCATGAAACAGCTTCGCGTCACCCTTGAAATCGCCATGACCGTCCCCGACGACTGGGAACTGGCCCACACTTCGGAGGGCAGCGCAGTGCTCCAGCTGCCCGGCGGCACCTACCTGGACATGACCATGGAGCCGCTGTTTGCCAGCGATCCCGAGGACACCTGGGCCAGCACGGACGACGAGGCCGCGCTCAACGAGCTGCTCGACATGGTCGACAGCGAGGCCGTGCGCTACGAGTTCCTGCCTGGCTGATCGCTTCTTTTTCGATAGCTATCAGCGCTTACCCATAGTGCGCTGAAAGGCGTTTTTTTGGCCAATCCCAACGCCCTCGGTACGCCCAGCTAGGACGCCGGGCCGTAGCGGTGCGCGCCCTCGGCCTGCTCGCAGGCCTTTGCTTCGAGCTGGATGGTGCTGTGGTGCAGGGCAAAGCGCTCGGCCAGCATCTGGCGCAATTGCGTCAGCAGCGCCTGTGGGTCGTGCACTTGCGCGCCGTGCACCGCGTGCAGCGCGACGCTCACCTGGCCGCTGGCCACGGCCCAGACGTGCAGTTCGTGCACGCTGGAGACGCCTGGCACGGCCAGCAGCGCGGCTTCGATCTGCGGCACCGACAAATGCTCGGGCACACCTTCGAGCAGCAGGTTGACGCTCTGGCGCAGCAGTGTCCAGGTGCGCGGCAGCACCCACAAGCCGATACCGACGGCGACCAGCGAGTCCACCCAGAGCCAGCCGGTGAAGCGAATCACCAGCGCAGCGGCAATCACGCCGGCCGAACCGAGCATGTCGCTCCACACCTCCAGGTAGGCGCCGCGCATATTGAGGTTGTCGTCCTTGCCGCCGCCAAGCGCGCGCATGCTCAGCAGGTTCACGACCAGCCCGACCGCCGCCACCCCGAGCATCGCCAGAGAAGCAATTTCCGCCGGCTCGCGAATGCGCTGCCACGCCTCGTAGAGGATGTACGCCGCCACGAAGAGCAGCAGCACGGCGTTGAACGCCGCCGCCAGCACCTCGAAGCGCCCGTAGCCAAAGCTGCGCCGCGCGTCCGCGGGGCGCGCCACCATGCGCTGCGCCAGCAGCGCGATGCCAAGCGCGGCGGTATCGGTCAGCATGTGCGCGGCGTCGGACAGCAGCGCCAGACTCCCGGTCAACAGGCCGCCGGCCACCTCCACCAGCATGAAGCCGCCGGTCAGGCACAGGGCCAGCCACAGCGCACGGGTGCTGGCTCCGCGCGTGTGGTCGTGCCCGCCGGCGTGGCCGTGCGGGCCATGGCTATCGGCCTGGCCGTGGTCGTGCGGGTCGGGAGAAGCGTGGGGGTGCGCCATGGCGGTCGGGCGAAGCACAGACTCTAAAGAAAACTGGCGATGCTGGCCAGCGCGCGCTTGCGGATGTGGGGCACCAGACATTGCTCGACCATGTTCATGGGCACGGCCTCATTGGAGATCACGCGAATCTGCTTGCGTCTGCGCAGTTGGGCCAGCAAGTCTTCGGCACGCTCGCACATCTGCGCCTTGGGGTAGCGCAGGGCGCTGCTGAGCGGCACGGACAGCGGCTTGCCCGGGTTGGACGACAGACGCGGCATGCGACTCCTCCATTGCAACAAAGAAGGCTCTCATTCTCTTCGCCCCCACGGCCGCTGCCGCGAAGGCGAAAAGCGCGATGCCGCCGAGCGCGGCGCCTACGCGGGCGGGGCGCTTGCTGGTAGGCTGATGCGCCATGCCATCGCTCTCATCCCCTTCCCTCGGCCCTTCCCTCGGCCTTCCTCTCGGTTCATCACTCGGCTCTTCCCACGCTGTGTCCAGGCCGGTTTCCCGCCGCGGTGCCCTGGTTGCAGCCGCCAGCGCGTGCATGGGCCCCGCCGCCTGGGCCGGCGCGGCGCCCCCCGGGGCACACCGGCTGCCGCGCGAGCTGGCGGTCCCGGGCGGCGTGGTCCGCCTGGCGCTGGGCGGTGCGGCCGTGCGCCCACGGGCCTTCACGATGGCGGCGGATGGATCCGGCGAAGTGCCGCTGCTGGTTCTGGGTGGGCCCACAGGCTGGACCGCGCTGCTGGGCATTGCGCTGGCGACGCCGCCCGGCAAGGTGCAGGTTCGCGTCGAATCCAACGGCGCCGGCAGCGCCCTCAGCGTGGAGATCGCACCCAAGCGGTATCGGGAGCAGCGTCTGACCGTGGCGCCGCGCACGGTCGACTTGTCGCCCAAGGACGAGGCCCGCTGGCAGCGCGAGCGCGCCCACCAGGCGGGCGTCATGGCCACCTTCAGCACGCCGCTGCCCCAGCGCCTGGCCATGCAGGCGCCGGTGCAAGGGCGACGCTCCAGCTCGTTTGGCCTGCGCCGCGTGTTCAATGGCCAGGCGCGCAATCCGCACAGCGGCATGGACATTGCGGCCGCGACGGGCACGCCGGTGCTGGCGCCGCTGGCCGGGCGCGCCCTGGACACGGGCGACTATTTTTTCAACGGGAACACGGTCTGGCTGGACCACGGCGGCGGGCTGCTGAGCATGGTCTGCCACTTGAGCGAGATCGCGGTGCAGGCAGGTGACGCCGTAGAAGCCGGCCAGCGCGTGGGCGCGGTGGGCGCCACAGGCCGCGTCACCGGCCCGCATCTGCACTGGGGCGTCATGCTCAACCGCAGCATGGTGGACCCGGCGCTGTTTCTTGCCGCCTGAGTCAGACAAACGCCGCCAGGCGCTTGCGATCCAGGGCGGCCAGGGTTGCCTCGCCCAGACCGACCAGGGTTTTCGTCGCTTCCGGCGTGGCCACGTCGATGCCCAAGCCGGCACGCACCGGCCAGCCAGCGTCGATGCGCATGTAGCGGTCCTCCAGACGGTCTTCCATCACCGCGCTCACATGCTGCTGCTGCACGGAAATCATGGTCAGAATCAGACGCCCGTCGGTGAGCCAGCCGACCGCTCCGGCATCAGCTTCGACGGCTTCGGTGGGCTGGTAGCCCATGGTGGCCGTGCCAATGGACAGCATGCGGATGCGGCCCAGTCTGGCGCCCATGAAATGCTCGGCCTCGTGCAGCGCCACGTGGTCGGGCGCCATGGCAAAAAGCCCCCCGTCGGCGTAGAGCCGCTCACCGACCTGGACGCACGGAAAGTAGGCTGGTGCAGCGCAGGTGGCCAGAGTCACGTCGACAGCGGACAAACCCTCGTCGCCCAGCGAGCCCTGCGTGTGCGGGGTCTTGAACACCTTGGTCACGCTGCGGCTTACGTCAACGGCCGGAACCACCACGGCGTGCAGCGCGTCTCCCATGGCGCGCGCTCCGAAATGCTTTTGCAGCTCCCGGCGCAAGGCTTCCCCGGTGTACTTGGGCCCCAGCACGGAGCGCGTCATGTCCAACAGGCGGGTGACTGTGCCGCCCGGAAGCCTGCGCGACGAAAAAACGTCTTCCCCGCGTTCGATGAAAAGCCGAACGATGTGCGCCATGGGCACCTCGAACGCCAGGGCCATGGCCAGCAGACCGCCGACGGATGTGCCGGCGATCAAGTCAAAGCGCCGGCCCAGCGGCTCGCCGGCCTGCTTTTCCAGGTCGGCGAGCACGACCGCCGTGTACAGCCCCAGGAAACCCCCACCGCTGAGCGAGAGGATTCGGAACTCTTTGCTGTCTTTCGAGGCAGAAGTGGTGGACATGGGTTCGATGGGCGAAAAGAAAGGCGCCATGGCGCGCCCGAAACGGTTTGGCAACTGTAGCCCAGCGGCGCTCGCCGGCTTGTCGGCCCCCGCCACACAATGGCCTCAGCCTGGCTCACTTCGCTCGCGCATCCAGTCGGCCAAGGCCTGCGCCGGCATGGGCCGCGCAAAATGGTAGCCCTGTGCTTCCTGGCAGTGGTAGAGGTTGAGGATGCGCGCCACTTCCGCGCTCTCCACGCCCTCGGCCACCACGCGCAGCTTGAGGCTGCGGGCCATGCTGATGACCGCGCGCACGATGGCGGCGTCCTCGGGGTCGCTCACGATGTCGCGCACGAAAGACTGGTCGATCTTGAGCTTGTCCACGGAAAAGCGGCGCAGATAGGCCAGGCTGGAGTAGCCGGTGCCGAAGTCGTCGATGGCCAGGCTCACGCCCAGCGCCTTGAAGCGCTGCACCGTGCGCAGCGTGGCTTCGACATCTTCCATCAGCAGCGACTCGGTCAGTTCGAGCTCCAGCCGCGACGGGTCCAGGCCCGACTCTTCCAATGCCTGCGTCACGCTGGCCAGCAAATCACCGCGCCGGAACTGCACCGCCGACAGGTTGACCGCCATGGTCAGCTCCGGCAACCCGGCCTGCTGCCAGCGCACGGCCTGGGCGCAAGCTTCGCGCAGCGCCCACTCGCCAATCGGAACGATTTGCCCGCTTTCCTCTGCGGCGGGGATAAAGCGCCCCGGCGGCACCAATTCGCCGTCGGCGCGCTGCCAGCGCAGCAGCGCTTCGACACCGATCACCTTGCCGCTGACCAGGTCGATCTGCGGCTGATAATGCAGGACGAACTCTTGCTGGTCCAGCGCCCAATGCAGGGCCGAGCGCATCTTGAGATTTTCCAGCGCCTGGGCATTCATCTCGCTGGTGTAGAAGCAATAGGTGTTGCGCCCGCTCTCCTTGGCGCGGTACATCGCCGTGTCCGCGCGCTGCAGCAAGGTGTCGAAGTCGGCCCCGTCGTCGGGGCACAGCGCAATCCCGATGGAGAGCGTCACCGCCAGTTGATGCCCCTCGATGTCAAACGGATGCGCCAGGGCCTCCGTGATCTTGCTTGCAATGCGGCCCACGCCCTCCACGTCCTGGACGTCGGTCAAGGCAATCAGGAACTCGTCGCCGCCCTGGCGGCTGATGGTGTCGGTGTCGCGCAGCGTGCCGGTAAGGCGCTGGGCCACCTGCTTGAGCAGCAGGTCACCCACCGGATGGCCCAGGGTGTCGTTGATCTGCTTGAAATGGTCCAGGTCGAGGTAGAGCAGTGCCAGCTTGTGGTTGCTGCGCTCCGTCCAGGCGCGGGCCAGCTCGAAGCGGTCGCGAAACAGCACGCGGTTGGGCAGGCCGGTGAGCGGATCGTGGTGCGCCAGGAACTCGATGCGCGCCGCGCTTTCCTTGCGTTCGGTGATGTCTTGCGCAAATGCAACCACGTGGGGCTCGTCGTGCAGATCCATCAGCTCGGCCGAGAGGCTCACGCAGCGCTTCTCGCCGGACTTGCAGACCCATTCGGCCTCGAAGTCCAGCGTGCTGCCGCGGTGCTGCAGCTCCGCAAGCCAGGCGGCGCGCACCTCCAGATCGGCCCACAGGCCCACCTCCAGCGTGCTGCGGCCCACGAGGTCGCTTACCGACCAGCCAAACCAGGTCTCATAGCGGTCGTTGACCTCGACGAAAACGCCGTCGCGGACGCGGGCAATGGACGCCGCCATCGGGCTGGCCCGAAAAGCCACCTTGAATCGCAGCTCGCTCTCGCGCAGGCCGCTGATATCCTGCATGGCGCCGCTGAGCTTGACCGGCTTGCCCTGTGCATCGCGTTCCACGCGCCCGCTGGAGAAACCGACGCCCAGACTGCCGTCGCTGCGGCGGAAGCGGAACTCCGTTTCGCACGCTTCGTCTTGCCGCAGGGCCTGGGCCACTCCGTCCTGCACGCGCTTGCGATCGTCGGGCACCACCTGCTGCAGGAAGCGCTCAAAGGTGGGCGTGAACGCTCCTGGCAAAAAGCCGAAACAGGCGAAGGTTTCGTCGCTCCAGCTCAATTCATCGGTCGGAATGTTCCATTCCCAGTGGCCCACGCGAGCGATGCGGGCAGCCTCGTCCAGGCGCCGGCGCGCCTCCTGCATGTCGGTGACGTCGTGAAACAGCTCGAGCTTGCTGACGCTGCCGTCGGCATTGGTCAAAGGAATGTCGAACAGGTCGTAGGTGCGCCCTCTGGGAGACACCCACTGCCGCTGCACCGTCTGCCCCGCAAGCACTTTTTCGATGTTGCACCAGGTGCACGGTGTCGGGCTGTCGAGAAAGTACTCGTGGCATTTGCGTCCATCGACTTCGCCGAACTCGCGCTTGAGCACGGGGTTGACGTATTCGAGCTCGTGCTGGGCATTGACGATATGCACGCCATCGGGCAGGGCTTCCAGAATGCTCAGCAAACGCGCTCTGTCCGCGGCCAGCGTTTCGGCGAGCGACTCGATGTGCTTGATCTTGCTGATGTCGGTCCAGGTCAGCACCACGCCCTGGCTTTCGTCCGCCCCGTTCTGGAACGGCAGCATGCGCTCGAACACCCAGCGCCCGTCGGGCAGCATGGCCTCGCGTTCCAGGCGCTTGCCGCTGGCTGCGCACGCGCGCAGGTCCTGCAGGAAGTCCTCCTGAGCGCCCAGGCGGTAGCGGATGTCACCAATCGGGCGGCCCATGTCGCTGGCCCGCAGCGAGAGAAAGTCCTCCACCCCGGGGCTGAAGCGCCGCAAATTCAGGTCGCCGTCGAGAAAGACGGTACCGATCTCGGTGCTGTCGAGCAAATGGTCGTAGTCGCGGTTGAGGGCATCGAGCTCGTCGTTGCGCGCCTCCAGCTCCTTGTTCAGCGCGTACAGGTCTTCATTGACCGACTTGAGTTCCTCGTTGGTGCTTTGCAGTTCTTCGTTGGACGCAGTCAACTCTTCGTTGCTCAGGTCCAAACGCTCATGGCTGGCCTGCAGTTCCAGCACCATCTCGTGCAGGCGCTCGCGCGTGGCGTCGAGTTCGGCGGCCAGGCTGTCGGCGGCCTGGCCCTCGGCGCTGGGCTGCCTGGCGGGCAATGCCGGCACCGCCTGGGCACCCAGCGTGGGCGCTTCGAAATTGCGCGCGAGCACCGCGGGCTGCTTGCGAAACAGCTTGTGGCTGCGGTCGACCGCGGAAAACGCATTCGATTCAAACGCGCCCACATTTTCGCTGGCGCCCAGCAGCAAAAGCCCCTGCGGCTTGAGGGCAAAGTGCAGTCGCGACAAGGCCTTGAACTGCATCTCGGGCTTGAGGTAGATCAGCAGATTGCGGCACAGCGCCAGGTCGATACAGGTAAACGGCGGGTCGGACAGCAGGTTGTGCCGGGCGAAGACCAGGTGCCTGCGCAGGGTGGGGTCCGCGCGCATGCCACCGGCGGGGTCGGCCTGCAGGTAGCGCCGGCGCAAAGCCTCTGGAACGGGGGCCAGGCAGTCGTCGCCATAGCTTCCACGCGAGGCCTGCGCCAAGGCCGGTGCGTCCAGATCGGTGGCAAACACCTTGACGTTGCCGTGAAAGCCCAGGCGTCCAGCCGCCTCCAGCGCCAGCATGGCCACGGAATACGCTTCCTCTCCGCTGGCGCAGCCGGCGCACCAGATGCGCAGGTCGTCGCCCGCGTCGCGCCCGCGCAGCAGGTCGGGCAACACCGCGCCCTCCAGCTGGCGAAACACCTGTGCGTCGCGAAAGAATTCGGTCACGTTGACCAGCAGCTCGCCGCACAAGGCCTCGCGCTCGCCCGCTTGCTCCTGCAGGCTCTTCAGATAATCGTCGCTGCTGGTGACCGACAGGCGCGCCATGCGCTGGCGGGCGCGCCGGGTCAGGGTCGTGGACTTGTAGCCGGAAAAATCAATGCCGCAGCGCCGACGCAGCACGTCGAGCATCTCGCTCAAGCGCGGCAGCGGTTCGACCGCCGCTTCCTGCCATTGCTCGGCTTCGTCTGGGGCCAGGGGCTGGGTGTCCATGCGGCCATTATGGCCGGCCGGCCCGCTCCCGCCGCGAAATACCGGCTACTGGGCGGCCGCCGGATCTTCCAGAAGGTAGCGCTTGAGAATGTCGAAAAAGCGGTCGTAGAAGACTTCGGAATTGATGGTCTGGCTGCCGACCTTGACCAGCGATTCGCTTCCTGCCATGAAGGGCAAGGACACTGAACCCAGCGCCGGCACGCCGACGCTGGCCGAGTTGTTGCCCTTTTTGACCGTGTAGCTGTCCTGCACGCCGGTGACGAAACCCAGCGTGACGCTGCCGCGCCCGCCGTCGGGCACGCAGACCACGCGGATCGTCATCTGCATATGCGATTCGGCGTCGGGCTGGAAGCTCTTGCCGCCTTCCACCATGTCCTTGCGGGCCACGTTGATCAGATAGCCCTGGCTGAGCAGCGCGCGCCGGCCCGCTTCGCAGGTTTGCTCGGGCGTGGCGTCAAACAGGCGCGAATGCATGTCGCCCGAGCCAAAACGCTCCTGCAAGGCGTACTGGTGCGGGGCAGAACTGCAGCCTGCGAGCAGCAGCGCCAGCGCCAGCGCCACCGGGGCGCTGCGCCAAGCAAAGGACCGACGGACCACGAAAACCTCCTGCAGGCTAAAGAACTTCAAAAACAATAGCAGAAAACCTAATCTGGATGAGCGCTAGGGTCACTATTTTTCACAATTTCAGGCGTCCGGCGATCGCGCAGGATCTGGCGCAGCGCATCGACCACCAGCACGCCCACTGCGGCAAACACCAGTCCGTACAGCACCCATTGCCCCGGCGCCAGGCGCTCGCCCAGCAGCAGCGCCACCACCACCAGCAGCACCGGCTCGACGTAGGTCAGCAGACCAAACAAACCCATGGGCAGCAACTGGCTGGCCGCCATGTACAGCGCCAATGCCACCGCACTGAGCACGCCCACCACCAGCACCAGCGCCGCCAGCGGCCAGTCCCCCGCGACCACGGACAGCGTGGACGGCGCCCGCAGCACGAAGTACACCGCAACGGGAACGGCCAGCGCCATGTCCACCCAATGGCCGCCGAGCTTCTCGGTGCGCAGGCGCCGGCGAAGCGCGAAATACAGCGGATAACCCACCGCCACCAACCAGGTCTCCCAGGACACGCCGCCGGCGCGCAGCAGCTCGGCGCCGACACCGGCAGCAGCCAGCGCGGTCGCCAGCTTGTGCGGGCCCGAGAGCCGCTCGCGGTACAGCACGCCGCCAGCGAGCACCATCACCAGGGGCAGCAAAAAGTAGCCCAGCGACACCGGCAAAGCCCGGCCCGCCATGGGTGCCCACATGAACAGCCACAGCTGCACGCCCACCATGGCAGCGCTGAGCACCAGCGCGGCGCCCAGCGCCGGGCGTTCCTGCACGCGCCGGGCCAGCGCGCGCACCTGCGCCCACTCGCCCCGCCACAGCAGCAGCACCGTGGTGAACGGAAGCGTCGCCAACACCCGCCAGCCGTAGATTTCTTCGCCAGCAAGCGGCTTGAGAAAGGGCGATATCCAGTAGATCACGCCAAACAGCACCGACGCCAGCACCGAAGCCAACACCCCCTTCAGCATGGCAGGGCCTGCGATGCGCGCGACGCGGCCTGCGACCCGGGGGTCACTGCGCGCCAGGCCGGGCGTCGAGAGCGCCGCCCAGCAAACCAGGCAGGCGCTCTGCCGGCATCTTGAAGCCGCAGGCCTGCGCGTGGCCGCCGCCGCCCATGCTTTGCGCCAGGGGAATGCAGTCGTAGCCGCGCTGCGAGCGCAGGCCCACCTTGACCACGCCGCCCGGGCCGGCGCTCCACATCAGCGCAAAGCTGCCCGAGCGGCGCGAAAGCAGATCGCCCACCAGGCTGTGGAACACGCCGGGGGCGTTGACCATCAGGCCAGGCTCGCCGTTGAAGACCACCGGCTGCGCGCCCTCGGCAATGTCGGCCGCGAGCTTGCTGAATTTTTCGTCCATGGCCTGGCCGCGCGCCATGAACCGGGCGTTGTCCTCGGGGCTGAAATCGGCCAGGGCGCTCCAGCGCGCGAAGTCCTGCGGCTCCATGTCGAGTGCGGCCAGGTAGGCTGCGCTCTCAGGGAACTGCCAGTTCCACAGATCGCGGTCCTCGACATAGCGCACCAGGTCGGGCAGCGGCGCATCAGGAAAGAAAAACTCCCAGGCCAGGCGCGCGCCCGACTTGGCCAGGTCGAAGTGCACCACGCCGCAGCGGCAGGCAAAGCCCTCCAGCGCATCGGCAGCGCTCTTGTGGTGGTCCAGCAGCACCAGGCGGGCTGCGCGCTCGTCGATGGCTTGCAAGAGTTCGGCCGGGAAGGAAAAGTCCAGCACGTAGACCGAGCGCCCCTCCAGCGGGGGCAAATCGCCCACCGTGCGGGCCTCGCCATGGTCCAGACCGCGCAGCTCCACGGCGCCGCCGTAAAACCGCCAGGCGGCCAGCGCGGCCGCAAAGCCGTCGGGGCAGTTGCGGCCGTGAAAAAGCACGAGCGGCTCGGGATCGTCCTGGCGCGGAGCCACCAGCAGTTGCAGGGGAAGAATGGATTTCATGAATCTGCGATTGTCGCCGCGCCGGCGCGGCCTGCCGCGCCGCGCTTTTTGGGAACCTTGCGCGGTCCGCGTGAATCGAGCGGGTTTCACGCACAGTTGCAGGCATGTTTCAAAGCTTCAAGGACTTTTTGTCGGACATCACCCAGGCTCGCCCGGTCGCGTCGCCCGCCGAGCAGACGCAGCGCGTGCAGCTCGCGGCCGCGGTGCTGATGGTGGAGGTGGTGCGCGCCGACGGGCGGCTGGACGCCGAGGAGCGCGCCGCCGCCCTGGCCGCCCTGCGCCAGCGGTTTGACCTGGCGCCCGACGCGCTGGCCGCCTTGCTCGCGCAGGCGCAGGAAAGCTCCCGCAGCGCCTACGACTACCAGCAGTTCACCAGCCGCATCAACGACGCCTTCAGCCACGACGACAAGGTCCGGCTCGTCGAAGCCCTTTGGCAGATCGCCTATGCCGACGCCCACATCGACGCCAACGAGAACCACGCCATCAATAAGATCGCTGGGCTGCTGCACGTCACGCATGGCGAGTACATCGCCGCCAAGATGCGCGCCAAGTCGGCCGCAAACCTCGCCTGATGCTTCGATAAAGAGAGCTGCAAGCGCTTACTGCATAAGCGCTGGAGCCTTTTTTATCTAAAATTCTGAAGGCGCATGGAGCTTGTAGGCGCGCTCCGACAGAGCCCGGCGCTGCCCTCTGCTGGTGGCTGGCGCGCGCCACCGGCACAGTAGCGGCATGTGTCCCTGCCCCCCTGCCTTCCCACCCGTGGCCGCCCACCATGGATAGCGCCTGGAACCAGATCGCCCGCACCGTGGCTGCGGAGTTTTCCGACCTGCCCGATCTTTCGGACGCGACGCGCATCGTGGTGCGCCTGCTGGTGGCGGGCGTGCTCGGCGGCATTCTCGGCTGGGAGCGCGAGCACGCTGGCAAGGCGGCCGGTGTGCGCACGCACATGCTGGTTGCCATGGGCGCGGCGCTGTTCGTGCTGGCGTCGCAGCAGGTGGGCATCGAGGCGCCGGACATGAGCCGCGTGGTCCAGGGCATCGTCGCCGGGGTGGGTTTCCTGGGCGCTGGGACGATTCTCAAGGGCAGCGGGGAGGAAAAAGTCCATGGCCTGACAACCGCCGCCGGCATCTGGCTGACCGCCGCCATCGGCACCGCGGCAGGCCTGGGCCTGGAAGCGACCGCCGTTCTCAGCGCCGTGCTGGCCCTGGCCGTGCTGGGCGCGCTGCCACTGCTGCAAGCGATGCCGATGCAGCGCGCAGAGCCGCCTGCGGATCCCAATCCTTAGCGCCGCTGCAGACAGCTTCGCACTACAGTGGTGCGGGCGCTGCAATTCTTGCAGCGCCCTGCCCCCTGCTCTTGCGCTGCCGCCCTTGTCCCACCACTGCATCCGCCCATGACCGAGCCCCTTCCGGCCCCCCGCAACCTGCGCGGCGCTCTTGCCATGCTCGCCGCCGTGACATGCTTTTCCATGATGGACGCGCAACTGAAGATGCTTGCGGCCCACTATCCGCCCATGCAGGTGGCGGCGCTGCGCGGACTGGCCGCGCTGCCCCTGGTGCTGGCCTACGTGCTCTGGCGCGGCGAGTGGCGCAAGCTCCTGCGCGTGCGCTGGGGACTGCACCTGCTGCGTGGGGTTCTGGTGGTGGCCATGCTGGCACTCTTTACCGGCAGCCTGCGCACCCTGGGGCTGGCAGAGGCCTATGCCTTGTTCTTCATCGCCCCGCTGCTGATCACCGCGCTCTCGGCGCCCGTCCTGGGCGAGCGCGTGCGTCCTGCCCACTGGCTGGCCATAGGCGCGGGGCTGGCGGGCGTCTTGGTGGCCTTGCGGCCAGACCAGCGGGCAATGTTGTCCATGGGGGGGCTCGCCGTGCTGGCTGCGGCCAGCTTTTATGCCGTCTCCGCCGTCGCCGGGCGCGTGCTGACCCGCACCGATTCCAGTGCGGCCATCGTTTTCTGGACCACCACCATGCTGGCCCTGGGCGCGGGCGCGCTGGCCTTGCCAGGGTGGACGAGCGTGGCGCAGGCCCACTGGCCCCTCGTCGCCGGGCTGGCCCTCACCGGCTTTCTGGGGCAAACCGCGATCACCGAAGCCTTTCGCCATGGCCAGGCCTCGGTGGTGGCGCCACTGGAGTACACCGCCCTGGCCTGGGGCGTGGGGCTCGACTGGCTGCTGTGGCAGGCCTTGCCCGATGGCGCCACGCTGCTGGGCGGCGCCATCATCATCGCCAGCGGGATCGCGCTGGTGCGCAGCGAGCGCCGGCGCACGGCGCTGCGCTAGCACGCTGGACCACGGCCCACCGACTTTGCGCGCTCGTCCCACAAGCGAGGCGCCCGGGGGCGGCTCCAATGGAGTGTTACGGAGGAACTCCCCATGACCGAGCAAGCGACCATCAGCGGCGACGTGACCTACACCCCAGGCGACGGCGCCCCGATCACGATTCCGCGCGGACCGGTGCACATCGACCGCAGCGAAGACAGCACCACGCTGTCCTGGACGGCGGACAACGACGCCGCCGGTTCGGCCGCCATGCCCCGCGACGCCTTCGAGCGCTACGTGCGCGAAGGAAAAATCAGGCTCGACGAAGCTTGATTGCTATTACTTTGGTAGCTGTAGACGCTTTCGCATAGAGCGCTGGAGGCTAATTTCAACCAAAGAACAAGGCGGCAAGCGCTGCGGCTCTCTGGCCAACCGCGCGCCCCGAGCGCGCCGGCCCGCGGTCCTGGCCTGCTCAATCCGCCAACGGGCGCGTGAGGTAGACCGCCTCGCGCCCGACCACGGGCTCGCGCGTGGGCATGAAGACGGTGCATCCCTCGCAGGGCGAACGGATGTCATGCTCCCCATCGGTGGCAATCAGTTCGCCCGCGCCAAAGGTCTCGAAACCGATCAACGGGCGCACAAAGGCGAAGCCCGGCGTACGCACCAGAGCGGTCTCCAGCAGTTCGAAGCGCCGTGTCGGCACCGCAGGAGTGTCCGTAGGCGCCGGTTCGACCAATCCGAAGTGCGCCAGAAATCCCCGCGCCACCGAGATGGCCATGTCGGCCGAGGCCTGGCGAAAGTGCTGTCCGCATTCGGCCACCAGCGCCACGCCCGTGCCCTCCGCTTCGCCATGGCGGCCATGCTGGATCAGCGGCACGCCGGTGCCCAGCCCCTCGGGCATCACCAGGTGCACGGCCGGCACACCGATGGCGCGCGCCGCCTGCGCATTGCGCGCAAACGCCGGGTAGACCCAGAACGGCTGCACGTCCTGGCTGGTGGAATGCAAATCCAGAATGTGGTCGGCCGCCGCCACCACCGGGCGCAGCGCCCGCGCGCGCAGCAGCTCGGGGCTCACGGCCGAGCCTTCGAGTTCGGCCACCGACCAGACGCGGTTCAGGTTGTGCACCAGTTGGCGGTTCTCGAAAGGCCGCTCGATGTCAAAGCTCTCGTAGGCCTCCACGTTGGCAAAGCTGACCGTGAGCGTGCCGACCCGCGGCCGCACGCCGGTATCGAGCAAATGCAGTGCGGCCACCATGCCGCAAAACTCATTGCCGTGGGTCAGGGCATTGACGAGCACATGCGGGCCGGGCTTTCCGGACTCGAACCGGTGCACGTAGTCCACTCCGGTATTGCCGTTGCGATAGGCCGACAGATCGCGCGGCAGGACTTCGAATGTCGGGGATGGGTGGCTCATGGGTATCTTTGGTCAATGGCGCACCAGTTCCACGCGCCGGTTGCGCGCGCGCCCAGCGCTGCTCTGGTTGTCGGCCCGGGGCGCCAAGGGCCCCAGCCCATGCGCGCTGAGTCGCCCCGGGGCCACGCCGAAATCGTGCACCAGTGCGTCCACCACGGCCTGGGCGCGCTGGCGCGAGAGTTCGAGGTTGCCGTCCAGCTCGCCCGATGCGTCGGTGTGCCCCACCACGTAGAGCCGCACATCGGGCTGGGCCCGGAGGTATTGCGCCACGGCTGCGAGCACCGGGCGGGCGCCTTGCTCGAATTCGGCGCTGCCCGAGACAAAGTGCACGTCGCTGAGCTGGACGTATCCCGTCGCCGAGAGCGCGCGCGCCAGCGCGTCGTCGGTGTGCGTGCCTGGCTCAGACGCACGCCCGGCCGGTGCGTCGCGCAGCACGCGCGCCTGCACAATGTCGACGGCGAGGTAGGCCCCCTGGCGCGCCTTGGCATCGTCGTCGGCCTTGGGCCAATCCACGGCCACCAGGCGCACCGTGGTGTTGTCTTGCGCAAAGGTGCCGGTGCGCAGGCTGGCGGGCCGGGCGGCGGAAAAAATCAGGGGCGAGCGGTTGTTGGCGATGGCGTCGCGCCGGCCGGGCGCAAAGCTGGCCAGGAAATTCACCCACTTGCCGGCCGCGGCAGCGCTGTCCTGCGCCGAGTCGTACAGCGTCTTGAAGCCCTGCGCCGCCAAGGCCCGCACCTGGTTTTCGTAGATCTGGGTGGAAGTCACCGTGCCGGGCACTTCGTACCACAGTCGCGTGAGCCGGCCATCGAGCGTCAGCGCTTGCTCGGCATATTGGCGCCGCCCCGTCTCCAGATCGAAACCCGTATAGGTCGACGCCTGAAAGTCGATGCTGCCTTGCGCCGCCTGGGCATAGCCCACCAGCGTGCTGCCTGCGGGGCGCCGTATCAGCGGGTGGTCTCGCCCGCCCGCGACGTCCTGGGCCCATGCCGGGGTGAGCAGCAGCGCAAGCAGCCACAGCGACCAGCGTGCAAAAAAACCTGTGCGCATGCATTTCACCTTTTTGACGAGAACCCACCGAACACCATAGAGTGCGCCGCGCCGGAAATCGTTCGACCCTGCTTGTCCCGTCACTGGGCCGATCTCACGCAGCCCCGCGCTGCGCTGCGTCGCCGGCTCGCCCCTTGCGTCCCTTGCGTGCAGCCTTCCTGGCTTCGCGCTCGGCGTCGGCCAGCAGGCCGGCAGCCCGCCAGGCTTCAAACTCGTGCGGCGTCTCCAGCGTGATGCGGCCGAGCACGGCGCTGCGGAAATCGGTCAGCACGATTTCTGACGCCTTTTGCAGGTTGACGCGCCCGCCACTCATCACCGCGCCGCGCTTGCGGCCAATGGCGGCAAGCAGTTCGTCGTCGGGCATCCCGGCCACCGCCTCGGGCGCCAGATTCAGGCGGTAGCGCGCCTCCAGCAAGGGCGCGTAATGCACTTGCAGGCGGCGCAGCAGTTCCAGCGCCACCAGTTCCTCGTCGTAGGCGTTGCGGCCCACGGCGCCGCTGGCGGCCAGGTGGTAGCCGCTTTCGGGCGCGGCGATGCGCGGCCACAACATGCCGGGCGTGTCCCACAGGTAGAAGTCGTCCGCCAGGGTGATGCGCTGCTCCAGCTTGGTGATGCCCGCTTCGTCGCCGGTCTTGGCCTGGCGCTTGTTGGTCAGGGTGTTGATCAGCGTGGATTTGCCCACGTTGGGCACGCCGCAAATCAGCACCCGCATCGGCTTGGCCATGCCGCCGCGCTGGGGTGCCAGCAGGTGGCAGGCGTCGATCAGGCGGCGCGCGGGCGCAGGCTCGGAAGCGTCCAGCGCCACGGCCAGGGTGTCCTGCTGGGCGTTGTACCAATGCACCCACTGCGCCGTGCGCTCCGCATCGGCCACATCCTGCTTGTTGAGCACCTTCAGCGTGGGCTTGTGGCCCGTGAGCTCGGCCAGCAGCGGGTTGGCGCTGGAGCCGGGCAAGCGCGCGTCAAGCACTTCAATCACGACGTCAATGTCCTTGATGCGCTCGGTGATCGCCTTCTTCGTCAGGTGCATATGCCCTGGAAACCACTGAATCGCCATGTATTGCCCAGCTTAGAAATGAACGCCTTGCGCTCGCACCATCCAGAAACCCCAGGTCATCCCCAGGCCATAAAGCGCCGCCGCTGCAATGCCCAAGACCAGCGCAGCGCGCAGCCGCGCGGGCTCGCTGGCGTGGCGCAGCAGCAGCGCGCCCGCCGCCAGCGACAACGGCGCTGCGGCCAGCGCGGCCAGCACAGGCCGGGGCAACAGAGCCGCAACCACCAGCGCAAGCACCCAGGCCTGTGCTGCCAAGGCCACCGCCAGATACAGCCAGGCCGCTCGCCGCAAGCCCAGGCGCACCGCCAGGGTGCGCTTGCCCACGCGCGCGTCGGCTGCGGCATCGGGAAAGGCGTTGGCGAGCAGGATATTGCCAATCATCAGCCCATAGCCCAGCGCTGCAGCGGCGGGCAGCAGAAAAAATTGACCCCGCTGCGCATAGTCGGCTCCCACCACCACCAAGGCCCAGGCCAGCGCCACCGTCCCCTCGCCCCAGCCGCGCTTCATCAGCGCCAGGGGCGGCAAGGAATAGGCCCAGCCCAGCAGCAGGCCCACCAGGCCAAGCACCAGCAAACCACCGCCGCTGTGCGCGGCAAGCCAGATGCCACCCGGCACCACCACGGCGACCAGCGCCAGCGAAAAACGGCGCATGTCGGCAGCCGCCACCGCGCCGCGCTGCACCAGGCGCGAGCCCCCGGTGAAGGGATACAGGCCGGCGCGGTTGGCAGCGTCCGCCCCATTGAGCGCGTCTGCGTAGTCGTTTTGCATGTTGGCAGAGGCATGGGCCAGCAGCGCCAGCGCCCAGGTCGCCAGCGCACGCGGCCACGAAAACCCGCCGCCGCTGGCGACGGCCGTCGCCATGCCGAGCGCGCAGCCGATGGCGGTGATGACGAGAAAACCCGGCCGGGTCATGGCCAGGCAGACGGTCCAGGGAATCGGCGACGGGGCAACTTGGCGCAATGCAGGCAGGGGAATGTGGCGGCACCCTGAGCTTAACCTCGGGTTTGCGATAGGCTCGCCGACACAGCACATTCACCCCATCGGCCCTTGTGATGGTGCTCCGAACACTTCAACGTTAGGGTTGCGTTCCATGGACTACGACATTCTCATCAGCGGCGCCGGCCCGGCAGGGCTCTGCCTGGCGCGCGCGCTCTCTGGCTGCGGGCTGACCATCGGCATCGCGGACCCGCAGCCGCTCTGCGCCCTGGAAAACCCGGCCTACGACGGCCGCGAAATTGCACTGACACAGCGCTCCGCCCACCAGATGCGTGCGCTGGGTCTGTGGGCACGCATCGAAGGCTACGAGCCCACGGCGTTCTCGCCCCTGCGCGACGCCCAGGTCCTGGACGGCATGTCGCGCTACGCCATGCGCATCGAGCACACGCTCTCGCGCCACTCCGAACTGGGCTGGCTGGTGTCCAACCACCTGATTCGCCGCGCCGCCTTTGCCGAATTGCGTGGCGCACAAGACAAGAATGGCGACATCACCCTGCTGGCCGGCGAGAGCGTGGCACATGCCCACACCGACGCTGAGGGCGCGCATGTGCGGCTGGCCAGCGGCAAGGCGCTGTCCGCCCGCTTGCTGATTGCGGCCGACAGCCGCTTTTCCGGCACCCGGCGCGCCATGGGCATTGGCGCCGACATGCACGACTTTGGCCGCTCCATGCTGCTGTGCACCATGACGCACCGGGAGCCGCACCACCAGGTGGCCTGGGAATGGTTTGGCTACGGCCAGACGCTGGCGCTGCTGCCCATGAACGACGCGCCCGATTCCGGCGCCCACCGCTCCTGCGTGGTGCTGACGCTGCCGCACCACCAGCTCGAAGCGCTGGAGGCCATGGAGGCGCCCGAATTCGGCCGCGCGCTCACCGCGCGCTTTTCCGAGCGCCTGGGCGCGATGGAGCTGGCCAGCACGCGCCACCTGTATCCGCTGGTGGGCGTGCGCCCACACCGTCTGGTGGCTGAGCGTTTTGCCTGCGTGGGCGACGCCGCCGTGGGCATGCACCCGGTCACTGCCCATGGCTTCAACTTCGGTCTGCTGGGCATTACCGCCCTGGCCGACGCCATCCGCACAGCGCAATCCTCCGGCGGCGACATTGCCGCGCCGCGCCTGCTGGCCCAGTACGAGCGCGGCCACCGCCGCGCCACGCTGCCGCTGTACCTGGCCACCAACTTCGTCGCCCAGCTCTACACCGCAGACGCCGGCCCGGCGCGCCTGCTGCGCGGCGCGGCCCTGCGCCTGGCGCAGAACTTTCCGCCGTTCAAGCGGGCGGTGGCGGCTTCGTTGTCGGGTGGCCACTAAGCGTTTTCTATTTTTTTGATAGCTGCTCGCGCTTGTCCAGTAAGCGATAGCGCGTTATTTCATGGGACTTTATAGCTGCCTCCGACAAAGATTGGAGAGCGCCATTTCGCAAAGGGCGGAAGCCGGGTCTCGCCCCGGCAGGCGAGCATCTTTTCTTTGCGTCGCCAAAGAAAAGATGCCAAAAGAAAGGCGACCCTGCTGTCCGTGACCCCGTGCTGCGCACGGAGCAACCTGCGATGCTCGCGCCGGGCGGGGTCTCGCTCAACTCGCACCTGCGGTGCTCAAACAGACGCGAGCCCTGATCCGCCCGCCCCTGCGCTTCTCGGCACGGCCACAAGGGCTCAGACATCCGTACGGGCCATTGCTTCGCTCGGCCCAAGAAAAAACCCGATGCGTCGCTATTGGGCGAACCGTTTCCCCCAGGCCGAGCGCAGCAAAGGCCCGTGCACTTCCCCGCCCTTGTGGATGCGCCTGCGGCGGGGTGCTTGCGGGGTGGCATGCGCGCAGGTGCGCGCATGCTTTGTTGACTGATTCGCCGTGGTTGTTCGAGCGCAGCTGCACAGCAGCGAAGTGAGTTCCACGGCGCACCCCGCAAGTGCCCCGCCGCAGGTTGCCCCGCAGCGCAGCGAAGGGGTCGCAGACAGCAGGGCGAGCCTTTTTTGGTGACTTTTTTTGGCAAAAAAAGTTACTGCGCCGCCGGGCGCACATCCCGGCTCCCGCCCTCTGCCACGAGGCGTGAGCCCATCAAAACCGCGCTCTCGTTCTTGTCTCTGAGGCAGCTACATCGTCAGGTGACTTCATTCCCCACCTGCAGCCCCTCGCGCACCGTGGGGTAGCGCAGCCGCAAGCCCAGCTCGCAGAGCATGCGTGTTGCGTCGAGTCGGCGCGACTCGCTCATGAAGCTCAGCTGCATTGCGCCCAGTTGCTCGGCGGCGTCGCTGCGCGCAATACGGGGCGGGTGCGGAAGGCCATAGAGATCAGCGGCCAGATCGAAATACTCGCCCATGCGCAACGCGCTGGCGTCGCTCACGTTGTATGTGCGCTGCGGCGCGCCATGCCACAGGGCCGCCAGGCAGGCCCGCGCCAGGTCGTCGGCGTGGATGTGGTTGGTGAAGACATCGTCCTCGGGCCGCAGTACCGGCGTGCCTCGGCGCAGGCGCGCCTGGGGCGTGCCGTTCTCGCGGTCTGGCGCGTAGATGCCGGGCACGCGCAGCACGCTGGCGCGCACGCCGGCGCGCCCCAGTTGGCGCACGCTGCGCTCGGCGTGCACCCGGCGCACGGCGCGGGCGGTGGCGGGCGCCGGGGCGCGTGTTTCGCTCACCCAGGCACCGCCGCAGTCGCCATAGACGCCGCTGGTCGAGACATACACCAGGGCACGCGGCGGCGTGCGCAGGCGCAGGGCGCGCATCAGCGCGCGCGTGCGGGTGTCTTGCGTGCCCGCCTGGGGTGGCGGCGCCAGATGCAGCACCTGCGTTGCCAGCCCGGCCAGGCGGCGCAGCGTGGCCGCATCGTCCAGATTGCCGCGCAGCGGCTGCGCGCCGAGCTGGCGCAATTCGGCCATGCGCTCCGGGCTGGAGGTGAGCGCCAGAACACGCATTCGCGGCATGGCAGAGCCCGGCGACAAGGCCCGCAGCACGCGCACGCCCACGTCGCCGCAGCCCACGATGAGCAGGCGCGGGCGGCGAAAGCGCGAAGGCAGTGCGCCAGAAGGGCTTTGGTTTGAAGGCAAAATTGATTCGCGTCTTGAAGAAACAACGAGGATACCCAAAGCATGAGCAGCGCCCCGCCCGCAGATTCCGCCCACCAGATCAGCGTATTGCCCAGCGGCCGCAGCTTTGTCGCCGAGCCCGGCGAACCGATGCTGACAGCGGCCATCCGCCAGGGCATTGGCCTGCCCTACGGCTGCAAGGACGGGGCTTGCGGCTCCTGCAAGTGCAAGAAGATTTCTGGCACGGTGGTGCACGGCAAGCACCAGGACAAGGCGCTGAGCGCCGAGGAAGAAGCTGCCGGTTTTGTGCTCACCTGCTGCGGCGTGGCGCAGACCGACGTGGTGCTGGAATCGCGCCAGGTCACCGACGAAGGCGCGTTTCCCATCCGCAAGTTCCCGGTGCGCGTGGCCGCGCGCGAGCCGCTCTCGCACGACGTCATGCGCCTGCGCCTGCAGCTGCCGGCCACCGAAGCGTTTCGCTACCACGCCGGCCAGTACGTCGAATTCTTGCTGCAAGGCGGCGTGCGCCGCTCGTACTCGATGGCCAATGCGCCGCACACGCAGGCCGACGTGGGCGGCATTGAGCTGCACCTGCGCCACATGCCGGGCGGCACATTCACCGACCATGTTTTTGGCGGCATGAAAGAGCGCGACATCCTGCGCATCGAAGGGCCGTACGGCAGCTTCTTCCTGCGCGAAGACTCCAGCAAACCCGTGGTGCTGCTGGCCTCAGGCACCGGCTTTGCCCCCGTGAAAGCCCTGATCGAACAACTCCACCACAGCGCCAGCACCCGCCCGGTGGTGCTTTACTGGGGCGGGCGGCGCCCGCGCGACCTGTACATGGACGCCTGGGTGCGCGCTCAGCAAGCGCTGTTGCCGCAACTGCAGTACGTGCCCGTGGTGTCCGACGCGCTGCCGGAAGACGCCTGGAGCGGTCGCACTGGCTTTGTGCACCAGGCCGTGCTCGACGACTTCGCTGATCTCTCGGGCCACCAGGTCTATGCCTGCGGCGCGCCCATCGTCGTCGACAGCGCGCGCGAGGCGTATTGCGGCGCGCGCGGCCTGCCAGCCGAAGAGTTCTTTGCCGACGCCTTTACTTCGGAGGCAGACAAGCACGGCGCCTGAGGCTTCCAGCGGGGGTTCGCGCTTAGTGCGCCATCGCCCGGCACGCATCGGCACAGCGCTTGCATGCGGCCGCACAAGCTTGGCAGTGGTCCATTTTGTGGCTGCCACATTCCTGTGCGCAGGCATCGCAAGCCTTGGCGCACAACGCACAGAGCGCAGACGCATGCTCGCTGTCGCGCGCCATCAAGGTGGCCGCCAACTGACAAAGATTTGCGCAATCGCGGTCCAGCGTGATGCAGCGCGCCATGGCAGTGACATCGCTCTCACGCAGGCAGGCGCTGGCGCAGCCCTCGCAGGCGAGCACGCAAGCCTGGCAGGCAGCAATGCATTCGGCGTAGCGTTCGGGGGTGTTGGGCAGGTTGTTGGCAGTGTTCAAAGCGGTACTCCCAAGAGTGAAACAATGCTTGCTTGTAGTGAATCGCTGGCCCTGCGTCTGTAGGAGAGCAGAGGAGACAGCGCAGACACACAGTTTTTTGCACAATCAGGCCATGAAACTTCGTACCTTCCTCCTTGCCAGCGCCGCAGCCGCCGCGCTATTTGCCACCGGCGCCCAGGCGCAAGACGCATCCAAGCCCATCCGTCTCATCGTTCCCTACGGCCCGGGCGGCCCGGTAGACATCACCGCGCGGGCGCTGGCCGAGGCAGCCAAAGACGCGCTGGGCACCATCGTGGTCGAGAACAAGCCCGGCGCCGGCGGCAACATCGGCGCCGACATGGTCGCCAAGGCCGCGCCCGACGGCAACACCATCGGCATTGCCGCCACCGCTACCCACGCCGTGAACCCCTGGCTGTTCAAACGCATGCCGTACGACGCCGCCAAGGACTTCGCCGGCATCACGCAAATGGTGCGCGTGCCCAACGTGCTGGTGGTGAACGCCGAGATGGCGAAAAAGCACAACATCAAGACGCTGGCCGACCTGATCGCCTACGCGCGCGCCAACCCCGGCAAGCTCAACTACGGCAGCGGCGGCAACGGCAGCGCCGGGCACCTGGCGGGCGAAATGTTCAAGCAGATGGCCGGCATCTTTGCCGTGCACATCCCCTACAACGGCGGCAGCCCGGCGCAGCTGGCGCTGCTCTCCGGCCAGGTGGACTTCAACATCGACAACCTGGCCACCGCAGCGCCCAACATCAAGAGCGGCAAGCTGCTGGCGCTCGGCGTAACGACCGCCCAGGCCAGCCCCGCGCTGCCCGGCGTACCGCCCGTGGCCGACACCCTCAAAGGTTTTGCCATCGACACCTGGTGGGGCCTGGTCGCGCCGGCCGGCACGCCCAAGGCGGTTGTCGACAAGCTGAACAAGGCCTTCGTCGCGGCGCTGAACGCCCCCGAAACCAAGACCCGCTTTGGCCACCTGCTGGCAGAACCTGTGCCCACCACGCCGGAGCAGTTCGACAGCTTCATGGCGGCGGAGCGCGCCAAGTACAAGACGCTGGTGAAGGCCTCGGGCGCGACGGTGGATTGAGCGAGCAGCGTCAGATTTTTAAGCAAAAAAGGCTGCCAGCGCTTATCAACTAAGCGCTGGCAGCTATTTTTTTAGGAGCAACGTGCGGCATCGCCCTTCGCCGCTGCCGCCAAAGCTCAGCCGACGCTGCCCGTCACAGGCAGCACGATGCCGGTGATGTAGCTCGCGCACACCGGCGCGGCGAGAAAGACGTAGGCCGGCGCGATTTCCTCGGGCTGCGCCGGGCGACCCAGGTCGGTGTCCTTGCCAAACTCGGCAATTTCGTCGGCGGGTTTGTCGGCCGGGTTCAGCGGCGTCCAGACCGGGCCGGGCGCAATGGCGTTGACGCGTATGCCCTTGTTCGCCAGGTTCTTCGCCAGCGACAGGGTGAAGGCGTGAATGGCCCCCTTAGTGGCGGCGTAATCGATCAGGTGGCTGCTGCCGCTGATGCCCGTCACCGACCCGGTATTGATGATGCAGGCGCCGCGCTTGAGATGCGGCAGCGCCGCCTGCGCCATGTGAAAGTAGCCGTAGATGTTGGTCCTGAAGGTTTCATCGAGCCGCTCCTCGGTGATGTCTTCCAGCGCATCGGCGTGCAACTGAAAGCCGGCGTTGTTGACCAGCACGTCCAGACGGCCAAAGTGCTTGACAGCCTTTTGCGTCGCATCCTGGCAAAAAGCCCGGTCCTTCACATCGCCCGAAATCAACAGGCAGCGCCTGCCCTCGGCCTCGACATGGCGTTTGGTTTCCTTGGCGTCCTCGTGCTCGTTCAAGTACAGCACCGCGACGTCGGCACCTTCGCGCGCAAAGAGCACCGCCACCGCACGGCCGATGCCCGAGTCGCCGCCGGTGATGAGCGCGCAGAGGCCCTCGAGCTTGCCGCTGCCGCGGTAGTGCTTCGCCTCAAAGCGCGGAGGCAGTTTCAGCTCGGATTCCCGACCCGGCTTGCGCAGGTGCTGCGCCGGCAGCGGCGGCGCCGGCTCGTCGTGGCCCGGCCCGGGAGCGGGCTTGGCGGCGGGCTTCTTTGCGGCAGCCTGCGCGTCGCGGCTGTCTTGCCCCTCTTGCAGGCGCTGCGTCTTCTTGGCGGTAGCCTGCGCGGCCTTCGCCGGATCGGTCTTGGTCATGATGCTGCGTCTGCCGGTTCAGTGTTCGGCTTTTTCCGCATTGCGCTTGCGCGTCGCTGCTGCTTTCTTTGCCGATGCCGAGCGCTCTTCGGCCGACCGTGCGGCCGAGGCCTCGCCACCCTTTTTTCCGCCGCGCTTGGACGCGCTCTTGTTCTCCGGCGTGCCGTGCCCGGAGCCCGACTTGTTGCCGCCGCCGGATTCCTTGTTCACGGTCGCCCAGGCGCGCTTTTCGGCTTCGGCCTTGCTGACGCCCCGCTCTTCGTACGAATCTTCGATGTGCTCGGCTTTTCGTTTCTGCTTGTCGGTATAGGCAGACTTGTCACCTTGGGGCATGGCGCACTCCTGTAGATCACGAGGGTGCCAGCGTAAAAGACGCGCTGGGGACCGGCGCGTAGGGCTGCTGCGAGGGAGTGCGTGAGAAGGCGCCTACGAAGGGCGGGAGCCGCGTGCGGCAATCGCCACGGCCGGCGCCGCTCAAGGCGGTGATCGACAAGCTGATCAAGGCTTTCGTCGCGGCGCTGAACGCCCCGGAGACCAAGACGCGCTTTGGCCACCTGCCGTCCGAACCGGTGCCCACCCCGCCAAAGCCGTTCGACAGCGCGGGGGAACGCGCGAACTACAAGACGCTGGGGAAGGCTACGGGTGCGACGGTGGATGGACCAAACACCGTCGAGTTTTTAGGCAAGAATAGCTGCTAGCGCTTACTGTATAAGCGCTAGAAGCTATATTTTTGGGAGCATCAAGCGCGCGCCAGCGCCTGTGCCACCTGATCGAGCCGGTCCTGCCCCCAAAACAGCTCGTCGCCCACGAAGAAGCTGGGCGCACCGAACACGCCGCGCGCCACCGCCCGCTGCGTGTTGTCCTTCAACCGGTCTTTCACCGCCTGCTCGCCGACCTGCGCCATGAACTGCGCCGCATCGAAGCCCGCCGCCGTGAGCACTGCGGCCACCTCGGCCGGCTCGCCCATATTGCGCGGCGCGCCAAACATGGCGTGGTACATCGCCTGCATGTAGCGCTGGAAGGGCTCGTCGCCCTGCATCTGCGTGGCGACGGCGCCGCGCATCAGCGCCAGCGTGTTGATGGGGAACGCCGGGTTGCTTTCAAACTGCAGGCCCCATGCCTGCGCCCAGCGCTGCAGATCGACGTCCAGGTAGCGCGCCTTGGCCGGCACCTCGGCCGGGCTGGCATTGCCCGTGGCCTGAAAGATGCCACCCAGCAGCACCGGCGTATAGACGATGGCGGCGCCCTGCGCCGCTGCCACCTTGGGCAACTGGTGCCAGGCCAGGTAGCTGTAGGGGCTGCCCAGGTCGAAAAGGAATTCAACGGTTTTGCTCATGGTGTGCTCCAGCAGGGTCTACCAACGCTCCATCCAGGGGCGTAAGTCCAACTCGTGGGTCCAGGCATCGCGCGGCTGGGCGTGCAAATGCCAGTAGTTGTCGGCGATGTGGTCGGGGTTGAGGATGCCGTCCTGGTCCTTCAGCGCATAGCGCTCGGGGAAGCTCTCGCGGATGAAGTCGGTGTCGATCGCGCCATCGACCACCACATGCGCCACATGGATGTTCTTCGGCCCGAGTTCCCGCGCCATGCTTTGCGCCAGCGCCCGCAGCGCATGCTTGGCGCCGGCAAAAGCGGCAAAGTTGGCCGAGCCGCGCAGTCCGGCCGTGGCGCCGGTGAACAAAATCGTGCCGCGCCCGCGCGCCACCATGCGCCGGGCCACCTCGCGCCCCGCGAGGAAGCCGCCGAAGCAGGCCATCTCCCAGATCTTGAA
>JAMLIT010000035.1 GCA_023954035.1 Burkholderiaceae bacterium | reverse complement strand
GGCCTTGCGCGGAATGGCGTCGTAGTCGGGCTCGTCGGGCTGGCCCAGGTTGGCCGTGTAGGCGTAGGGCAGGGCACCTTTTTGCTTCATCCAGAGCAAGGCAGCGCTGGTGTCCAGGCCGCCGGAGAATGCGATACCGACCTTCTGGCCGATGGGGAGGTTTTGCAGAATGGTGGCCATGGTTCAGCCGTAGTGGCAGATGTAGTGAAAGGCGTCGCTGACGCGAATGTCGAACTGGCTGTTGCCCGGTACGCTGAACTGCTGACCGGCTTGGCAAGGGACCCAATCGGCCGAGTCTGCAAGCTTGTATTCGCAGGAACCGGCCACGCACTCCATGACTTCGGCGGCGTTGGTGCCAAAGCGTAGCGTTGCAGGCAGCACCACACCGACGGATTTCTTCGTGCCGTCCGGGAACGTGATGCAATGGCTGACGCACTTGCCGTCGAAATAGACGTTGGCCTGGGTCGTGACGGAGACGCCGTGGATTTGTTCGGTGGTCATGGAGTGGCGGGTAGGTGAGCCGACAAAGACAAAAGCGGCCGATTTTAGGTCACAAGGGCATTGGCAAGCCCCATCGGCAAGCCGCGCTCCGCCTGCTCCAGGACAGAAGGACCGACGGGCCCTTTCCTGCAATGACTCAGCGCCAGTGCGGCCGTGGAGGCGGGTAGGGGTAGTAAGGGCGCGGGCCGGGATAGCCATACTCAATGACCGTCACGCCCGGGCTCACGACCGCAGGCGGTGGCAGCGGAGCCGTCGCATAGGGCGAGGTCACAACGCCGCGCTCACTGTAGCCATCGTCATCGTAGCGCTCGTAGTACCGCGGTTCCTCGGGTTGCACGCTGAGCGCAATGGTGCGGCCGGGGTCGTACTGGGTGCGGGTGGTATAGCGCTTGCCCGCATATTCATAGACCACGTCGTATCCCGCTGTGCGGTTCTCGTAGGTGGTTTCGGTGCCGCAGCGCTGCACTGTCTGGTATTCGGGGCGGCCATTGCCTTCGATGTGGTTGCCCAGCACGGCGCCGCCAATCACGCCCAGGGCCGTGGCGGCTGCGCGTCCGCCGCCCTTACCAATGGCATTGCCGGCTGCACCGCCGGCAATGGCGCCCAGCACAGCGCCGCCACCGCTGGTGCGCGGGCCGGTATAGACCGTCTCGTTGCCGCACACCTGGCGTGGGACCGCGACCTGCTCGATGATCGGGGTGACCGAAAGCACCCGCCCGCGCTCCTGCGCGGCAGCCAGGGACGACACCCCGGCCAGTAGAGAAAGCAACAAAATCTTTTTCATGGTGAAACCCTTTCAAAAGCGCAGGTACAACGCGCCAAGGCGAGAGAAAGTTTATCCAGACCGCGTCTTGGAGTGACAGCGCCGCCGTAAATCTGCGTAAAGAAATGTGCTCAATGCCATGGTTCACGCGGTTTTTCATGCGCCAGCGGGGCCGGGACCGCGTCCCGGAGGACAATCGCCCACCGTATGCCAGAAACTCCACTCCTTAGCCTTCCCGATTGGCTCACCTACTGCGAGCGCATTCATCCTCGGCAGATCGACATGGGCCTCGAGCGTGTGCGCGCCGTGGCCAAGCGGCTCGATCTGCATTTTGATTGCCCGGTGATCACCGTCGCTGGAACCAATGGCAAGGGCTCAACCTGCGCCATGATCGAGGCGGTGGCGCTCCAGGCGGGCTACCGCACGGGGGTGTACACGTCACCACACCTGGTGCGTTTCGAGGAGCGCTGCCGCATCCATGGCGAAGCGGTCGATGCTTCTGATTTGATAGCGAACTTTTCAGCTGTGGAGAGCGCAAGATGCGAAAAAGATCAAAAAATTTCGCTGAGCTACTTTGAATTCACTACGCTCGCCATCCTGCGTTTGATGAGCCAGGCCGGGCTGGACCTTGCCATCCTGGAGGTGGGCTTGGGTGGCCGGCTGGACGCGACGAACATCGTGGATGCTGATTGCGCGGTCATTACCAGCATCGACATCGACCACACCGAATTGCTGGGCAGCGACCGCGAAAGCATCGGGCGCGAGAAAGCTGGGATTCTTCGCACCGGCCGCCCGGCCGTCGTCTGCGACCCGATGCCGCCGCAGAGCGTGGTGGACCATGCGCGGGAGATTGGCGCCGACCTCTGGCGTTTCGGCCACGACTTCAACTTTTCCGGCGACAAGCAACAGTGGAGCTGGGCGGGCCGCGGGCGCCGCTATGCCGGCATGGCCTACCCGGCACTGCGAGGCGCCAACCAATTGGTCAATGCTTCGGGGGCTTTGGCGGCTCTTGAGGCTCTGCGCAATCGGGTGCCGGTCACGGCGCAGGCCGTGCGCAACGGCCTGGCCATGGTCGAGCTGGCCGGGCGTTTTCAGATCGTGCCAGGAGAACCGGTGTTGGTGCTGGATGTTGCCCACAATCCCCATGCCGTCGCAGCGCTCGCTGCCAACCTGGACGCGATGCGCTTTCATCCGACTACGCATGCCGTTTTTGGCGCCATGGCCGACAAGGACGTCAAAGCCATGCTCAGCAAGATCGGACCTTTGGTGGATCGGTGGCATTTCACGGATTTGCCGACCGGACGCGCGGCCCGCGCGGATGAGTTGGCGCGGTGGTGGGATGAGGTTGCGCAAGGTCTTGGTCTTCGGAAAGACGTGCCCGTCCGCCTGCACGCGACGCCCCAGGACGCGCTCGATGCTGCGGTCGCCGCGGCAGGCGCGGCTGATAGAATTGTGATTTTTGGCTCGTTCTATACGGTAGGGGGTGTTCTTGAACACGGAACCCCCAAATTACAGGCCAAACACCTTGGCTGGAGCACCAGCAAAAGCGCTGTGAACAAGCCTCAGTAGCGTATCCACCCATGGCATTTTTCAAGATTCGCTGGCCCGGGCAAGCCACTGCCCAGGGCAAGCCCGCCAAGCTCTCGCGGGCGGTGCGCGGCGAAACCGTGGAAGTGATGCGCCGCCGGGCGCGCCATCGTTTGATGGGGGCGGCGTTGCTCGTGTTGATCGGGGTCGTGGGTTTCCCGCTCGTGTTTGACACCCAGCCGCGGCCGATGGCCGTCGATACCCGCATTGAAATCCCGGACCGCGACAAGGTGGCCCCTTTGGTCGTGCCAGCGCCACCGGCGGTGGCTACTGCCCCGGTCGATCCGGCACTTGCATCCCAGCCTGCTGCCAAGCCCGAGCCTGAACCGAAGACAAGCGAGCTGGCCCCAGAAAAAATGCCAACGCCCGCCGTCAGTTCGCGCAAAGATCCGGCTGCGTCGGCCTTGGTCGAGGCGCGCCCGCAGCCGGCGCCTGCCAAGGCGGAGGCGGCCCCATCGCCTTCCTCGCCTGTCTCGCCGCCTCCGCTGAGTGAGGCCGAGCGCGCTCTCGCCCTGCTGGAAGGGCGATCGGGCAAGACACCTGTCGCTGCTTCCAGGCCCGAGACCCAGGTTGCCGGCACAGGCGAACGTTTCATTGTTCAGGTGGGCGCATTTTCGGAGGAGTCGAAGGTGCGCGAGGCTCGGCAAAAGCTCGAGCGCGCCGGCCTTGCGACCTACACGCAGGTGGTGGAAACCAAGGAGGGCAAGCGCACGCGGGTGCGTGTGGGGCCCTTCCAGGGACGGGCCGAGGCAGAAAAGGCGACGGCCAGGATCAAGGCCCTTGGCTTGCCCGCGTCGATCCTGAGCCTCTGAGCCCAGCACCAGCCAAGATGCCGGAAGCGTCTGCCTTGCCCGCCTTGCAATGGGCCGCGCTCGACTGGCTGGTGCTGGCATTGGTCCTGGCGTCGCTCTTGCTGGGCGCATGGCGCGGTCTGGTGTATGAGGTCTTGTCCCTGTTGGCCTGGGCAGCGGCATTTTTCATTGCCCAGTGGTTTGCGGCCGACATCGCGGGGTGGCTGCCCTTGGGTGGTTTGTCTGAGCCTGTGCGTTTTGCGGCCGGTTTTATGGGGTTGTTTCTGGCGACCTTGTTTGCCTGCAGTCTGGTGGCTTCGCTGGCGAAAAAGCTGATTGAAGCCGTGGGTCTGCGGCCGGTGGATCGGGTGCTGGGTGCCGCCTTTGGCGTGGTGCGGGCCGCTGTTCTGCTGCTCGTTCTCGGAGTGGTCGCCCAACTGACACCGGTCGGACAGGCTTCGTGGTGGGTGGAATCGGCAAGCGCACCGCGCATCGCGCAAACGCTGCAGATATTGCGCCCGGCCTTGCCGGAGCAGTTTGGAAGAATGCTGCCGGCGTGAAGCGCTGGCGGCGGGGGCTGGGCCAATTCGGTCGAGCGAGCGCAATGCGGGCCTGGGGCCCGCGAACGAATGGATGAGCTATGTGTGGAATCGTCGGTGTCGTCAGTGCGGCTCCCGTCAACCAACTGATCTACGACGCATTGCTGCTGCTGCAGCACCGTGGCCAGGACGCCGCCGGAATCGTGACGCAGCAAGAGCGCAAGTTCTTCATGCACAAGGCAAAGGGCATGGTGCGCGACGTGTTTCGCACCCGCAACATGCGAGCACTTCCCGGCAATTCTGGCCTGGGGCAGGTGCGCTATCCAACGGCCGGCAACGCCTTCGACGAGGAAGAGGCACAGCCGTTTTACGTGAATGCTCCCTTTGGCATTGTGTTGGTTCACAACGGCAATCTCACCAATGCAGACGTGCTGCGCGCTGAGTTGTTCTCCACGGACCACCGCCACACCAATACCGACAGCGATTCGGAGGTGCTGCTCAATGTTTTTGCGCATGAACTGGAAAATGCGACGCGGGGTATCGCGTTGCAGCCTGCTGACGTCTTCAAGGCTGTGCGCGCGGTGCACAGAAGGGTGCGCGGCTCTTACGCCGTCATTGCGCTGATCGCGGGCCATGGGTTGGTGGCGTTTCGTGATCCTTACGGCATCCGTCCGTTGGCGATGGGGCGCAGCACCCAAGGTGCCGTCGTGTTTGCCAGTGAATCGGTGGCCATTGAAGGGACGGGCCACGAATTCCAACGCGACGTGGCACCCGGCGAGGCGCTGTTCGTCGATCTGGCTGGAAATCTCAGTGCGCAGCAATGCGCGGAAAAAACGCAACACTTTCCCTGCGTGTTCGAGTATGTGTATCTGGCACGTCCCGATTCGGTCCTTGACGGCATTTCGGTGTACCAGGCGCGCCTCAACCTCGGCGCTTCACTGGCCAAGCGCGTGGTTTCCACGGTTCCGCCCAGCGACATCGACGTCATCATTCCGATTCCCGAGTCGAGCCGCCCCAGTGCCACGCAGTTGGCGCATCTGCTGGGCGTGCCGTACCGGGAAGGTTTCGTCAAGAACCGTTATGTAGGACGCACCTTCATCATGCCGGGCCAAGAGATTCGCAAAAAGTCCGTGCGCCAGAAGCTCAATGTGATTGGCAGCGAATTCAAGGGCCGCAATGTCCTGCTTGTGGACGACTCCATCGTTCGCGGCACCACCAGCCGCGAGATCGTGCAGATGGCCCGCGAAGCGGGCGCCCGCAAGGTGTACTTGGCAAGTGCTGCGCCTCCGGTGCGCTACCCGAACGTCTACGGCATTGACATGCCCACCAGCGATGAACTGGTGGCCCATGGTCGCACCGTTGAAGAGGTCCGGGCGCTGATTGGATGCGACGCGCTCATTTACCAGGATGTGGACGCAATGAAAAAGGCCGTTGGCGCAGGCAACCCGGCGTTGTCGGGGTTCGACGCATCCTGTTTCGATGGCGTTTACGTGACCGGTGACATCGGTCCTGACGATCTTGCGCGCCTGAATGCCGGTCGCAAAGGCGGGACCCAAGACGAAGAAGACGCCTCGCGCTTGGCGCTTCCGAATGCGGCGGATGCGTAGCGCCGCGCGTTCAATGAGAGAAAGAGCTTCATGACGGCATTCGATAGCACCGGTCTGCACCCCGACACCCTGGCGGTGCGCCAGGCCGTACCGCGCAGTCAGTTTGGCGAACATTCCGAAGCGCTGTATCTGAGCAGCAGCTTCGTCCAACCCGACGCAGCCACCGCAGCGCGGCGCTTTGCCGGTGAGGAGGAAGGCTACACCTACACCCGCACGGCCAATCCCACCGTAACGAGCTTTGAGCAGCGGCTGGCCGCAATGGAGGGCACACAAGCGGCGGTTGCCACGGCCAGCGGAATGTCTGCCATCTTGCTGATGTGCCTCGCGCTGCTCAAGGCAGGAGACCATGTCGTGTGCTCGCAGTCGATGTTCGGATCCACCATGAAGCTCATCGGGGGCGAGTTGGCGCGTTTTGGCGTGCAATCGACTTTTGTGCCGCAAACCGACGTTGCGGCTTGGCGCGCGGCCGTTCGACCCGAAACGCGTCTGCTCTTTGCCGAGACTCCGACCAACCCGTTGACCGAGCTTTGCGACATTCGTGCGCTGGCGGACATCGCGCACGAGGCCGGCGTGCTGCTGGCGGTCGACAACTGCTTTGCCTCTCCTGCGCTGCAGCGCCCTGCAGAAATGGGAGCGGATCTGGTGATCCATTCAGGCACCAAGTTTCTTGATGGTCAGGGGCGCGTCATGGCGGGCGCAGTCTGCGGCCCGCATGCGCTGATTGAGGAAAAACTCGCGCCCTTGATCCGCAGCGCGGGCATGAATCTCTCGCCCTTCAACGCCTGGGTGGTGCTCAAGGGGCTCGAGACCTTGTCTATTCGCATGCAAGCGCAAAGCGCCCACGCGCTGGCCATTGCAAGCTGGCTCGAGTCGCACCCTGCGGTGAGACGCACCTTTTATCCTGGCCTGGCTTCGCATCCGCAGCATGAGTTGGCCATGCGCCAGCAATCGGGTGTGGGTGGCGCTGTGGTGTCGTTTGTGGTTGGCGGCGCAGAAGCTGCAGCCGCGCGCGCCAGCGCCTTTCATGTGATTGATAGCACCCGCATATGCAGCATCACAGCCAACTTGGGTGACACCAAGACCACCATTACTCACCCGGCAAGCACCTCCCATGGCCGTTTGACCGACGCGCAGCGCAGTGCTGCAGGCATCGGCCAAGGCCTGATCCGTCTTGCCGTGGGGCTGGAACACATCGACGATTTGAAGGCCGACCTAGCGCGCGGCCTGGATAGCTTGAAATGAACGACCAGATAACCAATTTGCCTGCGGCGCGCGTGCGCACGCGATTCGCCCCATCGCCCACCGGCTTTATCCATCTGGGAAATATCCGCTCGGCGCTGTATCCCTGGGCTTTCGCACGATCCACCGGCGGGGATTTCATCCTGCGCATTGAAGATACCGATGTCGAGCGTTCCACGCAGGCCGCCGTCGATGTGATTCTTGAGGGATTGGATTGGCTGGGCATGGCGCCCGACGAGGGGCCTTTCTACCAGATGCAGCGCATGGATCGGTACCGTGAGGTGCTTGGTCAGCTCAAGGCCAGTGGCCATGTTTACCCCTGCTACATGTCGGTGCAAGAACTCGATGCGTTGCGCGAACAGCAAATGGCTAACAAGGAAAAGCCCCGCTACAACGGGCTGTGGCGCCCCGAGTCGGGCAAGTCGCTGCCGGATGTGCCGCCGGGTGTGCAGCCGGTGCTGCGCTTTCGCAATCCGCAAGGCGGTGTGGTGGCGTGGGACGACAAGGTCAAAGGTCGGATTGAAATTCGCAACGAAGAATTGGATGATTTGGTGATTGCCCGGCCCGACGGCACACCTACTTATAACTTCTGTGTTGTCGTGGACGACATAGACATGGAGATCACGCACGTGATTCGGGGTGATGACCACGTCAACAACACGCCGCGCCAGATCAACATCTTTCTGGCCCTTGGGGCGCAGCCGCCCGTGTATGCACACCTTCCCACCGTGCTCAATGAGCAGGGGGAGAAGATGAGCAAGCGCAACGGGGCCAAGCCTGTCACGCAGTACCGCGACGAAGGCTATCTGGCCGATGCCATGATCAACTATCTGGCGCGACTGGGCTGGAGCCATGGCGATGACGAGATTTTTACGCGGCAGCAGTTCATTGAATGGTTCAACCTGGATCACCTTGGCCGCAGCGCGGCGCAGTTTGACGAAGCGAAGCTGCGTTGGGTGAACGCCCAGCACATCAAGGCCATGAAGGACGAAGCGCTTGCCCAGCTGGTGTCCGAGCAGTTGGCCAAGCGCAAGGTCTCCGGACTCGACCTCGCGTCGCTCGTCCCTCTGTGCGCGCTTTTCAAAGACCGCTGTGACACGACCGTCGCATTGGCCGACTGGGCAGAGCGGTTGCTGGGCGATCAGGTCGCTTGCTCCGAGCAAGAGCGCGCGCAGTACCTGACGCAGTCCGTGGCTCAAGCGCTGGATGCGCTGGCGCAGGCGCTGGAAGAATGTGCCTGGGAGCGGGCATCGATTGCCGCAGCCATCAAGCAAACGCTTGCCCGCTACGAAATGAAGATGCCGCAACTGGCCATGCCCGTTCGCGTGCTGGTGGCAGGCACGGCGCAGACGCCTTCGGTGGACGCGATGCTCGAGTTGCTGGGCCGGGAAAAAGTTCTTGAGCGCCTCAAAAAGCGCTGAAAAAGCTGTCTATAATTCAAGGCTCAGATGAATTCTGCAGAAATTTGGCATTCGGTGGTTTTGGGGGTATAGCTCAGCTGGGAGAGCGCTTGCATGGCATGCAAGAGGTCAGCGGTTCGATCCCGCTTACCTCCACCAAATGGTTGGTTGTTCGGTTTGTTCCAAGGTTTTGACCCCATCGTCTAGAGGCCTAGGACATCACCCTTTCACGGTGAGTACCGGGGTTCGAATCCCCGTGGGGTCGCCAAGTCGCAGCGCTTGGCTTGCGCAGAAATGCAAGCAGAAGCTGCCTGCCAGGAGTGGTAGTTCAGTTGGTTAGAATACCGGCCTGTCACGCCGGGGGTCGCGGGTTCGAGTCCCGTCCACTCCGCCATCACCCGCATGGGCTGCAGTGCAATACCTGCAGCCCATTTTTCATTTTCGGCGGGCGCTTCTGCCAACAGGTATGCTCATTCCATGCCGCTTTTGATGGATTCATTCTGGCGCGCCTTGGCGTATTGCGTGCTGCCGCGTGTTCTCATCCTTTCTGTCCTGCCGCTGTTGCTGATGGGCCTTGGTGCCGTGCTGCTGGGCCATTTCTACTGGGATGCAGCAGTGGGGGCCGTGGTCGAATGGATGAATGCTTCCGGGCTGATGGCCAGCCTGTGGAGCTGGCTGAGTGCATGGGGCGCAGGAAATCTGCCGTCCGTATTGGCTCCCTTGCTGGTGTTGGCGGTCGTGGTTCCGATCGTGGTCGTGCTGGCGCTCCTGGTGGTCGCGACGATGATGACGCCTGCCTTGGTCGCGCTGGTCGCGCAGCGTCGATTCCCGGAGCTTGTGCGCCGCAAGGGAGCTTCTTTTCTGCATAGCCTGGCCTGGTCGTTGGGCTCGATGTTCTGGGCCTTGTTGGCCCTCTTCGCGTCGATGCCGCTGTGGCTGATTCCGCCCCTCGTTTTGGTCCTGCCCCCGCTGATCTGGGGTTGGCTGACCTACCGCGTCATGGCATTTGACGCGCTGGCCGAGCATGCGGATCCGCAAGAGCGCGTCTTAGTCCTGCGACGTCACCGGATGGCGTTGCTGGCCATCGGCCTGGTCAGTGGCTATCTGGGCGCTGCGCCTGCCATTGTCTGGGCGTCGGGGCTGGTGTTTGCTGCAGCTTTTTTTGTGCTGATTCCTCTCGGGATCTGGATTTATACGCTGGTTTTTGCGTTCTCTTCACTCTGGTTCGCGCACTATTGTCTGGGCGCTCTCCAACAACACAGAAACGCCACTTTCCTGCCGCCAGCCCTGACTGGGCAGTCGGATTCGCAAGAGGTTGCAAGCCCATGAGTCCCCAATTCGGTCTGATCGTCGTCGGCGACGAAATTCTGTCGGGCAAGCGCGTCGACAAGCATCTCGTCAAGGTCATCGAGCTGCTGCGAGAGCGGGGCCTGGGCTTGGCGTGGTCGGAATACGTGGGGGACGACCCGCAGCGCATCACCGCAGCGCTTCGGCGTGCGTTTGCTTCAGGCGACGTCGTCTTTTGCACTGGCGGTATCGGCGCGACCCCGGACGACCATACGCGCGCCTGCGCAGCGCAGGCTCTGGGTGTTTCCACCTTGTTGCATCCCGAGGCGCGGGCACTGATCGAGACCCGCATTCGGCGGCTGGCTTCGGAGAACGGTGAGCCATACGAGCCGGACCGAGCGGACAATCAGCAGCGGCTGAAGATGGGCGAATTCCCGACGGGCTCGCGCGTCATTCCCAACCCGTACAACCAGATTCCTGGCTTTTTCTGCGACTCGCCTGGTTCGCGTGGCGCGGTGTACTTCGTTCCCGGCTTTCCGGTGATGGCATGGCCGATGATCGCCTGGGCGCTCGACAGCTTCTATGCCGAGCATTTTCACCAGAGAGCACGCACCGAGCATTCGGTCGTGGTGTTCGACAGCCCGGAAGCCGCGCTGACTCCGCTTATGGAACAAATCGAGCGCGATTACCCCAACATCTGCGTGTTTTGTCTTCCGAGCGTCGACCATCCGGTGCACGGACCCCATCTCGAACTGGGTGTGAAAGGCCCCAGCGCCCTCGTTCCGCCAGCTTGGGAAGCCTTGAGGACAGGACTGCACCAATTTGGAGCGCGCCTTGGCCCTGAATTGGTGCGTGCCGGATGAGCTTTTCTCGGCGACGCAAAATGCACCACAAAGAAGCGAGATGAGGCACGGGCCATGACCTGGTTGCTGCGCTGCCTCAACCGGCACATTGGCACATAACCTGCTTTGATTTGCTACACACTTACTCAACCCGATTTACCCAGGAGATTCGGATGGCCAAGACCGTTGCAGATGTGATGAAGATGGTGAAGGAAAACGAAGTCAAGTTCGTTGACTTCCGTTTCACCGACACCCGTGGCAAGCAGCACCACACCACGGTTCCGGTGTCGCATTTCGATGAGGAAAAGTTCGCTTCGGGCCATGCATTCGATGGTTCTTCCATCGCTGGCTGGAAGGGGATCGAAGCGTCGGATATGCAGTTGGTACCGGATCCCAATTCGGCGAACATCGATCCGTTTTTTGAAGAGACGACCTTGATCATGACCTGCGACGTGATCGAGCCCAGCGACGGTAAGGCCTATGACCGCGATCCGCGCTCGATCGCCAAGCGCGCGGAGGCGTATCTCAAGGCGTCTGGGCTGGGCGACACCGCGTTCTTTGGACCGGAGCCCGAGTTTTTCATTTTTGATGGCGTGCGCTGGAGCAACGAGCCTGGCAATGTCAGCGTCGAGATCGAGGAATACGAGGCGCCCTGGAACACGGGCGCCAAGCTCGAAGGTGGCAATCGTGGCCATCGGCCTACGCTCAAAGGGGGTTACTTTCCGGTACCTCCAGTGGACAGTACGCACGACATGCGCGCCGAAATGTCCTTGATCCTCGAGTCGCTGGGCATCCCGGTCGAAGTTTTCCACCACGAAGTGGCCGGCGCCGGGCAAAACGAGATCGGCACCCGGTTCAGCACGCTGGTGGAGCGGGCCGACTGGACCCAGCTGCAAAAGTACGTGGTTCACAACGTGGCCAACGCCTATGGCAAAACGGCCACGTTCATGCCCAAGCCGTATGCCGGCGACAACGGCTCTGGCATGCACGTGCACCAGTCGGTCTGGAAGGACGGCAAAAACCTGTTTGCCGGTGACGGCTACGCCGGCCTGTCGGATTTTGCTCTGTATTACATCGGCGGCATCATCCAGCACGCCCGGGCGCTGAACGCGATCACGAATCCGGGCACCAACAGTTACAAGCGTCTCGTTCCGCACTTCGAGGCGCCGGTGAAACTGGCTTATTCGGCCAAGAATCGGTCCGCTTCCATCCGCATTCCTTACGTGGCCAACCCCAAGGGCCGCCGTGTGGAGGCGCGCTTCCCCGACCCGCTGATGAACCCTTACTTGGGCTTTGCGGCATTGTTGATGGCGGGCCTGGACGGTGTGGAGAACAAGATCCACCCTGGCGAAGCTGCCACCAAAGACTTGTACCACTTGCCGCCGGAAGAGGACAAGTTGGTGCCAACGGTTTGCCACAGCCTGGATCAGGCGCTTGAGGCGCTCGACGCCGACCGCGCCTTTCTCACCAAGGGTGGGGTGTTCAGCGATGCGATGGTGGATGCCTATATCGAACTCAAAATGGGTGAAGTCACCCGATTTCGCCAGGCGGTGCACCCCGTCGAGTTCGACATGTATTACTCGCTGTAGGCGCTGCCTGCCTGTGCGCAGCGTGCAACGAGGCGGCAAGGACCACGGTTTGGTCGGTTGCCCTGCGCAGGGCCCTGACCTTCGCGCCGTCCAGGCCTTGCTTCCTCGGGGCCGGTGCCGGCTTGAAGGCGCCCGGCGTTTTGGGCGATACTGGCTGGGCACTGCGCCTTCTGCGCACTGGTACGCCCATGAAAAAATTGCCTTATCCCCTCCTGTCCTCCTTCGTTTTCCTGGCTTTGGCCGCTTCGACAGCATTTGCGCAGAACCGCATCTACCGCTGCGGAAACGAGTACACGAACAATGCTTCGGTGGCCAAGGAACGCAACTGCAAGGTGGTCGAGGGCGGGAACGTGACCGTGGTCGAGGGCACACGCCCGGCCCCTGGGGGGAGCGGCGCCGCACCGAAAGCGGCCTCATCCCCGCCGTCGGCGCCCCGCGTCGATCCCAATGACCAGCGCGCCCGCGACGCCGACGCGCGTGCCATTCTGGAATCGGAATTGAAAAAGGCGCAGGCACGCTTGGCCGAGATCAAGCAGGAATACAACGATGGCTCCCCCCAGCGCAACGCGCTGGACCTGCGCAACCCGCAGAAGTACATGGAACGCACTGCCGAGCTGAAGGCATCGCTGGCGCGTGCCGAAGCAGACGTCGAAGGGATTCGGCGCGAAATCGAGCGCCTTCCCGCGGTGCGCTAAGTGGGGAACCGCGGGGCAGCACCACGCAGCCCCCCATCGTTCCAGGCGTTTGACCTGCTCTCGGTGCTGGTGGCGGTGCTGCATGCCGACGGTTCGGTTCTCTGCGTCAACGCAGCGTTGGAGCAAGCCCTGGGCGCTTCGCGGCGCACCCTGGCAGGGAGCGATTTCAGTCAGTTCTTCACCGAACCGGCCCTGATTCAGACTGCGCTGGCCGGCGCGCACAGCAGGGATTTCGCGGCGCTGCGCGTGGAAGCACTGTTGCGTCGGCCGCACCAGGACAGCATTCCCGTACACGTGAGCTTTGCACCCGAGGAATTGCGCGAGCAGATCGTGGTGGAGCTCTGGCCGCTGGAGCAGCAGGTGCGCCAGGACCGGGAGGAACGCTTGCTGGAGCAGGCCCAGGCGCACAAGGAGCTGATTCGCAATCTGGCGCACGAGATCAAGAACCCGCTGGGCGGTATCCGCGGCGCCGCGCAATTGCTTGCGCTGGAACTGCAAAGCCCCGAGCTGAGCGAATACACCGAAGTGATCGTGCACGAGGCCGACCGGCTGCAAAGCCTGGTCGACCGCTTGCTGGAACCGCACCGGCACCCGCATCAGGTGGGTGACGTCAACATCCACGAAATCTGCGAGCGCGTGCGCTCGTTGGTGCTCGCGCAGTACCCCCAGGGCCTGCGCATCCAGCGCGACTACGACACGTCCATTCCCGAGTTCCGCGGCGACCGGGCGCAGCTGATCCAGGCGGTGCTCAATATCGTGCAAAACGCGGCCCAGGCGCTGCTGCCGGCCATGGCGCAAGGCCGTGCCTGCATCATCTTGCGCACCCGCGTCGCACGCCAGGTCACGTTTGGACGGAAGCGCTATCGCCTGGCACTGGAATTGCATGTCATTGACAACGGGCCTGGCGTGCCTGACGCCATCCGGGAAAGAATCTTCTATCCCCTGGTGTCGGGACGCGAGGGCGGCTCGGGGTTGGGGCTGACGCTGGCGCAGACGTTTGTGCAGCAGCACCATGGATTGATTGAATGCGAAAGCGTGCCCGGTTGCACCGACTTTCGTATGCTCATTCCGCTTCCCTGAGGAACGACGACTGCCAACGGGGAATGACTGCTTATGAAGCCGATCTGGATAGTAGATGACGACCCTTCGATCCGCTTCGTGCTGGAAAAGGCCCTGGCGCGTGAGGGCTTGGGCACGCGCAGCTTCAGTCATCCCCGCGAGGTGCTCGAAGCCATGGCCGCCATCGCCCAAGGCCTGGAGGACCAGCCGGGGCCGCAGGTGCTGGTCAGTGACATCCGCATGCCTGGGGGCTCGGGGCTGCAGCTTCTCGAAAATGTGCAGGCGCTGCAACCCGGCCTGCCAGTCATCATCATGACGGCGTTTTCGGATCTGGACAGCGCCGTTTCGGCCTTTCAGCGCGGGGCTTTCGAATACCTGCCCAAGCCCTTTGATCTTCCCAGGGCGGTCGAACTGATCCGCCGCGCGGTTCAGGAGAGCCAGCGTGAGGACGTGGCGCAGGAGTCTGCCGAAAGCTCGCCCGAGATGCTGGGTCAGGCCGGTGCCATGCAGGACGTGTTTCGCGCCATTGGGCGCCTGAGCCAGAGCCAGGTTACGGTGCTGATTACCGGCGAATCGGGAACGGGCAAGGAACTCGTGGCGCGGGCCCTGCACAAGCATTCGCCTGTCGCGCAAGGCCCTTTCGTCGCCATCAATACGGCGGCGATCCCCAAGGATTTGCTTGAATCCGAATTGTTTGGCCACGAGCGCGGCGCGTTCACGGGAGCGCAGACACAGCGGCGCGGACGCTTCGAGCAGGCCGAGGGCGGCACGCTGTTTCTCGATGAAATCGGCGACATGGCCTTTGACCTGCAAACGCGCTTGTTGCGCGTGCTCTCTGACGGACAGTTCTACCGTGTCGGTGGTCACAGCGCGGTAAAGGCCCATGTGCGCGTCGTGGCCGCTACGCACCAGAACCTGGAGCAGCGCGTCAAGGAGGGTGTTTTTCGCGAAGACCTGTTTCACCGACTCAATGTGATCCGCTTGCGCCTGCCTGCGCTGCGCGAGCGGCGCGAGGACATCCCCATGCTCACCCGCCATTTCCTGCAGGTAAGCGCGCGCCAGCTCGGTGTGGAAGCCAAACGCATCGCCGAGCCAGCGCTGGCGTGTCTTTCGCAGTTTGACTTCCCGGGCAACGTGCGGCAGCTAGAGAACATCTGCCATTGGCTCACAGTCATGGCGCCGGGGCAGGTCGTATCGCCGCCAGACCTGCCGCCGGAGGTGCTTGCGCGTTCTGCCATTCCCCCGCCAGACAGCGAGACGCTCGCTTGGCCCACCTCCGCTGCCACGCTGAGCGGTGACGCGGCGTCCGGCTCGCCGGACCCTGCACGCCGAGCGCCTCCGCCGGCAGCCGGGGCAGGTGCCTATGGCGCGCATTCCGGGTCTGCGGCGGAAGCGACTTCCAAGCCCACGGCGGCGGACTGGCAGCAGGCGCTGGCCCTTGAGGTGCGCGCCTTGCTGGCCGCTGGCAGCGAGGAGGTGTGGGATCGTCTGTCCCAGCGGTTTGAGGCCTGCCTGATCGCCGGCGCACTCGATGCCACGCACGGCCGTCGCATGGAAGCTGCGCAGCGCCTGGGCATTGGCCGCAACACCATCACGCGCAAGATCCAGGAGTTGGGCCTGGACACCAAAGATTTGAGACAAAATGGGCTCTAGCGCTTATTTTATGAGCGTTTTAAGCTATTAATTTAATAGCTCTCCGCTAGACGGAGCGGGCCGCACGCGCCGCCCGTCTTCATGCGAAGAATTCCTACACGCCAGTGCGCGGCGCGCGCACCCTTACCCCTGGGTGGCGCTTCCAGAATGGCTTCATTGAACCAACCAAGGAGCCAGAGATGTCTGATCGAAATGATGCGAACCGTGACCCCATTACCAAGGAGCCCGGCGCCCACCCGGTAGGTACTGGCCTGGGCGCCGCGGCGGGCGGCGCTGCGGCCGGCGTTGCCACCGGCGCGTTTGCCGGGCCAGTGGGCGCTGCGATAGGCGGCGTGGTGGGCGCGGTCGCCGGCGGCCTGGCGGGCAAGGCCGCTGCCGAGGCCGTCAATCCCACGGCAGAGGAGGCGTACTGGCGCGAGGCCTACCGAGACGAGCCCTACGTGACCGAGGGGCGAAGCTACGAAGACTACCATCCTGCCTATGCGCTGGGATGGCAATCGGTCGGCCTGTACGAAGGGCCTTTTGAAACCGTGGAGCCCACTCTGCGCGATCGGTGGATCACCGACCGCGGCACTTCGTCGCTCGAATGGCCGCAGGCGCGTCACGCCACCCGGGCCGCACGCGAGCGGGCCTTGGGATCGGCAGCGCAGGCCATGGAGAACGACGATGTCGTCGACGTTCTGAACAACTTGCTCGAAACCAGCCGCGATGGGGAATATGGCTTTCGCACCTCTGCCGAACATGCCGACTCGACTGAGGTCAAGAACCTGCTGTCGCGCCGTGCGACCGACTGCGCGACAGCGGCGCGCGAACTCGAACAAATGATTCGGCAGTACGGCGGCGAGCCTGCCGACGGCGGCACCGCAGTCGGCGCGATGCACCGCGGCTGGGTGGCGGTCAAGACGGCCCTGTCCACCATGGACGACAAGGCCGTGCTGCAGGAATGCGAACGCGGCGAGGACTCGGCAGTGGCTGCCTACCGCAAGACACTGAAAAAGCCGCTTCCAGGAGACGTGCGCGATCTTGTCTCGCGCCAGTCCGCCGGCGCCCAGCGCAACCACGATGAAGTCAAAGCCATGCGCGACCGTTTTGCCAACGCCTGACCGATCTGGCGGCATGGCTGCACGACAGTAAATAGCCGGCCTGGCGGGGCCGGCTATTTCAATGGGATGCTACCGCGCTGGCGTGGACCGGAGCGCCCAGATGGCGCAAGAGATCCCGCACCAGCTGGGCGCGGGCAGGCGCATCGGGCAGTTCGCGCTCGATGCGCAGCTTCTCGTTGCCCGCCAGCTTGATATGGCGGTTTTTCTGCACCAGGTCGATGACGCGCATGGGGTCCACCGGGGCGCCGGGTCGGAAGCTGATGGTAGTGACCGTGGGCGCAGAGTCGACCTTGAGCACGCCGTAAGGTTGCGACAGCACCCGCAGGCGGTGGACGTCGAACAGCGTCTGCGCCTGCGGCGGCAGTTTGCCGAAGCGATCGACGATTTCTTCGAGCAGTCCATCGATCTGCTCGCCCGTATGCGCCGTGGCCAGCTTCTTGTAGAACGAGAGCCGCAAATGCACATCCCCACAGTAGTCCTCCGGCAGCAGGGCAGGGGCGTGCAGGTTGATGTCGGTGGTCACGTTGAGCGGCGCCAGCAGGTCTGGCTCCTTGCCGGCCTTGAGGCTGCGCACGGCTTCGCCCAACATTTCGTTGTACAACTGAAAACCGATTTCCATGATGTTGCCGCTCTGGTTCTCCCCAAGCACCTCGCCTGCGCCGCGAATTTCCAGGTCGTGCATGGCCAGGTAGAAGCCGCTGCCCAGCTCCTCCATGGCCTGGATGGCGTCGAGCCGCTGCTGCGCCTGCTTGGTGAGGCTATCGACGTCGGGCACCATCAGGTAGGCATAGGCCTGGTGGTGGCTGCGACCGACGCGCCCGCGCAGCTGGTGCAGTTGCGCCAGGCCAAACTTGTCGGCGCGGCTCATGACGATGGTGTTGGCCGTGGGCACGTCGATGCCGGTTTCAATGATGGTTGAACACAGCAGCAGGTTGTAGCGCTGGGCGACAAAGTCGCGCATCACCTTTTCGAGCTCGCGCTCGGGCATCTGGCCGTGGGCCACGGCAATGCGCGCCTCGGGCAAGATTTCTTCCAGCTTCTGGCGCCGGTTCTCGATGGTTTCAACCTCGTTGTGCAGAAAGTACACCTGCCCGCCGCGCTTCAATTCGCGCAGCACGGCTTCCCGAATGACGCCCGTGCCTTCGCTGCGCACAAAGGTCTTGATGGCCAAACGCCGCTGCGGTGCGGTGGCAATCACCGAGAGGTCGCGCAGGCCTTCGAGCGCCATGCCCAGCGTGCGTGGGATGGGTGTTGCGGTGAGCGTCAGCACATCGACCTCGGCGCGCAACTGCTTCATCTGCTCCTTGTGGCGCACGCCAAAGCGGTGCTCTTCGTCAATGATGAGCAGACCAAGATCGTGGAATTTGGTCGATTCCGAGAGTAGTTTGTGCGTGCCGACGACGATGTCCACCGTGCCGTCGGCAATGCCCTTGAGCGCAGCGGTGACTTCCTTGCCGGAGCGAAAGCGTGAAACCTCAGCGACTCTCACCGGCCATTTGGAAAAACGGTCCACCAGCGTTTGGTAGTGCTGCTCGGCGAGCAAGGTGGTCGGCGCCAGAAAGGCCACTTGCTTGCCGCCCGTGACCGCGACAAAGGCCGCGCGCAAGGCCACTTCGGTTTTGCCAAAGCCGACATCGCCGCAGACCAGGCGGTCCATGGGGCGTGGGCTGATCATGTCCTGGATGACGGCGTGGATGGCAGCGTTCTGGTCGGCCGTTTCCTCGAAGCCAAAGTCGCTCACAAACTGCTCGTAGTCCGGCGCGTTGTAGCGGAAGGCGTGGCCTTCGCGCGCGGCGCGGCGGGCGTAGATGTTGAGCAACTCGGCAGCGCTGTCGCGCACCTGCTCGGCCGCTTTTCGCTTGGCTTTCTCCCACTGGCCGCTGCCCAGTTTGTGCAGCGGCGCGTCGTCGGGCGACACGCCGCAGTAGCGGCTGATGAGCTGCAGCTGGCTCACCGGCACGTAGAGCACGGCGTCTGCCGCGTATTCAAGGTGCAGAAATTCTTGCAGAGCGGGCGTGCCGTCGGGGTTCTGGTTGCCCACATCCATGTTCACGAGGCCCCGATAGCGGCCGATGCCATGCGCGCTGTGCACCACCGGGTCGCCCAAGCTGAGTTCCGAGAGGTCTTTGATGAGCGACTCGACATCGCTCACCTGTTCCTGCTTGCGCCTGCGCCGCGTGGTGGCGGGGGTGGCAAAGAGCTCGGTTTCGGTGACGAAGTCAATCCCGCGCTCGACCCAGGCAAAGCCTTCGGCCAGGGCGGCAGTGGCAATGCCGAGGGGCTCGCTGTCGTTTTGCTCGAATTCTTCCAGGGAATCAAAGGCGGGTGGATTGACGCCGCCAGTGCGCAAAAAGTCGAGCAGACTTTCGCGCCGCCCGGCACTCTCGGCGAGCAGCAGCACCCGGTGCGGGCTGGCCTGCACATGTGCACGCAGGCGCGACAGCGGTTCGGCAGCGCCCCTTAGAACCGTGAGATCGGGCAGTCGCTGGAACAGCGCACTGGATTGCACATCTTCGATGCCGGGCCGAATCGCCAGTTGGGCATGCTCCTTGGCGCGGCTATAGAACTGGTCGGCGCCGAGGAACAGCGCTTCGGGCGGCAAGGCCGGGCGCTCGGGGTCGCCCTGCACCAGGCGGTAGCGGTCGCGCGTATCCTGCCAGAAGCGCTGAAACGCCGGCTCCAAATCGCCGTGCAGCACGACCGTGGCTTTGTCTCCAAGATAGTCGAAAACGGTCGCGGTTTGGTCGAAGAACAGCGGCAGGTAATACTCGATGCCGGCCGTGGCCACGCCCTGACCGATGTCTTTGTAAATGCGGCTCTTGGTCGGGTCGCCCTCCAGCATTTCGCGCCAGCGGCTGCGAAAGCGTGCGCGGGCGTCGTCGTCCATGGGGAATTCTCGGCCCGGCAGCAATCGCACCTCGGGCACGGGGTAGAGGCTGCGCTGGCTGTCCGGGTCGAAGGCGCGCAGCGAATCAATCTGGTCGTCGAACAAGTCGACCCGGTAGGGCACGGTGGAGCCCATCGGGAACAGGTCTATCAAGCCGCCACGCACGGCGTATTCGCCGGGGCTGACCACCTGGCCCACGTGGGCATAACCAGCCAAGGTGAGCTGGGCGCGCAGCTTGGCTTCGTCGAGCTTTTGACCGACCTGGAAGTGAAAGGTGTAGCCTGCCAAAAACGACGGTGGTGCAAGTCGGTACAGCGCCGTGGTTGCTGGCACCAGCACCACGTCTGCGCCAGTGTCGCGGTCGCGCTGGCTGATGCGCCACAACGTCGCCAGGCGCTCGCTGATCAGGTCCTGGTGCGGCGAGAAGCTGTCATAGGGCAGCGTTTCCCAGTCCGGGAACAGGGCGCAGCGCAGGCCAGGTGCGAAGAAGGCGATTTCATCGAGCAGGCGCCGGGCGTCGGCCGCATCGGCCGTGACGATGGCGGTGACGCCCTGCTGCGCACGTTCGCGCTCTGCGAGTTGCGCGAGCAGCAGCGCGTCGGCGCTGCCAGGGGGTCGGGGCAAGCCAAAGCGCTTGCCTGGAGAGAGTTTGGGGAGTTGCATGCACGCGGGGGAAAAGGCCGCACCGGCGCCCCGGTAGCGCCAGGCAGGCAACCACCCGGCGTGGCGGGAGCCGCAATTCTAGAATGCAGGCATGTCCGATGTTTTTTCCACAGCGCAGAGGGGGTCCGAGCCGGGGCCCCGACCTGTGCGCCCGCCTGTCCCCTGCAATTTCTGGGCGGTGGTGCCTTGTGCCGGCACAGGCGTGCGCGCCTCGGCCGGCGCAGGAGGGACGGCTGAGGCGCCCAAGCAGTACCGACTGGTGGCGGGCAGGCCGCTGGTGCTGCACACCTTGGCGGCCTTTGCCGGGGTAGAGCGCCTGCGCAGCACGCTGGTGGCCGTGGCGCCAGGCGACGAGTTTTTCGACAGCCACCCGGGGTCGGGCTATTTCGCCGTGCCGTGCGGCGGTGCCAGCCGGGCCGAAACGGTGCGTGGCAGCCTGCGCGCACTGGTCGAGCGTGGCGCGCAGGAGCGCGACTGGGTGCTGGTGCACGATGCGGCGCGCTGCTTGGTGAGCGCCGAGCAGATCAACGCCCTGATCGACGCCTGCGTGGGCGACCAGGTGGGCGGCTTGCTGGCGCACAAGCTGGCCGACACGCTCAAGACCGCCAGCGCGGGGCCGGGCGGGATCCGCGTCGTTTCCACCGTGGACCGCGGTGACAAATGGCTGGCGCAGACGCCCCAGATGTTTCGCCTGGGTCAACTGACCAAGGCGCTTGAGCAATTTGGCTCGACCGCGACCGACGAGGCCAGCGCCATCGAGGCCACGGGCGAGCATCCCAGGCTGGTCCCTGGCAGCGCTCTGAACTTCAAAGTCACGTTCCCCGAGGATTTCGCCCTGGCCGAAGCCGTGCTTGTCCAGCGCATGCACGCGGGCACGTTGGCGCGCTTTGGCGGCGCGCCGGGACACGCATGCCCGCCCGCCGCCCAGCAGGAGAACCGATGAGCATGGCCCTGCGCATCGGGGAAGGCTGGGACGTTCATGCGCTGGTTCCGGGCCGCGCGCTGGTCATTGGCGGCGTCGCCATCGACCATCCGTTGGGCCTGCTCGGGCATTCGGATGCCGATGTGCTGCTGCATGCGATTACCGATGCCCTTCTTGGTGCGGCAGCGCTGGGCGACATCGGCACGCACTTTCCCGACACCGATCCCAGCTTCGGCGGCGCCGACTCGTTGTGCTTGTTGACCGAGGCAGCACGCCGGGTGCGGGCCGCCGGATTCGAGCCTGGCAACGTCGACTGCACTGTCGTGGCACAAGCACCCCGGCTCGCACCCTACCGCGACGCCATGCGTGCGCACATTGCTGCGGCGCTGGGCCTGCCGTTGGATCGGGTGAACGTCAAGGCGAAAACCGCCGAGCGCCTGGGGCCGGTGGGGCAGGGTCTGGCAATCGAGGCGCGCGCTATCGCGCTGCTGTTCAGTTCCTCGTAGCGCGTGGTGGCAACTTGCGCTTGACCAGCGGTCGATGCAAGCGCTGGTGCGCTTCGGCGGCGCCCTCGGCCATGCCGGCACGCTGCAATTGGACGTGGGCGACCAAGCCGCCCGAAGCTGCATTGGCCAGCGCGAAGATTCCCCCCATGCGCTGAATCGTCTTGTCGACGATCGAGAGTCCGAGTCCTGCGCCCGCCGCAGCGGTACGCGCGGAGTCGCCGCGGAAAAAGGGTTTGGTCAGATTGGCGAGTTGTTCGGGCGGCACGCCCGGGCCGTGGTCGCGCAGCTTGAGCAACACCCATTGTTCGCGTCCTTTGGCCGCGATTTCGACGCGGGTGACCTCGGTGTCTGCGCTTTTTCCGTAGCGGCGCGCGTTTTCCAGCAGGTTGGAAAGAATGCGGGCCAGTTCCACTTCATCGGCAAGCACGTTGAGGTCTTCGGGAACGTCCATGCTGATCTGCAGCTCACGGTGGTCCTGCACGGCGTAGACGCAGGAGGCCACGACCCCGCGCAAATTCACCGGGGTCAAGGTGACGTGGTCGGGACGCGCATAGTCGAGAAACTTGTCGATCGTGGCGTCGAGCTGCACGATGTCGGCCACCATGTGCTCGCGCGCCATTTCGTCCGAGACGCTCATTTCGGTCTCCAGCCGCAGACGCGCCAGGGGCGTGCGCAGGTCGTGCGAAATTCCGGCGAGCATGACGGCGCGGTCCTGTTCCAGCTTGGCGAGCTTTTGCGCCATGCGGTTGAAGCCGATGTTGACCTCGCGAATCTCGCTGGTCACGGCCTCTTCGTCGAGCCGGCTGGCGGCAAAGTCACCGTCGCGCACGCGGTTGGCCGCAAAGGACAGGCGTTTGAGTGGCTGGTTGATGAGCCGGGCAATGGCCGCGGCGCCAGCAAGCGACAGCGCGCCTGCCGTGACCAGCCAGATCAGCCAGGTTCGGCCCCCAGCCGGCGTAAAGCGCGAGCGGTCCATCAGAAGCCAATTGGCATCGCCGTTGATGGTAAACCCCACCCAGAGGCCTTTTTCGTCATTCACGCTTTGCGCCACGATCGCGCCCTGGCCCAGTCGGCGCGTCAGCTCCTCGGTCAGGCGCAAGCCCAGGTCCGAATTGTCGAGCAGTTCGAAGCGGTCGCCGGGCTCGCGCGGCAGGATGCGCACGCCCTCCTGGTCAGCCATGGTCTTGATCAGCGATACCCGCGCAATCGGGTCGGCATGCACCAGGGCGGCCCGGCTGAGGTTTACGAGCGATGCGATTTGCTGGGCGGTGTGCAGGGCGCGGGGCTCGAATTCCAGCGCCCGGAGGGTCTGCAGCCAGGCCAGGATGCTGCCAAACAGCAGCACACTGAGCAGAAAAAACGTGCGCCAGAACAGGTTCAGTTCCACCCGCTTGCGCGGGACAGGCGTGTCCCGCCGCTCCAGTGGTGCGGGGTTGGTTTGCTCGGTGTCAGTGCTCAGCGGCATGGCAGCGGTCTGCGAGGGCGTGCAGCGCGAAACGAAGCCGCATCGCGTGGCAACTGCGCCAGCGTTCAGCCCGCGCCATCGGGCACGAACACGTAGCCGACGCCCCAGACGGTCTGGATGTAGCGCGGAGCGGCGGCGTCTTCCTCAATGAGCTTTCTCAGACGCGACACTTGGACGTCCAGGCTGCGATCAAAGGGCTCGAACTCGCGGCCACGGGCCAACAGCGCCAGCTTTTCGCGGGACAGCGGCTGGCGCGGGTGCCGCACCAGGGCCTTGAGCATGGCGAATTCTCCGGTCGTCAGAGGCAGTTCTTCGCCATTTTTCTGGAGGGCGCGGGTGCCCAGGTCAAAAGTGAACGGCCCAAAGCTGACGGTTTCGTTGTCACCCGACGGCGCGCCCGGTGCTTCCTGGGCAGGACGGCGGCGCAGCACTGCGTGGATCCGGGCCAACAGCTCGCGCGGATTGAAGGGTTTGCCGAGATAGTCGTCTGCACCGACTTCGAGCCCGACGATGCGGTCCACGTCCTCGCCCTTGGCCGTCAGCATGATGATGGGCGTCCGCTCGTTGGCAGCGCGCAGGCGCCTGCAGATCGACAGGCCGTCTTCCCCCGGCATCATGAGGTCGAGCACGATCAAATCCACGGTATCGCGCAGCAGGATGCGGTTGAGTGCCTTGCCGTCCTCGGCCAGGATGACTTCCAGTCCCTCCTGCGTGAGATAGCGGCGCAACAGGTCGCGGATGCGTGCATCGTCATCCACCACCAGCACCTTGTCGATGCGTGCCGGATTGCTTGTGGCCATGGTGACTCCTCGGTCCAAATTGTAACAACGGCCATTGTTACCAATTTGCGGCGGAAAAACCGCCGCGGGGACCAGGGCTTGACCTCCGGTTACATGTTTTTCCGCAGCCGCACAGGTCGACCCGCTGTGCGTCGCGTTTGGCGATGTCCTCTGACAAGGTCCGTCGCGGCAATGCGCTATCGTTCTTCCCCTCTTTCATTTTTGTGCCCTCGCACGCTCGCCCATGCAATCTGTTCGCTCCTCGATCGCTTGCGCCACGGTCTTCCTTGCGCTTTGCGCGCCGGCCCTAGCGCAATCCACTCTCTCCCCAGCGCCGCAGAATGTGGTGCAGCTCGAAGCCAGCGGTACGGTCGAGGTACAACAGGACGTGCTGGTGCTGACCCTGGGCACGGTCAAGGAAGGCAAGGACGCGGCCTTGGTCCAAAGCCAGTTGCGCCAAGCCCTCGATGCAGCGCTGCAGCAAGTGCGCCGCAGCGCCGAACCCGGGCGAATGGACGTGCGTACCGGAAATTTTTCGCTTTCGCCGCGCTACGGGCAGAACCAGCAGATCACTGGCTGGCAGGGACGTGCCGAACTGGTGTTGGAAGGGCGCGACTTCGCCCGCATCACGGGCGCTGCTGCAAGCGTTGCCAGCATGACCGTGAGCCGCGTGGGCTTTGACCTGAGCCGCGAGCAGCGCGAAGCCGTGCAGCGCGACGCCCAGCAGCAGGCCATCGCGCGCTTCAAAGCGCAAGCGGAGCAGCTGAGCACCGAGTTTGGTTTTGGCAGCTACAGCCTGCGTGAAGTGGCGGTGCACAGCAGCGGCTCGGCGCCGGGCCCGCATCCGCGCATGATGGCCATGGAGGCGCGGGGCGCGAGCATGGCGTCCGATGCCCCACTGCCGGTGGAGGCCGGCAAGGCCAGCGTCACGGTCACCGTCTCGGGCAGCGTGCAAATGCGCTGAATTTCAAGGAAAATCGGGCTCCAGCGCTTGTTCTGTAATCGTTTGTAGCTCCTGTTTTTATAGTGCTTGAACACCAGAGGGCTATTGCGCGGCCCAGCCACCGTCCATGTTCCAAGCAACGCCGCGCACGTTGTTGGCGGCTGGCGAGCAGAAAAAGAGCGCCAGTTCTGCCAGTTCTTCGGGCGTGGTGAATTGCATGGACGGCTCCTTTTCGCCAAGCAGCATTTTTTGCGCATCCTCGTTCGATAATTTGTGCGCGCTTGCCTTGGCGTCCACCTGCTTTTGTACCAGTGGCGTCAGCACCCAGCCTGGGCAAATGGCGTTGCAGGTGACGCCCGTGGTCGCCGTCTCCAGCGCCGTGACCTTGGTCAGACCGACGATGCCGTGCTTGGCGGCTACGTAGGCCGATTTCTGCGCCGACCCCACCAATCCGTGCACCGAAGCCAGGTTGATGATGCGACCCCACCCGGAGGCCTTCATGGCCGGCAGCGCGAGGCGGGTCGTGTGGAACGCGCTCGTGAGGTTGATGGCAATGATGGCGTCCCAGCGCTCGACGGGGAAGTCTTCGATGTTCGCCACATGCTGGATGCCGGCGTTGTTCACCAGGATGTCCACGGCGCCGAGTTCGCGTTGGCAGGTGGCCATCATGTCTTCGATCTCGACGACTCGCGACATATCGGCGCCGTGGTAGGCGACGCGCGCGCCTGCCCGTTCGCCGGCGGCCTGCACTTGCGCGCGTGCGCCTTCGCTGTCGCCAAAGCCATTGAGCATGACGTGTGCGCCCTGGCGCGCAAGCGCTTTGGCAATTCCCAAGCCAATCCCGCTGGTGGAGCCGGTGACGAGGGCGGTTTTTCCTTCAAGCATGGTTTTCTCCGGATGATTTACGATGCAACGAAGCAATTATTGTGCGAACGGATGCGGGCGACCTCCATGATTGAACCTAGGCTGAATTACGTATCTTGCGCTGGCGCTGCGGCGGGCTCGGACCAGGACAGCCACAGGATGGCGTATTGGGAGTGGAATGCCACGGGCCGCCCCGAGCATCCCCATGTGGTGGTTTGTGTGCATGGGCTTTCGCGCCAGGGGCGTGATTTCGACACGCTGGCGCGCGCCCTGGCGCCGCATGCCCGCGTCATCTGCCCCGACGTCGTGGGGCGCGGAGAGAGCGACTGGCTCGCAGACCCCATGCATTACGAGATGCAGCACTACGCAGGCGACATGCTCTCCATGTTGGGGCAACTGCAACAGCAGGCCCCGATCGGGTGCCTCGACTGGGTCGGCACCAGCATGGGTGGTTTGATTGGCATGGCGGTCGCCAGTCTTCCTGCGGGGATGTTGCCCGTGCCTGTGCGCCGGCTCATTCTCAACGACGTAGGCCCAGCCATCGAGTGGTCGGCGCTGGAGCGCATCGGGCAGTACCTGGGAGCGCCATTGCGCTTTGAGACTCCCGAGCAGGCCGCCGCGCAGTTGTGGGCGCTGTCCACGAGCTTCGGTCCGCACACGCCAGAGCAATGGATGGCGCTGACGCGCCCGATGCTGCGCAAGACGCCCGAAGGGCTCTACCGATTGCACTATGACCCGGCGATCGCCCAGCCTTTTCGCGCGCTCACGCGCGAGGCAGCCGAGCAAGGCGAGGCCCTGCTTTGGCAGCTTTATGACGCCATTGGCGCCGAGACCCTGTTGCTACGCGGTGCGCAGTCCGATCTGTTAACGGCGGCGACTGCGCAGGTGATGGCCAAGCGCGGCCCCAGGGCGCGCTGCGTCGAGTTTGCGGGCGTGGGACATGCGCCGACCCTGGTGGCTGCCGACCAGGTGGATGCGGTATGTCAGTTCTTGCTGGCGCCTCCCCGGCCGATCAGCCCATGAAGAATGCGCTGGCCCTGGGTCAGCCGGGTGCGGCTGGTGAACCGGACGTGCCCATGCTGGTTGCGGCGATCGCGGGCGCGGTTCCCGAGCAGTCCAACGCGCTGGCGCGCGCGCGCGCGTTTGCCGAGCCCTTGATAGGCGCCGAACTGCTTGGTACCGGTGAAAACGCGCTGGACCACGCCGACGCGGTCGCGGCCATTCTCAAGGGCATTGGCGGCTCCGAGGCCATGCAGGCGGCCGCCTATTTGGTCCATGCCTGTCCACACCTGAACCGCCCGCGCGAGGTCATCGGCAAAGCCTTCGGCGAGAACTTTGCCACTTTGGCCGTGGAGACCACACAGCTCATGCATTTGCAGGAGCAGGCACGCGAAGCCAGGGCACCCGACGACCCCTCCGACCAGACCGAGAGCGTGCGCAAAATGCTGTTGGCGTTTTCACGCGACCTGCGCGTGGTCATGCTGCGGCTGGCCTCGCGTTTGCAGACGCTGCGCTTTTATGCGGTGAGCAAGCGCCCTGTGTCTCAGGCCATCGCGCACGAGGCACTGCATGTCTTCGCACCGCTGGCCAACCGCCTTGGGATCTGGCAGTTCAAGTGGGAGCTGGAAGACTTGGCGTTCCGCTTTCTCGAGCCCGATACCTACAAGGAAGTGGCACAGCTGCTTGATGAAAAGCGCATTGAGCGCGAACAGTACATGGAGCAGTTGCGCGCCGAGGTCGAAGCAACGCTGGGCAGTCAGCACATCCGCGCCACCGTGCAGGGCCGGCCCAAACATATCTACAGCATCGTCAAAAAGATGCGCGGCAAGTCGCTGGCCTTTGAGCAACTGTTTGACCTTAGAGCCCTGCGCGTCATCGTGCCCAGCGTCGAAGACTGCTATCGGGTGCTCAGCTGGGTGCACAGCCATTTCACTCCTTTGGTGGAGGAGTTCGACGACTACATCGCCAAGCCCAAACCCAATGGCTACCAGTCGCTGCACACCATCGTCCGCGACCCCGGCGGCAAGGCGATCGAGATTCAAATTCGCAGCGAAGCCATGCACGCCCATGCGGAAAGCGGCGTGGCGGCGCACTGGGCCTACAAGGAGGCGGGCAGCAAGGGCTATGCGGGCGTCTCGGCCAGCACCGAGTACGACGCCAAAATCGCCGTGTTGCGCCAACTGCTGGCGTGGGAACGCGACTTCTCGGGTGCGCCGCAGCACCGCCATTTGTTCGACGACCGCATTTACGTTCTGACTCCGAACGCGGCGATCGTCGAGTTGCCGCAGGGCGCCACGCCAGTGGACTTTGCCTACGCAGTGCACACCAGCGTCGGTCACCGCTGCCGCGGCGCCCGTGTCGATGGTGCCATGGTGCCGCTGAATACCCCTTTGCAAAATGGCCAGACGGTCGAAGTGACTACCGCCAAGGAAGGTGGCCCTTCGCGCGACTGGCTCAACGCCGATTTGGGGTACCTTGCCAGTCACCGCGCCCGCACCAAAGTCCGTGCCTGGTTCAATGCCTTGGCGCAGAACGAAACCATTGCCCGAGGGCGCGAGGCCGTGGAAAAGCTCTTGCAGCGCGAAGGAAAGACCGCGATGCGGCTCGAAGATTTGGCCACCCAACTGGGCTTCCGCTCGGCCGACGCCCTGTTTGAGGTGGTTGGCAAGGACGAATTTTCGCTGCGCAACATTGAGGTTCTCCTGCGCCCGTCCGAGCCCGCAGTCAGTCCGGACGAGCAACTGCTGCTGAAAAAGGCGCGCGGGGCGGACAAGGCATCCCAGGGCGGGGTGCTGGTGGTGGGCATGGACTCGCTCATGACGCAGCTCGCTCGCTGCTGCAAGCCCGCTCCACCGGACGACATCCGCGGGTTCGTCACGCGGGGCAAAGGGGTAAGCATCCATCGTGCGGATTGCCGAAATTTCCGCGAACTGGCGGCCCGCAGCGCCGAACGAGTCATCCCTGTGGAGTGGGGCCGCGCGCTCGCGAAGGCGGGCGCGTCCTTCTACCCCGTCGACGTGACGGTGCAGGCCAGCGACCGACAGGGACTTCTGCGCGACATTTCCGAGGTGTTTGCGAAGGAAAAGATGAACGTCATTGGGGTGCAGACGCAAAGCATTAAGGGCACGGCATGGATGACATTCACCGTGGAAGTGTCGGACTCCGCCCGCCTGACCCACGTGCTGACGCTGGTGGCGCAGGTCGCTGGCGTGCATGCGGCGCGCAGGCGTTAGAGTCCACGCGCAAATCGCGGTTCCGGGCGCCGGAAGCCGCCACAATTGCTGCTACAATTTCCGTTTTCGCAGACACCCAGGCGCGTAGCTCAGCTGGTTAGAGCACCACCTTGACATGGTGGGGGTCGTTGGTTCGAGTCCAATCGCGCCTACCAAAATTGGTAGTGAAATCAAGGCCCGCATGGGGCCTTTTTTTCGTCTGTCGGACTTTGTGGCTCGAGCCGACAGGAGTTGCTGGCAGCCGAGCTCAAGGCGAGCGCGACCACTGGCGGGTCGGTCGCGATTTGACCTGAATATCGACCGCCTTGAGTATTTCTGGGCGCCCGGTCTGTGCATTCGTGTCGACGACATCCTCCAGCGCGATGCGGCTGACGTCCGACTGGGTATCGTTTTCCAGTTTATCGAGCACTGCGGCCACTTTTTTCTCGGCCTGTGCGACTTCCTTCGGTTCGGATGTAGACATGACGGCAGCTCCATGAGATTTGCTGACAAAGCAGCATGCACGCACAACCGAGCGGCGTTTGTCATCCGATGGCTGCAGGCGGCGTGCGATGACTTCGCGGTGCTCAGGGTATTCCTGCGCGTGCCGCCGTTGGCCGCTGCCTAGAATGTGTTGCAGTGCAATAGTGGGCGGGTGCCCAAGGAAGATTCGACATGCCTGATCAAGAAACCGCCCCGTCGAGCAAAGCGGCGGCGCGAGTCATCAAGAAGTATCCCAATCGGCGCCTGTACGACACAAACACATCCAGCTACATCACGCTTTCGGAAGTCAAGCAACTGGTAATGGATCGCCAGCCCCTCGTCGTGCGGGATGCGAAGTCCGGCGAAGACATCACGCGAAGCATCTTCCTGCAGATCATTCTGGAAGAAGAAGCGGGCGGCCGCCCGATGTTCACGGAGGCGGCTTTGGCCAACATCATCCGTTTCTACGGCCATGCGATGCAGAGTTTCATGGGGAGCTACTTGGAAAAAAACGTGCAGGCGTTTACGGACATCCAGGCCAAGCTGGCCGAGCAGGCGCACGGGATGACGCCCGAAGCCTGGGCCAAATTCATGGGCGGCCAGGCGCCCCTGGTTCCGGGGCTGATGGGCAGCTATGCTGAGCAGTCGCGGGCCTTGTTTTCCCAAATGCAGGAGCAAATGCAAAAGCAGACGGAACAGATGCTCGGCGCGATGGGGTTGAAGCGCTGAAGGAATTCGCCTTAGCCAGTTTGCTGCGGTGCGGGACAATAGCGGGATGAACGAACTTGTTTCCCCCACGAAAGCGCCCAAAATCGGCTTCGCCAGCCTGGGTTGCCCTAAAAATCTGACCGATTCCGAACTGATCCTCACGCAACTGAGCGCCGAGGGCTACGAGACCTCCAAGACCTTCGAAGGTGCCGATCTGGTCATCGTCAACACCTGCGGCTTCATTGACGATGCGGTGCGCGAGAGCCTGAACACGATAGGCGAGGCGCTTGCTGAAAACGGCAAGGTGATCGTCACCGGCTGTCTCGGCGCGCGCCAGGGCGAGAGCGGCGGCAACTATGTGCAGCAGATGCACCCCAGCGTACTCGCAGTGACGGGTGCGCAAGCGACGCAGGACGTGATGGACGCGGTGCACCGCCACCTGCCCAAACCGCATGACCCCTTTGTGGATCTGGTCCCCGGCGCATTTGGCGTAGCCGGTATCAAGCTCACGCCGCGCCACTACGCCTATTTGAAGATCAGCGAAGGCTGCAACCACCGCTGCACCTTCTGCATCATTCCCTCGATGCGCGGCGACCTGGTCTCGCGCCCGGTGGGCGACGTGTTGGCGGAGGCCAAGGCCCTGTTTGCTGGCGGCGTCAAAGAGCTGCTGGTCATCAGCCAGGATACCTCGGCCTATGGCGTCGACGTGAAGTACCGCACCGGCTTCTGGGAGGGTCAGCCAGTGAAGACCCGCATGCTCGATCTGGTCCAAAAGCTGGGCGAAATCGCCGAGCCCTATGGCGCCTGGGTGCGATTGCACTATGTGTACCCGTATCCGAGCGTGGACGAGGTGATTCCACTCATGGCCACGGGAAGAGTACTGCCGTATCTGGACGTGCCATTCCAGCACAGCCATCCCGACGTCCTCAAGCGCATGAAGCGACCGGCCAGCGGCGAGAAAAACCTGGAACGAATCGAGCGCTGGCGCGCCGCGTGCCCGGAGATCGTCATTCGCAGCACTTTCATCGCCGGCTTTCCCGGCGAAACGGAAGAAGAATTCCAGCACCTTCTGGACTTCCTACGCGAGGCTGAGATCGACCGCGCAGGTTGCTTTGCCTATAGCGACGTGACGGGCGCTGCTGCCAACCAACTGCCGGGCATGCTCTCGATCGAGCTGCGTGAAGAACGCCGCGCGCGTTTCATGGCGGTGGCCGAAGAGGTATCGATTGCCAAGCTGCGGCGCCGCGTGGGTGCAACCATGCAGGTGTTGATAGACCACGCGCCCGGCTTAGGGCGCAAGGGCGGTGTGGGCCGCAGCTACGCCGATGCGCCCGAGATCGACGGCGCAGTGCAGTTGCTGCCGCCGGAGAAAATCAGCAAGCAGCTTAAAGTGGGCGAATTCACCCGCGCCCGCATTGTGGGCGTACAGGGGCACGACCTGGTGGCACAGCCCATCTGAGCGGGGCAGACCGCGCAGCAAGAAAAAAGGCTTCCCGAAGGAAGCCTTTTTGTTGCGCTCGTCATGCCCTAGACGCGCTTGCGGTATTCGCCGGTACGGGTGTCGATTTCAATCTTGTCGCCTTGCGAGACGAAGAGTGGCACCGGCACTTCAAAGCCCGTGGCGATTTTGGCGGGTTTCATGACCTTGCCGGACGTATCGCCCTTGACAGCGGGCTCGGTCCAGGTGACTTCGCGCTCGACACCGGTGGGCAGTTCCACGGAGATGGCCTTGCCGTCGTAGAAGACGACCTCCGCCGTCATGCCGTCTTCCAGGTAGTTCAGCGCGTCGCCCATGTTCTCGGATTCGACCTCGTACTGGTTGTAGTCGGCGTCCATCCAGACGTACATCGGGTCGGCGAAGTAGGAATAGGTGCAGTCCTTTTTGTCCAGAATGATCTGGTCCATCTTGTCGTCGGCCTTGAACACAACTTCGGTACCGAAGTTGGCAATCAGGCTTTTGAGCTTCATGCGCACCGTGGCCGAGTTGCGGCCGCCGCGGGAGTATTCGGTCTTGAGGACGACCATGGGGTCCTTGCCATGCATGATGACGTTGCCGGCGCGGATTTCTTGAGCGATTTTCATAGCGTGTTGCTGGGTTTGGGCCGCTTGATGCGAAGCGCCAGCGTGCCGGTGGGCAGCCGCGCCGGAGCATGTTTCGCGGCGTGGATTGCGCTGCGCCAGAGCAAAATGCGGCCGGCTTGATTGCGCAAAGCCTGCTATTTTACCGTTTGCTTGCGCAAAACCCCAGCAATTGGGTCAACAAATCATCTTGCTCTAACAGACGCGCACGCGCTGCGCGAACGCAAGCGCCCCACTCCTGCAGCAGCGCTGCGTCCACCAGCGGCAACGCTCCCTCTGCCAGACCGCTCCAAACCGCGTGGAACTGGCGCAGGCTGGCAGGCGCCTGGAGCCAGTCGAGAAACGCTTGCAGCTTCGGCCGATGTGCGCCGTCTTCCTGCGGATAGATCTGCCAGACCAGTGGTCGGCCCGCCCACAGAGCCCGGACCAACGAATCCTCGCCGCGCACGAAGTTCAAATCGCAGGCCCATAGCAGCTCATCGAACGCCACCTGGGGGCGGTAGTCAACATATGAAATGTATAGCTGCTCAGGCTTACCAGATAAGCGCTGGAGGCCTATTTCACTTGATATTTTCTCCCTCAGTGCCTGCACGGCATGTCGCGCCCTGCCGGGAGTGACCAGGAGCCGGGTGGGCCCGGCTGGGTTGTGTTCACATTGGCCAAGCCAGTCGGCCAGCGCGGGGGGCTCGTAGCAAAACAGCGACACCCAGCGCTGCGCTTGCGTCGGCGCGACGCCCTCGGCGCCGCGCTCCTGTCGGCGCCGCCATGCCTTGCGGTCAAACCCATGAAGCCGGTCCATCAAACCCCGTTCGCGCAACAAACCGCCGGTGCCGGTGCCAAAGCCGGGGTAATAAAACCACTTGGTCCAGCCTGCAGCCGGCCCATGCAGCACGGGGCTGGGAAGACCATGGTGGCGACGCACCAAGGCTTCGGCGCTAAGGTATTCGAGGTTGATCCAGACGGGCTTCTGCGCGCCAGCGCGGACCCGGTTTGCGCAGCATGCGATGAAGTCAGGCGCAATCTCGCAGCCAAAGGTTTCGACCAGAACGCCGCTTGGCGGCTCGTCAGCGGCAGGCAGTGTGCCCCAGGGGCGAACATCGACACCCGCGGCGCCTTCGGGCGCCATCCAGGCCAGGGCCGAGGCGTCGTCCACCCACAGGCGCACGCGCTGGCCTGCCTGCACCAACTGGCTTGCCAAGCGCCAGCACACGCCGAGGTCACCGTGGTTGTCGATGACCTGGCAGAAGACATCCCACTGCCAGCGAGGAAAAGTCTGCAACGACCCGGCGTTCATGCCTGCATTGTCCTTGGCTTGCGCGCGCGCAATCCCAAATTTGCACAATAGCGCCATGTCCGACGCGCATTCCGATGATTTGTTGGCCCAGGTGGCCGCCCTTCCGCCGCTGCCCGGTGTGTACCGCTATTTCGACTCGGACGACGGGTTGCTGTATGTCGGCAAGGCGCGCAATCTGAAAAAGCGGGTGTCGAGCTACTTTACGAAGACCCAGGTAGGTACGCGCATTGCCCACATGGTGGGCAGGATCGCGCGTCTGGAAACCACGGTGGTACGCTCAGAGGCCGAAGCGCTGCTGCTGGAAAACAACCTCATCAAGTCGCTTCAGCCCAGGTACAACATTCTCTTTCGCGACGACAAGAGTTACCCCTACCTCAAGATGACCGGCGTGTCGGTCAAGGACGGCACCGGAGACGACCCCAGCCAGCGTTTTGCGCGCCTGGCTTACTACCGCGGAAAGACGGACAAGAAGCACCGCTACTTCGGTCCCTACCCGAGCGCCTGGGCCGTCAAGGAAACCATTTTGCTGCTGCAAAAGGTCTTTCGCCTGCGCACTTGCGAAGATACCGTCTTTGCCAATCGCAGCCGCCCCTGCCTGCTCTATCAGATCAAACGCTGCAGTGCACCTTGCGTGGGACTGATCTCCCCGCAAGCCTATGCAGTGGACGTGGCCCACGCCGAAGCCTTGCTGCGCGGGGAAGCGGCTGTCGTCATGGACGCGCTGCAGCAGAGCATGTTGGCGCACGCCGAGCGTCTGGAGTTCGAGCAGGCAGCAGAGTTGCGCAACCAGATCGGCGCGCTTGCGCGGGTGCTGCACCAGCAGTCGGTTGAGACCAGCCACGACAAGGACGTAGACATCCTCGCGGTGCGGGTGCAGGGCGGGCGCGCCTGCGTCAACCTGGCGATGGTGCGTGGCGGCAGGCACCTGGGCGACCGCGCCTACTTCCCGGTGCACGTCGACCACGCTGCGGCGCTGGAGGAAGCGCGCGCTGAAGAAGGGGAGTCTGCGCACGAGGCAGAGCGTGCCGATGGCCAGCCCGCCCTTGCGCTCAGCGTGGAGGCGCTGGTGCTGCAGGCTTTCATTGCCCAGCACTATCTCGATGTTCCAGTGCCGCCGGTGCTCGTCACCAGTGAGCCGGTCGAGCGCACGTTGCTCGACGCCCTCGGGACGCATGCGGGCTTGCGCATCAACGCTGTACATCAGCCCCGCGAACAGCGCCGCGCCTGGCTCGACATGGCGCAGAACAATGCGCAATTGCAGCTCACCCGTCTGCTGGCCGAAGAGGGGTCTCAGCAAGCGCGCACGCGTGCGCTGGCCCAAGCGCTCGATCTGCCGCAGGACGATCTGGACCAGTTGCGCATTGAGTGTTTCGACATCTCGCATACCGCGGGAGAATCTACGCAGGCCTCATGCGTGGTGTTCCAGAACCACAAGATGCAAAGCGGCGACTACCGGCGCTACAACATTTCCGGCATCACCGGCGGCGACGACTATGCCGCCATGCGGCAGGTGCTCGAACGCCGCTACGGCAAGGTGGCTGAAGCCCAGCGCGAGGCCGGGGGCGCAGAGCCGGCGACCGGCGCCGCACGCCTGCCCGACCTGGTGCTGATCGATGGCGGCAAGGGGCAGGTGGGCGTGGCGCGCGAGGTGTTTGCCGCTCTGGGGCTGGACACCTCGCGCATCGTTGGCGTCGAAAAGGGCGAGGGCCGCAAAGTCGGCCTGGAGGAGCTGGTGTTCGCCGATGGGCGCGAGAAGGTGTATCTGGGCAAGGACTCTGCCGCTTTGATGCTGGTGGCGCAGATCCGCGACGAAGCACACCGTTTTGCCATTACCGGCATGCGCTCGGCCCGCGCGCGGGTGCGCACGGGAGGCAGCCGCCTGGAGGACATCGCCGGCGTAGGGCCGAAGAAGCGGGCGCGCTTGCTGCAACGCTTTGGGGGCGTGCGTGGGGTGGCTGCGGCCAGCGTGGTGGACCTGTGCGCCGTCGACGGCATTTCCCTGGAACTGGCACAGGAAATTTACCGCGCGCTGCGGTGAGAGGCAGCGAATTTCCTGAGCACCGACTGCAGCGCCGCGCAAGCCGCTGCACTGCGCTGCGCGTGACACAATCTGACCCATGTTCTGGACCATTCCCACCATCATGACCTGGACGCGCATTGTCGCGATACCGTTGATCGTCGGGGTGTTCTACCTTCCGCTCGCCGAGGAGTCGCGCAATCTGATCGCCACCGTGATGTTCGTGGTCTTCGCAGCCACCGACTGGCTCGACGGATTTTTGGCCCGGCGGCTCAATCAGACCTCTTCCTTCGGCGCCTTTCTCGACCCGGTGGCCGACAAATTCCTGGTCGCCGCATCGCTTTTGGTGCTGGTGCACTTGCAGCGCACCGACGTGTTTGTTGCGCTGATCATCATCGGACGCGAGATTGCCATCTCCGCACTGCGCGAATGGATGGCGCAGATCGGCGCTTCCCGCAGCGTGGCCGTGCACATGCTGGGCAAGCTCAAGACCACGGCGCAAATGGTGGCGATTCCCTTTCTGCTCTACAACGGGCCATTGCCTGCGGGCCTCGATTCCGGCGTTCTGGGACTGTGGCTCATCTGGATTGCAGCCGTGCTTACCGTCTGGTCGATGGCGTATTACCTGCAGAAGGCGCTGCCAGAGATCCGTGCACGCGTGAAGTAGTCGTTTTGTAAGAAATCGGTTTCTAGCGCCGGTGTTTTGGGCGTTTTATGCTATTTATTCGTGAGCAGTTGTGTTTGCCCGCATCGCGATGGAGCGATGTGCCTAGCCCATGTCACCGAATGCTCAAGCGCGGCTGTCAATCCGGGAAGTTGCGCATATGTGGTCAATTGTGCCCGCCGTCACCGAACTGTCCGATGCGGGTCCGATTACGCATAGAATTCAAGCTCTTTGCGGGCTGCCTGCATCCCGTATTGACACCGTGAATCCCGGTGGTTTTAATCTGAATCGGCAGCACCGCGCGTGCTCAACCCGCCTCTCAAGCCGTCGAGCCTTGGTCGACACGGCTGAGATCCAAGGCAGGCAACGGCCAGAAAACCAAGAGACAATCACCCCTAATTCCCCGAGAGGCTTCTTGTGAACAAAACCGAACTGATCGAGCACATCGCAAACAATGCTGACCTTTCCAAAGCCGCTGCCGCGCGTGCGCTGGAATCGACCATCGAGGCGGTGAAGAAAACCTTGAAGAAGGGCGGTACGGTGTCACTCGTCGGTTTCGGCACTTTTGCCGTCGGCAAGCGCGCGGCGCGCACCGGGCGCAATCCGCGCACTGGCGCTGCGATTAAAATCAAGGCTGCAAAGGTTCCAAAGTTCCGTCCGGGCAAGGCGTTGAAAGACGCCTTGAACTGACGCGCAGATCAAGGTGGGGTGCTTAGCTCAGTTGGTAGAGCGGCGCCCTTACAAGGCGTAGGTCGGCGGTTCGACCCCGTCAGCACCCACCACTGATTCAAAGGCGAACGCGAGTTCGCCTTTTCTTTTTGTCATTGAAAGTTCGGCCCATGTTTGAATCCATCCGCAAGCACTCAAAGATCGCGATGCTCGTGATGTTCTTGCTGATCATCCCGTCGTTTGTTCTTGTCGGCATTGATTCGCAATATTTTTCCGGCAGCAGTCCGGTCGTTGCGCGGGTCGACGGTCAGGACATCACCCAGGCCGAATGGGACAATGCGCACCGTGTCGAGTCTGATCGACTGCGAGCGCAGCAGCCGGGGATTGACGGCGCCTTGCTCGATTCGCCGCAGGCGCGCTACGCTACTCTGGAACGCATGGTGCGTGACCGCGTTCTCCAGTCCGCAGCGAACAAGTTCCACCTTCAACCCAGCAACGCCCGTCTCGCCAGCGCATTGCAAGAAATTCCCGAGATCGCCGCGCTCCGCCGGCCGGACGGCAGCCTGGACGCCGAAGCGTATCGCAAACTTGTCGCGACGCAGGGATTGACCCCGGAGGGTTTTGAATCCCGGATGCGCTACGACTTGGCAGTCAACCAGGTGCTCGGCGCTGTGGTCAATACCAGTTTCGCAACGCCAGCGCTGGCCGAGGTGACGCTCTCCCCCCTGTTTCAGCAGCGAGAAATTCGAGTCGCTCATTTCAAGCCAGGAGAGTACGCTTCGAAAGTACAAGTGACCGAAGCAGAGATCGAGACCTATTACAAGGCGCACGCCGAGCAATTCAGAGAGCCCGAGCGCGCCGACGTGCAATACGTTGTGCTTGATCTCGATGCCGTGCGCTCGGGCATCTCGGTGAATGAAGACGAACTCAAGACCTATTACAAGGAAAACGCAGCCCAATTTGGCGACAAAGAAGAGCGCCGGGCCAGCCACATTCTGATTGCTGCAGCCAAGGACGCGCCAGCCGAGCAGCGTGCGGCGGCAAAGTCACGTGCGGACGAATTGCTGGCGCAGCTACGCAAGGCCCCCGATGCATTTGCGGACGTAGCGCGGAAAAACTCCCAAGACACGGGCTCGGCGAGTCAAGGCGGCGATCTCGGATTCTTTGCCCGCGGAGCCATGGTCAAGCCGTTTGAGGATGCGGCATTTGGCTTGGAGAAGAACGAGATAAGCAAGGTGATCGAGAGCGATTTCGGCTACCACATCATCAAGCTCACCGACATCAAGCCAGCACGCATTCCAAGCTTTGAGGACAAGCGCGCAGACATCGAAGACCAGCTGCGCCAACAGCAGTCTCAGCGCAAGTTCGCAGAGATCGCCGAAACCTTTACCAACATGGTCTACGAGCAGTCCGACAGTCTGAGTCCCGTCGCAGACAAGCTCAAGCTCAAACTGCACACAGCAACCGGAGTCACCCGGGAGCTGAGTGCGCAAGACCAGGGGGTGCTTGCCAACGCGAAGTTGCGGGCCGCGCTTTTCTCCAGAGATTCTGTGGAGAGCAAGCGCAACACGGAAGCCATTGAAGTGGGGCCCAGCCAATTGGCATCAGCTCGGATCACGCGCTATACCCCGGCGCGAATCCTGAGCTTCGAAGAGGCCCACGACAAGGCAAAGGCCTTGCTGGTGGCCAGGAAGTCGCAAGAGGCGGCGCGTGACGAGGGGCAGACCAAGCTCGCGCAATGGTCCAAGAATCCTGAGTCTTCGGGCAAGGCACTCTCTGCTACCGTCGTGGTCTCCCGCCAAGAGCCCAACAATCAGCCGCGCGCCCTGGTGGAAAAGGTGCTGAGCGAAGACCCAGCGCATCTCCCTCGGTGGGTGTCGGTCGATCTGGGGACGCAGGGCTACGCGGTGGCGCTGATCACCCATATCGTGGAAGCGCCACCGCCTGCAGAAGCTATTGCAGCGCAGCGCAACGAACAATACGTCCAATGGCTGACCAAGGTCGAAGCGTTTGCATACTACGAGTGGCTAAAGCAACGCTTCAAAGCGCAGATCAAGGTCCCACGGCCAGTCATCGATCCAGCCGACACGGTCGGATAAAGGACGAAAAATCATCGTATACTTCAAAGCTATGCGGTGGCTGTAGCTCAGTTGGTAGAGTCCAGGATTGTGATTCCTGTTGTCGTGGGTTCGAGCCCCATCAGCCACCCCAAGTACAGTAAAGAAACCCTGCTATTCAAAAGATAGCGGGGTTTTTTGTTTTCTGTTGCTTGTAGGCAATGTGTAGGCAAGTTGGCCTAACGCAGCCCCCAAGCACCAGACAAAGAAAAAGCCCCACGATGGGGGCCTCGGTCTGGTCATCGGGAATCAGTCCGCTCCGCAATTGGAGGTGTCAATCATCTTCCCATCCGGTTCGCAGGGTGGTTGGAGGCGGCTTTTCTTCAGCTTGAAACCGCAATTCCCTGAAAGGATTGCTTGGGACGTATGGCCTGGTCGATGTGTACAGCGTCCACCCATCGCCCAAATGACGGGTGGCGCAATCCATCTCGGGAGCGTGCCCGGCCACTAGCAGGTGATGACAAGCCTTCCTTGCATTTGCAGCGGTCAGGGTGCCGTCTGCTCCCATCCCTTGACTGGGGATGAACGCCCGCCAGCTTGGCTTGATGAACAGGTCGGCATCGCAGATGCCCTCGTATGGCGTATGGACCCAACCGCCCCAGTCCGCAGGGTCAAACGGCAATCCACTGTCTGGCCCGCTGAGCCCGAAAGCATGTTGCGGATGTAAGCCGGTTGCATTGGCTCGCCGGATTTGCTCATCAACGAGCATGCGCCACATTCCCTCGTGGTCTTGGGGGAATGCGACAGATTGCACGCTTGGCCTTTTGATGATGTCAGCAATCTGTCGAGCGCCTGCCATGTGACGGCGTACCAGCTTGCCCGGTTCGGTCGGTGCCCCTTTACCGTTTCATGGATAAAGCCAGCCGCCAAAAGCTCGCGTTTGCTTCGGGTGATGA
>JAMLIT010000034.1 GCA_023954035.1 Burkholderiaceae bacterium | reverse complement strand
CCGCGCACCACGACCTCTGGCTGCGCGAACAACCAGTCGGCCGCACCACTGCCCTCACCGGCAGCGCTGACATCGAGACCTGCCACCCAAATGTGTCCGTCTGCGGTGCGCCGCACGTCGACCTGCGGGCCCTGAATGAACAGCTGCTCGAACCCCCGGCTGAGCAAGGAACGCGGCGAGATCGCCACCACCACTTGCGGCAGGCGCAGCGCTTGGCGCCCCTTTGCATCGAGCAGCACCACGTCGCCCAGCTCGAAGGTGGGAATCAATCCCTCGGTGCGCGCGCTGATCGCGCCCAGCCGCACGGGCAGGCCCAGGGCCTGCCCGGCGCGCGCCTCGATGAGCGCACGGTATTCGCCGATTCGCGGCACAATCCAGCCGTGAAGCGTGCCCCAGGCGAGCGTCAGGACCAGGCCGAGCGCCAGCATCAGGCCCAGAGACCACCGCGCGAGCACCACCACCCAGCGCAGCAGGCGGGTGGGGTGGGCAGGGGGTTCGGTCATTTTTTCGCGGGGCCTTGCAAGAATTATGACCCCCTGACAGCGTCTGGAACCCCGAGTCCTCATTGGCGGCTTGACTTGCCGCACAGGCCATGCCCTCAGATCTGACCGTTCGCACCGCCCCCGACACCGCGCCTGCTGCGCATTCGCGCTTTTTCCAGCGACTGCAGCGTCGCTACGCCCAGGAGCTTGCGCTGCTGGCTCCGGGCATTGCGGTGCGCGAAACCATGGAAAGTGCGCTGGCTGCGCTGCGCGAGCGCGGCCACGATCTGCCCACCAGCCTGCGCATGCTGCGCCAGATCGTCGTGGGGCGCACGATGGTGCTCGATTGCTCCGGGCAGGCCACCCTGTCCGACGTCACCCGCACGATGACCGAGCTGGCCGAGCTGGTTCTGGACCAGGCCTGCCAGCACGCACGCGCCGAACTGGACGCGCGCCACGGCGAGCCGCGCACCGACGAGGGCGGGCCCGTGGAGCTGTGGATCATCGGCATGGGCAAGCTCGGCGCCCGCGAACTCAACGTCTCCAGCGACATCGATCTGATCTACGTCTACGCCAGCGACGGCGAAACCGCGGGCACGCAGGACGGCCGCGGACGCATCTCGAACCACGAGTATTTCGGCCGCGCCGTGAAAATGATGTATGCGTTGATTGGCGAAACCACCGAGCACGGCTGCGTGTTTCGTGTCGACCTGGCGCTGCGGCCCAACGGCAACTCGGGGCCGTCGGCGATTTCGCTGGCGGCGCTGGAGGAGTATCTCCAGGTGCAGGGCCGCGAATGGGAGCGCTTTGCCTGGCTCAAGAGCCGGGTGGTGGCGCCGCGCGCGAGCGTCGCGGGCGAGGCAGTGCAGGCCCTGCGCGGCGTGGTACTGCCCTTCGTCTTTCGCCGCTACCTCGACTACAGCGTGTTCGACGCCCTGCGCGCGCTGCACCATCAGATCCGCGCGCACGCGGCGCAGCGCAGCGCCGGCCGGCCCGAACGCGCCAACGACGTCAAGCTCTCGCGCGGCGGCATCCGCGAGATCGAGTTCACCGTGCAGCTGCTGCAGGTGGTGCGCGGCGGCCAGTTCCCCGAGCTGCGCCGGCGCCCCACGCTCGACGCCCTGCCACGCATTGCGCAGGCGGGGCTGATGCCGCAGGAGACAGCCGAAGCCCTGGCCCGCGCTTACGTTTTCCTGCGCCGCGTGGAGCACCGCATTCAGTACCTGAACGACCAGCAGACCCACATCCTGCCCACGCGGGACGAGGACCTCGCCTGGATCGCCGGCACCCTGGGCTGCGAGAGCACCTGCGCCTTCCTGCGCGAGCTCGACGCCCACCGCGAGCTGGTGGCGCAGGAGTTCGACAAGCTGCTGGGCGGCAGCGATGCGCCCACCTGCCAGAACGGACGCTGCGGCAAGCGCAATGCTGCAGGCGAAAGCGCCCAGCCCGCACCCGACATCGACACCCTGATAGAAGCGCTGCCGCCGCTGCTGCACAGCCGCGTCGCCGAATGGCGCAACAACCCGCGCGTGGGAGCCCTGCGCCACGAAGCGCGCGTGCGCCTGCTGCGGCTGGTGCAGCGCACGGCGCAGTGGGTTGGCGAAGGCCAGGTCAGCGAAGAAGCCGCCGTGCGCCTGGTGAACTGGCTGGAAACCCTGCTGCGCCGCGAGAGCTACCTGGCGCTGCTGCTCGAGCGCCCGGCGGTGCATGAGCAATTGCTGCACTTGCTGGGCGCGGCGCGGTGGCCGGCGCGCTATTTGCAGCAACACCCGGGCGTGATCGACGAGCTCGCCGGCACCGAGATGCTGGCCGAGCGCTTTGTGGCGGCCGACTTCGAGCAGGGCCTGGAACTGCGGCGCAGCTCGCTGCAATCCACCCAGGAAGACGACGACGAGGCTTTGCTCGACCTGCTGCGCCGCGCCCACCACGCCGAGACCTTTCGCACCCTGGCGCGCGACCTGGAAGGCCGCATCACGGTGGAACAGGTGGCCGACGACCTCTCCGCGCTGGCCGACAGCGTGCTGCGCCTGACGGCACGCTGGTGCTGGGAGCGGCTCAAGGGCCGCCACCGCGAGGCGCCGCAGTTCGGCATCATCGGCTACGGCAAGCTCGGCGGCAAGGAGCTGGGCTACGGCAGCGACCTGGACATCGTCTTCGTATTCAACGACGACGACGAGAACGCCCCGGAGGTCTACGCCGCTTTCGTGCGCAAACTGATCAACTGGCTGACGGTCAAGACCGGTGAAGGCGATTTGTTCGAGATCGACACCGCGCTGCGGCCCAACGGCAACTCCGGCCTGCTGGTGAGCAGCTTCGCTTCCTTCGCCAACTACCAGCAGCGCCGCGGCAGCAACACCGCCTGGACCTGGGAACACCAGGCCATGACGCGGGCGCGCTTCGTGCTCGGCAGCGCCGACCTGGAGCGGCGCTTCAACGAGGTGCGTACGGCCGTGATCACTGCGCCGCGCGACCCAGCCGCGCTGGCGCGGGAAATCATCGACATGCGCGAGCGCGTCCACGCAGCCCACCCCGTGCCGAGCGGCAGCTTCGACGTCAAGCACAGCCGCGGCGGCATGGTGGACGTGGAATTTGCCATGCAGTTTCTGGTTCTTTCCGAATCGGCATCGCACCCCGAATTGGTGGAAAACAAGGGCAATATCGGCCTGCTCCAGCGCGCAGAAGACGCCGGCCTGCTGCCTGCCGGCGTGGGCGCAGCGGCCGCTGCGGCCTACCGGCGCCTGCGCCAGATACAGCACCGCGCGCGCCTGAACGAAGAACCCACCCGCGTGCCGCCCGAGAGCGTAGAGACCGAGCGCGAGGCGGTCCTGGCACTTTGGAACGCGGTTTTCCCCCCATGATGCCGCGCCACCGGTGACTCCCGAAAGCATAGCTTTCAGCGCTTGCCGCTTCAGCGCGGAACGCTGTTTTTGCTAATAATGCGGACCCGTGGCCGCCTTTGCACCGCGCACAAGGCCTCGCACGGTCCGCCCCACTTTGCATCCTTCCATGCGTTTCTTCCTCTCCGCTTCCCCCCTGCGGGCGCGCGTGCCGCGCTGGGCCATCCTGCTGTGTCTGCCCCTGTGGATCACCGCCTGCGCAGTCGAGCGCCCAGCCGCGCAAGCACCGCTGAGCGCACCCACCCACTGGCAGGCGCCGCTGCCGCACCACGGCCAGGTCGCCGACCTGGCCCGCTGGTGGGAGCGCCAGGGGGACCCGCTGCTGGTCGAATTGATTGCGGCTGCCCAGGACGCCAGCCCCGACCTCGCCCAGGCCCGCGCCCGCCTGGCGCAGGCGCGCGCCGTTCAGGTGGCTGCACGCGCGTCCTTGCTGCCCGCGGTGGATGGGCAGGCCAGCGCCAGCCGCGGTTTCAACCAACAGCTGGGCGGCCTGGCCACCACGGCGCAGGGGGCGCTGCAGGCGGGCTGGGAAATCGACCTGTTTGGCGGCAACGCGGCCGCCCTGGACGCGGCCCGCGAGCGCCTGGCCGGCGCCGGTGCCCAGTGGCACGAAGCGCGCGTTTCGGTGGCAGCCGAGGTGGCGCTGCAACTCACCGGCTGGCGCAGCTGCGCCCGGCAGTTGGCGGTCGCGCAGGGCGACGCGCGCTCGCGCGGCGAGACGGCACGCTTGGCGCAGGCCAGCGAAAAGGCGGGATTCACGGCACCGGCCACGGCGGCTCTGGCCAGCGCCAGCTTTTCCGACGCCAGGGTGCGCACGGAGCGCCAGCGCATGCAGTGCGACCTCCACCTGAAAACCTTGGTGGCTTTGACCGCCATGGACGAGGCTGCGCTGCGCGCGCGGCTGGCAAGCGCAGCGCAGCCCGCCGCACCGGACGGCCTGTTCGCCATCACCACCGTGCCGGCAGAGGCACTGGCGCAGCGCCCCGATGTGTATGCCGCCGAGCGCGAAGTCGCCGCCGCCAGCGCCGAGGTCGGCGCAGCGCGCGCAGACCGCTACCCGCGCTTGAGCCTGGCCGGCTCGATCGGCCGCGGCTGGCTGCGTACCGACGGCGCGAGCGTCAGCAGCAACACCTGGTCCATCGGCCCGGTGGCGCTCAGCCTGCCGATCTTTGACGCCGGGCGCCGCGCCGCGCAGGTGGACGCCGCCGTGGCACGTTACGACGCCGCCGTCGCCAGCTACCGCGCCCAGGTGCGCCGGGCGGTGAGCGAGGTGGAGCAAGCCCTGGTGCAACTGGCCAGCACCGATACCCGCCGCGCCGACGCAGAGCAGGCCGCGAGCGGCTACCGCCGCTCTTTCGAGGCCACCGAGGCGCGTTGGCGCGCCGGGCTGGCCAGCCTGGTGGAACTGGAAGACGCCCGCCGCACCCTGCTTGCCGCAGAAACAGAGCGGGTGGCGCTTGGCCAGGAGCGCATGGCCGCCTGGATTGCGCTCTACCGCGCCGTCGGCGGCGGCTGGGAGGCGCAGCAGGTAGCGGCGGCGCCGGAGCCCACCCGCTGATTTCTTTTTTTGTTCATTGACCGCAGGATCCTTTCTTCCATGCAGCGCAGAAAACTGAGCCTCTCCCTTGTTGTTGTCGCCACACTGTGTGTGCTGGCAGCCGCCCTCGCTCTGCTGGCCGCCCCGGCTTCGCGCGCCGCGGACGATGCCAAGGACGGCGAGGCCAGCAAGCCACGTCCGGCGCTCGCTGTGGCGGTGGTTGAACCCACGCGAGCGTCCATCCGCCTGCGCCTGCCGGCCAACGGCAACGTCGCCGCCTGGCAGGAAGCGAGCATCGGCGCCGAGAGCAACGGTCTGCGCCTGACCGAAGTGCGCGCCAACGTCGGCGACCGGGTGCGCGCCGGCCAGGTGCTGGCCGTTTTTGCCGACGACACGGTGCAGGCCGACGTGGCGCAGGCGCGCGCCAGCCTGCTCGAGGCCAAGGCCAACGCCTTTGACGCCGCCGCCAACGCTGACCGGGCGCAGACGCTCATTGCCTCGGGCGCGCTCAGCCAGCAGCAGATCGGCCAGTACGCCACCGCCTCCCAGACGGCGCAGGCGCGCGTCGCCGCCGCGCAGGCCGTGCTCAATGCGCAGCAACTGCGCCTCAAGCACACGCAGGTGCTGGCGCCCGACAGCGGCGTCATCTCCTCGCGCAGCGCCACCGTCGGCGCTGTGGTGGGCGCGGGCACCGAGCTGTTTCGCATGGTGCAAAAAGGCCGGCTCGAATGGCGCGCCGAAGTGAGCGCGACCGACCTGCCGCGCATCCACGCCGGCGACCCGGTGCGCGTGACCACCGCCGCCGGCACCGAGGTGGCTGGAACGGTGCGCATGCTTGCGCCCACGGTGGACCCGAAAACGCGCAATGCGCTGGTATACGTGGACCTGCCCCCGCACGCAGACCTGCGCGCCGGCATGTACGCCCAAGGCCAATTCCTGCTCGGCGAGCGCGCGGCCCTCACGGTGCCGCAGTCGGCCCTGGTGCTGCGCGACGGCTACCAGCATGTCTTCGAAGTGGGCGCGGACGCGCACGTACTGCTGCGCCGGGTGCAGATCGGCCAGCGCGTGGGCGAGCGCGTGGAAATTGCCTCGGGGCTGGAACCGGGCGTGCGCGTCGTGGCGCGCGGCGGCGCTTTTTTGAACGATGGCGACCTGGTGCGCGTCACTGAGAATTCTGAACAAAATAGGGCTCCAGCGCTTACTGCACCTGCGCAAGCAGCTAGCAAATAAGGAGCATCGGTATGAACCTTTCCGCCTGGTCCATCCGCAACCCGATTCCTGCGGCCATGCTGTTCGTGCTGCTGACCCTGGCGGGCCTGCTGTCGTTTCGCGCCATGAAGGTGCAGAACTTTCCGGACATGGATTTCCCCGTGGTCATGGTCACCGCGGTACTGCCTGGCGCTGCGCCCGGCCAACTCGAATCGGACGTGGCGCGCAAGATCGAGAACGCCATTGCCACCACGCAAGGCCTCAAGCACATCACCACCACGCTGACCGACGGCTCGGCCAGCATTGCCGCCGAATTCGCGCTGGAAAAGCCGGTGCAGGAGGCGGTGGACGACGTGCGCTCGGCCGTCTCGCGCGTGCGCGCCGACCTGCCGGCGGACCTGCGCGACCCCATCGTCGCCAAGCTCGAACTCTCGTCCCAGCCGATCCTGGCGTTTGCCATTGCCTCCGGGCGTCTGGACGCCGAAGCCCTGTCGTGGTTCGTGGACGACACGCTCACGCGCCGGCTGCTGGCCGTTGCCGGCGTGGGCGCCGTCAACCGTGTGGGCGGCGTGGCGCGCGAGGTGCGCGTGGCGCTCGACCCCATCAAGCTGCAAGCCCTGGGCGCCACGGCGGCCGAGGTGTCGCGCCAATTGCGCCAGGTGCAGATCGAGAGCGCTGGCGGTCGCGCCGATCTGGGCGGCGCCGAGCAGCCGGTACGCACCTTGGCCACCGTGCAGACGGCGGGCCAGATTGCGGCGCTGGAGATCCCACTGAGTGACGGCCGTCACATTCGGCTCGACCAGGTCGCCAGCGTGCAGGACACGACGGCCGAGCAGCGCACCGCCGCGCTGCTCGACGGCCAATCGGTGATCGGTTTCGAAGTCTCGCGCAGCCGCGGCGCGAGCGAAGTCGAAGTGGGCGCAGGCGTGCAGAAGGCGCTCGACCAACTGCTCGCCGACCACCCCGACCTGCGGCTGACGCGCACCGTGGATTTCGTGCAGATTGCCAGCGACGAATACGACAGCTCCATGCACCTGCTGTACGAGGGCGCCATCCTCGCCGTGGTCGTGGTGTGGCTGTTCCTTCGCAACTGGCGGGCGACCATTGTCTCTGCTGTGGCGCTGCCGCTGTCAATCATCCCGGCCTTCATCGGCATGCACCTGCTGGGTTTTTCCATCAACATCATCACGCTGCTGGCGCTCTCGCTGGTGGTCGGGATTCTGGTCGACGACGCCATCGTCGAGGTGGAAAACATCGTGCGCCATTTGCGCATGGGCAAGTCGCCCTACGCTGCCGCCATGGAAGCGGCGGAGGAAATCGGCCTGGCCGTCGTTGCCACCACGTTCTCGCTGATTGCGGTGTTCCTGCCCACAGCGTTCATGAGCGGCATTGCCGGGCGCTTCTTCAAGCAGTTTGGCTGGACGGCAGCGCTGGCGGTGTTCGCTTCGCTGGTGGTCGCGCGCCTGCTCACGCCGATGATGGCGGCGTACATGCTCAAGCCCCTGGTGGCGCAGGAGCGCGAGCCGCGCTGGCTGGCCACCTACATGCGGGCGTCGGGCTGGTGCCTGCGCCACCGCGTGCTGACCCTTCTCGGGGCGCTGCTGTTCTTCGTGGCGTCGATTGCGCTCATTCCGCTGCTGCCTTCGGGCTTCATCCCGGCGGACGACAACGCCCAGACCCAGGTCAACCTCGAATTGCCGCCCGGCAGCAAGCTGGCCGATACGCGCGCCGCCGTTGCGCAGGCCTCCGAGCGGGTGCTGCGCGTGGGCCATGTGCAAAGCATCTACACCACGATAGGCGGCGGCACGGCGGGCACCGACCCCTTTGCCGGCGGCGGCGCCGGCGACCCGCGCAAAGCCACGCTGACGCTGCGCCTGGCGCCGCGTGGTGAGCGCCCGCTCAAGCAAGAGATCGAGCAGCGCCTGCGCGCGGCGCTGGCCGACCTGCCCGGCGTGCGCGTAAAAATCGGCCTGGGCGGCTCCAACGACAAATACGTGCTGGCGCTTGCCAGCGAAGACCCGCAGGCGCTTGCCAGCGCCGCGCGCGCCGTCGAGCAGGGCATACGCACCATCCCCGGCATCGGTGGCGTCAGCTCCAACGCCAGTCTGGTGCGCCCTGAGATTGCCGTGCGCCCGGACTTCGCCCGCGCGGCCGACCTGGGCGTTACCTCACAAGCCATCGCCGAGACGCTGCGCGTGGCCACCGTGGGCGACTACGACCAGTACCTGCCCAAGCTCAATCTCGCCCAGCGCCAGATACCCATCGTGGTGCGCCTGAACGACGACGCGCGCGAAGACCTCTCGGTGCTCGAACGCCTGACGGTGCCCGGCGCCCATGGCCCGGTGCGCCTGGCCGAAGTCGCCACACTCGAAGTGGCCGGCGGCCCGGCCGTCATCAGCCGCTACGACCGCTCGCGCAACGTCAACTTCGAAATAGAGCTGGGCACGCGCGGCCTGGGCGAAGTGACCGAAGCGGTGAAAAGCTTGCCTGCCGTGCGCGATCTTCCCAGCCGGGTTCGGCTGATCGACGTGGGCGACGCGGAAATGATGGGCGAGCTGTTTGCCAGCTTCGGCCTGGCCATGCTCACTGGCGTGGTGTGCATCTACATCGTGCTGGTGCTGCTGTTCAAGGACTTTCTGCAGCCGGTGACCATCCTGATGGCGCTGCCGCTGTCGCTGGGCGGCGCCTTTGTCGGCCTTTTGATCGCGGGCAAGAGCTTTTCCATGCCGTCGCTGATCGGCCTGGTGATGCTGATGGGCATTGCCACCAAGAACTCCATCCTTTTGGTGGAATACGCCATCGTCGCGCGGCGGGACCACGGCATGAGCCGCATGGACGCGCTGCTCGACGCCTGCCACAAGCGTGCCCGTCCCATCATCATGACCACGCTGGCCATGGGCGCCGGAATGCTGCCGATTGCGCTGGCGCTGGGGGGCGCCGATATGAGTTTTCGCTCGCCCATGGCGGTGGCGGTGATTGGCGGGCTCATCACCTCCACGGTGCTCAGCCTGCTGGTGGTGCCTGCCGTGTTCACCTACATCGACGACCTGGAAAAGTGGGTGCAAAGGATTTTTCGGCGCAAGACGCCCGCGCCCGCCAGCGGGGGCAGCGGGCGCGCAGGCGCCTCGGCCCACACGCCTTGATACGACGAACAGCGCCACCGGCGCGGCCTTTTTGCCCCGCTGAGCGGCCAGTGCAAGGTTCCATAATGTCTGGCCCGCCATGAACCTCGTTGCACTCAACCCTGCCTCGCTCGTCCTGGGCCAGCCGCTGCCGTTTGCGCTGCGGGGCACCGACGGGACGCTGCTGGCCAGCAAGGGCTATGTGCTGCTGAGGGACGAAATGGACAGTCTCCTGGCGCGCGGCGTGCAGTTCTGCGTGGATATCGAGGAGTCGGAGGAAAGCCACCGTGCCTACCTGGCGCAGCTGCAGCGCATGCTGATCTCCGACCAGCCGCTGGGCGAGATCGCCAGCATGAAGATCGAAGGCGCTGCGCACGCCCAGACGGCGCGCGTGCGCGAAGGGCCGGTGGACTGGCCCGAATTGCAGTGGACCACCACCCAGTTGCTCAGCAACCCCCACGCCAGCGACTTCGGCGCGCGCTTTCTGGCCCTGCATGCGGAAGTGGCGCGCGCCGCCTTGCACGCGTCCGACGCCACCTTGCTGACGCTGATCCTGCGCTCAAGCGACGAGACCCGCGTCTACAGCGCCACGCACGTGCTGCTGGTGGCCAGCGTCTGCATGCTGGTGGCGCGCGACGGACTGCACTGGAGCGCCGAGCAGACGGCACGCGCCGGCCGCGCGGCGCTTTCCATGAATATTTCCATGACCGAGCTGCAGGACCGGCTGGCCCAGCAAAGCGCGCCGCTCAGCGCAGCGCAGATCGCGCAGATCCAGGACCACGCCGAGCGCTCGGCCAGCATGCTGGCCGGGCTCGGGGTGTCGGACCGCGTCTGGCTGGATGCGGTTCGCCAGCACCACGACCGGGCGCCGGGGCCGCTGGAGGGACGCAGCGAAGCCGCACAGATCGCGCGCCTGGTGCAGCGCACCGATATTTTTGCCGCCCGCCTCGCTCCGCGCGCGGGCCGCACGCCCATGGCCGTCACTGCGGCGCTCAAGGCCTGCTACTACGGCGAAGACCAGAAAGTCGACGAGGCCGGCGCCTCCATGCTGCACACGCTGGGCATCTACCCGCCGGGGTCGCTGGTCCGGCTGTCCAGTGGAGAGATCGCTGTCGTGCTGCGGCGCGGTACCACGCCCACCACGCCGCGCGTGGCCGTGGTGCGCAGCCGCAGCGGCCTGCCGACCGGTGAGCTGATTTCCCGCGACACGGCGCAACCGAACTGGCGCATCACCGGCGTGGTGACGCAGGAGGAACTGCGCATGCAATTGCCGATCGAGCGGCTCGCGGCGATGGTCTAGTGCATGCCGGCCTGCTGCGCCCGCCACCGTGCCAGGGCGGGCGGCATGTCCTGCAGATCGCGCAACACCTGCACGCCGGCGACGGGTTCCACCCCTCCTGCTGCCCCCTGGCCGCCAGCCCAGAGCGCCACCCGCCCGGGCAACTGCGCGCGCAACTGCGCCAAGCCGGCACGGATGTGCGCGGCCGGCAGCACGCCGCTGAAGCTGAGCGCGACGACGTCGGCGCGAAAGGCCTCTGCGGCAAGGACGATATCCGCGTGGGGAGTCTGGGTGCCCAGCGCGAGGCAGGTACAGCCGCGCAACGCGAGAAGCACTTCGAGCATCAGCAGACCCAGGCCGTGCTGCTCCTGCGCGAACGTCGTCAGCAGCACGCGCGGCCGACCTGCTGAGGCAGACGAAGGGACGCCGGCCACCGCGCTGCGCAGAACGCCCGTCACGCATTCGGTGTACAGGTGCTCCTCGAACACCTCGAATCGCCCTTCGACCCAGGCCTGGCCTACGGCACGGTTCAGCGGCACCACGCATTCGAGCACGGCGCGCTCCAGGCCCACCAACAGCATGGCCCGGGTGAGCAGTGCGCGCAGGCCGGCCGGATCGTGCGCGGCGATGCAGTCCAGATAGGGCGCCAGTGCGTCCGTACCTGGCGGCGGTGCGCCGCCTGCCGTGTCGGCGCCCTGCGCCTGTCTGCGTGGCCGGTCGAGCAGCAGGCCGCTGGCGGGCCCGGGCCCGGGCCCGGACGGCACGGCCTGAACCAGCGCCTGCAGCGCCTGGGCGGTCAGGGTGACCACCTTTCCCGGCCGGTGGCCTGCGTGAATCAACCGCCGCAGCGTGCGCAGACGCGCCACCTGCTCAGCCGGGTACAGGCGCTCTCCCTGCGCATCGCGCGTGGGCTTCGGAAACCCGTAGCGCCGCTCCCACATGCGCAAGGTGTCTTTGGACAAACCGGTCTCGCGCTCCACCGCCGAAATGGGATAGACGCCGTCCGCCTCCGTGGGCTGTGTGGGCTCGGTCATGAAAGGTACGACCCAGGGTGCTGTTGCATGGCGATGAATCCAAGAAAAGGGCTTGCGCTCGCGCGGGCAGACGCAGGGCAGGCACGGTTAGACAAATTGTGGTTAAATTGTATTACTGTCTTAGACAAATAGGTTGGACAAATGGATAAACCGCTCATTTCCTGCTTTGCCCCGGCGCTGCCTGGTGGCCGCGGCGCCCTCACAAAGGCCGGCCTGGCGCACCGGCCTGATCGATCGGACGCATGCCGCCGCGGCCGACGAGGGTCACGGCCAGAAGGCGCCAAGGCCCGTGTCCAGACCTTCGTGCAATTTCTCACGCTTTTTTTCCAGGCACGAAGAAATTCGCGGAACTTCCGTCGCCATGGCCGGGTCGATCGTCCCATTCGGCATGCACAATGTCGTAGCATCTTTGCGTTGCGAAGCCTTTCGGCCCCTGGAGGGTCGATTGAAATCCCGGGGCGCTTCTCCTCCCTCCCTCTCTTCTTCGCGTCGGGGCGCTTCGCAACCTTTTTCTTCCCGCCCGTCGGCCGGGCTCCAGCGCGGAGGCCGGCATGAAAGTGGCTGTCGTAGGTGCCGGCGTCGCCGGGCTGGCCGCCGCCCACCGGCTGGCACCCCACGCCCAGACCACGCTGTTCGAAGCCGGCGCGACCTTTGGTGGCCACGCGCACACGGTCGACGTCACGCTGCCGGGCTCGCATGGCCCTGTCACGCACGGCGTCGACACCGGCTTTCTGGTGCTCAACGAGCGCACCTATCCGCAGCTTCTGGCCTTGTTCACCGAGTTGGGCGTGGCCCTGGCCCCGTCCGAAATGTCGTTTTCCGTCCAGGTGCCGCGCGTGTACGGCCAGCAGGCGCTGGAGTGGAGCGGCAGCAGCCTGACCAGCGTGTTTGCCCAGGCGCGCAACCTGGCCAACCCGCGCTTCGTCGGCATGCTGCGCGACCTGCTGCGCTTTAACCGCCTGTGCACCGCCATCGCCGAGGCCGACGACGAGCGCACGCTGGCGCAGCCGCTGGGTGAGTTTCTGCAGGCCAGGCGCTTTGGTGCCGCGTTTCGCGACTGGTACCTGCTGCCCATGCTGGGTTGCATCTGGAGCTGCCCGACGGACCAGATGCTCAAGTTCCCCGTGGCCACCATGATTCGCTTCTGCCACAACCACGGCCTGCTGCAGGTGGCCAACCGACCGCAGTGGTTCACCGTGGCTGGGGGCTCGCGTGAGTACGTGCAGAAAATCGTTCGGGGATTGCCCGATGCGCGCTGCAGCACCCCCGTGCGCCGCATCGCCCGCGACGCCGCTGGCGTGCGCATCACCACCGACGCCGGCACCGAGCATTTCGATCGGCTGGTCCTGGCGACGCACAGCGACCAGGCGCTCGCGCTGCTCGCCCAGCCCAGCCCCGAGGAGCGCGCCCTGCTCGGCACCATCCGCTACCAGGCCAACCGCGCCGTGTTGCACACCGACACACGCGTCCTGCCGCAGCGCCCCGCCGCCTGGGCCGCATGGAATTACGAGCGCGCGCCGCAGGAGCGCCAGGAATCGGCCCGGGTCTGCCTGCACTACCTCATCAACCGGCTGCAGCCGCTGCCCTTTTCCCAGCCTGTGATCGTCTCGCTCAATCCAGTGGGCGGCATTGCCCCGCACCACGTGCTCGGCGAGTACGACTATGCCCATCCCGTCTTTGACGCCGCCGCCATCCGCGCCCAGCGCCGGCTCGGCAGCTTGCAGGGCCAGCAGCGCACCTGGTTTGCCGGCGCCTGGGCGGGCTATGGGTTCCACGAAGATGGGCTGAAATCGGGGCTCGCCGCCGCCGAGGGCGTGCGCGCCAGCCTGCCGGCCCCGCTGGCGAAGGCGGCGTGATGACCGCTGCTGCTGCCTGCGCTCGCCCCGGCGTCACGGAAGTGCCGGCCCGGCCGCTGATCGGCTTTGGCCAAGTGCGTCACGCCCGCTTGCGGCCGAAGGAACACCGCTTCAGCTACGCCACCTTCTTCCTGCTCTTGCCGATGCGCACACTCGCACGCGGTGCGGACGCCGGCGCGCTGGCAGTGAACCGGCGCGGCGCCATCAGCTTTCACGACGCGGACCACGGCGACGGCCGTCCGGCGTCGTCGGGCGGGGCGCTTGCCTGGCTCGACGCCCTGCTGCGTGCCGAAGGCATCCACGACGCCACCGGCCAGGTGTGGCTGCACTGCTATCCGCGGGTGCTGGGCTACACCTTCAAGCCGGTGAGCTTCTGGTATTGCGAGCGTGCCGACGGCAGCCTGCGGGCCATCGTCGTCGAAGTGAACAACACCTTTGGCGAGCGCCACTGCTATTTGCTCGACGAACCCGCATGGAGCCAAGAGCTGCAGGCAGAAAAGGTCTTCCATGTCTCGCCGTTTTGCGACGTTTCGGGCAGCTACCGCTTTCGCTTTCTGTTCACCGACAAGGGCGGCGTTCTGCGCACCGTGGCGCGCATCGATCACGACGACGCGCACGGCGCGCTGATCGAGACCAGCGTCAGCGGTGCGCTCGAGCCGGCCACCCGCGCTGCGCTGCGCCGGGCGCTCTGGCGCTATCCCGTGATGACGCTTGCCGTGATCGTCCGCATCCACTGGCAGGCACTGCGCCTGTGGACTCTGCGCGTGGGCTTTCGCAGCAAGCCCCCCTCGCCGGCAGCGCCCATCAGCCACCAGCAACACCCCCAACACCGAGACGCGAGGAGACAGCCATGAACACCACCACCGCCAGCCGGCTCGCCCTGCCAGCGGGCATCCCGGCCGCCGCGCGCACCGTCCTGCGCCTGCTCACGCGCTTGCAACACGGCAGCCTGACGCTGCAACTTCCGGACGGGTCACTGCGCCACTTTGGCCCGGGCGTCGCCACGCCGGGCGTCGCGCCCCAAGGCGCCATCGTGCTGCACAACTGGAAGGTTTGCAGCGCCGCGCTGCGCTCTGGCGACATCGGCTTTGCCGAGAGCTACATCGCAGGCGACTGGAGCACGCCGCACCTGACGGATTTGCTCAAGCTCTTCATCGCCAACCGGCACGCGGTGGAAAGCGTGGTCTATGGCAGCTGGGCGGGGCGCCTGACCTTGCGTCTGCGCCATTTGCTGCGTCGCAACACCCGGGCCGGAAGCAAAAGGAACATTCACGCCCACTACGACCTGGGCAACGCCTTCTACCAACTGTGGCTGGACGAGACGATGAACTACTCGTCGGCTCTGTTTTCCGGCCCCGAGCCCACGCAAGACCTGCGCGCCGCCCAGCACGCCAAGGTGCGCCGGGCGCTGCGCGAAGCGCGGGTGCAACCCGGCGAGCGCGTGCTGGAGATTGGCTGCGGCTGGGGCGCGCTGGCCGAGATGGCGGCGACGGAATTTGGCGCCCGCGTCACCGGGGTCACGCTCTCCACCGAGCAACTGGCGTTTGCCCGAGGCCGGCTCGAACGTGCGGGCGTGCCGGCGGAACGCGGCGACTTGCGCCTGCAAGACTACCGTGACATCCACGATGCGCCATTCGATGCCATCTGCTCCATCGAGATGGTCGAGGCCGTGGGCAGGGAATATTGGTCCACCTACTTTCAGGCGGTGGCGCGACTGCTCAAGCCCGGCGGGCGCGCGTGTATTCAAAGCATCGTCATCGACGACCGCCTGTTCGCGCGCTACATCGGCTCGACCGACTTCATCCAGCAATACATCTTCCCGGGCGGCTGCCTGCCCTGTCCGCGCGAGTTCCGCCGCGAAGCCGAGGCCGCCGGCCTCAGGGTGACCGAGGAACTGGCCTTTGGCGCGGACTACGCCGAGACGCTCAAGCGCTGGCGCGAGCGCTTCATGGTTCAGCGGGCGCAGATTCTGCGCCAGGGCTTCGACGATCGTTTTCTGCATATCTGGGAGTTCTATCTGGCGTACTGCGAAGCGGCCTTCGCCATGGGCGACATCGACGTCGTGCAATACACACTGCACAAGGAGAAACTATGAAAAACATAGCTGCAAGCCCTTACCAGATAAGCGCTGCAGGCCTATTTTTCTTGTTTTTTCACACCCAGGCACTGGCCCATGGCGCTGTGGAGGCTGCGCTGGCCGGAGCCCGGCTTTCGGGCAGCGGCACACTGCGCTTCCTGGGGCTGGAGGTGTACCAGGCGCAGTTGTGGGTCCGGCCGGGTTTTGACCAAGCCCATTGGGCGCAGCAGCCGCTGGCCCTCGAGTTGCGCTATGCGCGCGGCTTCAGCGCCGACGCCATCGCCCGCCGCTCGATCGAGGAGATCGGACGCCAGCAGGCCGTGCCCGCTGCGCAGGCCGAGCGCTGGCAACAGGAACTTGCCGCGCTGCTGCCCGACGTGGCTGCGGGGGACCGCCTGCTGGGCGTGTACCAGCCCGGGCAGGGCATGCGATTTCTGTTCAATGGGCGGCCGCTGGGGTCGATCGACGACCCCTGGTTCGCCCGCCTGTTCTTCGGCATCTGGCTCTCGCCCCAAAGCTCCGAGCCCACGCTGCGCGCCGCGCTCCTGGCCGCCCCGTGACCATGTCCGACCGCGCCGCGCTCACCCACGGCCAGCTGGCCCGCTACAGCCTGCTGGCCTTGCCGCTGGCGTTTGCCGCGCTGCCGCTTTATGTGCTGCTGCCCAACCTGTACGCGCGCGATTTCGGCATGCCGCTGGCGACGCTGGGCGCCGTGCTGCTCGCTGCACGGGCGTTCGACGCGTTTACCGATCCCCTGCTCGGGCGCCTGGCCGACCGGCTGGGCAGTGGCCCGGCGCGCTGGAGTCTGGCGGCCGGCGCGCTCTCGGCCTTGATCCTGGGGATGGGCATGGCGGCGCTGTGGTTCCCGCTGCCGCGCGCGCCGGTGGCACTGGCGGCCTGGGCCTTTGTCGGCCTGGTGCTCACCAGCGCCGCCTGGAGCCAGCTGGGCATCAGCCACCAGGCCTGGGGCGCGCGGCTGGGCCAGACCGAGCTGCAGCGCGGCCGCATCATGGCGTGGCGCGAGTCGGCAGGCCTGGCCGGCGTGGTGCTGGCCTCCATGCTGCCGCTGCTGGCCGGCCTGCCTCTGACGCTGGCGGCGTTTTGCGCGCTGCTCCTGCTGGGATGGTGGGCGTGGACGCGCGCGCCTCGGCCCGCTCCCGCCGCGCCGCCACTGGGCGGGTCCAAAACATCCCTGTGGCAACCCTGGCAGAACAGCGCCTTTCGCCGCCTCCTTCTGGTGTTTGTGGCCAGCGGCATTGCCAGTGCGATCCCCGCGACGCTGGTGCTCTTTTTCGTGCAAGACGTGCTGCAAGCGCCCGCCTTGCAGGAGCCCTGGTTTCTGGCGACCTATTTTCTCTGCGCGGCCCTGTCCATGCCGCTGTGGCTGCGCGCCGTCGCCCGTTTTGGCCTGGCGCGCAGCTGGCTGGCCGGCATGCTGCTGGCGGTGGCAGCGTTTGCCTGGACAGGGCTGCTGGGCGCCGGCGACACGACCGCTTTCCTGGTCGTCTGCGCGCTCTCGGGCGCGGCCCTGGGCGCCGACCTGGCCCTGCCCAGCGCGCTGCTGGCCGGCGTGGCTGCAGCGCAAGGCGGTGGTCGCCAGCACGAAGGCGCCTACTTTGGCTGGTGGAACCTGGCTGCCAAACTCAACCTCGCGCTGGCCGCGGGGCTGGCCCTGCCGCTGCTCGCGGTCCTGGGCTACGCACCGGGCGCACGCACCGCGGCCGCCCTGCAGACGCTGAGCTTCGCTTACGCCGTGCTGCCCTGCCTGCTCAAACTGGCGGCCGCTGCAGCCTTGTACGCCCTGGTGCTGCGCCCGCAGCGCGCGGCGCCCATCCCTCTCCACAGGAAACCCACATGATGCAAAGACGCCACTGGCTGGGCGCTGCCCTGGCCGCTCCGCTGCTGCTGCAGGGCTGCGGGACACAGAAACTCGACGGCTATGCGGCGGAAAAGCCGGTGCTCGACCTTTCGCAGTATTTCAACGGCACGCTCGACGCCTGGGGCATCTTCCAGGACCGCAGCGGCCAGGTGGTGCGGCGCTTTACCGTGGTGATGGTCTGCCGCTGGCAGGGGGACGAAGGCACACTGGACGAGCGCTTTACCTATTCGGACGGCAGCACCGAGCAGCGCATCTGGCACCTGCGCAAGCACGCCGGCGGGCGCTACACCGGAACGGCGGCCGATGTGGTCGGCGAAGCCAGCGGCCAGGTCCAGGGCAATGCGTTTCGCTGGAGCTATACGCTGCGGCTGCCGGTCGATGGACGCACCTACGAAGTGCAGCTCGACGACTGGATGTACCAGATGGACGACCGCGTCATGCTCAATCGGGCCCGCATGAGCAAGTTTGGCGTGCATCTGGGCGACTTGACCCTGTCATTTACCAAACGCGTCCCATGAGCCTGAACCCCCGCATCCCGGACTGGACCGGACGCCGCGTGTGGATAGTCGGCGCCTCCACCGGCATCGGCCGCGCCACCGCTGCGCTCTTGCACGCGCGTGGCGCGCGGGTGGTGGTGTCCGCGCGGGGCCAGGCCGCGCTGGATGCGTTCACCCAGGCCCACCCCGGCAGCGCTGCCGTTGCGCTTGACAGCACCGATGCCGCAGCCGTGCACGCCGCAGCGCAGGCGCTTTTGGCCGACGGGCCGCTGCATCTGGTGTGCTATTGCGCCGGCTACTACGAAAGCCAGCATGCGGCGGATTTCGATCTCAGCGCCATGCTGCGGCACGACGAGGTCAACTACCGAGGCGCGCTCAATGTCCTGGCTGCCACCCTGCCTTCGCTGGTTCGCGCAGGGTCATCCGGAGCGACCGCCCATCTGTGCCTGGTCAGCAGCGTCGCCGGATTTTGTGGCCTGCCGCAGAACCTGGCGTACGGGCCTACCAAGGCGGCGCTGACGCATCTGGCCGAAGGCCTGTACCTGGACCTGCGCGCCAAGGGCGTCGGGGTGAGCGTGGTGCACCCGGGCTTTGTCGATACACCGCTGACGGCGGCCAATCGCTTTCCGATGCCGGGGCTGACGACGCCGCAGGCGGCAGCCCAGTCCATCGTGCGCGGCTGGGAGCGCGGGCGCTTCGAGATTGATTTTCCGCGCCGCTTTACGCTGGCCATGAAGTTGCTGCGTGCGCTTCCCTACGCGGTATTTTTCCCGGCGGTGCGCCGGCTGACGAGGCGGGCATGATGTCGAGCGCCTTGAGTCCACCCGATGCCATGGCCCGCACCGTGGCGTTTTTCGAGCACCTGCAAGTGCCGCACCTGGACGCGCTGGACCTGATCTACGCGCCGGACGCCCGCTTCAAGGACCCTTTCAACGACGTTCAGGGCGTGCGCGCGATTCGCGGCGTCTTCGAGCACATGTTTGCCACGCTGGAGGCCCCGCGTTTCGTGGTGACGGGCCGGGTGCTGCAGGGCTCCACCTGCTTTCTGACCTGGGATTTCTGCTTCCAGATGCGCCGCTTCAAGCGCGGCCAGCAGCAGGTGATTCGCGGCGCCTCGCAACTGGTGTTCGACGAGGCGGGACGCATTGCGCTGCACCGCGACTACTGGGACGCAGCGGAAGAGCTGTACGAAAAGCTGCCTCTGCTGGGCGGCCTGATGCGCTGGCTCAAGGAGCGCTCGCGCAGCTGACGCAGCGGCCGTTCAGCCCGGCACCGTCTCGGCAAAACTCGCGCGGCTGGCCAGCTTGTCCTGCAGGCGCGCAAGGTTGGGGTATTCCGCGCGCCAGCTGATTTCAGGGAAGCGAAACTCCAGCCAGCCCAGCGCGCAGCCCACGGCCACGTCCGACAGCGTGAAATGGATGCCACTGCAAAAGGCCTTGTCCGCGAGGCCCTTGCTCATGGCCTTCAGGGCGGCCTGCACTTTGTCCAGATGCCGGTCGATCCAGGCCTGGCTGCGCTGGGTTTCGCTGCGGCCGGCAAAGGTGCGCTCGAGCCGCACCAAAATGGCGGCGTCGAGCAGGCCATCGGCCAATGCCTCCCAGGTCTTGACCTCGGCGCGCTCGCGGCCGGAAGCGGGAATGAGCTTGCCCACGGGCGAGAGGGTGTCGAGGTACTCGACGATGACCCGCGAGTCGAACATGGCGTCGCCCCCGTCCAGCACCAGGCAGGGCACCTTGCCCAGCGGATTGGCGACCGCAATCGTGCTGCCCTCTGCCCAGACGTTGTCTTCGACGAAACGGTAGTCGAGCTTCTTCTCGGCCATCACCACGCGCACTTTGCGCACGTAGGGGCTGGTGGTCGATCCGATGAGTTTCATGGTGGGTTCCGTGGTGCAGGCAACGCCGATGTAAGCCGCGAGAGGCAGGCGCAGACCATTCTATCGACGGCGCCTGACAGCGCGCCTTCGGGTGTTGGCCCGCGCCTACAATCGGCCGCCATGAACGCTCCGCCCTCCCAATTTTCCGCCGTGACCGCCCTCTCGCCGCTGGACGGCCGCTACGCCGCCAAGCTGTCGCTGCTGCGCCCCATCATGAGTGAGCACGGCTACATGCAGCGGCGCGTGCAGGTGGAAGTGAGCTGGTTCATTGCGCTCTCGGACGCCGGCTTTGCCGAGTTCAAGCCGCTGACCACCGGCGCGCGCGCCTACCTGCTGAGCCTGGTGAAAAACTTCTCCGAAGCCGATTCCACGGCGATCAAGGAGATCGAGAAAACCACCAACCACGACGTCAAGGCGGTGGAATACTGGATCAAGGCGAAGTTCGAGGCCAGGCCCGAGCTGGAAAAGGCCGCCGAGTTCGTGCACTTTGCCTGCACCAGCGAAGACATCAACAACACCAGCCACGCCCTGCAACTGCGCTCGGGCCGCGACCAGGTGCTGCTGCCGGGGCTGGACCGCATCGCCCTCAAACTGCGTGAAATGGCGCACCTGTACGCCGCCGTTCCCATGCTCAGCCGCACCCACGGCCAGACCGCCAGCCCCACCACCGTGGGCAAGGAGCTGGCCAACGTGCTGGTGCGCCTGCAGGCGGCGGCCGAGCGCATCGCCGGCGTAAAGATTCTGGCCAAGATGAACGGCGCGGTGGGCAACTACAACGCCCACCTGGCTGCCTGGCCCGGCTTTGACTGGGAGGCATTCAGCAGGAGCGTGATTGAAACGCCGGAGCCGGCGGGCCTGGGCCTCACGTTTCAGCCCTATTCCATTCAGATCGAGCCGCACGACTACATGGCCGAGCTGTTTGACGCCGTGGCGCGGGCCAACACCATCCTCATCGACCTCTCGCGCGATATCTGGGGCTATGTGTCCCTGGGCTACTTCAAGCAGCGCTTGAAAGCCGGCGAGATTGGCTCGTCCACCATGCCGCACAAGGTCAACCCGATCGACTTCGAGAACGCCGAGGGCAACCTGGGGCTGGCCAATGCGCTCTTGCGCCACCTGTCGGAAAAACTCCCCATCAGCCGCTGGCAGCGCGATCTCACCGACAGCACCGTACTGCGCAACATCGGCGTCGCCTTCGGCTACGCCACGCTCGCCTACAGCTCGCTGCTGACCGGGCTGAACAAGCTGGAGCTCAACGAAGAAGCGCTCGCCGCCGACCTCGATGCCGCCTGGGAAGTGCTGGCCGAACCCATCCAGACCGTCATGCGCCGCTACGGCGTGCCCGGCGCATACGAGAAGCTCAAGGAAGTGACCCGCGGCCAAAGCGTGACGCGGGAGGCGCTGCACGGCCTGATTGCGTCGCTGGAAATCCCCCAGGCCGAGAAGGACCGGCTGCTGGCCATGACGCCGGGCAGCTACACGGGGATGGCGGTGGCGCTGGCGCGGCGGGTGTAGGGCGAAAATTTCCATAATTTTTGGCCTCTAGCGCTTATCTGGCAAGCGCTTAGCGCTATTTTTTTGTAGTAACAAGAATAGTCCAACGGCGAATTTATACAAATTGAAGATTATTTCTTCTATTTGTATAATGTGCCATGCTTGCCAGGCGCCTTTCCTCCACCCTCCGGCGACTGTCGCTCGCGTTCCCGGTGGTCGCCATCACCGGCCCGCGACAGTCGGGCAAGACCACGCTGGCGCGGGCCTTGTTTGCCGACAAACCCTATGTCAGCCTCGAAGACCCCATCGAGCGCGCCTTCGCCGAGGAAGACCCGCGTGGTTTTCTGGCGCGCTTCCAAGGCGGAGCGGTGTTCGACGAAGCCCAACGCTGGCCTGCACTGTTCTCGCACCTGCAAGGCCTGGTGGACGCCGATCGCGCGCCAGGGCGCTTCGTCCTGACCGGCTCACAGCAGTTTGGTTTGCTGGCAGGCGTCACGCAGTCGCTGGCGGGCCGCGTGGGCATGACGCGGCTGCTGCCCCTGGCGGCCAGCGAAATTTCGGGCGTGGCGGACGGCAGCTTGGCGCTGGACGATGTGCTGTGGCGCGGCGGCTACCCGGCGCTGCACACCCAGGCGGTGGCGCCGGGCGACTGGTACGCCAGCTATGTGGCCACCTACCTGGAGCGCGACGTGCGCCAGGTGCTCAAGGTGCAGGACCTGAGCAGCTTCCAGCGATTCGTGCGGCTTTGCGCGGGGCGCTGCGGGCAACTGCTCAACCTGAGCGCGCTTGCAGGCGAGGCCGGCATCACGCACACCACGGCGCGCGCCTGGCTTTCGGTGCTCGAATCGAGCGACGTGGCCTATCTGCTGGCGCCTTACCACCGCAATTTCGGCAAACGGCTGGTCAAGACGCCCAAGCTGTATTTCGTGGACACGGGCCTCGCAAGCTGGCTGCTGGGCATCCGCGCGCCCGACATGCTGGCCTTGCACCCGCTGCGCGGCGCCTTGTTTGAGAACTGGGTGGTGACCGAGCACCTCAAGGTGCGCTGCAACGCAGGCGAGAGCGCAGACCTGTATTTCTGGCGCGACAACAATGGCGTCCAAGCCGACCTGCTGTACGAAGTGCAAACCAGGCTGCAGACCATAGAGATCAAGTCCGGCCAGACGCCCACCAGCGACTATATCCGCGCTGGGCAGAAGTCGGCCCGCTTTGCGCAGGACGAAGCGCTGCCTCCTCGCCTGGTCTATGGTGGCGAGGATTCCTTCGTGCGCAGCGGCGTCGATGTGCGCGGCTGGCGCACGCTCGGCGCCGCCGACGATTTCACCGACCCCCTTGCCTGACCCCCTTTTCAAAGCTTCCCGCATGGCCACCAAATCCACCATCTTCAAGGCGAGCCTGCAAATCGCCGACATCGACCACGGCTACTACGCCGACCATGCGCTCACCCTGGCCCGCCACCCCAGCGAGACCGACGAGCGGATGATGGTGCGCCTGGCCGCCCTGGCCCTCAACGCGCATCTGCTGCAGGACCTGTGCCATGGCGACGCTACGCTGGGCTTTGGCGCGGGGCTTTCCGACCCCGACGACCCGGACGCCTCGCTGACCGATTTCACCGGAAGAAAGCGCGTCTGGATCGAGGTCGGCCAGCCCGAGGACAAACCGCTGACGCGCGCCTGCAGCAAGGCCGACGTGGTCAAGGTGTACGCCTTTGGCCACGCCGCCGACATCTGGTGGCGCGGCATCGAAACCAAGCTCACGCGCCTGGCCCGGCTGGAGGTTTGGCGCTTCCCCGCTGGCCAGGCCCAGGAACTGGCCACCCTGGCCGAACGGAGCATGCAGCTGCAAGCGACGGTGCAGGAAAGCGCGATCACACTCAGCAGCCAGCGCGGCAGCGTGCACATCGAGCCGGTGCGCTGGAAGTAAACCCGTCGGCGTTGTCAACCGCATGTGGAACTGTGCGCGGCCAGCCCAGCGGCTGCGGCGCAAGGGCCTGTGCCGGCCGCGCCGCCCCGCCGCGCTGAGCAAAGTCCCCCTTTGCGCAGCGCGCAGCGCAGCGAGAGAAGGGGCTGAGGGCTGCGGCGCCAAGCCTGCATGTGCAGGTTTGGACAGCTCCGAAGAGCGGACGCCACTGGCGGGAGCACCGAGGCGCGCAGCGCCTCAGCAACTGTGTTCCTGCTACACAGGCATGAGGGCACCACAGCTCCAGCACTGCTCGAAGCCGCCCTCCACCAGCTCGCCGCAAGCCGGGCAGTGCCAGCGCCGCTGCGGCAAGCTTTGCAGCTCTTCCAGCAGCGCGAGGGCACGCTCTTTGTGCTCGGCGTGCTGTAGCCAGATCTCGGGCAGGCATTCGTGCGGCGGCAGTTCCCCCGCTGCCGAGCCCAGGTACTGGCGCTGCACGCTGGCGGGCATGCCGGCCTCGCAGAGCAGGTCGGTCCACAGCATGGCCAGGACGGCGTTGGGTGCGCGGACGAGCCTTTGCATCGGTTGCTCCTGATTTTCTAGCTGCTTGCGCTTGCAGCATATGCGCTGGAGCCCTATTTTGCTTGAAACTTGCTCCTGGGGGCGGCGGCCCGCGCTGCGTCTTGATGGTGTAATGCGTGCTCCGGTAGGCAAGGCGCTTCCGCCCGCAATCGCTCTTGAGGCCCGAGATGGCGGGCATCGACGCGTCGTCAGCACGGCGTGCGGGCGCCCGGCCCGTCGGAGTCAGGCTCTGCGGGTCGCACAAGCCCTTCGATTCGAGCCCCCGCACAGCCCGGGTCGCAGGCATGCCGTGCACTCGCAGCGCGTTGCAGGCCGCAGGCCCGTACTTCATTGGAAAGCTTCATGGAACAGTTTCTGACCCCCGAATTCTGGGTCGCCGTTGGCCAGATCGTGATGATCGACATCCTGCTCGGTGGCGACAATGCCGTCGTCATTGCGCTGGCCTGCCGCAAGCTCCCACCCGCCCAGCGCACGCGCGGTATCTTGTGGGGCACGGCAGGCGCCATCGTGCTGCGCGTGGTGTTGATCTTCTTTGCGCTGACTCTGCTGGCCATTCCGTTTCTCAAGCTGGCCGGCGCGCTGCTGCTGGTGTGGATTGGTGTCAAGCTCCTGGCCCCCGACCCGGACGACGATCACAGCCACATCGCCGCCAGCGACAAGTTGCTCGCTGCCATCAAAACCATCATCGTCGCCGACCTGGTGATGAGCATAGACAACGTGATTGCCATTGCCGGAGCGGCCCAGGGCGCAGCCGATCACCATGAGATGCCGCTGGTGATCTTCGGGCTGGTGATCAGCATTCCGATCATCGTCTGGGGCAGTCAGTTGGTGATCAAGCTGATGGACCGCTTCCCCTCCATCATCACCTTTGGCGGCATGCTGCTGGGCTGGATTGCCGGCACCATGCTGGTGTCCGACCCGGCACTCGCCGTCGCCGACACGCTGGCCTGGATGCCCAAGATCGACCAGACCAGTGGCGCCATCAAATACGGTGCCGGTGTGGCCGGCGCACTGCTGGTGCTGGGACTGGGCAAATGGACCGCAGCCCGAAACAAGGCGGCAGCGCCGGCGGGCTGAAGGCGCTATGCTGAACGCATGTTGAAAATCCTTGCCAAATGGCTGCTCAGCGCCACCGCGCTGCTCGCAGTCGCCTATCTCTACAGCGGCGTGCAGGTGGAAAGCTTTGGCTCCGCGCTGATTGCAGCCTTCGTCATCGGCCTGTTCAACGCCGTGCTGCGCCCGGTGCTGGTCATTCTGACGCTGCCGGTCACCATCGTCACGGTGGGGCTGTTTCTGTTTGTCATCAACGCGCTGATGTTCTGGTCGGCGGCGGGCGTGCTGAGCGGCTTTCACGTCAGCGGCTTTGGCGCCGCGCTTCTGGGCTCGCTGATCTATTCGCTGCTGGGTCTGTTGATCGAATCAGCGCTCGGCGGTTTGTTCGCGAAGAAGTAACTGCACGGCGCGCAGGCGCGTGTCGATGATGGAGACCTCCACATAGTCCGCAGGCGTGCCGCTTTGGGCCGCCAGCGCCTGCCCGGCCTTGAAGCGGTCCACCGCCGCCGCGTAGTCGTACTGCGCGGCACGCGCTTCACCCTCGGCGCGCACCGCGCGCAGCACCTGTCCCTGCGCCTGCCAGTTCGACGCCAGCGCCTGCCAGGCCGTCGCATCCTGCGGGTGCAACGCCACCCAGCTTTGCAAGGCGCCCGACGCCTCGCCCGCGCGGCCCAGCGCCAGCAGTGCCTGAGCGCGCAGCAGCACTTCGGGGCGCAAAGCCGAACCTGCAGAAGCGCCCGGCACGGGCAAGGCGGCGAGCGCCGCCGCCGGAGCGCCCGCCCGCAGTTCAATGTCTGCGCCCAACAGCCGCGCCTGGCGACTGGCTGCCGCGTCGGCCGCCACCAGGGGCTGCAAGCGGGCCAGCCATTGGCGCGCCCGCGCACCGTCGCGCAATTCGCTGGCCGCAAGCGCGCTGGCGTACAAAACCGCCGCACGTTCAGCGGCCGGGCGTTCGGAAAAACCCAGGCCGGCCGGCTCTGCCACCCATTGCCGCAGTACGTCCACGCCGGGGGCGGAGAGAACGCGCGCACGCGCTGCCAGCAGCACGTGGTTGAGGAGCGAAAACTCGCCCCGATCGCGCGGCACGGCCCGCGCGTCCGGGGGCTGGCGCGCCTGCATGTCGGCGATGCGCTGCGTGGTCAGCGGGTGGCTGCGCAGGTAGGGCCAGGAGCCGTTGTCGTTGATGCGGTTGGCTTGCTGCAGCTTGTCGAACATGCTGACGAAACCCTGCGGCGCAAAGCCGGCCGGTACCATCAGGCCCAGACCCACGCGGTCCGCCTCGCGCTCCATGTCGCGCGAAAAATTGAGCTGTGTCTGCACCGCCAGCGCCTGTCCGCCAATGGCCAGCGCCTGCCCCGCCTGGGGGTTCTTGGTGGCCGCCAGCATGCCCAGCACCATGGCACCCATCATGAGCGGCGTCTGCACCTTCTGGCGCCCGATCAGGCGCGCAATATGGCGCTGGCTGATGTGGCTCAGCTCGTGCGCCAGCACCGAGGCGAGTTCATCGGGCGTGCTCACCACGCCCACCAAGCCCAGGTTCACACCCAAATAGCCTCCGGGCAAGGCAAAGGCGTTCACCGTGCGATCGCGCCCAAGAAAAAGCGCGAACGCAAAGCGATCATCGAGCTCGACGGATATTTCGCCGCGGGCGCGCGCTGCGGCAATCAGCGCCTGCCACATGTCCTGCACGTACTCGGTGAGCTGCGGATCGTCGATGTAGTCCGGATCGCGGTACAGCTCCCGCGCAATGCCGTCCCCCAGGCGCCGCTCGGCAGACGCGCTCATGTCGCCCCCGTCGCCCAGCGTGGGCAGGCGGGCGGGCTGGGCGTGCCCAAGCGCGCCCATAGCTGCCAAAACGATAGCTAAAAACGATTTACAGATAAGCGCTGAAGGCCAATTTGGCATCCAATTTCCTCGCGGCGGCTGGCCATAGACTCCCTGCGTCCATGGCGGTGGTTTCGTATGATGGCCCGGTGCGGCGAAGGTTCGCCGCGCCGCATCCATTGCCTCCCTTCGGCCCAGCCCATTCTTGTCCATGTCCGCACTCACCCACTTCGACGCCCAGGGCCAGGCCCACATGGTGGACGTAGCCGCCAAGCCCGCCACGCACCGCATCGCCCTTGCCACCGGCCGCATCGAGATGCTGCCAGCCACCCTGGCGCTGATCGAGGCCGGCAACACCAAAAAGGGCGACGTGCTGGGCATTGCCCGCATCGCCGGCATCCAGGGCGCGAAGAAGACCAGCGACCTGATCCCCCTGTGCCACCCGCTGGCGCTCACCCGCGTGGCAATCGATTTCGCGCCGGCCAGCAGCCAGCATGCGGGCGCCATTGGCATTGCCTGCACCGCCACGGTGGAAACCGTCGGCCCCACCGGCGTGGAAATGGAGGCGCTGACCGCCGTGCAGGTGGCCTTGCTGACCATCTACGACATGTGCAAGGCGGTGGACCGGGGCATGTCCATCCACGGCGTGCGCGTGCTGGAAAAGCATGGCGGCAAGTCGGGGAGTTTTGTGGCGGGCGCCGGCGCGTAGGGCGTGCGCGCAGGTCAAGGGACGGCGGTCGAGGCCGCTGCCGCGCGCTGCCATCGGGCGAAGTCTGCTGGATACGCGGCGGCATAGCGGTCCCGGTGGAACTGCACCTCGCTCGACCGTCCCAGCAGTTCCGCGCTGGCGATCAGCCGTTCGATCACGCGCGGCTCGGGCGAATAGTGCAAGAGATCGAGCGCCAGGGCGTGCGCCTCGGCGGCATTGCCGGTATTCACTGTCATGGTGGTCAGCCGGGCAAAGCGCGCGGCATCGGGCCACAGCGGCGCCTGGGCCAGCCGGCCGTCGGGCAGCACGGTGAGCGACTGGCTGCGGCTGGCCGCTGGCAGATAGAGCTGGCTCAGGGCGGAATACTGCACGCCCAGAAGCGCGATACAAACTATCAAAACAATAGCTGCTAACGCTTTTACATATTGCGCTAGAGGCCATTTTTGCTTGAAATATCGGAGACAAAAACCCCCCGTCAACAGCGCCAGCGCGCCCAGCGCCGCCAGCTGGAAGGGCCCATACCAGAGCGGAAACTCCAGCAGACTGTGCAGGCCGATGGGCAGCAGCACCCCCCAGGCGAGCTGGCGCGGCGCCTGGGTTTCGGCCCAGGGGCGCGCACGCCAAGTCCACACGGCGGCGCCGCCACACAGCAACAGCGCCACAGGCACGCCCAGCTCCACCGCAAGTTGCAGCGGCAGGTTGTGCGCGTTGTCGAGCAATGCGCAGAAACGCCCGCCCGGAAACAGGGTGACGTAGTGCGCGTAATCCAGCTCGCCCCAGCCCCAGCCCAGCCAGGGGCGCAGCGCAATCAGGTCCAGCACGTTGGACCACAGCAGGCGCCGGCTGCCGCAGCCGTACGACGCCGCTATGCGCGTGAACACCCCACTGCCCTGCACCCCTGTGGCTGTCCACAGCAGCATGGGAAGCACCCAGCTGGCCAGGGCATACACCAGCAGCCCGCCCAGCAACAGACGCAGCGCTGCAGTGCCCAGATGCCGATGCCACAGCCCCACCAGCACCAGCAAAAGAAGCCATTGCGCCAGCCCCGTGCGCGAGGCGGTGGCGGCGCAACCGATGGCCAGCAAGGCCATGGCCCCCCAGTGCGCCGCACCCGGCCAGCGACGCAAACGCTCGGAGCGGCCGCCACGCTGCGCTACCCACCACACCAGCGCCCACGCGCCCAGGCTCAGCAGCGTCGCTTGCTGGTTGCGCTGGCGCAGGTTGCCCATGGCCTGGCCGCTGGGCGCGGTGTAGATCCAGGGCGACAGCGCGTCACCCAAGCCAAAGTACTGAGCCAGGCCGATGGCGCTCGATCCCAGCGCAGCCATCAGCAGCCCGGCGCCGACGATGCGTGCCCAGGCGCTGGCACCCCACGGCCGCCCGACCCACCCCTGCACGGACGAAAGCAACAGCAGGGCAGCAAGACAGGCGCCGCTGGCTACCAGGGGCCAGAAGTTGCTGCTGGGCGGGCGGGTGATGGGCCAGAGAAAGGGGAGAGCGAGTGCCAGCACGGTCAGTGCGCACAAGGTTCGCTCGCTCGCGGAGAAGGGACGATATTGCAAGAAATGCTCTCAAAAGGGCGGCTGCAAGCACTGCCGAGATGGTTCCTCAGAAGATCGCCAGACTCTCGTCCCGCCTGGAAAGATTCAAAAGGATCCAGGCTCGCCAGTCAGGCGACTTCTTACGACCCATTCGACTGACGCTGTTGCAGCAAAACATCGATCTAACACCCACTGCCTTTGCATTGTTCGGCCGAGCCACTTCGAACGGCGCGGCCCAGGGCCTTGTCTCTAGAATCATCGCACTTCGCCTTGGGCACCTTTCTTGCCTGCAAGGGCGGCTTGGCTCGCTTGAACCAGCTTTTACTTGAGTATCACCATCGATGTCACCTGAAAACCACCTTCGCCATCGCCACGCGCTATTGGCTATTTTCGTCTTGTCGGGGTTTGCAGGGCTGATCTACCAGTCCATCTGGTCGCACTATCTTGGCTTGTTCTTGGGTCATGCGGCCTACGCCCAGGCCTTGGTGTTGGCCATTTTCATGGGAGGCATGGCGGCTGGCGCGGCTTGGATAGCGCATGCTGGCCAACGCTGGCGCAACCTAATTCGTGGATATGCGCTTATTGAGGCAGCTATCGGTGTATTCGGCCTTCTGTTTCACTGGATTTTCACAAGCGTGGCGGCTTTCAGCTACGACACATTGATTCCAGCGCTAGGCTCCCCGTTTGCCGTCGACATCACCAGGTGGACCGTGGCCGCGCTTTTGATTCTTCCGCAAACCATTTTGCTGGGGATGACCTTCCCCCTGATGAGCGGCGGCTTGATTCGACGCTTTCCGGGTGGCGATGGAAGCCTGCTCGGAGGCCTGTATTTCACCAACAGCATAGGTGCTGCCATTGGAGCCCTCGTCGCCGTATTTGTGTTGCTGCCTTGGGTGGGTCTGCCGGGTGCCATGGTAGCTGCGGGCATTCTAAATTTCGTTGTAGCCGCTCTTGCCTGGTGGTTGGCTCGAGATCCCGAACCTGCAGGTGCTCAAAACGATAACTCTCAGCTCGCTTCGGAGCATCGCCTCCTGCATAGTCCTTTGCTTCGGCTTGTTCTGTTTGGTACCGCAATTTCAGGCGCGGCCTCGTTTGTGTACGAGTTGGTATGGATTCGTATGCTCAGTATGGCAGTGGGCAGCACCATGCATGCGTTTGAACTAATGCTTGCTTCGTTCATTGCAGGAATTGCACTGGGTGGTCTATGGGTGAGGAAACATGCGGACCGGGTCGAATCTCCACTTCGACTCGTAGGATGGATGCAAGTCTGGATGGGAGTAGCTGCGCTCGCGTCCCTGGGTGTATATGCCAACGCTTTTGGTTGGGTGGGCTCATTAATTTCGGCCCTGGCGAAAACTGATGGCGGATATGCACTGTTCAACTTGGGTACTGCGAGCATTGCAATCGCGGTCATGTTGCCCGCCGCTTTTTTCGCCGGTACAACTTTGCCATTATTCACTGTGTCGCTGTTGCGCGCAGGACAAAGCGAGAGGGCAATTGGTAGGGTCTACGCATGGAACACGCTTGGGTCTATCGTAGGTGTTTTTGCTGCGATTCACTTGCTCATTCCGTTTTTTGGTCTCAAGCTCGCGCTTTGCGTAGCTGCACTAATTGACATGGGCGTCGGGTTGATATTGCTACGCACACAATCGCCGGCTCGTACCGCTCGACGGAATTTCGCTTTAGCGATGTTAGTTGCGTCAGGTGCGCTCATTGCCGGACTACGCGTTCCTTTCGATCCAATGCAGCTAGCTTCCGGGGTGTTCCGGTCCGGTCAGACCACGCTGGATGCAAACGAGAATATTCTTTTCTACCGCGACGGTAAGACGGCTAGCGTATCTGTAGTAGCGAATCCAGATGCCCGTACTTTCCGAATTGCGACGAACGGGAAGGTTGACGCCTCGATTCTCATGGATCCGAAAGGCTTGCCACCCCTCGATGAGTCGACGATGGCACTTGCGGCCGCTTTACCGTTGTCTATGTCGGACACACCTGATCGCGTCGGCGTGATCGGGTTTGGTTCAGGCTTAACCACACATACTTTACTTGGCGATTTGCGCGTAAAACATGTGGACACTATTGAGATCGAGGAGGCAATGGTTCAAGGCGCCCGATTGTTCGGGTCACGTGTCTCTCGTGCCTACGAGGATCCGCGTTCACAGATCGTCATTGACGATGCAAAGGCTTTTTTTGCTGGTCAGAAACTCAAATATGACATTATTATTTCGGAACCTTCGAATCCGTGGATTAGCGGCGTAGGCGCACTATTTTCACAGGAATTTTATAGATTTGTGCCTCGTCACTTGAACCCTGGCGGGTTATTTGTGCAATGGATACAACTTTACGAGATAGATGAGTACCAGGTTGCGTCTATACTAGACGCGTTAATGCCAAATGTTACCGATGCGGGAGCCTGGCTTAGCAACGGCTCGGATTTACTGATTGTCGCGAGTTTCGACGGCCCTCTGCCCAAAGTTGAGCTGGACAAGTTGTTTCAGGTCGGACCTTTAAAACGAGAGCTGTCTAGCATTGGATTGGATAATTCTGAGCAACTTGCTTTCCGGAAGCTTGCAGATGCTCGGCTTTTGCGCGCCTTAGGTCGTTTATATGCCAAGCTTCCTGTCAATTCCGATTATCATCCAGTACTTGGTCTAGAAGCCCCAAGAACTCGCTTCAAGCATGAAGATGCAGATGGCATTTTGCGTATGCCGTTTCAGGCGCCACAGCTGCTGGAAATGCTAGGCATTCGCGCACCGCTGCCTTCAACAACTTCCCCGCCAAACATCCAACACTTCGCCGCTGACTTGGTGACTCGTCGAGCTCGGGCACTCGCGGCTGATCTTCGCGGTGAGGATTCCGAACCGTTCATGGCTGGACTGCAATCCACCAAAGCACTTGTTCCCGCGACGTTACTCCGGGCAGCGGTCCCTACTTGTGAACGCTCGTGGACCGATGCAGAGATATACGTGTTGGCTTCGCGCATGCGCGAGGTTGCGGATCTTACACTGACCTTTCTGCCGCCGGATTTGTCGAAAGGCGTCTGGATTGAGCCAGCCTGGATGCCCTGTAAAAAGCTCCCGTCGGACTTTGTGCGCGCATTCGATTTGCTTGAAGCGATGGCCCAGCGCGATGAAAGACGAATGGAGTCAATAGGTCGCGACTGGGTGCTGCATGAGGCGAAAAATCCCGTAATTCAGGAAGAATTTGCACCTCTCGCCCTTTCAGCTCTCAGCCTGTCTCTAGCTCAGCAGAACCGGTGGGAAGATATCATAGCGCTGGAGAAGACCACGACCGGAATAAATTCGACGGGCGCGTTTCTTCAACAGCGCTTAATACTAAACGCAATGGCATTGCAGGCGCTGAAAACACCGAAAGGAAATTAATATTTCAAAATCCATCGATATGCGCATACCCTACTGGCTGAAAGCCCGGTCCCAGTAGAACTATCCAATCGCGAGTGTATCCACTGGTGAGCGGCAAATAGCGGATTTTAGCCGTGTCAAATCTGAAATCTCGAATAGTTTTTTCGATGATCTCTCTAGCCTCCGGCTTTCGTGCCAACAGCGTCGTTAGCGGTCGCGAGGCCAAAGCAATTTTGGGTAGCGCTTCTTCGTATGGGATCCACCAGCTAGGCCGGAGACTGCGCTCAATCCCCTGCAGGGAGAGATCGAGGTCAGAGAGAAATTCCTTGGTGTCGTTTGGCATTTTTGTCCCTACTAAACGTATGCTTACCAAGGAGAGGTGGTTGAGCGGCGGAGTTGCCAAGGATAACTCCGAAGCTAAGATCTCTCTTTTTGCCACTGCGACAAATCTGTCGACTTCAAACACCAGTACCACTGGCCGTGCATTTGATAAGACGTGTAAGCCGTAAACTAGGGCTGAAGTTTGGATTGCGATTATCAGTAGCGAGTCCGTGAGAAGAGCCCGAGACGTTTTTTTGGAACTTATTAACAGTACAGTTAGAACAACACCCGTTCCGAAGTGGATCGCGCTCATCAGTATGATAAGCTTGCCAACACCCATAACTTCTAGAAACGGATAGGCATACCACATGCCGATGACCAAAGGCGCCAATAATAGTAGAGCGGCAGCGCTGAGTAAAAAATTCCACCCAATCGCTCGAAGAGAGAATCTATCTAACACCATTTAGACGCAAAAAAGGGGAATGCAACCGCATTCCCCTTGTTGATGATCCCCTACGATCACAGGGATCGCAGTATTACCTGCAAGTCGCCGGCGCGTATTTAGCCTCAAGCGTTCCGGCAGTCGCTTTCATGCCTGCTTTGGTCGCAGCAACCTGAGTTGCGGATGCGCATGCCCAGTCCATCGCACCGCTTGTGCCTGCGGTCAGAGCAGCCTTCAGCTGGACAGGAGCGCCGGCCGTGGTACGTACCCATGGGTTGATATTCAAGACGTTCTTTGCACCAGCGACACCGACCGCCGGTGCATTGTAAGTGACTTGAATTTCACCTGTGGGCTGAACCTGCACTTTGCTAACGAACTTAGAGTTGGCGCCAGTATTGCCAGCCTGGGTGTTCCAAGTCGTGACTACGTTGGCTAGCTCATTCAGCGAAGTAGCGTCAGCGGCGATCATGTTTTTCGCGCCCTCGGCAAGACTCAAACCTTCCGTGACACGCGTACGAACCGTGTAATCCTGGTAAGCAGGCAAGGCCACCGCGGCCAAAATACCAATGATCGCCACAACGATCATCAACTCGATCAAGGTAAAACCTTGCTGGAGATAACGCTTCATAAAACCCCCTAGGGAAAAGTTGCAAATGCGGGAACGATACTGCAAATTTCGTGCCAGACTTTCCTTGGGCAACCGGCAGGGCGGTGCAGAGGTCGACCTCGGCGCGATAGGACACAAAGCGGAACCTTTGACACGTTTGGGCACCTGGAAGTACAAAATTGTCATTTTTTGAACTTACACCTCCAACACCTGCCCCGCCTCCAACCACCGAATGTCGTGCCTGGCCGGCCCCCCGCCCGCCGCGTGCGCGTCAAAGCGACAGACCTCTTCGTAGATGAGCGCGGTTTCCGAGGGCTTGGTGTGGGTGATGAAAATGGGGCAGGCGCCCGCGCCGGCGAACTGGGCCAGTTCCAGCGCCAGCGTGTCCGAAGACAAATGCTGGCTGAGTTCCGCCAGGGCGTGCTCGCGGTTGCTGAAGGCGGTTTCTATGACCAGCATGGCCACGGGCAGGGCGTTGACGCGTTTCCAGAAGGCCGGGTGGCCTGCGGTGTCGCCGCTGAACACCCACCAGCCGCTGGTCCCCTTCACGGCGTAGCCCACTGCAGGCACCGTGTGCGCAGCAGGCAGGACCTCGATGGCGGTGTTGGCCAGCTGCAGTGTCTGGCCGACGGCCAGCGGGGAGAAAACGAGAAACGGCATGCTGCTGCTTGGGATGCGGCTGAAGTCGGGCCAGATCACGTCGTTGAAGATATGCGTGCGCAGCGCGGCGATGGTTTCCGGCAGGGCGTGCACCTGCAGCGGTGCGCTGCGCCGTGACGCCACGGCATCGATCATCAGCGGCAAGCTGGCAATGTGGTCCAGATGGGAATGGGTGAGGAAGACGTGGTCGATGGCCGCCATTTCGTCCAACGTGAGGTCGCCCACACCCGTGCCCGCATCGATCAGGATGCGGGAGCCCACCAGAAACGAAGTGGTACGGCAGCCCTGCGCAATGGCGCCAGAACAGCCGAGCACGCGAATTTTCATGACGTCACACCCTTTGGCTCTCTTGGCGGCTGCTATTTGGTGTCGAAACGGGTCGCGCCGTCCCAATCGGGCTGGTAGGGTACCACCCGCAACTGGGCCAGGCGCTCGGCGTACCAGGCGAACAGGGGATTGCCCGGCGCAGCGGCGCGCAGGCGGGCCAGTCGGGCCTCGCAGGCGGGCCAGTCCTGTGCGCGCAGGCTGGCCAGGGCCTGATGCCATTGGTCCAACTGACTCTTTTGGTCTTGCGTCAGCGCACCAGGTTCCCCGAGAGGGCAGAAAATAGCCACCGCGTCTTCCTTGCCCTTGACGCGCACGCGGTCCAGCTCCTGCCAGACAAAGCCCGGCGCCTGCAGGCGCGTGGCCTCGCTGGCGACGATTTCCACGCCGTAGACCTTGCATAGCCCTTCCAGGCGCGAGCCCAGGTTCACGGCGTCGCCGATCACCGTATAGCTTCGCCGAACGTCCGAGCCCATGTCGCCCACGCACATGGGCCCGGTGTTCAGGCCGATGCCGATGCCGATTTCGGGCAGGCCGCGCGCCCGGTGCTGGGCGTTGAGCGCATCCACGGCGGCGACCATGTCGAGGGCCGCGCGCACCGCCAGCGCCGCATGGTCGGGCGTGGGCACGGGCGCGCCCCAAAACGCCATGACGCAGTCGCCCATGTATTTGTCGATGGTTCCGCGCTGCGCGCGAATGGCCTGGGTAAGGCGGCTGAAGATGTCGTTGAGCAGGGCTTGCAGCTGCACCGGCTCCATGCGCTCGGACATGGCAGTGAAGCCGCGCATGTCGCAAAACATCACGGTGAGCTCGCGGCTGGCCGCCTGCATGCTGTAGCGCTCGGGCGCAAGCAGCATTTCGCCGACGAGCTCGGGTGGCACGTAAGTGCCGAACAGTTGGGCCAGGCCGCGCTTGGTCCGGCCTTCGGTGATGTAGCCGTAGGCCATGTCCAGCGCCGTGGCCAGCAAGACCACCACCAAGGCGGCGGCCAAGGGCAACGCCAGGCCCAGCGCAAGGTACAGCCATGCGTTCAGGGCGACCAAGGCGACGAAGACCGCACCCGCCAGCAGCAGCGCCTGCCCGGCGCTCAGCAGGGGCAGCGCAAAGGCCAGCAGCAGACCAGCGAGCACGATCTGCACGACGTCAAAAGCCGGGGCGTAGTCGGGGCGGTACATCGCCTTGCCATCGAGAAAGCCCGACAGAACGCTGGCATGCGTTTCCACCCCCGGATACGCGCGACCGACCGGGGTCGCACGCAAGTCCTGCAGCCCGGGCGCGGTGGTGCCCACGAGTACGGCCTTGCCGCGCAGGCTCCCCGCGGCGAGCTGCCCGGTGAGGACGTCGGCGGCGGGAACGTAGCGAAACGACCCGCCCGTTGGCCCGCCTGCGCCCCGGTAGGGAACGAGGACGGCGAGCTGGTCGTCCACCGGCACGAAGGCCCGGCCACCGGCATGCCGCAGCTCGACGCCGCGCAGAATCCGCCGCTCGCCCGCATCGGCTGCGGCGCTGGCAAACACGGGCACCAGGTCTGCCCCGCCCAGGAAGCTGCGGTAGACGGCAAGCGCCAGCGATTCGTAATAGCGCTCCTGGTACTTGGCCAGCAGGGGAAGCGAGCGCACCACGCCGTCGGCGTCGGCCATGGCGTTGAAGAAGCCCGCGCCTGGCGCCGCGCGGGCCAGCACGCCGATGTTGCTGCCAAAACCGTTCCATTCGGTGGCTCTGAGTTCGACGGAACCCAGTTGCCCGGGCGTGAGCACGGGCGCGGGCAGGACGCCGCGGCCTTTGGCGTCGCGGTCGCTGGTGAAGTAGTAGCCCAGCACGGCGTTCTGGGTGTCGAGCGCGCTGGCGAATCGCGCGTCGAAATCGAGCGTCGGGGTCAGTCGATCGACCTCGCCGGCAAAGCGCGCATCGCTCTTGAGCGGGCCCTGGGCGAGCTGCTGCAGGCTTTTGAGGCCCGAGCTGTCATCTGCTTCGGCGAACACCAGGTCGAAGCCCACGACAAGGGCGCCTTGGCGCTCGAACAATTCGGTGGTGAAGGCAGCCATTTTGTCCCGGCTCCAGGGCCAGCGGCCCACGCGCTCGAGGCTGCTTTCGTCGATGTCCACGATGACGATGCGCTCGTCCGCCGTGCGCGGCAGGCTCAGCCGCAGGCGGACGTCGTAGGCGAGGTGTTCCAGGCGCTCCAGAAGCTGCAGCGGGGCGAGACCGCAGGCATGCAAGACACCGATGGTCAAGGGCACCAGCGCCCAAAGCATGCGCCGCCAGCGACGCTGAAAGAGGCGCGCGGCGGCGTGCTTCACAGTGGCGGGATCCGCGCGCGTTGGCAGCGCCGCCCGGGGCGCGTCAGAGCACCACGAATTGCATCTCGGTGCCCGCCAGCGCCAGGCGGTCGCCGTCGTTCAAGGCCACCGGTGCGGTGCCGATCCGCTGTCCATTGAGCTGCGGCGGCTCCGGCCCCTCGACATGCGCCAGGACGAAACCCTGATGGCGGCGCGTCACCGACGCCACCGCCACGCCGGGTTTGCCTATGGTGGTGACCACTTTGGTCAATGCGACCTCGCGGCCAGCGGCAGCGCCGGACAGGACGCGGATGGCGGCGGTTGGGGCCGGCGCTGCGGGTGCCCCGGGCGGGGGGCGGGGTGCCGGGCTGCGCGCGGCCACGGACGCGGGCACCATGCCGGGCTTGAAGACCATGGTTTTCTCGAACTGCGGGTCTTCGGCCTCGTTGAAAAAGCGAATCTTGTATTTGCCCACTTCCAGGGTGTCGCCGTTGCGCAGTTCCTGGCGGACCACTGCCTTGCCGTTGACGTAGGTGCCGTTGGTGCTGTGCAGGTCTTCCACCGCCACATCGTTGCCCGCCATGTGCAGCGCGGCATGCTCTCCGCTGACGGCGAGGTTGTCGATCACGATGTCGTTGTAGGGACGGCGCCCGAGCGTGGTCCGCTCCTTGGTGAGTTCCACTTCCTTGATGACGACCCCGTCAATCGAAACAACCATTCTTGGCATGACCCACTCCAGTTTTTTTGCTTTGGTTCGTGACAGTTTGCAACAAGGATGCCACAACTCAGACGCGCAGCAGCCGCGACATCAGGCCCTGTTTGCGCGGCCCGGCGCTCGCTCGCGCCAGCACCACGCTGATATTGTCGCGCCCGCCGTTGTCGTTGGCGGCGTCGATCAGGCGCGAGGCCTTCTCTTCCAGCGTGCCGCGCGCGGCCAGCAGCTCGCCCAAGTCGTCGTGCGGCACCATCTCGCTCAGGCCGTCGGAGCACAGAAGGTACAGATCCTCGGCTTGGACTTCGAACTCGTTGACCTCCAGCAGCGCCATTTCCTCAACGCCCAGCGCTCGGGTCACGAGGTTGCGGCTGGCCGAGACAGCGGCCTGCTGCTGAGTGAGCAAGCCGGCATCGATCTGCTCCTGCAGCCAGGAATGGTCCCGCGTCAGTTGTTCGAGCGCGCCTGCGCGCAGCCGGTAACAGCGCGAATCGCCAATGTGTCCCAGCATCAGCCGCGGCCCCTGAAACACGCTGAGTACCAGCGTGGTGCCCATGCCCGCGTACTGCGGATTGGCCTCGGAGGCGCCCAGAATGGCCTGGTTGGCGTTGTCTACGCAGATTTCCATGGCGCGGCGCAGATCCAGAGCCTTGAGCCTGGGGCCGGCTTGCGCAAGCCAGCGCGCCATTTCGCTCTGAATGAAGCTGATCGCCATGCCGCTGGCCACCTCGCCCGCGTTGTAACCTCCCATGCCATCGGCGAGCAGGGCCAGCTGGGCCTGTGCGTCGACGCCTACCGCATCTTCGTTGTTGCTGCGCACCTTGCCCGCATGCGTGCGGGCACAGAACTCGTAGCTGAGGGACACCGCACTCATCAGGTTCTCGAAGGCGCAGAGTGCGACACGGCAGGCGCGGCCGCGCCGTCCACTACGGTATCTGGAAATTGCGCCATGGAATGCTCGTGAAAATCGGTCCGCGCATCATAGTCGAGAGCACTGCCCGTGCGGCGTGTTTGCGTACCGGAAAGCCCGTCCAGCGCGGCGCGCAGATCGGCGGCCATCTGCCGTCCGGTTTGGTAGCGCAAAGCGGGGGATTTTTCCAGTGCGCGCGCAACCGTCGCCGCCACGGATTCGGGAAGCTCCGCGCGCAGGCTGCGCACATCGGGCGGTCTCTGGTGCGCAATGGCGTGCATCAGCGCGCCCATCGATTCCCCTCGCAGCGGCAGGCTGCCTGTGAGCAGTTGGAACAGGGTGACACCCAAGGCGTAGAGATCGCAGCGGCCGTCGGCCTTGTGTCCGGCGATCTGCTCGGGCGCCATGAAGCTCGGTGTTCCCAGCACCAGGCCGGTCTTGGTTCGGCTGTTGTCGGTCAGGCGCGCAATGCCGAAATCGGTCACCTTGACGCTGTCGCTGGCTGCGTCGTACAGGATGTTGGAAGGCTTGACGTCGCGATGCACCACCTGGTGCTGGTGCGCATAGTCCAGCGCCTGCGCCACACGCTCGGCGATGCTGAGCACCACTGGCACAGGCAGCAAGTGCCCTGGCTGGCACAGCAGCGACAGATCGCGCCCCTGCAGGCGCTCCATGGCGATCCAGACCAGGCCCGATTCGTCCCCGGCATCGTAGATGGCAACGATGTGGGGATGCTGCAGGCGACCGGCCGATTGCGCCTCGCGAAAGAAGCGTGCTCTGGCGTCGACCAGGGCATGGCCTTCGAATTCGCTGCTGAGCGCGAGCGTTTTGAGCGCGACTGTACGATCAATCACCGGGTCGCGCGCCGCGTACACCTTGCCCATGGAGCCGCGGCCCAATTCCCCTTCGATCTCGTAGCGGCCCAGGCGCGTGGGATCCGGCGGTGCGGGCGCCGCCTCCCCGGCGCCGGGCGACAGCGCCTGCGCATGCTGCGCCACCTCGGCCAGGCGGGTAGCGCGCTTGAGATGCGCGCCGGCATTGCGGTAGCCGGGCGCATGCGCGACCAGATGGGCAAACACGTCGCGCGCCTGCGCATAGGCCTTCTTGCGCTCGAAACCCTTGCCCAGGTAGTACAAATCACCCAGCACGTCTCCCCGCGCGGGCAGGGAACGCAGTTTCTCGAAAGCCGCCTCCAGCTTGCCCTGGCCCTGCAGCGCGAGCGCGAGCAGGCGGGCGTCTTCCTCGGCGGCCGTGCGGCCGGCGCCCGGCCCGGCCGCCTCGCCGGCGGCGGCTTTGCGCGCCAGGAACACGCTCTGACCAACCAGCAACGCCAGCACGGGCACCGCCCATTCCCGCCCCTGGAGCCACCCTGCCCACAGGCCCAACACCAGCAGCAGGCCGCCGATCGCAAAACCGGGCCAAACGCGCAGCAGCGGCAGCGCAGCAAGATGGATGGCCACCGCCAGCAAAGCCACAACAAAGAACGGAGCCTCCCAGGCCTCAGACCCCCGCGCGGCCACCAGCGCCGACGCCACCAGCAACCCCGCCCCAGCCAAAGGCCACAGCGCCTCGCGCAGCCGATAGGCTCCCGCCGCGCGGCTTGCAAAAGGTGCTGACTGCGTCCGGTTCACAGCGGTCTCCTGGTTGATGGCGCGATGGACAAGCAATTCTTACGCCGATTCGCCCAGCGCGAGCGGCACCGCCCGCTCGCGCGCGCAAAAAAACCCGCTCAGGGCGGGCTTTTTGAAGAAGAAATGGGCTTCAGAGCTGTGCCTTGAGCAGAGTGCCCAGTTCCGAAGGGTTGCGCGTGACGATGAACCCACACTCTTCCATGATGGCCAGCTTGGCGTCCGCCGTGTCGGCGCCGCCCGAGATCAGCGCACCGGCATGGCCCATGCGCTTGCCCGCGGGCGCGGTGACCCCGGCGATGAAACCCACGATGGGCTTTTTCATGTGGTTCTTGCACCAGCGCGCCGCTTCGGCCTCGTCGGGGCCGCCGATTTCGCCAATCATGATCACGGCGTCGGTATCCGGGTCGTCGTTGAAGGCTTTCATCACGTCGATGTGCTTGAGGCCATTGATCGGGTCGCCCCCAATGCCCACCGCAGTGGACTGGCCCAGGCCGACTTCGGTCAGCATGGCCACGGCTTCATACGTCAGCGTGCCCGAG
>JAMLIT010000033.1 GCA_023954035.1 Burkholderiaceae bacterium | reverse complement strand
TGCTGCTGGCAGCGGGCGGTCTGGTTTACTGGCAAGAGCAAAAGGGAGCCAAAGCCGCGCCCGCCTATGTCACCACACCACTGGCCAAGGGCAGCATCACGCTGACGGTGTCGGCCAACGGCACGCTGCAGCCGACCCGCTCGGTGAACATCGGCAGCGAGCTCTCGGGCACCATCAAGCGTGTGCTGGTGGATGTGAACGACCGCGTCAAGGCCGGCCAGGTGCTGGTGGAACTCGACGCCTCCAAATTCCGTGACCAGGTCACGCGCTCGCGGGCCGCACTGGCTGCAGCGCAGGCTGCGCAAGCGCAGAGCGTGGCCACCACCCAAGAGACGCGGGCCGCCCTGGCGCGTTTTGAGGAAGTGGCCAAGCTCTCGGGCGGCAAGGTGCCGTCTGCCAGCGAACTCGACAGCGCGCGCGCTGCCCTGGACCGCGCCGTGGCCGCAGAAGACAGCGCCCGGGCCAATGTGGCGGTGGCGCGGGCCACGCTGTCCACCGACGAAACCAATCTGTCCAAAGCCTCCATCCGCTCGCCCATCGACGGCGTGGTGCTCAGCCGATCGGTGGAGCCGGGCAATGCCGTGGCGGCATCCTTGCAGGCCGTGACCTTGTTCTCGGTGGCTGAAAACCTGGCGCAATTGGAGCTCAATGCCAGCGTGGACGAGGCCGATGTGGGCGCGGTCGCCGTGGGCCAGAGCGCCAGCTTCACGGTCAGCGCTTACCCGACGCGACGCTTTCCGGCCACCATCCAGCGCGTGGCTTTTGGCGCCACCACGACCAACAACGTCGTGACCTACGTGACCACGCTGAAGGTGGACAACGCAGACCTCACCCTGCGCCCCGGCATGACGGCGGTGGCGACCATCGTGGCGACCGAGCGCAACGACGTGCTGCTGGTGCCCAACACCGCGCTGCGCTTCTCCCCCGTGGGCGGCGCGCCAGCGGCGGGCGGCAGTGCGCAAGGTGGCGGCATTCTCTCCAAAATGATGCCGCGCCCGCCCAGGAGCGGCACCAAGATGGCGCGCAGCGACAGCAAGACCGCAGGTACGCGCCAGATTTGGCTGCTCAAGGACGGTCAGCCAGTGGCGTTGTCGGTGACCACCGGCATCAGCGACGGTCGCCAGACCGAGGTGAGCGGCGAGGCTCTGGAGCCCGGCCTGCTCGTCATCACCGACCAGCGCAGCAGCGGGGCCGGCGCGTGAAACCCTCCGATACGCCGCTGATCCGCTTGCGCGGCATCACCAAGGTCTATGGCGAAGGCGCGACCGCGTTCCAGGCGCTCAAGGGCGTGGATCTGGACATCGAGCGCGGTGATTTTGTCGCCATCATGGGCCCGAGCGGCTCGGGCAAGTCCACCGCCATGAACACGCTGGGGTGCCTGGACACCCCGACCAAGGGCACCTACGAGTTTCAAGGCGTGCAGGTGCAATCGCTCAGCCGCGACGAGCGCGCCCGGCTGCGCCGGCGCTATCTGGGCTTCGTGTTCCAGGGCTTCAACCTGCTGGCGCGCACCTCGGCGCTGGAAAACGTCGAGCTGCCCCTGATCTACCGCGGCGAGCCCAAAGCCAAGCGCCATGCCATGGCGGCCCGCGCGCTCGAAGCCGTGGGGCTCAAGGGCTGGGAGCACCACACGCCGGGCGAGCTCTCGGGTGGGCAGCAGCAGCGCGTGGCGATTGCGCGTGCCATCGTCACCGAACCCGCCGTGCTGCTGGCCGATGAGCCCACCGGCAACCTGGACACGGCGCGCAGCAAGGAGATCATGGAGTTTCTCTGGCACCTCAACGCCGACCTCGGCATCACCGTGATCATGGTGACGCACGAGCACGACATGGCGGCCTACGCGCGGCGCATCGTGCGCTTTGTGGATGGCGTGGTCGAGAGCGACGAGCGCAACCCATCGCCGGTGGGCTTGCAGGCGGCTGCACCTGCGCCTACGGAGGCTGCCCATGTGGCTTAACACCTTGCTGCTGGCGCTGCGCTCGATTCGGCGCAACCTGATGCGCTCTTTTTTAACCGTGCTCGGCATCGTGATCGGCGTGAGCGCGGTCATCACCATGGTCACTGTGGGCAACGGCGCCACCCTGGCAGTGCAGAGCCAGATTTCCGGCCTGGGCACCAACCTGCTGCAGGTGCGCCCCGGCCAGCGCATGGGCCCGGGCAGCGGCGGCGCGAGCGCACCGGCCTTCAAGGACACCGACGCCGAGGCGATTGCCAGCCAGATCGGCGGCGTGGCGGCTGCCGCGCCCGAATCGCGCTCCAGCGGCACCCTGGTAGCCAACGGCCGCAACTGGAGCAGCCTCATCACCGGCAGTACCAACGACTGGCTCACCATCGGCAACTGGACGCTGTCCAGCGGCCGCGTGTTTACCGAGGCCGAATTGCGCGCCGGCGCCGCCGTGTGTCTCATCGGCAATACCGTGCAGCGTGAGCTGTTTGGAAGCAGCCCGGCGCTGGGTGAGCAACTGCGCGTCAAGCAGATCAGTTGCGAAGTGGTGGGCGTGCTCGCCTCCAAAGGTCAGGGTGCTTTTGGCAACGACCAGGACGACATGGTCTTCATGCCCATCAAGACGCTGCAGCGCCGCATCACCGGCAACACACAAGTCAACACGCTGCTGGTGTCCATGGCCGACGGCAGCGATGCCGAGCGGGTGAAGAAGAGCCTGACGCAGTTGCTGCGCGAGCGCCGCAAGCTGGCCGACAGCGACGAAGACAATTTCAACGTGCTCGACACCAAGCAGCTGGCCGACACGCTCTCGGGCACCACCCGCATCATGACCACGCTGCTGGGCGCGGTGGCTGCTGTGAGCCTATTGGTGGGCGGCATCGGCATCATGAACATCATGCTGGTGAGCGTGACCGAGCGCACCCGCGAGATCGGCCTGCGCCTGGCCATTGGCGCACTGGAACGCGAGGTGCTGATGCAGTTCCTGATCGAGGCCGTGGTACTGGCGGCGCTGGGCGGTCTGATCGGCATCGTGCTGGCGGCGCTGGCCTCGGTATTGCTCTCCGGAATCATGGGGATTCCCTTTCTCTTCAGCCCGGCGGTAAACCTAGCCTCGTTCATTTTCTCCGCCGTGATTGGCGTGCTGTTTGGCTACTTCCCCGCCCGCCGCGCGGCGCGCATGGACCCGATCGATGCGCTGCGGCATGAGTGAGGACCAGCCTGCAGCAAATGCAGTCATCGAGAAAAAGCGGTTCTCTGAAAAGAAGTCTTAATATTACAAATAAATAATATGTCATACTGGTGCCCGGCTTCCACGCTTCCGTTTCCTTTCTGGAGCACCGCATGTCCCGACCTGTTGTCCCTATTCGATCCGCCATTGCATCTGCCCTGCTCGGTGCTGTCAGCGTGTCTGCCCTATCACTATCACTGCCCGCGGCAGCTCAAACCAAGAATCGACTGGTGCTGGCGATGGGGGCCGAGCCCGAAGAAGGTTTTGATCCCATCAAAGGCTGGGGCAAACATGGTCCGCTGCTGTTCCAGTCGACCTTGCTCAAACGCGACGCCGACCTCAAGCTGGTGGGCGACTTGGCCACCGAATGGGCGGTCTCGGCCGACCGTCTGCTCTGGACGGTGAAACTGCGCCCCGGCGTGAAGTTTTCGGATGGCCAAACCCTGACGTCCAAGGACGTGAAATTCACCTTCGATACCGCCAAGAACGCGGGCGGCACGCTGGACCTGACCTTCATGGACCGAGCAGACACGCCCGATGACCAGACCGTGGTCTTCGTGCTCAAGAGGCCGCGCATCACTTTCATGCAAATGATGGTGTCCCTGGGTATCCTGCCGGCGCACGCCTACGGGGCGAACTACGCCAAGGCGCCAGTGGGCTCTGGTCCATTCCAGTTCGTGTCGTTGACGCCAGGGCAGCAGGTGATCATGATGCCCAACCCTCACTACTACGGCACCCGGTCACCATTCGAGCGCATCACCTGGCTCTTCGTCGGCGAAGACGCCACCTTTGCCGCCGCGCGCTCGGGCCAGCTAGATGTGGCGGCCGTGCCTCCCGCGCTGGCCAAGGAGGTGCCTGCCGGAATGAAGCGGTTGGCGGCCAAGACGGTGGACAACCGCGGACTGGCATTTCCGGTGCAGCCAGTAACCGGTCGCAAGACCGAGAAGGGCGCCCCCATTGGTAACCCGGTCACCTCGGACCCCGCGATCCGCCAGGCCATCAACATCGCAGTGGATCGCAAGAAGCTGGCCGAAGGCGCACTTAACGGTTTCGCCACGCCGGCCTGGGGTGTGGCCGACGGCCTGGCCTGGGACAATCCCGCTGCGCGCCTTCCCGACGGCGACCTGGCTGGCGCCAAGGCTCTGCTGGCCAAGGCCGGCTGGCGTGACAGCGATGGCGATGGCATGCTGGAGAAAAACGGCGTGCCGGCCCGCTTCACCCTGATGTACCCCGCCGGGCGACAGGAGCGCCAGGCACTGGCGCTGGCCGTGGCCGACATGGTGCGCCCGCTGGGCATCCGCATCGAACCGTCGGGCAAGAGCTGGGACGAAATCATGCCTCAGGCGCACAGCCAGCCGGTGGTGTTTGGCTGGGGCAGCCACGATCCGCTGGAAATCGCACAGCTCTACCACGGCCAAAACGCTGGCAAGGGCTTCTACAACACCGGCTTCTATGACAACCCGGAGGTCAACCACCACCTGGATGCAGCGCAGAAATCGGCCTCGTTCGACGCATCGATCCCGCACTGGAAGAACGCCATGTGGGACGGCAAGACCGGCTTTGGCATGCGCGGTGACGCGGCCTGGGCCTGGCTGGTGAACCTGGACCACGTCTACTTTGTAAGCAATTGCCTGGACATTGGTCCGCGCCAGATCGAGCCGCATGGCCACGGCCTGCCCATTGCCTGGAACCTGGAAGCCTGGAAGTGGACCTGCCGTTGACTGCCGCACGCCGTTTTTGGCCACGCTGGTTGATCTGGCGGGGTCTGAGGCTTCTGTGGCTGCTGCCGTTGGTGAGCGCAGGCGCATTTGCCTTGGTTACGTTCTCGCCCGTCGACCCCGTGCGGGCGCTCGTCGGTGAAGAGTTGTTGCGCGTCTCACCAGAACAGCGCCCCGCCATCGAGTCCAAGTGGGGCCTGAACGACCCAGCGCCGGAACGTTTTGCCAAGTGGGCGGGCCATGCCCTGCAAGGCGACCTCGGACAGTCGATGATCTACCAGCGCCCGGTGGCCGATGTGCTGATGGAACGGGCTAGTGCTTCACTGGCGCTGATGGGCATGGCCTGGTTGCTGGCTGGCACGCTGGGCTTTGGCCTGGGCATGGTGGCCGGTGTGCACGAAGGCGGCTGGCTCGACCGCGCCATCCGCGGCTACGCCTTCATGCTGGCCTCGGCGCCCACCTTCTGGCTGGCCATCGTACTGCTCAACGTGTTCGCGGTGGTTCTCGCCTGGGCGCCTACCTGCTGCGCCGCTCCGTCGGGTTTGTTGCCCGACGAGGTCACACTGGGCCAGCGGCTGCAGCACCTGGTGCTGCCCGCCATCGCGCTGGGCCTGCTGGGAGTGGCGCAAGTCACTCTGCATACCCGCGACAAAGTGCGCGAGGTGTTGGCCAGCGACTATGCCACCCTTGCCTACGCGCAGGGCGCCACGCGCTGGCGGGCTGCATGGCGGCATGCGCTGCGCAATGCTGCATTGCCGGCTATCACGCTGCAGTTTGCCCACCTGGGTGAACTGTTCGGTGGCTCGCTGCTGGCCGAAACGGTGTTCTCCTATCCAGGACTGGGTCAAGCAGTGGTCCAGGCTGGAACGCGCGCCGACGCGCCGCTTCTGCTGGGCATCGCCGTGATGGCGGCGCTTTTCGTCTTCACCGGCAACGCCCTGGCAGATGCGCTCCTATTGCTGATCGATCCACGCCAGCGTTCGGTCATGGAGCGCCGCGCATGAACGCCAGCATGCTCGATCGTTTGGTCGGCGTGCCGGTGCTCCGCGCAGGCCACCGCTTGGGCATGCTCACCGGTACCGTGCTGGCCCTGTCCCTGCTGATCGGCATTGCCGTCGGCGCGGCCGTCTGGCCGGACGAAGGCTTGCGCACGCAGCTAGACGCACGCAGCCTGCCACCCGGTGCCGGCCACTGGTTCGGCACCGACCCGCTGGGCCGGGATGTGTTCACCCGCACGCTCAAGGGCTTGGCACTGAGTCTGCAGGTGGGCCTGGCTTCGGCCACGCTGGCGACGCTGCTTGCAGTGTGTCTGGGCGTCGTAGCTGCCTTCCATCGTCGTCTCGACGCGGCGGTGGGAGTGCTGGTGGACCTGGTGACCGCCATTCCGCACCTGGTATTGCTCGTGCTGCTGTCTTTCGCGCTCGGCGGAGGCACGAGAGGAGTGATCATCGCGGTGGTCTTGTCGCACTGGCCCACGCTGGCGCGTGTGGTGCGCACCGAGGTGCGGCACGTACTCGCGCAGGACTACATCGTCGTCACCCGGCAGCTGGGCGCGTCACGCTTGCACATCGTGTCGTGCCATCTGCTGCCTCACGTGCTGCCGCAGGCACTGGTGGGCGGCGTGTTGTTGTTTCCGCATGCGGTCCTGCACGAGGCCGGGCTGAGCTTTCTTGGCTTTGGCTTGGAGCCGCATTTGCCGGCAATCGGCATCCTGCTGTCCGAGGCCATGCGAACCCTTAGCGCCGGCTACTGGTGGTTGGGGCTTTGGCCTGGTTTGTGCCTGATGCTGATGGTGTTGAGTTTTGAGCGCGTGGGCTCGGCCCTGCGTCTGATGACCGACCCGCGGCGCGCGCAGGAGTAAAGCATGCTGGAGATCGACAAGCTGTCGGTGGGCTTTGTGCGTTACGCGGGCTGGTTCCGTCGCACTTTCAGCGAATCGCTGCGCGACGTGAGCCTGAGCGCCCGCCCGGGCGAAGTCGTGGCATTGGTGGGCGCCAGCGGTGCCGGCAAGAGCCTGCTGGCACACGGGGTGCTGGGCATTCTGCCTCCCACGGCCCGGGTGACGGGTGCCATGCGCTGGCAGGGTGAACCCCTGACCGCCGCGCGACAGCGCCAGCTGCGTGGCCGGAGCGTGGCCCTGGTGCCGCAGGCTCTGACGTATCTCGACCCCAGCGCACGGGCGCGGCGACAGGTGGCCTGGGCGGCCCAAGCCGCCGGAAAGTCCTCGGGGGCTTCCCTAGCGGTTGAGGAACTGGCGCGCTGCGGACTGGGGGCTGTGGCGCAGCGGCACTATCCGCACGAGCTGTCGGGGGGCATGGCGCGCCGCGTGCTGACTGCCATGGCGACCGTCGCGCAGGCGCAATTGCTGATCGCGGATGAGCCCACCACCGGGCTGGACGCGCAAGCCAGCAGACAGAGTCTGCAGTACCTGCGCGGCCTGGCTGACCAGGGACGCACGGTGCTGGTCATCAGCCACGACCTGGCGGCGCTGACGGCAATAGCCAACCGTTTCGTCGTGCTGGACGCGGGACGCTGTGTGGAGTCGGTCGAAGCCGATGACTTCATGGCCGGGCGCGTGCGCGAGGCTTATACCCGCAACCTGCGCCGTGCGCTCCCGCAGCTAGGATTTCAGCTGCCCGCGACCGGTGATCCGCGCGAGCGGCATGCCGCTCTGCGGGAGGAACCTATCCATGCTTGAGGCCCGAAATATTCACCACATCTGGCCCGGCAACGCCACTCCGGTACTGCACAGTGTGTCCCTACACCTGGCGTCGGGTGAAGTGGTCGGCGTGCGTGCGCCTTCCGGATGCGGCAAGTCCACGCTGGCCCGACTGCTGGCGGGTCACTTGCCGATGCAGCGCGGCGAGGTGCTACTGAACGGGAGTCCCCTGCAGCCCCGGCGCTGGGGTCGACCCCACCCGGTGCAGCTGGTGTTGCAGAACGCCGAGTTGGCCTTCAACCCCCGGGTAAAGCTAAGTGATGCCTTTCCGAACGGTGTGGACAGCTCGTTGCTGGACAGCCTCGGCGCTCGGCGAGAATGGCTCGTGCGTTACCCACACGAACTATCGGGGGGAGAGCTGCAGCGCCTGTCGATCGCCCGAGCCTTTGTGCCGGGCCTGCGAGTGCTGATCGCTGACGAGCTGACTGCCATGCTCGATGCCATCACCCAGGCGCAGATATGGCACGCCCTGCTGGAACTGATGCGCCGCTCGGGGCTGGGAATCATCGCCATAAGCCACGACGAGGGCTTGCTGAAGGCCATCGGTGCGCGTCCCCATCCGCTCTGATCCGCGCAATCGCTGAAGCTTCAGCCTCCGTTGGGCCGAGGCATGTCGGCAGCGGGGATGAACTCGTCGCGCAAGGCGCCATGTGCCACGCGCAGCTGTACCTCGCCGTGCGTGACCCCGGGCAGACTGACCACCGACCAGGCATAGGCGCGCACCTCCGACACCCGCCCACGCAGCAACTGCACTTCCATGCGCAATTCGTCGTTCACCTGTGTCGCGGTGCAGGAGTCAATCAATCCCGCGTTGTCCCGCTGCAGCTCGATCAGGCGCAGCGCCAAGCTGCGCTGCTGCGGCACATAGAGATAGGACATGACTGCGACGCACGGGTCCGCCGGATGTTGCTGGGCGTGCTCTCGGTTCATCTCCTGACGGATGAGATCGCGCACTGCCTCGGAACGGTTGGCATACCCCCGAGATGACATGTGGACTCCAAACCTATCGTCCAGGTCGTCGTCAATGGTGATGGTGAAGCGCCGCATGGGGGAAATTCCAGATAGCTGTTCTGTGGTGAGCAAGACTATCAATGGTAGGACCAAGCGCCCACGCTTTGGCCATGAACCTCATCGGCGGTTGGTCTGAGCACGCATTTCGCTGTGCTGCAGCGTGATCCGAAAGCTGCGCCGGAGCACATCCCAGCCCCGCCCTTGGCACACGCAGGCTGCCAAAAATGCGGCTATGACTGAAACAACACCTCGGACGCAAGGGCAGGAAAAAATCAGGTAAAACGGCCGCTAGCGCAATAAGTACAAGCGCTGACAGCTATCAAAGTTGAACAAAAATGGGTGACCAAGGCCACCCATTTTTGACGGAGCTTGAACCGGCTTAGCCAATGGCAAGCTGGGTTGCCCGGCTCTCGGGCTGCAGCTTGGCAAGCACCAGAGTCAGTACGCCGTTTTCCAGTTTGGCGCTGCTGGCGCTGGCGTCAATCTCGCCGGGCAGTTCCCAGCTGCGCTGCACCTGGCGCGGGGCGCCATCAATGCTCTTGAGTTGCACTTGTGCGCCCTCGATGGTGATGGTGAGCTGCTCGCGCGCAAGGCCCGGAACGTCGAGCTGCAGGGTGGTGGCTTTCTCATCGTCTTGCACCTGAACGGGTGCGCGGGCGGGGCTGCCTTGGGCGGCGGCCAGTAGAAAACGCTGCAGCGCAGCATCGTGGTTGTGTGGCGCGTGGACGAAGCTGGCGCGGCGCAAAGTGGGGGCGAAAATCATCAGGGTTTACTCCAATTACACTGCGCGGCTCCCGGTTTGTTCGCCGCATACCGAAGGAGATACGCACAGTCACGGCGATTTCAAGAAGGTTTCTTTGATGAATAAATTTCGCAGCGCGCGCTTGAAATTGGGCGCTTTGGCCCTTGGTTTGGCTTCTTTGTTGGGTCTGGGTGGTGGCGAGGCCCACGCTCAGGAGGGCCCGGCAGGCGCTGCCAGCACGGCGACCGTCCCTATCAAGCTGGCGTTGATCGAGAGTCTCTCAGGGCCCTTTGCGAACACGGGTGAGGCAGTGTTTCGCAACCTGCTGTGGGCCACCGAGCGCGTGAATGCGCGCGGTGGCGTGGCGCTGCCCACAGCGGCTGGCGGCGCACGGCCCCTGCAGATTGCGCGCTACGACAGCAAGGGCCAGAACGAAGAGGCGCTCTCGGCCCTGCGCGCCGCCATTGACGACGGTGCGCGCGTGGTGATGCAGGGGAACTCGTCGGCCACCGCAGCGGCGCTGATCGACGCCGTCAACAAACACAACGAGCGTGACCCGGACAAGCGCGTGCTGTTTCTGAACTACTCGGCGGTCGATCCGATTTTGACCAACGAGAAATGCAGCTTCTGGCATTTCCGCTTTGATGCCCATGCCGACATGCGCATGGCGGCGCTGATGGAGGTGCTGCGTGGCGACAAGGCGCTCAAGAGCGTCTACCTGATCGGCCAGGACTACAGCTTTGGCCAGGCTGTACTGCGCGAAGCCAGGAAGCAGCTGGCCGCCCAGCGGCCCGATGTGGCCGTGGTGGGCGATGAGCTGCACCCCGTAGGGCGCGTGAAGGACTTTGCCCCCTACGCCGTCAAGATCAAGAACAGCGGCGCCCAGGCCGTCATTACCGGCAACTGGGGCAATGACCTCACTTTGCTGGTCAAGGCTGCCCGCGAAGTGGGCTACAGCGGCAGTTTCTACACCTTCTATGGCAACGCCATGGGCGCGCCGGCAGCCATCGGCGATGCGGGCATTGGCAAAGTGGTGGCTGTGGCCGACTGGATGCCCAATGTTTCGGGGGCTCCCAGCGCCAGCTTCTACAAGGCCTTCCGCGAGCGCTTTCCCAGGCCGCAGGACGACTATGTGCACCTGCGCATGCAGTTGATGATCGAGGCGCTGGCGAAGGCCATGGAGGGCGCGGGCAGCGTGGATGCCGTCTCCGTGGCCAGGCAATTGGAGGGTATACAGGTCAGTCTGGCAGGGCGCAGCGCCAGCATGCGCGCAGTCGATCACCAGTTCCAGCAAGCGCTGGTGGTGGGCGTGATGGACAAGCAGGGCACCCCCGGCGTGCCCTTCGACGTGGAAGGCTCGGGCTATGGATTTCGCGTGGTGCGCGACATTCCTGCGGCGCAGACCGAGCAGCTCACAAGCTGCAAAATGCAACGCTACTAAACAATTTTACCCGGGTGGTTTGCAATATTGTATTTTGTCCGGGTAAAATGCGGGCATGACTTCTGCAATGCCTGCCGATACTCCCATGCCAACGGTTGCGCACCCGAACGCAGGCCAGGCCATTTCCGCCGCGCGCCGCGCGCTGGTGCGCCAATACAAGGACTCACGCCTGCCTGCCGGCGTCTTCACCCTCACCAATCAGTCCAATGGTCGGGTCTTTGTGGGTGGCAGCCTCAACCTCGACGGCGCGATGAATCGCCTGCGTTTCGAATTGAACCTGCGCTCCCACCGCAACAAGCCTTTGCAGCTCGATTGGATCGCGTACGGCGCGCAATGCTTCAGCTTTGCCGTGGTGGACCGCATCAAGGAGCGGGACGATCCGCTTTTTGACCACCGGGTCGAACTCGACAGCCTGCTCGCGCTTTGGCGGGAAGAGATTCCCTGCCATGGCCACAGCGGCTACAACGGAGTCCAGCCATGACGGCCACCGCCCAGACGCTTACCGCGTTCGTCGGTTTTGAACGCATTGCCAAAGGCAGTAGAAAAGAGGTTTTTGCGCAGCTCAGGCAATACAGTGGCAATGCGCCGTTGCTGATTTTTGACGATACCAACGGCGCCTTGGTCGACCTCGATCTGCGCGAACCAGCTCAGGAGCCGACGGCTGCTGAGGCACCGCGCAGCGTCGGCCGCCCCAAGCTGGGTGTGGTGGCGCGCGAGGTCACGCTCTTGCCACGCCACTGGGACTGGCTCGGCCGCCAGCCCGGCGGCGCGTCGGTGGCGCTGCGCCGCCTGGTGGAAGAGGCGCGCCGCATCCACCACGGGCGCGACACGGTGCGCGAAGCGCGCGAGGCGGCGTACCGCTTCATGACAGCCATGGCGGGTTCGCTGGAAGGTTTCGAGGAGGCCGCGCGTGCGCTGTTTGCAGGCGATCAGGAGCGATTCTTGGCGCTGGTGGCGGCTTGGCCCGAAGACGTTGGAACGTATCTGCAGGGTTTGGCCGCAGCCGCCTGGAGCGAAAAAGATGGCCCGACCTGAATCTGGCACGCCGACGGCGCCCGTCGCACCGCGCCCGCTGTGGGGGGTTGTTGGTGGCGCTCTTGGGCGGAGTGTTCACCCAACCGATGCTTTCGCTCCTTGGAACGCCTGCGGACATCCTGACGGACGCCACGCTGTACGCGCGCATTGTGCTGATTGCCATACGGGGACTGTTTGTGTATCTGCTCTCCACAGCCATGCTTCGCGGCATTGGCGACACGGTGACGCCTCTCCATACGCTGGGGATTTCCACTGCCATCGGCCTGGCGCTGATGCCCGCGCTGATTCGCGGCCGGGCCGGGTTGCCGCAGTTGGGAGTGGCCAGCGCGGCGGCAGCTACGGTCGTGTCCTCTGCGGTAGCCACCGTGTGGATGGGCTGGCGCCTGCGCCGTTTGGCGAGCCCGCTGGCGCCCACGCGGGAGTTTGCGCGGCATTTGCGAAGCCACGTTGGGTGCGTTTGCCCGCACCGGGCTGTTGATGAATCTGGTGCTGACCGGCGGCCTGGTGCTGATTGGTTATCCCATCAACTTCATCACGATGCTGGCGCTGTAGACCGCCTACCAGCACGTCGTCTGGCGGAAGAAACCGATTCGGCGCATGGTGTAGCCGGCCACACCACCGGCACCGGCGCTGCTTCAGCTTCGGATGCGGTGCCCCGTCTTGAACACCCACCACACCACGGTGAGGCAGACCGTCAGGAAGGTGAGGGTCATGCCCACGCTCACGCCGATGTGCACGTCGGCCTGGCCGTAGAAGGCCCAACGCAGCCCGCTGATCAGATAGACCACCGGGTTGAAGAACGAGACGGTTTGCCAGACCGGCGGGAGCATGTTGATGCTGTAGAACGCGCCGCCCAGGAAGGTGAGCGGCGTCACCACCAGCAGCGGAATGATTTGCAGCTTCTGGAAGCTGTCGGCCCACAGGCCGATGATGAAGCCGAAGAGGCAGAAGGTGACGGCGGTGAGGATCAGGAAGCCCACCATCCACACCGGGTGCGCCACTTCGTAGGGAACGAAGAGCCGCGCCGTAGCCAGTATCAGCACGCCCACCAGCAGCGATTTGGTGGCCGCTGCGCCCACGTAACCCAGCAGCACTTCGACCCAGTTGACCGGCGCGCTCAGCAGTTCGTAGATGGTGCCTGACCATTTGGGCATGTAGATGCCAAAGGCCGAGTTGGAAATGCTCTCGGACAAGAGCGAGAGCATCAGCAGGCCGGGGATGATGTAGGCGCCGTAGCTGACGCCACCAATCTCGCCCATGCGCGAGCCAATGGCCGAGCCAAAGACGATGAAGTACAGCGCGGTGGAAAGCACCGGTGCGATCAGGCTTTGCATCCAGGTGCGAAACGCGCGGTTCATCTCAAACTTGTAAATGGCGCGCACGCCGTGCAGGTTGAGGCCGGTCATGCGGTGGCTGCTTTCGTGTCGTGGACCAGGCTGACGAAGATGTCTTCGAGCGAGCTTTCACTGGAATGCAGGTCTTTGAAGTCAATGCCTTGGGCAGCCAGTGCACGCAACAGTTCGGCAATGCCAGTGTCCTCTTGCTGCGAATCAAAGGTGTAAGTGAGTGCCTGGCCTTGCTTGCCCAGCGCCAGCGGCCAGCGGGCCAGCGACTCTGGTACGCGCTCCATGGGCTGCTGCAGCGTGAGCGTGAGCTGCTTCTTGCCCAGCTTGCGCATCAGCACGTCCTTGTCTTCCACCACAATGAGTTCGCCTTTTCGGATGACGCCAATGCGGTCGGCCATGTCTTCGGCCTCTTCGATGTAGTGTGTGGTGAGGATGATGGTGGTGCCGCCGTCGCGCAGTTGGCGCACCAGGCGCCACATGTCGTGGCGCAGTTCCACGTCGACACCGGCGCTGGGCTCATCGAGGAACAAAATTTTCGGCTCGTGCGACAGCGCCTTGGCGATCAGCACACGGCGCTTCATGCCGCCGGAGAGCTGGAGAATCTTGTTGTCCTTTTTGTCCCAGAGTGAGAGGTCTTTGAGGATTTTCTCGATCAATGCCGGGTTCGGCGGTTTGCCAAACAGTCCCCGGCTGAAGCTCACCGTGGCCCATACGGTTTCAAACGAATCGGTGTGCAATTCTTGCGGCACCAGGCCGATGGCAGCGCGGGCGGCGCGGTAGTCGCGCACCGTGTCGTGACCGTCGGCCGTCACCGTGCCCGTGGTGGCGTTGCTCATGCCGCAGATCACACTGATCAGGGTGGTCTTGCCGGCGCCATTGGGGCCGAGGAGGGCAAAAATCTCTCCGCGCCGAATGTCCAGATCGACGTTTTTGAGCGCCTGGAACCCTCCGGCGTAGGTTTTGGACAGACCGCGAACGCAGACGATGCTGTCTGAAGAAGCGAGGGAATGGGGAGCAGTCAAAGACATGGATCGGGGAGTGTGGACAAGGGCCACATGCAGCGGGCCGGACATTGTGACGTGAACAGCCGCTTGCTGCCTGGGTTGGTGAAGCATGCAGAAGACACTGATTTTATATACAGTATCACGATGTCTGAAATCCTGATTCCTCTGCATGCGCTCAAAGGCCGTGGTGTGGCACACCGCCAGCCGCACCGTTTCGAGCGCGACAAGCGCGCCGCCTTTGACGATGGTTGGGGCACGCAGGCGGAGGCTGCTGGCGAACGCGGCGGAGCGGCGCCCCCAGCCACCGAAGTGCGTTTTGAAGATGCACGCAGCGCCATCACGCGCAATGATTCTCCGGACATCGGCTTCAGCCAGGGTCTCAACCCCTATCGCGGCTGCGAGCACGGTTGCATTTATTGCTATGCCCGGCCCAGCCACAGTTACCTGGGTCTCTCGCCGGGACTCGATTTCGAGACGCGGCTGATCGCCAAGCGCAATCTTGCCGAGGTGCTGCGCGCTGAACTCGCGCACCCACGCTACCGGCCCGAGATGATTGCCGTGGGCACGGTCACCGACGCCTACCAGCCCGTGGAGCGAGAACTGCGCCTGACCCGCGCGGCGCTCGACGTCCTGTGCCGCGCGCAGCACCCGTTTTCCATCGTTACCAAAGGCAGCGGCGTCGAGCGCGACCTGGACTTGATCGCCCCCATGGGCGCACAGGGTCTTGCGGCGGTTTACGTAACCATCACCACGCTCGACGCCCAGCTGGCACGCATCCTGGAGCCCCGTGCCGCTGCACCGCACCGACGTCTGCGCACCTTGCGCACGCTGGCCGAGGCCGGCGTGCCGGTGGGCGTCAGCGTTTCGCCGCAAATCCCATTCATCAATGAGGACATGGAGCAGGTGCTGGCCGCCGCTTATGAGGCGGGCGCGCGCCGCGCTTTCTACCAGGTGCTGCGCCTGCCGTGGGAGCTGGCGCCCTTGTTTCGTCAGTGGCTCGAACTCCATTACCCCGACCGTGCCGCACGCGTGATGGCGCGCGTGCAGGACCTGCATGGCGGCAAGGATTACCAGGCGGACTTTGGGGCGCGGATGAAGGGGCAGGGCATCTGGGCCGACCTGCTGCGCCAGCGCTTTCTCAAGGCCTGCGAACGCCTGGGCTACCAGCACGGGCGCCATGCGCCGGACGTCTCGCTTTTTCGGCCTGTGGCGCTGCGTGCCCAGCAGGAGTTGTTTTAGGGATGTTCCTTCAGGCGCTCGCGCCCGCACGCCCCGCGGTGTGCGCAATACCCTCTGCCAAGCGTTCCAGCAATGCGTCCGGCAAGTCGTGGCCCATGCCGGGAATGACGTCGGTGTGCGCTCCGGCGATGTGTTGTGCCAACTGGCGGGCGCAGGCTGGGGGCAGCAGCGGATCGTCGGCGCCGTGCACGATGTGCGTGGGCGCGCTGATGCGCCCCAGCAGCGGTGTGCGGTCGCCGTCGGCCACGATGGCCAGCAGTTGGCGCGCCGAACCGGCCGGGTGCCAGGCGCGCTGCACCGATACGCGAGCCAGCGCCCGCAGTTCGATGGGGTCCGCCGGATAGGCCGGGCTGCCAATGGTCTGCAGCAGCTTGACGATCCAGTCCACTGCCGCATCGCGTCCCGGCCCTCGTGGGCGCGCCAGCAACTTGCGCTGCACGTCCCAAGACGGCTTGGGGAGCGAGCGCGCACCGCTGCTGGTCATCATCAGCGTCAAGCTGGCGACGCGCTCTGGTGCAATGGCGGCCAGGTGCTGCGCAATCATTCCGCCCATGGACGCGCCGCACACATGGGCACGCCCAATGCCCAGAGCATCGAGCACCCCCAGGGCATCGCGCGCCATGTCGGCGAGGCGGTAGGGAGCGCGCACCGGCAAATGCAGCCAGTGGCGCAGCCCGGCCACCGCGATATTGGGCACGCCCGCAGCGTCAAAATCCTGGCTCAGCCCGATGTCGCGGTTGTCAAACCGCACGGCACGAAAGCCGCGCCCGGTCAAAGCCTGCACCAGCGCCTGTGGCCAGGCGATCAGCTGCATTCCCAGCCCCATGATCAGCAGCACCACAGGCCCGTTCGCTGGTCCCTGGTCGTCGACCTCGATACGCAGGCCGTTGGCTTGAATTTGCATGGGGCGTCACCAGCCTCGCACGCTGTGCACCATCGGTAATGCGTGAGACCGGCGCGCCCCATACCAGTGGCCCCCGCGCAAGGGCCTGGGCCGGCCGCGCCGCCCCGCCGCGCTGGCGACGTCGTACTTCCCCAACCGCGCAGCGATTGGAGAGAGGGGGCTGAGGGGTGCGACTCCAAGCCTGCCTGCGCAGGCTTGGACATCCCCGAAGGGCTGCCGCCTTTGGTGGCTGCACGGAGGAGCGCAGCGACGCAGGGGGGGCGCCGAATTCAATACCACTGCGTCAGGATCTCTGGCTGGTGAGCCACCTTGAAGAACCAGCGGCGCGCGCCCTGCACGTCAAAACGCTTCCAGTGCGCAGGGTCCTGGCGCAGCCGGTCGGCTATGGCGTACATGGCCAGCGGGTTCATTCCCATGCCGATGTGGCTGGCATGCACCTCGATGTTTTCGGTGTGTGCGTGGCGAGCGGGGTTGATGCTACAGGGCCAGGCGACGATGCCGTCGGTCTTGCTGTAGATCGACGTGGTGGGAACCGGCGGGGGTTTTCGCACCTCGGCCAGCAGGGCATCATCGGGCGCTTGCTGGCGGCTGACCATTTTGTAGAAGCGCCAGGCATTGGTGGCCTTGGGGTGGCCGGTAAAGGGAGTTCCCAGGGTAATCACGCAGCGCACGCGCTCGGGCATTTCCTTGGCCAATTCGCGGGCGTAAATGCCGCCGAGGCTCCAGCCCACGATGCTGACCGGGGCGTCGCCGTGCTCCGCGCTGATGGTTTGCAGGCGCTCGCGGCAGCCTTCGACCACGCCCTCGCGCGGGCCAAGGTTCAGCCCCTGCTTCCACGGTTGGGCGCTGTAGCCCTGGCGCCGAAGAAAACGGCGCAAAGCCACAGTGGTGATGTCCGAAGCGCCCAGACCAGGCAGCACCAGGACCGGGTGGCCGTCGCCCGAGGGCATTTTCGACAGCCAGGGCGAAATGGCGGCCAGGCCCATGGCTTCCCAGGGCGCCCGCGCCTCCAACATCAGAAGCCACAGCCCGGGGGCGGACAGGGCAACGGCGCTGGCGGGATCGTCGCCCGCTTCCGGGCGAATCGGACGCGCACGACGGGGACGAATGCGGGCGTAGAGCTTGGACACCATGCAAATATCCTAGCGACTGCGCGCGCCCCTGCCATCCGCTCCGACCCCGCAGTTGCGTCGCGCACGCGACACTTTGCGCGTTGGCGGGGCGTTTGGGGCGGGCGTGGCTTTGCGGGGCGATGGCTGAGCGCTCTGCGTGGGCAGGGCATTGAGACCGGGTGCGGGCAACGCCCGCAGCTCCTTCCAAGCCGCATCCAAGGCCAGGGCCAGTGTTTTGACGTCGGGCAGGGCAGCTGCGTCGGCCATCAGACCGAAATCCATGTGGGCGTCGAAGCTCTGCACTGTGATGTTCAGTGCCAGTCCATGCACCACGATGCTGGTGGGGCAGTTGGCCAGCACGCGCGCGCCGGCCAGGTAGATCGGAACCTGCGGGCCGGGCACGTTGGAGATCACCAGGTTGGCCACTTGTGGCAAGCGCTCGGCCACGCGGGCCTTGCCGTAGAGCGAGGCAGCCGCTTCCATCAGCCAGGGAATGCCGATGGACGGGAAATCGGTGGGCAGAATGCTCTTCATCCGCCCCATGGTGGTTTTCATTGCCTGGCTGGCCGTGCGGATATGCGCCAGCCGTTTGCCTGGATCGGCCAGGTGGGTGCCCAGGCTGATCAGGCTCATGGAGGCCTGGTTGTCCGGGCGCGTATCGCCGGCCGGGCGCAGCGAGATCGGCACCGCCGCCACCAGGCTTTTGCGCGGCAGCTGCTGGTGCTGCAACAGGTAGCTGCGCAGCGCACCCGCGCACAGCATGAGAACCAGATCATTGAGCGTGGCACCATGGGCATGGCTCAGGGCCTTGAGTTCCGACAGCGGCACGCTGGCCGAGGCAAAGGCCCGCGCAGGAGTCACTGACCGGTTCATCGGCGTCGCGGGCGCCAGAGTGACATTCCCGGAACCCTTGCCCAGCAGTTGTTTGGGGCTGAGCGCGCCCTTGGCCGTTCCGGCTACCGTGCCGAGGGCGGCCGGCAGTTCGCGCACCAGGCGCACCACCTGGCTGGCCTCGTTGCCCAGGGCGCCGCGCAACATTTCGACCATGCCGATGCGAAAGGTTTTGCTGCGTCTGGACGGGCGTATCTCAAGCTCGCGCGGTTCTGGCGTGGTGTCGAACAACACATTGCCCAGCGCCACGGCCGCCTGGCCATCGACCGCCGCGTGGTGCACCTGCGAAAGTACGCCCACCTGTTTGCAACCACTCGCACTGCGAGGCAGGCCTTCGATGACGTGCATGCGCCACAGGGGCTTGCTGCGGTCGAGCAATTGCGGGTGCAGCTGGGAGACGGCTTCTTCCAGCAAGGCACGGGCATCCCGGACCGGGCTGCCCTTTTTGGGGCTGGGCAATGGGTGCTCGACGATGTGGTAATTCAGATCGGGTTCCGCATCGACCCAGGCCGGGTTGGCCAGATTGAGCGGCATCCACCACAGCCGCCGGCGCAGCGCCGGCGTGGCCGGCATGCGCGCTGCGTAAAGACGGCGCAGCGCGTTCACATAGCGGCCGCGAAAGCCCTTGGGCAGTTCGAGCAGGTGCATGGCGCCCACATGCATGGGCATTTCAGGTGTTTCCAGAAAAAGAAAGCTCGCATCCAGCCCGGAAAGCTGCTTGAACGGCATGGAATTTCTCCTGGTGGCTGGGTCGTTGGCTCTGTGGCGATTATTGGCCGCGAAGGCTCTCGCCACCCCGCGCTGCAGACACTGCCTGCCCCAGCGCGATAACGGCCATGGCGTAGTAGCTGGACCAGTTGTAGCGGGTGACGGCATAAAAGTTGTCGGTACCCGCAACAAAGCTGGGCGCATCGCCACCGTTTTCCAGTTCGATCAGGGCCAGTTTGCCGCCATAGGCTGCGCCTGCGCCTTCCACCAGCGCCCCCCTGGTCGCCATGGACGCGACGCTGAAGCTGGGCAGGATGTCCGGTGCGAGCAGGGCGTCGAGGTCCAGCCGCGTGGCGTCAAAGCGCACTGGAAAATGCGTGGGCAAGCCTGGTTGCCAGCCGTGTCCGATGAAGTAGCTGGCCACGGAGCCAATGGCGTCTTCTGCGCTGCCAAACAGGTCGATATGGCCGCTTCCGTCAAAGTCCACTGCCCAGCGCGCCCAGCTCGATGGCATGAATTGCGGCAGACCCATGGCTCCGGCGTAGCTGCCGCGCGGCTCGAAGGGGTCGCTGCTGCTGCGGTGTGCCAGGCTCAGAAACTGTTCCAGCTCGCCGCGAAAGTAGGCTTGGCGCTCGGCGGCGCGCGGGTGGGCTTCGGGGAAGTCAAAGGCCAGCGTGGCCAGCGCGTCCAGCACGCGGATGTTGCCCATGTGCTGGCCGTAGAGCGTCTCCACGCCCAGGATGCCAACGATGATGTCCTGCGGTACGCCGTATTCCTGCTCGGCCCGCGCCAGCGCGGCGGCGTTGTCGTTCCAGAAACGCACACCGGCCCGGATACGCACCGGCTCGACAAAGCGCGCGCGGTAAGCGCGCCAGTTCTTGGCCGTGCCACGTGGCGCCGGCAGCATCAGGCGCGGCACCTGGGGCAGAAAGCGCGCGCGTCCGATCACGGCGCGCACCCAGGCCGGATCGAGGTCGCGCCGCTGTGCCAGATCGTCGGCAAGCTGCATGGCATCGGGCCGGCTGGCGTACAGGCGGCTCTCGGCCGGGGCGCTGGCTTCGGCTTCGGCTGCGGCAGGGACAGGTCTTTTTGATGGTTTTTTGGCTGTAGCGCTTATTGGTACTGCGCAGCAAGCTATAAAAATAAGAGCAAATCTCAAAAAATGGGGCATGCAATTCAGGCGGAGTGCGTTGGCAGCGCCAGGGTAGCAAACTGGCGGCGCAACTGTTTCAGGCGCGGCGCAGGGTTGCTGCCGTGCGCTGCGTAGCGCAGGGCTTCAAGCTCCAGCAGCCATTGCGCCAGCGGCTCGCCGGCCGCGCCAAAATGCGCGCGCACGGCCTCGGCCATGGCGCGCGGCGGCAGGTGCGCAGGCAGCGCCAGCCCCGCCTGTGCCAGGCGCTTGCGGGCCAGCGTGAGCAGGCGCAGCCAGGGGTCGTGCTGCAGCCGTTCCCACGCCGACCAGGCCGCGCCCCCCAGCGCCGCAGCGGCCACCAGGCCAGCGAGCAGATTGACCAGGTCCTGCCAATCGGGTGCGTCAAATCCCAGGGCCTTGAGCATGTCGAGCTGGCGAGTCTGCGTGTAGTTCAGTACCCACTGGTTCCAGCGGTTGTTGGCCGCCTCCCACACAGCGCGCAGTTGCTGCGCCAGGCCGGGGCTGATGACGCGGTCCACTGCGTTGCCCAAGGCTCCACGCGGCGCGCGCAATCGGGTGAACTGGCCAATTCGCCCTGGGGAAACGGCGCCTGTGGGGTCCACACGCAGCCAGCCGCGGCCTTCGATCCACACCTCCGTCCAGGCGTGGGCGTCGCTCTGGCGCACGGTCCAGTAGCCGTCCACCGGATTGCGCTCGCCGCCCTGGTAGCCAGTGACGACGCGCGCGGGCACACCGGCGGCCCGCATCAGAATGACGAAGGACGAGGCAATGTGCTCGCAAAAACCCGCCTTGCGGTCAAACCAGAATTCGTCGGCCGTGTGCTCGCCGTACACGCCGGGCTCCAGCGTGTATTCGTAGCCGCCGGTGCGCAGGCGCTTGAGTGCAGCGTCCACCAGGGCCTGCGTGCCGCCTGCGCTGACTGCCGGGTCGGCGCGCATTTGCGCTGCCAGCGCCTTGGTGCGCGGGTTGGAGTCCGCCGGCAATGCACTGGAAAAGCGCAGCGTGCGCGTTTCGGTCAGCGGCCCATGGCGAAACTGCGGGTAGCTCGTGGCGCGGTAGCGCAGCACCTCGCTCACCGGCCGGATCGACAGCCATTCCAGATCGCGCGCCATAAAGGCTTGCAAGCCGCTCGCCTTGGGGCCTTCGGGCGAGGCGTCGAGCAGCAGCAGCCAGGGCTTTTGGTTCGGCTCAAGCGTCGTTTCGTAGCCAATGCCCGGGCCTTGCACTTCAAGCAAAGCGGGGGTGTTGGGGGTGTCGCGAATCGGCAGCGCCTGCCACTCGCGGCCGTCAAAGTCCGACAGCACCGGGCCACGAAAGTACATGGCCGATTGCGGCGGCAGCGCGCTGTCCGGGCCATCGAAACGCACGCGAAAGGCCACCGTGTCGTCCAGCGCCATCTGCGCTATGTTGCCCACCTGCATGCTGCCAGAGAGGCCGCTGCGCCCAGCGAGCTGGTCTCCCGGCAAGCCCCACAGCGGCGCCATGCGCGGGAAGAACACGAAGAGCGCCACCATCACCGGCGTGCCAAAGAGCGCCATGCGCGCGGCCGTGCGCAGCGCCACGGCCAGCGGTGGTCGGCCCACCGGCATGTGGGCGTTGACCAGCGCCGTCAGCAGGCCCAGCAGCGCCACCAGCATGGCCGCTGCGGTCAGCAGGGACTGCGAGAAAAAGAAGTTGCTGAGCATCGTGAAGAAGCCCAGGAAGAAGATCACCATGGCGTCGCGCCGCGCCCGGGCCTCCAAGGTCTTGAGGGCCAGCAGCAGGGCGATCAGCGTGACACCGGCTTCACGCCCGAGGATGGTGCGAAACTGACCCAGCGTGGCCGCCACCGCCAGGACCAGCAAGGCAAACAGCAGCCAGCGCGACGGCAGCGGCCGCGAAAGCAGTGCCAGCCCTGTACGCCACAGCAGCAGCAAACCTGCGAAGAGCCCTGCCCAGAGCGGCAGGTGGGGGAACAAGGGCAGCAGCACGCAAGCGATGACGCCGAGCAAAAACAAGGTGTCGCGTGCTTCGCGGGGCAGGTGGCTCAGGGTGGCGCGCAGATTCATGCGGGCATCCAGATGCTATCAAACAAATAGCTGCTAACGTTTGTAAAATAAGCGCTAAAGGCCATTTTTACTAAAAATTTCGGCTTGAAATTCAACACAGCGCCAGTGCCTCCAGGCAGCGCAGGCGCTGCGCCGCGCCGCTGCCTTGTGGCACCACGCTGCCTGCTAGGCGCAGGCCATAGCGCAGACCCAGCCGGTCGGCTTGCAGCACCCAGGCGGTCAAACGCGCAATGCGTGCTTCCGGGTCGACCAGGCCGGTGCGGCCGGGCTCCAGCCACAGTTCGCTGCGCTGGCTTTGCTGGGTGTCGCGGCTGACGAGCGCGTCGGTGCCCGTGGCCATGGCCTGCGCGGCTTTCTTCCAGACCACCAGCTTTTGCGGATCGCCCCGGCGGTAGGCGCGCACGCCGTCGAACTCGCCGCTGCCCGCGCTGTGCGTGCTGGGCGCGTCGCCGCCCAGACTATCGCCCGGCGGCAGCGCGGGCGGGTGCGGTTCCGGCGTGGGATAGACGAGCACCTGGGCGGCGGGTCGCCACAGCGCCCAAACACGAAAAGTTCCCAGCGGAAAACGCGTTTCCGCAATGAGCACGGGCACATCGTGCAGACCGCGCCGCGCCGGTGCGAAAGCGACTTGCACCAGGGCTGTGCCCTGGGCCGGCACGTCGGTCCAAGACCACTGGCCGCTGCCTTGCACTGCCAGGGCGATCGCCATGCGGGGCGTGCGCCGCTCGCTGCTCAGTTGCACCTCCAGCGCCGCGCTGTCGCCGGCAAAGTGCGGCGCCGGCGGCTTGAGGTGCAGGGACAGTCCGCGCAGCGTCCCGTGGCAGATATGCATGCCCGCCACGGCGCTGCCGGCCAGCAAAAACGTGAGCAGGTAGCCCAGGTTCAGCTGGAAGTTGATCGACGCCACCAGCAGCACCAGCAGGGTGAGCGCCAACATCCAGCCGGCGCCTGTGGGCAGAATGTAGACATTGCGTTGGGTGAGCAGCGTGGTGTCGGTGCGCGGCAGCCGCGCCATCCACCAGACGCGAAAGCGCCTCCGCGCCAGGGCTGCGGGGTTCAGGCGCGCAGCCACTTGGACGGAAGTACGCGTTGCAGCCTGCATTGGCACAGACAGCGCCCTACGGCAGGGGAATCGCCTCTACCATCGCCCGCACCTGCTCGATGGCGCCCCGGCCCGCATCACCCACCGGCACCAGGCGGTGTGCAATGGTTTGCGGCAGGATGGCCTGCACGTCGTCGGGCGCGACGTAGTCGCGCCCGCTGATCAAGGCCTGCGCCTTGGCCGCGCGCACCAGGGCAATGCCGGCGCGGGGCGAGAGACCCTGCAAAAACCACCGGCCCGAGCGGGTGGCGGCGATCAAATCCTGCACATAGGCCAGCAGCGGCTCGGACACATGCACCGCCTGCACCTGGCGCTGCAGCGCGGCCAGGTCGTCACCCGACAGCAGCGGCCGCATCTGGCTTGCCATCTCGCGCCGGTCCTCGCCCGCCAGCAGCAGGCGCTCGGCCGCGCGGTCGGGGTAACCCAGCGAAATGCGCATCAAAAAACGGTCGAGCTGCGACTCCGGCAACAGATAGGTGCCGATCTGGTCGTGCGGATTTTGCGTGGCGATGACAAAGAAGGGCTGGGGCAGGGCGCGGGTTTCGCCTTCCACGCTGACCTGCTTTTCTTCCATGGCTTCGAGCAGGGCGCTCTGGGTGCGCGGGCTGGCGCGGTTGATCTCGTCGGCCAGCAGCACCTGGGTGAACACCGGACCAGGGTGAAAGACGAAGCTCTCGCGGCCGCGTTCGTAGACCGACACGCCCACCAGATCGCTGGGCATCAGGTCGGCCGTGAACTGCACGCGCGAAAACTGCAGGCCGAAAGTGTGCGCCAAGGCGTGCGCCAGCGTGGTCTTGCCGACACCGGGCACGTCTTCAATGAGCAAATGGCCGCCCGCAAGCAGGCAGGCCACGCTGTCCTGAACGCGGGCATTTTTGCCCACAATCACCGTGTTAAGCTGATCGAGAATGGACTGGATTTTGGGCTGCGCTGGCATCCCGCGACGTTATCCGAAAATCCGCAGAACAAGCTGAGCGGGGAGACAAGACTATGGGCAAGACGGGTTATTTCACCCACCGCGACTGCAAACTGCACGAGATGGGCCCTGGCCATCCCGAATGCCCTGAACGGCTTGACGCGATCGAAGACCGGCTGTTGATCACCGGGGTGTCCGATGCGCTGGAGCATTTTGAAGCGCCGGAAGCGGCGCTGGCCGACGTTGAGCTGGCGCACACCCGGCTGCACATTGCGTCCATGCGCGGCCTGACCGACTGGCTGCGCGAGGAGATGGACGCGGGCGGGCCGTCCTACACCCAGATGGACCCGGATACCTCCATCAACGCCCATACGTGGAAGGCGGCACTGCGCTCGGCCGGCGCGGCCATGGCCGCCACCGACGCGGTGATTGCGGGAGAGCTTGAGAACGCGTTTTGCGCCGTGCGCCCGCCGGGCCACCATGCCTGCCGCGACAAGGCCATGGGATTTTGCTTTTTCAACAACGTGGCGGTGGCCGCCAAATACGCGCTGGAGCGCCACCAGCTCAAGCGCGTGGCCGTGGTCGATTTCGACGTGCACCACGGCAACGGCACCGAGAACATCCTGGCCGGCGACGAGCGCGCCTTGATGGTGAGCTTCTTTCAGCACCCGTTCTATCCCTACAGCGGAGACCAGTCGCCGGCGCCCAACATGGTCAACGTGCCAGTGCCGGCCTATACCAAGGGCATGGAGGTGCGCGAACTCATCGAAATCATGTGGATTCCGCGCCTGGAAGCTTTCAAGCCCGAGATGATTTTCATCAGCGCCGGCTTTGACGCCCACCGCGACGACGACATGGGACAGATGGGCCTGACAGAGCAGGACTACGCCTGGATCACGCAGCGAATCAAGGATGTGGCCAACAAGTACGCGCAGGGTCGCATCGTCTCCTGCCTGGAAGGCGGCTACGTGATGCGCGCGCTGGCGCTGAGCGTGGAAGCCCATGTGCGCGTGCTCGCAGATCTCTGAATCAGGGGCCCGCGCCGATGTTCGCATTTCTTGGCATGGTGCTGATCGCTGTCGGCATCTGGGGGTTCTGGGCGGGCGAAGTAATGGCCGGCTCGCGTGGGTTCAAGGCAAACACGTACACCCGGGAAGACAATCCCGTTCTTTTTTATCTCTTTGTTGCTATGTATGTTTTGGCCGGCGTCTTTGTCGTGATGAGCAAGCCTTGGCCGTGGGCTGGTTCTTGAGCGAGCGGGGATGCAGCCGGCAATCACTTGGAGAGTTTGATGAGTTCCACATCGCCAGAAGCCACGAGTGCCTTGCTGCATCAGCAACGCGACGCGCGTGGCGTCGCCACCCTGACCTTGAACGATCCGGCCCGCTTCAATGCGCTCGGTTCCGAGATGCTTGCCGCGTTGCAGGGCGCGATCGATGCACTGGTCGGGGACGAAGCGGTCCGCGTGGTGGTGCTGGCAGGCGCGGGCAAGGCCTTTTGCGCCGGCCACAATTTGAAGGACATGGCGGCGCACCCCGACCTGGCCTGGTACCAACAGCTGTTTGCACAGTGCAGCCGCATGATGCTGTCGCTGCACAAGCTCGACGTGCCGGTGATCGCACGGGTGCACGGCATGGCCACGGCGGCGGGCTGCCAGTTGGTGGCGCAGTGCGATCTGGCCGTGGCGGCCGAAGGCGCCACCTTTGCCACCAGTGGCATTCACTACGGCCTCTTCTGTGCCACGCCCAGCGTGCCGCTGGTGCGCAACGTGCCGGCCAAGCGCGCCATGGAAATGTTGCTCACGGGCGACTTTATCGATGCGCAGACGGCGCTCGCTGAGGGACTGGTCAACCGCGTCGTGCCCCTGGAAGCGCTGGATGCCGAAGTCGAGCGCCTGGTGCAGGCTATCCTCGAGAAGCCGCGCGCCGCGGTGGCCATGGGCAAGGCTTTGGTCTACCGCCAGCGCGAGCTGGGCCTGGAAGCGGCCTACCAGATCGCCGGTCAGACCATGGCCGTCAACATGATGGACGAGGCCGCGCAGGAAGGCGCGCGCGCCTTTGCCGAAAAGCGCAAACCCCACTGGAAACTCTGATGCCCGCCAACGGCCCGCTGCTCGACGAACTGGGTCGCAAGTGGGTTGCACTGGCGCAGCCCACGGTACTGGTTGAGCTGGCCGCCGCGGTGGCGGCGCTGGTGCTCGCATGGGTCTTTGTGGCTGCGCTGCGCCGCTTGAGCGGACGGCGCGACCCCGATTCCATCCTGTTCGGCCGCCGCCTTGTGGATGGGGCGCTGTTTCCCCTGGTACTGCTGGTCTTTGGCTATGTGGCGCGCAATTTCGTGGATGAGCACATTCCCCTGGCGGCGTTTCGGCTGGTGATTCCGGCGCTCCTGTCGCTGGCGGTGATTCGCACAGGCGCCAAGGTGCTGCAGGCGGCGTTTCCGCAGGCCCAGTGGCTGGGCGACATTGAGCGCACGATTTCCTGGCTGGCCTGGGGAGCCATGGTGCTTTGGGTCACGGGGGTATTGCCGCGCGCGCTCGACACGCTCGGCGAGGTACGGTGGAAGATGGGCAGTTCCGAGATGTCGGTGCGCACCGTTCTGGAAGGCGCCATCACTGCGGGCGTGGTGCTCCTGGCGGCGCTGTGGGTTTCCTCGGTGCTGGAGTCCTGGTTGCTGCGCTCGGCCACCGGCAGCGGTCTTTCGGTGCGCAAGGCGCTGAGCAATGCCATTCGTGCGCTGTTGCTTTTTGTCGGACTGATGTTTGCGCTCTCAGCGGCGGGCATCGACCTGACGGCCTTGTCGGTGCTCGGCGGCGCGGTGGGCGTGGGCATTGGCCTGGGCCTGCAGAAGCTGGCTGCCAACTATGTCAGCGGCTTCGTCATCTTGGCCGAACGCAGCCTGCGCATTGGCGACAGCGTACGGGTCGATGGCTTCGAAGGGCGAATTACCGACATCACGGGCCGCTACACCGTAATTCGCTCGCCCGCGGGACGTGAATCCATCGTGCCCAACGAGATGCTGATTTCGCAGCGTGTGGAAAACCTGTCGCTCGCCGATCCTCGCGTCTGGCAGTCCACCGTGGTGAGTGTCGGCTATGGCAGCGATGTGGACTTGGTGATGCGCTTGCTGCGGGAAGCGGCTTTTGCCAGCCCGCGCGTGCTCCGGGACCCCGCGCCCTCGGCTGCGCTGTCTGCCTTTGGTGCCGATGGGCTGGAGTTCACGCTGGGCTTTTGGATCGTGGACCCGGAAAACGGCACGCTGTCACTGCGCTCGGACGTCAACCTTGCCATTCTGCGCGCGCTGCGCGCCCATGGCATCGAGATTCCGTTTCCGCAGCGCGTGGTGCAAATTCAAGCGACCGGCTCTGGCGCGCCTGGCGGGCCTGCCGCGGCCGGGGCGATGGTGCCGAATGTGCCACCGGACTCGGCACAGGCGGCTACAAGTGCCCTATAATTCGAAAAAGCACGATCGTTCGTTTTTGATGCATCCGGTACCCTGGGGATGGCGGGAATGCGCGTCATAGAATGATCTGGTTTACGTAAACGTCAATTCAACCCACTCTAAGGAGCCGCAGCAATGAAGGTCTTGGTCCCTGTCAAGCGCGTGGTGGACTACAACGTCAAGGTCCGTGTGAAATCGGACAACAGCGGTGTGGACATTGCCAACGTCAAGATGAGCATGAATCCCTTTGACGAAATCGCCGTCGAAGAAGCCGTGCGTCTGAAGGAAAAAGGCCTGGTGACGGAAATCGTTGCCGTCTCCTGCGGCGTCGCCCAGTGCCAGGAAACCCTGCGCACTGCCATGGCCATTGGCGCAGACCGCGCCATCCTGGTCGAAACCAGTGAAGAACTCCAGCCCCTGGCCGTCGCCAAGCTGCTCAAGGCGCTGGTCGACAAGGAGCAGCCCCAACTCGTCATCCTTGGCAAGCAGGCCATCGACGACGACGCCAACCAGACCGGCCAGATGCTCGCCGCGCTGTGCGATCTGCCCCAGGCCACGTTCGCCAGCAAGGTGGAACTCACGGCCGACAAAGTCAGCGTCACGCGTGAAATTGACGGCGGCGCCGAGACGCTCTCGCTCAGCCTGCCTGCGGTCATCACCACCGACCTGCGCCTGAACGAGCCGCGCTACGTCACGCTGCCCAACATCATGAAGGCCAAGAAGAAGCCGCTTGAGAACCTGAAGCCCGAAGACCTTGGTGTCGACGTGACGCCCCGCCTGAAGACGCTCAAGGTCAGCGAGCCGCCCAAGCGCGGTGCCGGCATCAAAGTGCCTGACGTCGCCACCCTGGTCGACAAGCTCAAGAACGAAGCCAAAGTGCTCTAAGGAGAACAAGAATGACCGCACTCGTCATCGCAGAACACGACAACGCCAGCCTCAAGGGCGCCACTCTCAACACCGTCACCGCAGCCAGCCAGTGCGGCGGTGAGGTCCACGTGCTGGTCGCCGGCCACAACGCCGGCCCTGCTGCAGAAGCCGCGGCGAAGATTGCCGGCGTCACCAAAGTGCTGCACGCCGACGCCGCCGCGCTGGAGCATGGGCTGGCCGAGAACGTCGCTGCCCAGGTGCTGGCGGTTGCCAGCAACTACAGCCACATCCTGTTCGCCGCTACGGCTGGTGGCAAGAACGTGGCGCCGCGCGTTGCCGCCAAGCTCGACGTGGCGCAGATCAGCGACATCAGCAAGGTGGACAGCCCCGATACCTTCGAGCGCCCGATCTACGCCGGCAACGCCATTGCCACGGTGCAAAGCCAGGATGCGACCAAAGTCATCACCGTGCGTGGCACCGGCTTTGACGCAGCGGCCGCCACCGGTGGCAGCGCCAGCGTCGAGAAGATCGATGCCGTTGCAGACGCAGGCAAGAGCAGCTTTGTGGGTAGCGAAATTGCCAAGAACGACCGCCCCGATCTGACAGCCGCCAAGATCATTGTCTCGGGTGGCCGGGCACTTGGGAGCAAGGAAAAGTTCGACGAAGTCATGACACCGCTGGCCGACAAGCTGGGCGCCGCCATCGGCGCCAGCCGCGCCGCCGTCGATGCAGGCTACGCACCGAACGACCTGCAGGTCGGCCAGACCGGCAAGATTGTCGCGCCCCAGCTCTATATTGCGGCTGGCATCTCGGGCGCCATCCAGCACCTGGCCGGCATGAAGGATTCCAAGGTGATCGTGGCGATCAACAAGGACGCCGAGGCGCCCATCTTCAGTGTGGCGGACTACGGTCTCGAAGCCGATCTGTTCACCGCCATTCCCGAGCTGGTCAAGGCGCTGTAGGCGCGCTTGGTCCATCCAAAAGGCATCGCTGGCGGTGCCTTTTTTTTCAAGAGTTTCAAGCTTCCGGAGACCCCATGAGTTACACCGCCCCGCTCAAGGACATGCTTTTCGACATCGAGCATCTCGCTCAGATCGACCAGGTTGCGCAAATGCCCGGTTTTGAGGACGCCGGCCTGGACACCGCCCGCGCCGTGCTGCAGGAGTGCGCCAAACTGGCCGAGGGTGTGCTCGCACCGCTCAATTGGGAAGGCGACCAAAATCCTTCCGCGTTCAAGAGCGGCGCGGTGCAGACCACCCCGGGTTTCCAGGACGCCTACAGGCAATACACCGAGGGCGGATGGCAAGGTCTGCAGCACCCGCAGGATTTTGGCGGCCAAGGCCTGCCCAAGACCATTGGCGCGGCCTGCATCGAAATGATCAACAGCGCCAACATGAGCTTTGCGCTGTGCCCCTTGCTCACCGACGGCGCCATCGAGGCCTTGCTGACCGCCGGCAGCGATGCACTCAAGACGACTTACCTCGAAAAGCTGGTAACGGGCCAATGGACCGGCACCATGAACCTCACCGAGCCACAGGCGGGCTCTGACCTGGCGCTGGTGCGCACCCGCGCCGAGCCTCAGGGCGACGGAACCTACAAGGTGTTCGGCACCAAGATTTTCATCACCTATGGTGAGCACGACATGGCCGAGAACATCGTCCATCTGGTGCTGGCCCGTGTGCAGGGCGCGCCGGAAGGTGTGAAGGGCATCAGCCTGTTCGTGGTGCCCAAGTTCATCGTGAACGACGACGGCAGCTTGGGCGCCCGCAACGACGCGCACTGCGTCAGCATCGAGCACAAGCTGGGCATCAAGGCCAGCCCGACCGCGGTACTGCAGTTTGGCGACAACGCAGGCGCTGTGGGCTACCTCGTCGGTGAGGAGAACCGCGGCCTCGAGTACATGTTCATCATGATGAACGCCGCGCGCTACGCCGTCGGCATGCAGGGCATTGCCATTGCCGAGCGCGCCTACCAGAAGGCCGTGGCCTACGCACGCGAGCGCGTGCAGAGCCGGCCCGTGGATGGCAGCATGAAGGAGAGCGCCACCATCATTCACCACCCCGACGTGCGCCGCATGCTCATGACCATGCGCGCCCACACTGAGGGCTGCCGCGCCATGGCCACCGTGGCGGCGGCCGCGTACGACGCTGCCCACCACCATGCCGATGCGCAGGTGCGCAAGGACAGCGCGGCCTTCTACGAATTCATGGTGCCGCTGGTCAAGGGCTACAGCACCGACATGAGCATCGACGTGACCAGCATGGGCGTGCAGGTGCACGGTGGCATGGGCTTCATCGAGGAAACCGGCGCCGCGCAGTATTACCGCGACGCGCGCATTCTCACCATCTACGAGGGCACCACCGCCATCCAGGCCAACGACCTGGTGGGCCGCAAGACGGCGCGCGACGGCGGGGCTGTGGCCCGCGCCATTGCCGCGCAGATCGAGCGGACCGAGGCGGCCTTGCATGCCAACAGCAGCGGCGCTGCGCAAACGGTGGCGGCGCGGCTTGAGACGGCGCGCCTGGCCTACCTTGACGTGGTGGAGTTCGTCGTCAAGCACGGCAAGTCGTCCCCCAACGCCGTCTTTGCCGGCAGCGTGCCGTACTTGCTGCTGGCGGGCCGCTTGGTGGCCGGCTGGCAATTGGCGCGCTCGCTGCTGGTGGCCGATGCGCTGTTGCAGAAGGGACAGGACACGGCCTTCATGCAGGCCAAGATAGTGACCGCACAGTTCTACGCCGACCATGTGCTGAGCAGCATTCCCGGAATGCGCGACGCCATCGTGGCCGGCGCAGGCAGCGTGACCGAGCTGGCCCTGGATGCTTTCTGAACCGGGTATTGCTATTTAATTAATAGCATTTAGCGCTTGCTGGATAAGCGCTAGAGCCTGTTTTTAATCAAATTTTTGAGTGCCATGTCCAAGCTCCCACCTGTTTTGCAAAATCGCTCGCTCCCCGTCATTGGCGCGCCGCTGTTCATCGTCAGCAATCCCAAGCTCGTTATTGCGCAATGCCAGGCCGGCATTGTGGGTTCGATGCCGGCGCTCAATGCGCGCCCGGCCGAGCAGCTGGACGAGTGGCTGGCCGAGATCACCGAGACCCTGGCCGCCTACAACCAGGCCAACCCCGGAACGCCGGCAGCGCCCTTCGCCATCAACCAGATCGTCCACAAGAGCAACGACCGTCTGGAGCACGACATGCAGGTCTGCGCCAAATACAAGGTGCCGATCGTCATTACCAGCCTGGGCGCGCGCGAAGACGTCAACCAGGCGGTGCACGGCTGGGGCGGCATCGTGCTGCACGACGTCATCAACAACAAGTTCGCGCACAAGGCGATTGAGAAGGGCGCCGATGGCCTGATTGCGGTGGCGGCCGGTGCCGGCGGCCACGCAGGCGTCAAGAGCCCGTTCGCGCTGGTCCAGGAGATTCGCCAGTGGTTCGACGGGCCGCTCGCTTTGAGCGGCGCGATTGCCACGGGCGACGCGGTGCTGGCCGCCCAGGCCATGGGAGCCGATTTTGCCTACATCGGCTCGGCCTTCATTGCCACCGAAGAAGCGCGCGCGAGCGACGCCTACAAGCAGGCCATCGTCGATGGAAGTTCGGACGACATCGTCTACAGCAACCTGTTTACCGGCGTGCACGGGAACTACCTTGCTGCGTCGATCCGCGCGGCAGGCATGGATCCGGAGCATTTGCCCGAGTCCGATCCGAGCAAGATGAACTTTGGCGGCGACGCCAAGAAGGCGTGGAAAGACATCTGGGGCTGTGGCCAAGGCATTGGCGCCGTCACCGAGATCACGAGCACCGCTGTCCTGGTGCAGCGCTTGCGCGCACAATACCAGGCAGCCCGCGCACGCCTGGCCCTGTAGAGGCGCTCGTGCGGGCCCACAGGGCCCGTCAGTGCGTTGTAAGTGCCAGCGCCGACATTGGCGGGAGCTTTTCCCTCAATTCAGGAGACTTCCCCCATGAGCGCGCCTTCGTCTGCCATTGAATCCACTCTCGTCGAGAACCGTGTGTTTCCTCCCAGTGAGGAGGCAGTGAAGGCCGCGCGCATTTCGGGCATGGCCGCGTATGAGGCCTTGTGCGCCGAAGCCGCAGCCGACTACGAGGGCTTCTGGGCACGCCTGGGGCGCGAGCATCTGCAGTGGACCAAGCCGTTCACGCAGATCCTGGACGAATCCAACCCTCCGTTCTACAAATGGTATGCCGACGGAGAGCTCAACGCGTCGGCCAACTGCCTCGATCGCCACATCGGCACGCCTGCCGAGGACAAGACCGCCATCATTTTTGAAGCCGACGACGGCTCGGTCACCCGCGTCAGCTACAAGGAGCTGCTGGCCCGCGTGAGCCGCTTTGCCAATGCGCTCAAGGCCCTGGGGGTGAGCAAAGGCGATCGGGTTCTCATCTACATGCCCATGACCATCGAGGGCGTTGTCGCCATGCAGGCCTGCGCGCGTCTGGGCGCGATCCACAGCGTGGTCTTTGGCGGGTTTTCGGCCAAGGCGGTGCACGAGCGCGTGATCGACGTGGGCGCCAGCGTCGTCATCACGGCCAACGCCCAATTGCGCGGCGGCAAGGAATTGCCGCTCAAGGCCATCATCGACGAGGCGCTTGCCATGGGCGGCTGCGAGAAAGTGCGCCACGTGCTGGTTTACGAGCGCACCAAGAGCGCCTGCCACATGGTGGCGGGCCGCGACCTGAGCTTCAGCCAGGCGATGCAAGGGCAATCGAGCGACTGCGAGCCGGTCGCCGTGGGCGCCGAGCACCCGCTGTTCATTCTGTACACCTCGGGGTCCACCGGCAAACCCAAGGGAGTGCAGCACAGCACGGCGGGCTATCTGATGTGGGCCAAGACCACCATGGAGTGGACTTTCGACATCCGGCCGGACGACGTGTTCTGGTGTACGGCCGATATCGGCTGGATCACCGGCCATACCTATGTGGCCTATGGCCCCTTGGCCGCAGGTGCTACGCAGATCATTTTTGAAGGTATCCCCACCTACCCGAACGCCGGCCGCTTCTGGCAGATGATCGAGCGCCACAAGTGCACAGTGTTCTACACCGCGCCCACGGCCATCCGCTCGCTCATCAAGGCAGCTGAATCCGATCCGGCCGTGCACCCGGAGCGCTCGGACCTCTCCAGTCTGCGCATCCTTGGCAGCGTCGGCGAGCCCATCAACCCCGAAGCCTGGATGTGGTACTACAAGAACGTCGGTGGCGAGCGCTGCCCGGTGGTGGACACCTTCTGGCAGACCGAAAACGGCGGTCACGTCATCACGCCGCTGCCCGGTGCGACGCCGCTGGTGCCCGGCAGCTGCACGCTGCCGCTGCCTGGCATCATGGCCGCCATCGTGGACGAAACGGGCAACGACATTCCCAACGGCTCGGGCGGAATGCTGGTCATCAAGCGTCCCTGGCCAAGCATGATCCGCACCATCTGGGGTGACCCGGAGCGCTTCAAGAAGAGTTACTTCCCGGACGAGATGGGGGGCAAGATCTACCTCGCAGGTGACGGTGCGGTGCGCAGCGCCGATCGGGGCTATTTCCGTATCACCGGCCGCATCGACGACGTGCTCAATGTCTCGGGTCACCGCATGGGCACCATGGAAATCGAATCCGCCCTGGTGGCCAAGACCGACCTGGTGGCCGAGGCCGCCGTGGTCGGGCGTCCCGACGATGTCACGGGCGAGGCCATCTGCGCCTTCGTGGTTTTGAAGCGCAGCCGCCCCACAGGCGAGGAAGCCAAGCAGATCGCCAAGGAACTGCGCGACTGGGTGGCCAAGGAGATCGGCCCCATCGCCAAGCCCAAGGACATCCGCTTCGGCGACAACCTGCCCAAGACCCGCAGCGGAAAGATCATGCGCCGCCTGCTGCGCTCCATAGCCAAGGGCGAAGCCATCACCCAGGACACCAGCACGCTGGAAAACCCCGCAATTCTCAATCAATTGTCGGAGATCAATTGATCCAGAAGGCGCCGCAAGGCGCCAGCGCGAAGCGCTTGCGGGTTTGGGGACACTCATGTCGCGCAGCGGCGTGACGTGGGCACAAAACCGGACTTGCCTGAATCAATTGGCTGAAATCGGCGGGTCGAGCCGCCGTCGTCTGTAGGAAATTGACGCGATAACCCGAGAAAGTGCCTGACATCCGCACGAATCGGGTACAACCTCGCTACCACGCGGCTGGGCGTGCGCATCTCCTGAAGACGACTGCGAGGACCCCATGAATCTCCGATCTCTCTTGTTGACCTTGACGGTGGCGGCCATTGCCGCGCTCGCCGTGTTGAACTGGAATGCACTGGCCACGGCGGTCCCCATGTCGTTGGGCTTGGCGACGGTGGAGGCACCCCTGGGTGTCGTCATGCTGGCATTGACCGCTTTGCTTGCCGCATTTGCTTTGGCGTATGTGCTGTGGCTCCAAGGCTCGGTGCTGATGGAAACGCGGCGGCATGGAAAGGAAATGCAGGTGCAGCGCGAACTGGCCGACAAGGCCGAAGCCTCGCGCTTTACGGAAATGAAGGCGTTCTTGCAAACACAGAGCCAGCAAAGCCACGCCGCGCTGATGGAGCGCATTGAAACGCTGGAATCGCGCCTGCTGGCCCGTGCCAACGAGTCGGACAACACGACGGCCGCGTATTGGGGGCAGCTGGAAAACCAATTGCAGACGCGGCGGCGCGTGCTCGAATAGCACAGAACAAGAAGCACAAAAACAAGACGGCCGCCCTGCGCAAACAGGGCGGCCGTGCCGCAATTGGACGCGCCCTCGGGCGCGGTCGCGCATTTATTTCAGCGACATCACCCAGGTAGCCAGTTCCTTGGCTTCGGCGGCGCTGACCTGCGTGTTCGCAGGCATGGGCACGGGGCCCCAGACGCCCTGGCTGCCCTTCATGATTTTTCCGGCCAGCATGTCCACTGCGTCCTTTTGGCCAGCGAACTTCTTGGCCACGTCCTTGTAGGCGGGGCCGACCACTTTTTTGTCGACCGCATGGCAGGCCATGCAATTCTTCGATTTGGCAAGTGCCTCGTTGGCCATGGCCGGACCGGCAACGGTCAGGGTGAGTGCGAAAGCAAGCAGGGTGCGTTTCATCATGGTGGTGGTTCCTTTGTTGGGTTACATTGCTGCAACGTGGATTGTAATGACTCGATCGCTGTCAATGGGGAATACAGTCTGCATTATTGAGGAACATCATGTACACGCTTGGCCTCGGCATTCTTCTTTGCCTCTTGAAGTACCTCGAAATCGGCCCGGTTGCCACATGGTCCTGGTGGTGGGTTCTGTCGCCCTTTGCTGTAACGCTTCTATGGTGGGCATGGGCTGACAGTACGGGCTATACGAAACGCAAAGCCATGGAAAAAATGGACCAGCGCAAGCAGGACCGCATCGACCGCCAGAAAGAGGCCTTGGGCATGCGCCCGCGCAGGCCACGGTGACGGTGCACTCTCGCCAGGAAACAAGCGCCTTCGCCGTTTGGGGCGCTTTTTTCATGGATGGCTCGCAATTCAGTAATTGTCCAGCACCGCCCCCTTGCTGGCGCTTGACGCGTTGAACGCGAATTTGGCCTGCACGCCACGGGTGTAGCGGGGGGCAGGGGCGCTCCAGGCGGCGCGGCGCTGGGCGATGTCGGCATCGGGTACATGCAGTTCGAGCACCAGCGTGCGCGCATCAATGGTGATCGAATCGCCTTCCTGGACCAGAGCGATGGTGCCGCCGGCGGCAGCCTCGGGCGCCACGTGGCCCACCACCATGCCCCAGGTACCACCAGAAAAGCGCCCGTCGGTGATCAGACCGACGCTTTCGCCCAGGCCCGCGCCGATCAGCGCGCCGGTCGGTGCCAGCATCTCCGGCATGCCGGGCCCGCCTTTGGGGCCGAGGTAGCGCAGTACCATGACGTCGCCGGGGACGATCTTGCCGTCCAAAATCGCCTGCAAGGCCGATTGTTCGTCGTCAAACACCCGTGCAGGTCCGGTGATCACGGGGTTTTTCAGGCCGGTGATCTTGGCTACCGCGCCTTCGGGGCTCAGGTTGCCTTTCAGGATGGCCAAGTGGCCCTGTGCGTACAGGGGTTGGTCGATGGGACGAATGACGTTCTGGTCTGCGCGCGGTGCGTCGGGCACATCCTTCAGCACTTCGGCAATGGTCTGGCCAGTGATGGTCAGGCAGTCGCCGTGCAGCAAGCCCGCATTCAGCAGCATCTTCATGACCTGCGGAATGCCGCCGGCCTGGTGCAAATCCACCGCCAGGTACTGCCCGCTGGGCTTGAGATCGCAGAGCACGGGTGTTCTCGTGCGCACGCGCTCAAAATCGTCGATGGTCCATTCCACCTCGGCCGCGTGCGCGATGGCGAGAAAGTGCAGCACGGCATTGGTCGAGCCGCCGATTGCCATGATGACGGCGACCGCGTTCTCGATGCTCTTGCGCGTCACGATGTCGCGCGGCTTGATGTCTTTCTTGATCGCCTCGATCAGCACGCGCGCCGATTCCCTGGCCGAATTCTTCTTTTCGTCGTGCGGGTTGGCCATGGTGGACGAGTAGGGCAGGCTGATGCCCAGGGCTTCGAAAGCGCTCGACATGGTGTTGGCCGTATACATGCCGCCACAGGAGCCGGTGCCGGGGATGGCCCGCTTTTCGATCTCATGCAAATCGTGGTCACTGAGCTTGCCGGCGGCGTTTTCGCCCACGGCCTCGAAGACGCTGACGATGTTCAGGTCCTTGCCCTGGTAGCGCCCCGGAAGAATGGTGCCGCCATAGACGTAAATGGCGGGCACATTGGCACGCAACATGCCCATCAGACCGCCGGGCATGTTCTTGTCGCAGCCGCCAATGACCACGACGCCGTCCATCCACTGGCCCTGCACACAGGTCTCGATGCAGTCGCTGATGACTTCTCGGCTGACCAGGCTGTATTTCATGCCCTCGGTGCCCATGGCCATTCCGTCCGAAATGGTGGGTGTGCCAAAGACTTGGGCGTTGCCGCCGGCTTCCTCGATGCCTTCGATGGCGGCATCGGCCAGCTTTTGCAGGCCCGAATTGCACGGTGTGATGGTGCTGTGGCCGTTGGCAACGCCCACCATGGGTTTGGAGAAATCGGACTCCTGGTAGCCCATGGCGTAGTACATGGAACGGTTCGGTGCCCGCGACTTGCCTTGGGTGATGTGGGCGCTGCGTTCGTTCACGGGACGGATGGGAATGACCTTGTTGTCGCTCATGGGGTGCCTTTGCTTTGGAGGGGGCCTGCGTCTGCACAAGCAGGCGCTGGGCAAGCTTGGCATATCGCTGGGGGATAATTCAACGCGACCCAAGAGTAACCATTTCCTCGACGCAACGATGCCCGCTTACCGCTCCAAGACTTCCACCGCCGGCCGCAACATGGCCGGTGCCCGCGCCCTGTGGCGTGCCACCGGCATGAAAGACGATGATTTTCAGAAACCCATCGTCGCCGTGGTCAATTCCTTTACCCAGTTCGTGCCCGGCCATGTTCACCTGAAAGACCTGGGCCAGCTGGTGGCGCGCGAAATCGAGGCGGCGGGTGGCGTCGCCAAGGAGTTCAACACCATTGCCGTGGACGATGGCATCGCCATGGGCCACGACGGCATGCTGTATTCGCTGCCCAGCCGCGACATCATTGCCGATTCGGTGGAATACATGGTGAACGCGCACTGCGCCGACGCCATGGTGTGCATCTCCAACTGCGACAAGATCACCCCCGGCATGCTGATGGCCGCCATGCGGCTCAACATCCCCGTGGTGTTTGTCTCCGGCGGCCCGATGGAAGCGGGCAAGGTGCAGTCGGCCACGCCCGCGACCCGTTCGATCACGGTCAGAAAGCTCGACCTGATCGACGCCATGGTGATGGCGGCGGACGACAAGGTGTCCGCTGCCGATCTGGCCGAAGTGGAGCGCTCGGCGTGCCCCACCTGCGGTTCGTGCTCGGGCATGTTTACCGCCAATTCGATGAACTGCCTGACGGAGGCGCTGGGGCTCTCGCTCCCAGGCAACGGCACCTTGGTGGCCACGCACGCCGACCGCGAGGAGTTGTTCAAGCGCGCCGGCCGTTTGGTCGTCGACCTGTGCAAACGCTATTACCAGGATGATGACGCCAGCGTGCTGCCGCGCTCCATGGGGTTCAAGGCGTTTGAGAATGCCATGGCACTGGACATCGCCATGGGCGGCTCGACCAACACCATCCTGCACATCCTCGCCATCGCCCAGGAGGCGGAAATCGATTTCACGATGGCGGACATCGACCGACTCTCGCGCGCCGTGCCACAACTGTGCAAAGTGGCGCCCAACACCGACAAGTACCACGTCGAAGATGTGCACCGCGCTGGCGGCATCATGGCCATCCTGGGCGAGCTGGATCGCGCCGGCAAGCTGCATACCGACACATCGACGGTGCATGCAAAGACCATGAAAGACGCGCTGGACGAATGGGACATTGCCCGCAACCCGTCGGATGCGGTCAAAACCTTCTACCTGGCCGGTCCAGGCGGTATTCCTACCCAAGTGGCCTTCAGCCAGAACGCCCGCTGGCCCAGCCTGGATCTGGACCGCGCCCAGGGTTGCATTCGCTCGGGCGAGCATGCCTTCTCGCAAGAAGGAGGGCTGGCCGTGCTGACCGGCAACATCGCCCTGAACGGCTGCGTGGTCAAGACGGCGGGCGTGGACGATGCGCTGCTGGTGTTCGAGGGCCCGGCGCATGTGGTCGAGTCGCAGGACGAAGCCGTGGCCCACATCCTGGACGACAAGGTCAAGGCCGGAGACGTGGTCGTGGTCCGCTACGAAGGCCCCAAGGGCGGCCCCGGCATGCAGGAGATGCTCTATCCCACGAGCTACATCAAGTCCAAGGGCCTGGGCAAGGCCTGCGCGTTGCTGACCGATGGGCGGTTCTCCGGCGGCACCTCCGGCCTGTCCATTGGCCACTGCTCGCCGGAAGCGGCGGCCGGTGGCGCCATTGGCCTGGTGCGCACGGGCGACCGCATTCGTATTGACATTCCGAACCGCAGCATCAACGTACTGGTATCGGGCGACGAACTGGCCAGGCGCCGTGCCGAGCAGGACGCCAAGGGCTGGAAGCCGGCCCAGCCGCGGCCCCGCAAGGTCTCCAGCGCGCTCAAGGCCTATGCCAAGCTGGTGATGTCGGCCGACAAGGGCGCGGTGCGCGACCTGTCGTTGCTGGAAGATTGAGCGCCCAAAACGCTCGATTGCTCCCAAATAAATAGCTGCTGGCGCTTATCTCATAAGCGCTAGCAGCCAATTTAACTACATTTTTCGCGGTATGCTCCGCTCACTATGCTGACCTACCCACACATTGACCCCGTTGCGCTGCAACTCGGTCCGATCGCCATTCATTGGTACGGCCTGACCTACCTTGCCGCGTTCGGCTTGTTTATGTGGCTAGGCACGCTGCGGCTGCGCCATGAGCCCTTTGCTTCGATGACCGGCACGCGCGCCTGGACGCGCAAGGACGTGGAAGACATCCTGTTTCTGGGCGTCGTCGGTGTCGTGCTGGGCGGGCGCCTGGGTTACTGCCTGTTTTACAAGCCAGGCTACTACGCCAGCCACCCGCTGGAGATTTTTGCCATCTGGCAGGGCGGCATGAGCTTTCATGGCGGCTTGCTGGGCGTGATTGCCTCGATGGTCTGGTTCGCCCATTCGCGCAAGCGCCCTTGGCTGGAAGTGGCCGACTTCGTTGCACCCTGCGTTCCCACTGGCTTGGCGGCGGGGCGGATTGGCAACTTCATCAATGGCGAACTCTGGGGGCGCTTTTCCAGCCCCGATTTGCCCTGGGGCATGGTGTTCCCGCAAAGCGGCTCCATGCTGCCACGCCACCCCTCGCAGATCTACCAGTTCCTGCTCGAAGGCCTGCTGCTGTTCGTGCTGCTGTGGCTGTTTGCGCGGCACGAGCGGCCGCGCGGCCGGGTGGCAGCGGCCTTCCTCATCGGCTACGGCGTGCTGCGCTTTGCGGCCGAATATTTCCGCGAACCCGACAGCTACCTCGGCCTGCTGTCGCTGGGCATGAGCATGGGGCAGTGGCTGTGCGTGCCCATGGTCTTGGCTGGCATCGGGCTGTGGGTCTACAGCGGTCGCCAGGCGGCGGCAAAGGCTTAACCCACCGCCTCGTCGCGGTACAGCGCGTCGATTTCCGCAGCGAACTGCCGCTGCACCACGTTGCGGCGGATTTTTTGCGTGGGCGTGAGGCAGCCGTTGTCGATGGAAAAGTCGTCCTGGATGACGCTGAACCTGCGGATGTGCGCCACGCGCGCCTGCCGTGCGTTGACGGCATCGATTCCGCGCTGTAGTTCTTCGTGCACCTGGGGGCTGGTGCGCCATTCCTGCAGGTCTCCCGGCAGGCCCTGTTGTTGTGCAAAATCCCGGAGCACATCGGCTTTCAACGTCAGCAGCGCCGCAAGGAAATGGCGCGAGTCGCCCACCACCACGGCATGCTCCACCAGCGGCAGGTTCATCAGGTCGGCCTCGATGTTGCCGGGGGAAATGTTCTTGCCGCCC
>JAMLIT010000032.1 GCA_023954035.1 Burkholderiaceae bacterium | reverse complement strand
CGCAGCAAATCCACCGCCTTCTCCGCAATCATGATGGTCGGCGCATTGGTGTTGCCGCTGACCACGCGCGGCATGATGGAGGCGTCGATCACCCGCAGCCCCTGCATGCCGTGCACACGCAGCTGGGCATCCACCACGTCGAGCGGCCCCGGCCCCATGCGGCAACTGCCCACCGGGTGGTAAATGGTGTCCGCGTGGTTGCGGATGAACTGCGCTATCTCGGCGTCGCTCGTGGCGCTGGCGGAGGCCTTGGATTCACGCGCGCCAAACTTTGTCAGTGCGGGTTGGTTCAGGATCTCGCGCATGCGCTTCATGCCGCGCACCAGGCGGTCGATGTCGTCCTGCTCGCCCAGGAAGTTCGGGTCCACCAGTGGCAGGGCGTTCGGGTCCTTGCTGGCGAGCTGCACGCTGCCCCGGCTCTTGGGCTGCAGCAGGCAGACATGGCACGAGTAGCCGTGGCCCAGCACCGTCTTGCGGCCGTGGTCCACCAGCTTGCCGATGACGAAGTGCAGCTGCAAATCTGGCGCGGCCTCCTCGGGACGGCTCTTGATGAAACCGCCGGATTCGGCGAAGTTGGTGGTCAGCATGCCGCTGCGGGCGCGGCGCCACTCGCCAATGCCGCGCAGGATGCGCATGGCGCCCGTAGGTGAGATGCCAAACAGGTCGTAGAGGCCCGGCGCGTCCATGACCTGCACCACATCGACGTGGTCGTGCAGATGCTGTCCAACACCAGGCAAATCGTGCAGCACCGGGATGCCCAGTGCCTGCAACTGCGCACCCTGGCCGATGCCCGAGAGCATCAGGAGCTGGGGCGAGAGCAGCGCACCGGCCGAGAGCAACACCTCGCGCGAGCAGCGCAAGGTCTGGCGCACGCCGCCCTGTTCGTATTCGACGCCCACCGCACGCTTGCCCTCAAAGACGATGCGCGTGGCGCGCGCGCCGGTGATGACGCGCAGGTTGGGCCGCGCCAGATGTGGTGTCAGGTAGGCCTTGGCGGCGCTGAAGCGCTCGCCATTTTTGTGCGTGACCTGGTACATGCCCACGCCTTCCTGCGCCGGGCCATTGAAGTCTGCGTTGCGCACCTCACCGGCCTGCACACCGGCTTCCACAAAATGCTGGGCAAACGGGTTGGGCGAGCGCAGGTCCATCACGTTGAGCGGCCCACCGCTGCCGTGCAGGGCGTCCGCGCCGCGCTCGTTGTGTTCGGAGCGTTTGAAGTATGGCAGCACGTCGCTCCAACCCCAGCCGGGGTTGCCATCTTCCGCCCAGTGGTCGTAGTCGGCGTGCTGGCCGCGGGCGTAAATCATGGCGTTGATGGAGCTGGACCCGCCCAGCACCTTGCCGCGCGGCTGGTAACCCCGGCGGCCGTTCAGGCCCGGTTGCGGCGTGGTGTTCTGGCCCCAGCCATTGAGTTCGTACTTGGCCATCACGGCCAGCCCCGCAGGGCAGTGAATCAGCACGCTGTTGTCGGGCTTGCCCGCTTCGAGCAGGCAGACGCGCACTGCCGGGTCTTCGCTCAGCCTGCCCGCGAGCACGCATCCGGCCGAGCCGCCGCCGATCACGATGTAGTCGAACATGGGTCTCCTTTTGGGTGTTGCCTGCGTCTTCGTGCGCAGGCTTTGGCGCACCTTAACCGCAAGCGCACGCGAACCCCGCTACCATCCTGCCGGACTGTTTCACTTTGAAGAGAGCTCTCTATATGGAAATCACAAAGGTTGGCATCATCGGCGCGGGCACCATGGGCAACGGCATTGCGCAGGCCTGCGCGGTGGCGGGCGTGGGCGTGGTGATGGTGGATATCTCGGACGCGGCCGTCCTCAAAGGCGTTGCCACGGTGGCAGGCAGCCTGGACCGCTTGATCAAGAAGGAAAAGATGACGGGCGCCGACAAGGATGCGGCGCTGGCGCGCATCGAGACATCGACGGACTATGCAGCCCTCCAGGGCGCGCAGCTCATCATCGAAGCGGCGACGGAAAACTACGAGCTCAAGCTCAGGATTTTGAAGCAGGTGGACGCCATCGCCGGACCCGAGGTGCTGATTGCCTCGAACACCTCGTCCATCTCGATCACCAAGCTGGCGGCGGCCACCTCGCGGCCAGGGCACTTCATTGGCATGCATTTCTTCAACCCGGTGCCGATGATGGCGCTGGTCGAGCTGATTCGGGGCGTGCAGACCAACGATGCCACGCACGATGCCGTGAGGGCCCTGGCGCTGCGCCTGGGCAAATCGCCCATCACGGTGAAGAACGCGCCGGGCTTTGTGGTGAATCGCATTCTGGTGCCCATGATCAACGAGGCCTTCTTCGTGCTGGCCGAAGGCCTGGCCACGCCTGAGGACATCGACGCCGGCATGAAGCTCGGCTGCAACCAGCCCATTGGTCCGCTCGCTCTCGCCGACCTGGTGGGCCTGGACGTGTGTCTGGCGGTGATGGAGGTGTACCTGCAGGAATTCGGCGACAGCAAGTACCGCCCGTGCCCGCTGCTCAAGGAGCTGGTGGCGGCGGGGCACCTGGGGCGCAAAACGGGGCGTGGGGTGTACACGTACTGACGTTCACTTGCGGGAATTCATTGGGGTCAGGCTCCAATAATCCAATGAATTCCCCCGACTTCACGTGTTCTACCAAGGCTTAAGTTGCTTGCTTTTCTGACAATTAAGTTGCGCACAATTTAATTGCCAGCTACAATTCAACGATGCCAGCGCGCCCCTCACCTTCCAGCCCGCCCGAACTGCTGCTCGATCACCAGCTTTGCTTCGCGCTGTATTCCGCGTCGCTGGCCATGACCAAGGTCTACAAGCCGCTGCTGGAGGCGCTGGGCCTGACCTACCCCCAATACCTGGTGCTCCTGGTGCTGTGGGAGCAGGACGATCTGCCCGTCTCGCACATCGGCGAGCGTCTTTTTCTCGATTCCGGCACGCTCACGCCACTGCTCAAGCGCCTGGAAAGCGCGGGCTGGCTGCAGCGCACCCGGGACAGCGCGGACGAGCGCCGCGTGCGTATCACCCTCACCCCAGCGGGCCGTGCGCTGCAGCAGCAGGCGCGCAGCGTACCGGCCTGTGTGCGCACGCACAGCCAGCTCGAATGGCCGCAAATCCGGGCGCTCACGCAGCAATTGCAGGCGCTGCGGGGCACCCTCGCCGCTGGCCGCACGGCTGCCGATCCCGTTTCTCCCCCGCCTGCACCGCAGGTACAACCTTGAAGGAAACCACCATGACCACACTCGACAAAGTTCTCTACACCGCCAAAGCCCACACCGTCGGGGGCCGCGAAGGGGCCTCCCGCAGCGACGACGGTCGCCTGGACGTGAAGCTCTCTTCGCCCGGCACGCCTGGCACCGGCACCAACCCCGAGCAGATGTTTGCCGCTGGCTACTCGGCCTGCTTCATCGGTGCCATGAAGGCCGTGGCTGGCAAGACGCAGCTGACGCTGCCGCAAGACCTGGCCGTGGACGCCGAAGTGGACCTGGGCCCCATCCCGAACGCCTACGGCATTGCGGTGCGCATGAAAGTGTCGCTGCCAGGAATGGACAAGGACGCTGCGCAAAAGTTGATCGACGCAGCCCACCAGGTGTGCCCCTATTCGAACGCGACGCGCGGCAATATTGACGTGAACATCACGCTGGCCTGAGCCGGCCCATCCATGGCAGGGCTGGACGCCGTCCGGCGCCTGCTGTCGCCCAGGTGCCGCCCGCGTGTTGAGTGGGGCGGCACTTTCGTTTAGCGTGGATTGATGAGCACCACCACTCTCCTCGTCCGCCAGGATCAGCTGGCCACCACCCGCCTTGTGTCGGCCCCCGACGCGCCCCTCGCCGATGGCCAGGTGCGCGTGCGCGTCGATGCGTTTGCGCTCACCGCGAACAACATCACTTACGCCGCCCTGGGTGACATGCTGAACTACTGGAGCTTCTTTCCCAGTGGGGAAGCGGGCTGGGGCATCGTGCCCGTCTGGGGCTTTGGCACGGTGGTGGAATCCACGCATCCCGACGTCGCCATGGGCGAGCGCCTGTACGGCTATTGGCCCATGGCGAGCAGCGCCGTGCTTGCGCCCCAACGCGCCAACGCTGCAGGCTTCAGCGATGGCGCAGCGCACCGCGCGGGATTGCACGCGGTCTACAACCACTATGTGCGCGCAAGCGCCGACCCGTTCTACCGGGACGACAACGAAGACCTGCAGGCGCTCTTGCGCCCGCTGTTCATCACGTCGTGGCTGATCGACGACTTCCTTGCCGACCAGCAGTTCTTTGGCGCGCGGCGCATGCTGCTCTCCAGCGCATCGAGCAAGACCGCCTGGGGCACGGCGTTTCAACTGGCGCAGCGCGGCGGCCTGGAAGTGGTGGGCCTCACCTCGCCCGGCAACCTGGCGTTCTGCGAGAGCCTGGGCTGCTACGACCGCGTGCTGGCCTACGACGCCATCGAGCAACTCGACGGCGCCGCGCCCGGCATCTACATCGATTTCGCCGGTAGCGTGGCCTTGCGACAGCGCATCCACCAGCACTTCGCAGAGCTGGCCTACAGCTGCTCCGTCGGCGCCAGCCACGTGCAGGACCTGGGTGGCGCCGGGCAGTTGCCCGGGCCGCGCCCGGTGATGTTTTTCGCTCCAGCGCAGGTCAAGAAGCGCCACAGCGAGTGGGGCGCACAGGGTTTGAACGATCGCTTGGTGGGCGCCTGGAACCAATTGCGCGCGGCAGTGCAATCGCCGACCACGCCCTGGCTGGTGGTGCAGCGGCATCTCGGTCCCGAAGCCACGCAGGCCTTGTTCCAGGACTTGCTCGCCGGCCAGGGCGATCCGCGCAGCGGCCACATCGCCAGTCTGCAGCCAACGCGTGCGGAGGGCGACAATGGGGCATGAGTCCACCCGATGCCACTGAACAACCGCCCTTCAAAAACCAGGCCGCCAGCACCGACCCGCACCCCTACGCGCGCCTGAGCCCCGACCAGGTGCTGGACGCGCTGGCCAGCGTGGGCCTGTATGGCGACGGGCGGCTGATGGCGCTGTCGTCGTACGAAAACCGGGTCTACCAGGCCACGCTGGAAGATGGCGAGCGCGTCGTCGCCAAGTTTTACCGGCCGCAGCGCTGGAGCCGGGCGCAAATCCTGGAAGAGCACGCCTTTGCCGCCGAGTTGGTGGAGGCCGAGGTGCCGGCTGTGGCGCCGCTGCTGCTGGGCGGCCAGACGGTGCACCAGCATGGCGACTTCCTCTTTTCGGTGAGCCCCTGGCGCGGCGGCCGCACGCCCGAGCTGGACGACTGGGAAGTGCTGGAATGGATAGGCCGCTTTCTCGCGCGCCTGCACACCGTGGGCGCGGCCAGGCCGTTTGCCGAGCGCCCGGCGCTCGACATGCAGAGCTTTGGCGAAGAACCTCGCGACTGGCTGATGGCGCACGCCGCCGTGCCGCTGGACATGCAATCGCGCTGGCTGGACGGGTGCCAGCGCGCTCTTGAAATAATAGCTGCTAGCGCATACCCATCAAGCGCTGGAGGCCAATTTGGCATAAAAAATGCAAAGCAGATCCGCCTGCACGGCGACTGCCACCCCGGCAACATCCTCTGGACCCCGCTGGACGAATGGGGGCGCGGCGGCCCGCACTTTGTCGATCTGGACGACGCGCGCAGCGGGCCTGCGGTGCAGGATTTGTGGATGCTGCTCTCAGGCGACCGGCGCCAGCGCACCGGGCAACTGAGCGCGCTGCTCGACGGCTACGAGCAGTTTCGCAGCTTCGACCGGCGCGAGCTCGCGCTGATCGAGCCGCTGCGCACGCTGCGACTCATCCACTACAGCGCCTGGCTGGCACGGCGCTGGGAAGACCCGATTTTTCCGGTCAATTTCCCCTGGTTTGGCTCCAGCGACTACTGGAGCGGGCAGGTGGATATGCTGGAAGAGCAGATCGAGGCGATGCAGGAGGCACCGCTTTCGGTGTAAACCCCCTCATCAAACTTCGTCCACCTGCAACTCCCGCCACAGCGGCGCAAGCAACCCGCGCTCCTTGAGCGGCAGGCGCATCGCCAGCAGCAGGCATTCGCGCTGGAGTTCGCGCAGGCGCTGGTTCAGTTCGCGATCCGCCATGTCCAGCTCGAAGTGCACTTCCCCGGACAGGTCGGAGGCGCTGGCTCCCCAGGAACCCAGCGAGTTCCATGCCGTCTTCAGCCGGTCGAGCCGGGCAGTCGCCACCTCAACAATCGCCATGCTGGGCGCGGCGCTCTTCTGGCGCACCAGCTCGCTGCGCAGCGCGGCCACATCGTCCATCCGCTCCTTGATGCGCTCCATGGGGTGAAGAATGCTGACGGTGCGCGGCAGGCCGTCAGGCTTTGGCAGCTCCTCTTGGGCCGCCTGGGCCATGTTGCAAACAAAGCTCGCGTAGCGCAGGTCGAACTCGCCAGGAATCAGGCGCAGCGCGAAACTGGTTCGCTTCATCGGCGCCGACCGGGCGCGCGAGATGCCCAGAGTGACCTCAACCACCGACAGCATCTTGCCCAGCTCCGACATCTGCTTGCCCAGCAGGCGCGCCGGGTAGCCCGATCCGTCGAGCCGTTCGTGGTGCTCGCCGACGGCCCGGCACAGCGCCGGGCTGTAGTCGGTTGTCGAAGCCAGCAGCATTTGCCCCATGCGTGGATGCACCGCCAAGTGTTTGTAACCTAGCAGGTCAAGCGGATCCGACGAATCGAGGTACTCGGGCTGGATGTAGACCTCGCCGATGTCATGCAGCAGGCCGGCAAGCATGGCCATGCGAACCTCGGCCGCTGGCCATTTTTTGGACATCGCCATGGCCCCCATCAAGGCCGCTGCCGCGACGGCGTGGGCCAGATAGCCGCTGCGCGTGGCCATCGCCGTGGTGCACAGCAGTTGCACGACCGAATGCCAGGACAGCCCCTGCATATGCTCCTGCACCGCACCCGCCCAGGGCGCCAAGCCGCGCGCCAGCGCAGTCTGACCAGCCAGGAATTCCCCCAGGCATTGCTGGAGGTGGGGCAGCGTTGCCCCATCCTGTGCGGTCAGGCAGACCTCCAGCGGGCGCTCGAGCTTGCGTTCGAGGAGCTTGTGCTGCAGGCTGGCGGACACCGGCTGGCCTTTGGCCCAGAGCTTGAAGCCTCGGGCGTCGACGATGTCCTCGGAAGCCACGATGGTGTGCCGCTCGGAAGCACGCATGATGGCGCTTAACGCGACGGGGTTGGCTTCGATTCCGCTCGGCTCCACTTGCGTGGACTGCATGCGTTTCCTTTGTGAAGAGGGCCAGCGCGCGGGCGCTGACCAAGAATCTTTGCCACGGTCTGCAGGGACGGGCAGCCACAGCATAAGCGCTGTTGGCCACCTCCAAAAATTCCCCGGGCGACGCAGGGGCATGCTGCTTGCTGTCTGTAGAGCGCCGCCAGGCCTCGGAGCTGCCTTGCCAGGCTGCCTGCCCAAGCCCTGCGCCGCGCCGCGCACTCTTGTATGCTGCAAGCTCTCCCTCAGACCGACCGGACCCCATGAAAGACAAGCTGCGCACGCTCTTTTCCATCCGCACCAAGCGCCAGACGCCGCCCGTGGGGCCTTTGCCTCCGGTCGGAGCGTGGATCATGTGTGGCAACCTGAAAATGCAGATCACCCACGCCATGCCGCGCGACCTGTGGGACTGGATGGTGCTGTCCGGTTGGCGCAACGTGCCCGTGGCCAAGGATCGCCGCCAGAGCGTGGTGCTGCCCGAGCGCACCCTCAAGGACTTGATGGACGCCGCACCCGCCGAGCGCGACGCGCTCCACGCGCGCATTCTGCGCTCGGCAAAACGGACATCCTGAAGCGTCTCGCTGGAACGGCGCTCCAGAATTACCTCAATTTCAATAGCTGCCAACGCTTACCAGATAAGCGCTTTCAGCTATTTCGACCCATAAATCACACCAACAAGGCATTGACCCGGCGCACGTAGGCCGCCGGGTCGTCCGGCAGGCCGCCTTCGGCCAGCAGCGCCTGGTCGAACAGGATGTGGGCCAGGTCGTTGAAGTGCACGCTGCCGTCCAACTTCTTTACCAGCGGGTGCTCGGGGTTCACTTCCAGCACCGGTTTGGATTCGGGCGCCTGCTGGCCGGCCTGCTTGAGCATGCGGGCGAGCTGCGTGCTCATGCCGTCGTCCTGCACCACCAGGCAGGCGGGTGAATCGACCAGGCGCGAGGTGACGCGCACGTCTTCGGCCTTGTCCTTGAGGGCATCTTTCAGCTTGGCGAGCAGCGGCTTGAAGGCCTCGGCGGCCTCCTCTGCCGCCTTCTTTTCGGCCTCGTCCTGGAGCTTGCCCAGGTCGACCGCGCCCTTGGCGACCGATTGCAGCGGCGTGCCGTCGAAATCGTGCAGGTAGTTCAGCGCCCACTCGTCAACCCGGTCGGTCATGAGCAGCACCTCGATGCCCTTTTTCTTGAAGACTTCGAGCTGCGGGCTGTTCTTAGCGGCGGCCAGGGTGTCGGCGGTGATGTAGTAGATGGCCTCCTGGCCTTCCTTCATGCGCGCCTTGTAGTCGGCGAACGAAACGCTCGTGGTGTCGCTGGTCGTGGAGGCAAAGCGCAGCAGCTTGGCCAGGCGCTCGCGGTTGCCGAAGTCTTCGCCCAGCCCTTCCTTGAGCACCGCGCCGAACTCGGCGTAGAACTGGCTGTACTTGCCTTCCTTGGCCTTGTCGTCGGCGTCGACGACGTCTGTGACGGCTTCGGCGGCATCGGCCGCTGCGGCGGGTACGTCATGCTTGTCGTGCTTGGCTAAGTCTTCCAGCATAGCCAGAACCCGCTTGGTCGAGCCTTCGCGGATCGCGCGCACGTCGCGGCTTTCCTGCAGCAACTCACGGCTGACGTTGAGCGGCAGGTCGCTGGAATCGATCACGCCTTTCACAAAGCGCAGGTAGCTGGGCATCAGGCTTTCTGCGTCGTCCATGATGAAGACGCGCTTGACGTACAGCTTGATGCCGGCCTTCTTGTCGCGGTTCCACAGGTCGAACGGCGCCTTGGCGGGGATGTAGAGCAGTTGCGTGTACTCGGTGTTGCCCTCGACGCGGTTGTGCGCCCAGGTCAACGGGTTTTCGTGGTCGTGGCTGATGGCCTTGTAGAAGTCCTGGTACTGCTCGTCGGTGACGTCCTTCTTGGGGCGCGTCCACAGGGCGCTGGCCTTGTTGACGGCTTCCCACTCGCCCGTCTTGACCATGCCGCCGGGCTGGCGGCCGCCGTTCTCGTTCGATGGATCGATCAGCTCGCCGTCTTTCCACTCTTCCTTTTCCATCAGGATGGGCAGGCTGATGTGGTCGGAGTATTTGGCGATGACGCTCTTGAGCTTCCAGGCGTTCAAGTATTCGTCGGCATCAGCCTTGAGGTGCAGGATGACGCTGGTACCGCGCGCCGGGCGGTCGATCTGTTCCACCTGGAAGTCGCCGGTGCCGGTGCTGACCCAGCGCACGCCCTCGCTGGCCGGCAGGCCCGCGCGGCGCGACTCGACGGTGATCTTGTCGGCGACGATGAAGCCCGAATAGAAGCCCACGCCGAACTGGCCGATGAGCTGCGCGTCTGCTTTTTGGTCGCCGGTGAGCCTGCCCATGAAATCCTTGGTGCCGCTCTTGGCAATGGTGCCCAGGTGCTCGATGGCTTCCTGCGCACTCATGCCGATGCCGTTGTCGGCAATGGTGAGCGTCTTGGCATCCTTGTCGAAGGACACGCGCACTTCCAGGTTGGGCGCGTCTTCGTACAGCGCGGGCGTGTCCAGTGCCTCGAAACGCAGCTTGTCGCAGGCGTCCGAAGCGTTGGAAATGAGTTCGCGCACGAAGATTTCGGGGTTGGAATACAGCGAGTGCGTGACCAGGTGCAGCAGCTGGGCCACTTCGGCCTGGAAGGACAGGGTTTGTTTGCTCATAGGGATGGGTTGACGAAACAAGGATTGGGAAAAGAGGAAAGCACCGCCGCGCAGGGGAAGCGGCGCTTGCAGGCGCTCATGTAAGGGCGGCTGGGGAAGGTTTCAAGCGCCGCGTGATTGGCGCGCACCTTCTCCCCCGGCCACGGCGAGCGGCCGAACGTGCAAGCGCGCCGGCAGGCCTCAGCCGGCCAACCAGTGCACCAGTTGCTGCGCCACGCGCGGGCTGTCGAGCAACTGCATGTGGCCGACGCCGTAGACCACCAGTTGCCGGTCCTTGGGGAAAACCAGGGCGTGCTGCGCCAGCGCGTGCCGTCCCAGCGCACTGGCCAGCGGCACCAAACCGTCGCCCAGCAAGCGCTCGGACACCGGACTGCGCTCGCGCGCCAGCGTCGCCGCAACCGCAAAACAGGCGACGTCGGCGGGCAAAGGCAGCGGCTGACGCGGGTCCGCTTTTCGGTGGAACCGGTCGTGCCCCTGCCAATCGGCGTCCTGCACATGGCCGTAGCGCAGGTCGGTGATGCCTGCGCTGCGCAACTGCCCCAGGCGGGCAAAAGGGCGGCTCCAGGGCGTGCTGCCGAGCACCACGTCGACCCAGTTGCCGGCGCGCTCGAGCGGTGCGCCGTGGTGCGGCGTGCCCAGGAACACAAGCTTGTCCAGGCGTGTGAGCCATGGATGGCCGGCATCCGCCGCGTGTTGGCAGGCGCTACGCATCACCAGACCGCCCATGCTGTGCGCCAGCACGGTGAATTCCGAAACCGGCACCGGCCAGTCGGCCAGCAGGGCATCGATGCGGCCGGCCAGTTCGCGCCCGTTCGTGGAGGTGTGCAGGCCCGTGTTGTAGCGCACATAAACCGGTGTGTATCCCAGCTCTTTTGCCAGCAATGTGCCGTGGTCGTGGGCGCCGCGCTGCCACTGCAGATCGTTCATGCACAGGCCATGGATCAGCAGCAGCACCTTGCCCGTGGCCTGGCCCGAAGCGCCCAGGGCCGCCAGGTCGATCGGACGACCCTGCTGGCGCAGTTCCATGGCCAGCGCCAGCGGGTTGCGGTCGGCCGCCAGGCGATCGCCCATGACACCGTTGAGCGCGGCCAGCACGGCCTCGCGCTCGGGCTGGACAACGGCTTGGTTGCTTTGCTCCAGAAAGGGCTCGAGGCGCAGCAAGGCGGCCTGCAGGCCGGCGCCCACCAGCCGCGTGATGCCGCGAATGCCCTGGTAGACGAGGCCGGTGAGTCCGCGCGTGCGGCCCGCCTCCTTGCCGCCCGGCAGCCCCATGCTGCCGAGCACGGAGCGGTGCACCCCCTCGGCAATGTCGGTCACGCCGGAAGTGGCGAGCGTCGCCAGGCGGGCGACACCGCGCGCATCGGTGGCGCGCAGTTGACGGGCGGCAGCAGCGGTTGCGGCTGCGGCGCGCGCGGCCTTGCCTTTGGGCGTGGGGGAAGGCGCAGCCATGGGAACTCCAAAACAATGGGTGGCAGACGGGCCGCCAGTCAAAAATGCTCGTTCGCAGAGAGAAAGCGCCATTGCCCCAGCGGCAACGCGCCCAGGGTGACGTGGCCGATGCGGATGCGCTTCAAGCCGACCACCTTGAGCCCCACCTGCTCGCACATGCGGCGAATCTGGCGCTTCTTGCCCTCGACGAGCACAAACCGCAGTTGCTCAGGGTTCTGCCAGTCCACCTTGGCGGGCTTGAGCGGCTGGCCGTCGAGACTGAGGCCGTGGCGCAGGCGCTCGAGCAGCGCTTGGGGAAACACCGCCTGAACGTTGTTGCGCACCGGATCGCGCTCGTCGATGTCCTGCAGGGGCTGCGCGCGCTCGCCCGAACGCCCCTGCCGGCCCTCATAGACCACGCGCACCAGGTATTCCTTGTCGACGCTGGAATCCTCTCCAATCAGCTGGCGCGCCACCCGGCCGTCCTGCGTGAGCACGAGAAGCCCCACGGAGTCGATGTCCAACCGCCCGGCCGGGGCCAGGCCGCGCAGATGCTGGGGCGAAAAACGCAGACCGCTGGCATCGCCGCGCCAATGGCTGCGCGGGTGGATGAGCGCGGCCGCCGGCTGGTGGCCGTCCTCCGCTTGTCCCGATACGTAAGCCATCGGCTTGTTCAGCAAAATGGTGACCTGGGCAGCCTGCTGGCGCTGCGCGGCGCGCTCCACGCGCACCTGGTCTTGTGGCGCAACGCGCATACCCATTTCGGCCACCGCGCCGTTGACGGTGACCCAGCCGCGCACAATCCAGTCGTCGGCCTCGCGGCGCGAACACAGGCCGAGTTCGGCCAGCCGCTTGTTCAGCCGCGTCCCCGCTGGGGTTGCGGCGGCGGGCGGGGCAAGGGACGCAGCCTGCGCTGGCGGCCGGGCGCTGCGGTCTGCGGGCGGCGGGCGGGCCGGCGCAGCCGCAGGGCGCGGCGCCGCCAACACCGGGCGGCGCAGGCGCGGGCGCCCTGCCGCCGGACGCCCTGCGGGGCCATCGGGTGGGGAGGGTGTGCGGGGGGGATGGGGTTCGGCCATGGAAGGTCAGACAAGGCACAACAAGCGCAGCATGCGACAGGCTTTGGCAGCCGGCAAAGCGCCTCAGGGCGCCGCCGCGAACGCCGCCCCGGGCCCGGCGTGCCAGAGAGGAAATTGCTCGGCCGGCATCGGACGGCTGATGTGGTAGCCCTGGGCTTCGTCACAGGCCATGGCGCGCAGTCGCTCCATCAATCCGGCGTCTTCCACGCCCTCAGCCACCACGGTCAAACCCAGATTGTGCGCCAGGTCGATGGTCGAGCGCACGATCTGCGCGTCGCCACCGCCACTTTGCATACCGAGCACAAAGGACTTGTCGATCTTGAGCTCGTTGACCGGCAGGCGCTTGAGATAGGCAAGCGAGGAATATCCGGTGCCGAAGTCGTCGATCGACAGCTTGAAGCCCTGCTGCGCCAGGCGGTTGAGCATGGCCTCGGCACGCTGCGGATCGTCCATGATGGCGCTCTCCGTGATCTCCAGGCAAAAGCTTTCTGCGCGCACCGCGTAGCGCGCAAGAATGGCCCCCAGCCGCAGACTCAGATCGGGGTCGAGCAGATCGCGTGTGGAGAGGTTTACCGAAACCCGCAGCGCCAGCGCGCGCGCGCTGCCTTGTGCCAGCAGCGCCGCCACCTGCTCGAACACCCAGAGCGTGAGCTGGCGCACAAAACCGGTCTGCTCGGCAAACGGGATGAAGTCCATGGGCGGCACCAGGCCGCGCTGCGGATGCTGCCAGCGCAGCAGGGCCTCGGCTGCCACGCCGGCACCGCCATGCAAGGCCACTTTGGGCTGCAGGTACAGGCGCATCTCGCCTTGCTCGACGGCGCGGCGCAAGTCGCCCAGAAGCGAAAGCGTCTGCGCGCTGGAGGAATCGAGCGCCGGGTCGTAGAGCAAGGCCACGCTGAGCCGTCGCTTGGCACCGTACATGGCAATTTCCGCCCGGTTGAGCAGCATGTCTGCGTCCTGGGCGTGTTCCGGCCACAGGGCAATGCCCATGCTGGCGCTCAGATCGACGGTCTGGTCGTCGAACTGAATCGGCGTCTCGAAGGCGCTGGCGATGCGCCCGGCCACACGCAGCGCGGCCTGCGCGTTCTCCACGTGCAGCAGCAGGGCAAATTCGTTGCCGCCGTGGCGCGCCACCATGTCGTGCGGGTCGCCCGCCATCGGCTGCAGCCGCCCGGCGACCGCTTGAAGCAAACGGTCGCCAAAGGCGTAGCCGAGCACGTCGTTGACGTGCTTGAACCGATCCAGGTCAAGCACCAGCACCGCCAGGCTGTGGCCTGGCAGCGGGTCGGCGCGCAGGGCGTCCATGACGGCGCCGCGAAAGCGCTCCCGGTTGGGCAGGCCCGTGAGGCGGTCGCGGTAGGCCAGATCCCGGATCTCGGCCTGCTGGCGGCCGATGTCGATGCGCATGTGATCAAACGAACGCGCCAGGTCGCCCACTTCGTCGCTGCGTTCCGTGTGCTCCAGGGGAACGCTGTAGTCGCCGCGCGAGAGCCGGCGCGTGGCGCCCAGCAAGGAGCGCAGCGGCGTGGTCACGCGCCGCGCCATGGCGCTGGCGCCCACAGCAAACAGCAGCAGGCCTGCGGCGGTGATGACGGCCAGCAGCCACTGCAGTTGCCGGTAGGGGGCACGCACCGCGTCCACCGAACGCAGTAGCAGCGCTTCTGACACGACACCGGACTGCGACAACGGGCTGGCGCGCACCAGCAGCGTGTCGCCGCCCTGCAGCGCGAGTTCGCTGCTCGCAGCGCCCTGTGCGCGCAACTGCGCCAGATGCGGCGGCGCAAGCGTGCTGACGGGAACCGCAAAGCCGCCTTGCCCGTCGCCCACGCGCACCGCCACGTCGGCCGCCAGCAGTTGGCGCATTTCATCGGCCAAAGGCTGCCCGACCGGGAAGCCCATCAGCACCCAGCCAATGACCAGCGGCGCGCGCAAAGGCACCATGACGAACTGGTGCGGCAGCCCATGGACGACGGCGATCTGGCTGCCCGCAGGATCGGCAGCCAGCGCCGCGACGACCTGCCGGAGCGCCCCGGGCAAGTCTTGCATGCCGGCCTCGGCGCTCACCACCCGCAGCGCCAGCTGGGTGTCGAGCAGCGCGGTCACCGCCGCACCAATGCGGGCCCCGTGGTTGGCCAGGGCCGATTCGATGGTGGGCGTGTCGTCCGAGCTGACCGCGGCGCGAAAGCCGTAGTCGGCCGCCAGCAGCGCCGAGCCCTGGCGCAGGCGGTCGGCTTTCTGCTCCAGCAAGCGGCGCCAGACGCGCTCGTCGGTGTCGAGTTCGCGCGCAATCTGCGCGCGCGCGTTGCGTTCGATGCTGGCCCGCACCACCGCAAAGCCCGCCAGTTGGACGGCGAGCAGCAGCAACAGGGAAATGGCCACGAGCCGGGCCACCAGGCTGTGGCGCAAGCCGCGCAGCGTCAAGGCGCAAGTCCGGTCAGACGCACCGCAGCGCGCACGTCGGCGGCTGCGCCGTCGACCTCCAGCGTCTGCGTCAGCGCCGGCGCGCCCACCGGCAGGCCGGGGTGCCAGGTGCGCAGTTGGTAGCTGCCCTCCGGCACCTGCTCCAGCACGGCCGTGCCCTGCGGCTGGCCGTTCGCGCCGCCATGGGCAAAGTACGGCGTGTCGAGCACCAGGATCCAGCCCACCATCTGGTCGTGGATGTTGCAGCCCAGCAGCACGACGCCCGGCCGATCAAACACCACCGGATTCGATGGCGTTCCCTTATAGAGCTTGATTTCGAACTTTTTTGCCGGCGAGAAGGAATACACGTGGTGGCGGACCGCGTCGCGGTTGGGAAAATGCACTGGCGTGCCGGTGGTGACCGCGAGCACTGCAGGAACGAACTGCTTTTTCTCCTGCGCCATCTCCATGCCCTGCAGCGGACGCACGGCGCGCTGTGCCTGGGCCGATTCCAGAAACACCACAGCCCCGGAGACCGGCTGGCCGGCGCCATCGCGCACTTCGACCTGAACGGTTGCGCTCCAGGCAGCCGCCCCCAGCAAACCCAGGGCGGTGGCCGCCAACGGGCGGCGGACGGACAGAACGGAGCAGCCTCTCATGGGCACATTTGTAGCATAGTTGCCGGTCTGGCGCTGCCTTGTTACTACCAGTTTTATAGCGCAACTCTCTTACCTAGCAAGCGCTAGAGCCATTTTTTACCCGAAAATTCGCGGGGAAAGCCTGGGCTCAGCGAGCGGACGCCGGCGGGCGCTGCGGAAAGAAGCTGTCGCGCAAAGCGTGCAGGTCCAGCACGCGCAAGCCGCCGTATTCCACTCGGATGGCGTCGTGTGATTCCAGTACCGCGAGCGCCTCGTTGACGCGCTGGCGCGACAGTCCCACCAGGTAGGCCAGCTCCTGCTGGGTGATGCGCAGAACTTCGCCTACGCCGGGATAGAGCACCGGGTTGAAAAGCGCAGCCAGGCTGCGCGCCACGCGCACGTTGGGATTGCTCAGGCGGTCGATTTCTCGCGCGGCAATGAACTGCCCCAGGCGCTCGTTCAACTGGTGCATGACAAAGCGGTTGAAGCCGATCGAGTGGTCCAGCAGCCAATGGAAGGTGTCAATTGGCAAGCCGGCAACGGTGCTGGCCCGAAGCGCCTGGACGTTGTAGCGGTAGGGCTCGCGCTTGACGGCCGTGCCCTCGCCAAACCAGCCGCCGGGCGGCAAGCCAGCGAAGGTCATGGTGCTTCCGTCGGCGCGGTCGTTGCTCATCTTGAGCAAACCCTCGACCACGCCGAACCAGTAGGTCACGGGCCGGCCCACGCGGCAGACGTAGTCCCCGGGAAGCGCGTCACCCACCAGCAAGGCCGCGACGGCGCGCTCGCGCTCCTCCGAGCGCAGCAACGCGAGCCAGGGGATGCCCGCCAGTTCCTGCAGCGTCGGTGGCCGGCGGCGATGGTGGAGAGACAGGTCGTGTGTCATGAAAACTTGGGGAATACCACGAGGGCAATTGTCGGTACAAGGACAACTTTGCGCTACGCATCGCGCCATGATGGGGTTTCCTGCGCCCTGGCCTGCGCGCACTCGCTCTCATTGCATCATGAATCACTTGCCCCATTGCACTTTACGGCGCCGCGCTTTGCTTGCTGGCGCCTTCTCTCTGCCCTGGACGGGGCTGCCGATGGCGCATGCGCAGGAGGGTTCGCTCAAGCTGTGCCAATCCACCGCGCTCACCGGTCCGCTGGGCGATCTGGGCTCGGCGATGCACCAGGGCGGGCAGGCAGCCTTTGCGGCCGCCAACGCCAGGGGCGGCGTCCATGGTCGCAAGATCGAATTGCAGACGCTGGATGATGGCTACGAAATCGCCCGATCCCTGGCCAACGTCGAGAAGTTTCTCGCCGACCCGGCCTGCTTCGCGCTCTTCAACTGCATGGGCACGCCCATGGTGGGCGCGATGATGCCCAAGGTGCTGCAGGCGGGCGTGCCCTTCTTTGCGCCGTTCACCGGCGCGCAGCTCAGCCGCGTCGCGGGCGCGCGCAATGTCTTCAACCTGCGCGCCAGCTACGCTGACGAAGCAGAAAAGGCGGTGCAGCACCTGGCAACGCTGGGCATCAAACGCATCGGCATCGCCTACCAGAACAACGCCTTTGGCAAGGAAGTGCTTCAGGGCGCGCAGCAGGCCGTCGCCGAAGCGAAACTGCCCGCACCCATCGCCACCACGGTTGAAAACGACGCGTCGGACGCCGAAAAAGCCGCGCGCAGCCTGTCCGATGCCAAGCCGGAAGCGGTGCTGGTCGGCCTCGCCGGCAAGCCGGCGCTGGAATTTGCCAAGGCCTTCCACGCCCTGCGCGCAGGCGTCACCATGTACGCGCTGTCGGTGCTGGGCACGTCGGCCAACATCCAGGCGCTGGGCGAGAGCGCGCGCGGCATGGCGGTCTCCCAGGTCGTTCCGCTGCCCACCAACGCCGTGGTGCCGGTGGTGCGCGATTTTCAGCAGGCATGGAAATCGCTGGGCGCGACGGCCGAGCCATCGCACCTCGCGCTCGAGGGTTACATCAACGCCCGCGCATTTCTGGAGGCCTTGCAACGCGCTGGGCGCAACCCGACGCGCGCGGCTTTCATCGACGCCGTCTGGACCCTGCGCAAGTGGGATCTGGGCGGCTTCGAGATCAACGCCACTGCGCCCGAGCGCAGCGCCTCGCGGTTCGTTGAACTCACGCTGGTGGGCCGCAACGGGCGTTTCATCCGCTGACAATCCACCTCGCCGCACGGCCATCCGGGTTTTACCCCATCAGTATTTTCCCTGAAATTGTCGTCGAACAGACAAGATAACGTCAAAGCCAGGCCTAGCATGTCCGTCAACAGTGTGCAGCCATGGCAAGAGCCCGGCCGCACGTCCCTCGAACACCAAGGACCTCCATGAACAGCACGTTTCCGCAACTGCTGCTGCGTCACGCGGCAGAACGCCCCGACGCACCGGCGCTGCGCGAGAAGGAATACGGCATTTGGCAGTCGCATTCGTGGTCGGCGCTCGCAACACTGGTGGAACAGGTGGCGGCGGGCTTGCACCTGGCCGGCCTGCGCCGCGGCGAGCACATGGTGGTGATCGGATCCAACCGGCCGCGCCTGTATGCGACCATGCTGGCGATTCAGTCCGTCGGAGCCATACCGGTTCCGCTGTACCAGGACGCCGTCGCCGCCGAATGCGTGTTTCCGCTGAACAATGCCGAAGTCCGTTTTGCCCTGGTGGAAGACCAGGAGCAGGTCGACAAGCTGCTGGAAATTCGCGCAAGCTGCCCTCTGCTGACCCAGATCTGGTTCGACGACCCGCGCGGACTGCGCAAGTACAGCGAGGACGGCCTGGACGACATGGAGCAACTGATCGAAGCCGGTCGCCAGTTTGCAGCGCAGAACCCGGGCTGGTTTCGGGAATCGGTCGGCGCTGCCGTACCCGACGAAGTGGCCGCCATGTTTTTCACCTCGGGCACGACCGGCAATCCCAAGGGCGTGGTGCACACGCACACCACCCTGCTGGACCGCGCCCAGGCAGGCGCCGAATTCGACAAGCTCACCAGCGCCGAGGAAGTGCTGGCGTATCTGCCGCCGGCCTGGATCGGGCAGAACATCTTCAGCTACGCGCAGTGGCTGGCCTGTGGCTATGTGGTCAACTGCCCGGAGTCGGCAAGCACCGTCACCATCGACCTCAAGGAGATCGGGCCGACCTACTACTTTGCGCCGCCGCGCATCTTCGAAGGCCTGCTCACCAGCGTCACGATCCGCATGGAAGACGCGGGCGCCCTCAAACGCAAGATGTTCGCCGCCTGCATGGCGCTGGCGCGGCGCGTGGGCCCGGCGCTGATGGACGGGCAGGCCGTCAGCGGCTGGGACCGCTTCAAGTACGCGCTGGGCGATCTGCTGGTTTACGGCCCGCTGCGCAACAACCTCGGGTTCTCGCGCGTGCGCGTCGCCTACACGGCGGGCGAGGCCATCGGACCGGACCTGTTCAGCTTTTTCCGCTCCATCGGTGTGAACCTCAAGCAGCTCTACGGCTCGACCGAAACCGCCGTGTTCGTCTGCCTGCAGCCGGACAACCAGGCGCGCGCCGACACCGTAGGCGTGCCGATCCGGGGTGTGGAGATCAAGGTGGCCGACAACGGCGAGATCCTGGTCAAGTCTGCTGGCCTGCTCAAGGAGTACTACAAGAACCCCGAGGCCACGGCCGAAGTGCTGACGCCAGACGGCTGGTACCACACCAGCGATGCGGGCTTCATCGACGCGCACGGGCACCTGAAGATCATCGATCGCGTCAAAGACGTGGGCCGGATCCAGGGCGGCGCCAACGACGGCGCGATGTTTGCCCCCAAGTACGTGGAGAACAAGCTCAAGTTCTTCCCCCACATCAAGGAAGTGGTGGCGCTCGGAGACCGGCGCGAGAAGGTCTGCGTGATGATCAACATCGATTTCGAAGCCGTGGGCAACTGGGCCGAGCGGCGCAACCTTCCCTACGCCGGCTACACCGATCTGGCGCAAAAGCCCGAGGTGTACGAGCTGATCAAGGAATGCGTGGAAAAGGTCAATGCCGACCTCGCCAGCGACACTCTGCTCGCCGGCAGCCAGGTCAGCCGCTTCCTGGTGCTGCACAAGGAACTCGACGCAGACGACGGCGAGCTGACCCGCACCAACAAGGTCCGGCGCGGCTTCATCGCCGACAAGTACGGCGTGCTCGTGGATGCGCTTTACGCAGGCAAATCCGAGCAATACATCGAAACCCAGGTGAAGTTTGAAGACGGCCGCACCGGCAGCGTGAGCGCGACGCTCGCACTGTGGGACGCAAAGACCTTCGCCCCTGTGAAAAGCGCAGCATGAACCAGAAAAAGATCGGCGACGTCGTGCTGGATGTGAACCACATCAGCCTGCGCTTTGGCGGCGTCAACGCCTTGACCGACATTTCCTTCGACGTGCGCGAGCACGAGATCCGCTCGATCATCGGGCCCAACGGGGCGGGCAAGTCCTCGATGCTCAATTGCATCAACGGCGTCTACACGCCGCAGGAAGGCTCGATCAGCTTTCGCGGCCAGACCTTCAAGCACATGAACTCGCGCCAGGTCGCGGAGATGGGCATTGCGCGCACCTTCCAGAACCTTGCGCTTTTCAAGGGCATGAGCGTGATCGACAACATCATGACTGGCCGCAACATGAAGATCAAAAGCGGCTTGCTGCTGCAGGCGCTGCGCATAGGCCCGGCGCAGCGCGAGGAGGAGCGGCACCGTGAGTTTGTCGAGCACATCATCGATTTCCTGGAGATCCAGGCCTACCGCAAGACGCCCGTGGGGCAACTGCCCTACGGCCTGCAAAAAAGGGTCGACCTGGGACGTGCTCTGGCCATGGAGCCACAGGTGCTGCTGCTGGACGAACCCATGGCCGGCATGAACGTGGAAGAAAAGCAGGACATGTGCCGCTTCATCCTCGACGTGAACGACGAGTTCGGAAGCACCATCGTGCTCATCGAGCACGACATGGGCGTGGTGATGGACATCTCGGACCGCGTCGTGGTGCTCGACTACGGCAAGAAGATCGGCGACGGCGAACCCGAAGCCGTGCGCAACAACGAAGACGTCATTGCCGCCTATCTCGGCACCAGCCACTGAAGACGCGCCGGAGTATCCACCACCATGGCATTTTTTCTTGAAACCCTGATCGGCGGCCTGATGGCAGGCATGCTGTATTCGCTGGTCGCGCTGGGCTTTGTACTGATCTACAAGGCGTCGGGCGTCTTCAACTTTGCCCAAGGCGCCATGGTGCTGTTCGCCGCCCTGGCCATGGCACGCTTTGCCGAATGGTTCCCTGCGTGGACCGGCATTGCCAACCCGGTGCTGGCCAACGTGCTCGCCTTCGTCGCTGCGGGCGCGTTGATGTTCCTGGCCGCCTGGCTGATCGAGCGGCTGGTGCTGCGCTTCCTGGTCAACCAGGAGCAAGCCACCCTGTTGCTGGCCACCCTGGGAATCGCCTATTTTCTTGAAGGGCTGGGCCAGAGCTTGTTTGGCAGCAACATCTATCCGATCGACATCGGCATGCCCAAGGACCCAGTGTTCCTTTTCGACAAGGTGTTTCCCGGCGGCATCCTGGTGAACCAGGAGGACGTGATCGCCGCAGGCATCGCCGCCGCGCTGGTGGTGGCGCTGAGCCTGTTCTTCCAGAAAACCAAGACCGGTCGCGCCCTGCGCGCGGTGGCTGACGACCACCAGGCGGCGCAGTCCATCGGCATTCCGCTCGGCCGCATCTGGGTCATCGTGTGGTGTGTGGCCGGCGCGGTGGCACTGGTTGCCGGAATGATCTGGGGCTCCAAGCTGGGCGTGCAGTTTTCCCTGACGACGCTCGCGCTGCGGGCGCTGCCGGTCGTGATTCTGGGTGGTCTCACTTCGGTTCCGGGCGCCATCATCGGCGGCCTCATCATCGGCGTGGGAGAGAAGCTCTCCGAGGTCTACATCGGCCCCTACGTGGGCGGTGGCATTGAAATCTGGTTTGCCTACGTACTTGCCCTGGTGTTCCTGCTGTTTAGGCCGCAGGGGCTCTTCGGTGAAAAGATCATCGACCGCGTATGAAATACACGATCAATCCGCAGGACTGCTGCCCCGCAACGGGCAGCGATGATCTTTCGGCAAAGGCTGACTTCGCGCCAGCGAAGTCAAGCGAAGCGCGCCGGAGCCAAAAGATCATCGATCGCGTTTAAGCCATAACTAGAACGACAGGACACTCCATGCTCTACCGCGAAAACGGCCAATTCAAAACCAGCTACCGCTCGGATCAGCAAATTTTCCCGATCGCGCAGGACCGCGTCGCCATCGGCTTGCTGCTGGCCGTCGCCTTCGTCGCCATTCCGCTGTTTGCCAGCGAGTATTTCTATACCTCCATCCTGATCCCTTTTGTCATCATGTCGCTCGCCGCACTCGGAGTGAACCTCCTGGTGGGCTACTGCGGCCAGATTTCGCTGGGGTCGGGCGCCTTCATGGCGGTGGGGGCCTACGGTGCCTACAACTTTTTCGTCCGCATTCCCGGCCTGCCGCTGATCCCGGCGCTGCTGCTCGGTGGACTCTGCGCCATGTTCTTCGGCATCCTGTTCGGACTGCCCAGCCTGCGCGTCAAGGGCCTGTACCTCGCGGTGGCCACGCTGGCCGCGCAATTCTTCAGCGACTGGATGTTCCTGCGGATCACCTGGCTCACCAACGATTCTCCCTCGGGACAAGTGTCGGTCAACAAACTCAAGGTGCTGGGCATGGCACTGGACACGCCCGTGGCGCGCTACTTGTTCTGCCTCAGCCTGCTGACGGTCATTGCCTTGCTGGCCAAGAACCTTGTGCGCGGCGCCATCGGCCGGGAGTGGATGGCCATTCGCGACATGGACGTGGCCGCCGCGGTCATCGGCATCCGACCCATGTACGCCAAGCTCAGCGCATTTGCGGTCAGCTCGTTCATCATTGGCGTGGCCGGCGCGCTGTGGGCTTTTGTCCACCTGGGCTCGTGGGAGCCAGCGGCTTTCTCCGTGGAGGTCTCGTTCCGCTTGCTGTTCATGGTGATCATCGGCGGCCTGGGCTCCATCATGGGCAGCTTCTTTGGCGCCGCCTTCATCGTGATCCTGCCCATCGCGCTCAGCCGCCTGCTGCCAGCCATCGGCGACCTGGTGGGGGTGGAGTTTTCCACCGCGGCCGTCTCGCACGCCGAGCTCATGACCTTTGGCGGCCTCATCGTCTGGTTCCTCATCGTCGAGCCCCATGGTCTGGCCAGGCTCTGGTCCATGGGCAAGCAAAAGCTGCGCCTGTGGCCCTTCCCCCATTGATTTTCCCCCTGTGCTTCAACACTTTCATTAAAGGAGACATCCATGAAGCTATCCAAACTCGTCATTGCCGCCACCCTCGTGGCCGCTGGAGCATCGACGCTGTCGACCAGCGCGCTTGCGCAAGCGAAGGAGCAGTTCTTCCCGCTGCTCTCCTACCGCACCGGTCCGTACGCGCCCAACGGCACGCCCTGGGCCAACGGCAAGCAGGACTACCTGAAGATGATCAACGCCCGCGACGGCGGCATCAACGGCGTCAAGATCACGTTCGAGGAATGCGAAACCGGCTACGCCACCGACCGCGGCGTGGAATGCTATGAGCGTCTCAAGGTGCGCCCTGGCGCAGCCATGATCGACCCGCAATCCACAGGCATCACCTTCGCCCTGACGGAGAAGGCTCCCGTGGACAAGATTCCCCTGCTGACCGTGGGTTATGGCCTATCGATGTCGGCCGACGGCATGGCGTTCCCCTGGAACTTCGAGATGATGGGCAGCTACTGGACCGGCGCCGACATCATCTTGCAGGCGATTGGCAAGTCGCTCGGCGGCATGGACAAACTCAAGGGCAAGAAGATCGCCTTGGTCTACCACGACAGCCCGTTCGGCAAGGAGCCGATCCCGCTGCTCGAAGAGCGCGCGAAGATGCATAGCTTCGATTTGCAGTTGCTGCCCGTGACCGCTCCTGGCGTCGAGCAAAAGGCGACCTGGCTGCAAGTGCGCCAGAGCCGGCCCGACTACGTTTTGCTCTGGGGCTGGGGTGTGATGAACTCGACCGCGCTCAAGGAAGCGCAGGCCACGGGTTACCCGCGCGACAAGATGTACGGCGTGTGGTGGGCCGGCGCCGAGCCGGACGTGCGCGACGTGGGCATGGGCGCCAAGGGCTACAACGCACTGGCACTCAATGGCTCCGGCAAGGACCAGAAGGTCATCCAGGACATCATGAAGTATGTGCACGACAAGGGCCAGGGAACCGGCCCCAAGGACGAAGTCGGCTCGGTGCTCTACACCCGTGGCGTGATGATCCAGATGCTGGGCGTGGAAGCCGTGCGCCGCGCGCAGGAGCGCTTTGGCAAGGGCAAGGTCATGACCGGCGAGCAGGTGCGCTGGGGGCTTGAGAATCTCAACCTGGACCAGAAGAAGCTCGACAGCATGGGCTTTGCCGGCATCATGCGGCCGGTCTCCACGAGCTGCGCCGACCACATGGGTTCAAGCTGGGCCCGCATCCAGACCTGGGACGGTGCCAAGTGGAACATCGGACCCGATTGGTATCAGGCGGACGAGCAGATCCTCAAGCCCATGATCAAGGCCGCCGGCGACAAATACCTGGCCGACAAGAAGATGAAGCGGCGCGACGTGGCGGATTGCAGCTCGTAATAAAGAGCAGCCCCGTGAGCGGCTTCCTTGCTCTGAGCAGCCGCCAAAGGCGGCAGCCCTTCGGAGCCATCCAAGCCTGCGCAGGCAGGCTTGGAGCCGCGGCTCTCAGCCCCTTTCCCTTGCAGCGCTGCGCACTGCGCAAGGGGGACGCCACAGGTGGCCTGGCAGAGTCAGTCCCACAGTGGCTCGGGCATGGGGCACGCCAGCTCCTGAGGCCAATGGAAATTTGAAGGTCGGCTGCACTGCAGCCGCCATCCGAGAGGGTTGTCTCCTTCGGGTATCAGCCCTCCCGATTGGCACGAAAGGTCAAACGCTATGGAATCGAAAAACATCGTCCTCAATGTCAATGGCATCGAGGTCATCTACAACCACGTGATCCTGGTGCTCAAGGGAGTTTCGCTGCAGGTGCCGGAGAAGGGCATCGTGGCCATTCTGGGCGGCAATGGCGCGGGCAAGACGACGACCTTGCGCGCGGTCTCCAATCTGCTGCAGGGCGAGCGCGGCGAAGTCACCAAGGGTTCCATCGAGTTGCGCGGGGAGCGCATTGAAAACCTCACGCCGGCCGATCTGGTCAAGCGCGGGGTGGTGCAGGTGATGGAGGGGCGCCACTGCTTCGCCCACCTGACCATCGAGGAGAACCTGCTCGCCGGCGCCTATACGCGCAGCGACAAGGGCGAGATTGCGGCCAACCTGGACAAGGTCTACACCTATTTTCCACGCCTGAAAACGCGGCGCAGCTCGCAGGCCGCCTACACCTCGGGCGGCGAGCAGCAGATGTGCGCGATTGGGCGGGCCATCATGGCCAACCCCAGCATGGTGCTGCTGGACGAACCGTCCATGGGCCTGGCGCCGCAAATCGTCGAAGAGGTGTTCAACATCGTCAAGGACTTGAACAGCAAGGAAGGCGTGACCTTCCTGCTCGCCGAGCAAAACACCAACATGGCGCTCAAGTATGCCGACTACGGCTACATCATGGAGTCGGGCAGGGTGGTGATGGATGGCGTCGCCTCCGAGCTGGCGAACAACGAGGATGTCAAGGAGTTCTACCTGGGCGTCGGCGGCGGCGAGCGCAAGAGTTTCAAGGACGTCAAGAGCTACAAGCGGCGCAAGCGCTGGCTGGCTTGAGAAGCCCTCCTGTCTCGCCTTCGGCGCCCACTCCCCAGGGGACGCCACCAGCGCGGCGGGGCGGCGCGGCCGGCATAGGCCCTTGCGCGGTGGCACCGGTCTGAGGCCGCGCCAGTCATCAAAGCAGTGCCTTTTTTGTAAACCAGCCTTCACTCCACCCCGCCTTAAGAACTCCTGAATTTATAGCTGCTTGCGCTTGATGGGTAAGCGGTAGAGGCCAATTTCACTTAAAGCATTACGCATAGAAAGCCAGGCATGAACCCGTTCTACGACGCACTGGAAACCCGCAGCACCGAGGAGCGCGAAGCAGCGCTGCTGGCCGCGCTGCCGGGCCAGGTGGCCCACGCGCAGCAGCACGCACCGGCGTTCGCGCAGATTCTTGCCGGCGTGGATGCCGCCCGCATCGGCACGCGCGAGGCGCTGGCGCGCCTGCCTGTGACACGCAAGCACGAATTGCTGGAGCGCCAGAGTGCCGAGCGCGAACAGCACCTGTTTGGCGGATTCGCCACGCAAGGGTTTGGAGCGGCCATGCCGCGCGTGTTTGCCAGCCCCGGCCCGCTGTACGAGCCCGAGGGCGTGCGGCCAGACTATTGGCGCATGGCCCGTGCGCTGTACGCGGCGGGCTTTCGCCCGGGCGAGCTGGTGCACAACTGTTTCTCGTACCACTTCGTTCCTGCGGGCTCGATGATGGAGTCGGGCGCGCTGGCGCTCGGTTGCACGGTGTTTCCTGGCGGCACCGGGCAGACCGAGCAGCAGGCGCAGGCCATGGCGCACATGCGGCCGGCCGGCTACATCGGCACGCCCAGTTTCCTCAAGCTCATCCTGGAGAAGGCCGCCGAACTGCATCTGCCGCTGCCCAGCCTGACCAAGGCCCTGCTCTCGGCCGAGGCCTTTCCGCCGTCGTTGCGCGACTGGTTCGCCGAGCGCGGCGTGGCGGGTTACCAGTGCTATGGCACGGCCGACCTGGGGCTGATCGCCTACGAAACCGCAGCGCGCGAGGGACTGGTTCTGGACGAAGGCGTGATCGTCGAAATCGTGCGTCCGGGCACCGGCGACCCGGTGCCCGACGGCGAAGTCGGCGAGCTGGTGGTCACCACGCTCAACCCCGACTATCCCCTGATTCGCTTTGGCACCGGCGACCTTTCGGCCGTGCTGCCGGGCCACTGCCCCACCGGCCGCACCAACACCCGCATCAAGGGCTGGATGGGGCGCGCCGACCAGACGACCAAGGTGCGCGGCCTGTTCGTGCACCCCGGCCAGGTGGCCGCAGTCGCGGCGCGCTTTCCCCAGGTGCAGCGCGCACGCCTGGTCGTCAGCGGCGAAATGGCGAACGACCAGATGCTGCTGCAGGTGGAAACCCTGGAGACCGCCTCCGGCCTGGCCGAGCGCCTGCAGGACACCGTGCGCGAACTAACCAAGCTGCGCTGCGAAGTGCAATTGGTGGCGCCCGGCAGCCTGCCCAACGATGGCAAGGTCATAGAAGACGCCCGCAGCTACCGTTAATACGTGGCTTTTGCGACGTGAGGCGAGGGGCCAGCGCCTGCGACAAGGGCGGCCTCTGAATCAACACGACCCGAGCCAGCGGACACGGCGCAAGGGCCTATGCCGGCCGCGCCGCCCCGCTGCGCTGCCGTCGTCTCGCTTGCGCAGTGCGCAGCACGGCAAGAGACGGGGCTGAGGGCCGCGGCTCCCAGCCTGCCCGCGCAGGCTGGGACGGCCCCGAAGGGGTTGGCCGCCTCTGGCGCTGCTCGGAGCCAGGAAGCAGCGCGGGGGGTTGTCCCTTTACACCCCCCACACCACGTCGGCATCCTCGGCCGCGCTGCGCCGCAGCATGTCGAGAAAGGGCGTCGCCCGCTGGCGCAGCGTGATGCGGTCGGCTGCAGCGCCGTCCTGCTCCTGCGCCGCGTCGGCGTCCGCCTCGACCTGGCGCTTGGCGCCGCGGATCGCCTGATCCTCCTGCGCGATGGCGGCCTCGATGGCGGCGATCGCGGCGGGGATCTGCGCCGCAGTGACGATGCCCTGGGCGGCGGGCTCCTTGCCCATGATTTGCAGCAGGCGGCGACCTTGTTCGTTGAGCAGGATCAGGTCGCCGGTGGCGCGGGATTTGAACTTGTAGAGCATGGGGCTGGCCTCGAATAAAGCGCGTCGCGCGTGAAGGGATAGTCTGATTGTGCCCCCCGAATGGGGCCGTAGGACGGATCACCGTTCGGGCGAATCGACAACATCTGGTGCAAAGCCATCCAGCCCTGCTCGAACCCCAGTGCGCTCCCCGCCAGATACAGGCGGTAGGCGCGCAGGGCGCGCTCGCCGCGCTCCGCACCGGCCTGGGCGCAAAGCACCTCTCGAGCGGCCCCCAACTGCTGCTCGAGCGCGTCGGACCATGCCCAAAGGGTGCGCGCGTAGTGCGGGCGCAGGTTTTCGGTATCCACCATCTCCAGACCCGCGGCCGCAGTGTGCTCGAGCAGATCGCTCACGTGCAACAGTTCCCCACCCGGAAAAATGTAGCGATCGATGAACTCCCCCAGGCCCGCGCCCAGCTGCGCGCTGCCCACCGCCGCAGCCGTGATGCCGTGGTTGAGCACCAGGCCGCCAGGACGCACCATGGCGTGCACGGTATCGAAGTAGCGCCGCATCTGCGCCCGCCCGACATGCTCGAGCATGCCCACGGAAGCCAGCTTGTCAAAGCGCTCGGCCGGGGCGAACTGGCGGTAGTCGCACAGTTCCATCCGGGCGCGCCCCTGCAGGCCGCGCTCCGCGATACGCTGCTGCACGAAGGCGTGCTGGTGGCGCGAAAGCGTGATGCCTGTCGCCTGCACGCCGTAGCGCTCCGCGGCCCAGAGCAGCAGGCCGCCCCATCCGGCGCCAATGTCCAGAAAGCGCTCTCCGGGCGCGAGCTGCAGTTTTCGGCAGATGTGGTCCAGCTTGGCTTCCTGCGCGGCGGCCAGGTCCAATTCGGGCGTACGGAAATAGGCGCAGGAATAGACGCGGCGCGGGTCCAGCCAGAGCGCGTAGAAATCGTCGGACAGGTCGTAGTGAAACTGCACCTGACGTGCGTCGTGCACCGGTGAATGCACCCGCACCGAGCGCAGCCAGGCGCGCAGCCGGGGCCAGCCGCCGGTCTCCTCGCGGGCCGGGTCGCCAGCCAGAAAACCGGTGGCGGCCTGCATGAGCGCACGCACGCTGCCTTCGAGTTCGACCTCGCCCTCGACGATGGCGCGCCCAACGTCGCCCAGGCGCCCGAGCGCCAGGGCCGCCAGCGCCCTCGGGCCGTGAAAGCGCAGCGCCACGTCCGGCTGCGGCGGCCCCGCCCGGCCGCCCGGCCAGTGCAGCGCCAGCGCCACCGGAAGTTGCGCCAGGCGCATCTCCAGGGTGTCCAGCCATTGCTTCATCGCCGGCAATTTTTGGACACCCCGCCCCCACCCGTCAAGCTGCCGGCACCGCCAAAAAATGCCTCAAAATGCCCGCTCGCGCTCTACACAAAACGATTGATAGCTATCATTTTGCTTATTGCGCCCGCTTCAGGGTGCGGGCGAGCCCACCTGGCACGAGGCGCCCGCCGCCGCCGCACGCTGCCCCATCCTGCGCTGCCACAGCCGCAGCAGCTGGCCGCCGTAGAGGATGCAGGCCAGCGCCGCCGCGATCAACGGCAGCGCGGCAAACACCCAGCCGGTCAATCGCTCACCGCCCAGCGCCACGCCGACCAGCAAGGCCACGGCCGGGTTGACGAAGGAATAGCTGCCCGCCAGCGCCGCCGAGGTGTTTTGCAGCAGCCAAAGGTAGGCATTGAGCGCAATCAGCGTACCAAACACCAGCAGGTAGATCCACGCGGCCCACGACACCGCGCCGACATTGGCAAGCAGGGAAAACGGCTCAAACCACAGGGCCACCAGCATGCCCATGGCGCCGCCAGCGAGCCACTGTGCCCCCGAAGCCATGGCCGGCGCCGGAAGGAGCAGCCGCCGCGAGGCATAGGAGCCCAGGCTCCAGCACAGCGGCGCGCCGAAAGCCAGCAGCGCGCCGAGCCAGGTGGCGGAAAAGTCGCCTTCCAGGGCCAGCAGGAGCGCCCCGGTCACGCCCAGGGCCAGGCCGATCCAGCTGGTCAGCGGGACGCGCTCGCCGCCCCAGCGCGTCCACAGCGCCAGCCACATCGGCATGGTCGTGACCACCGTGGCCATCAGCCCCGAGCCGATGCCCAATTTTTGCGCAAAGCCGATGCAGTTCATCGCCAAAAACACCATGCATCCCCCGACCACGGCGGCATTGCGCCACTCGGCCGCCCGGGGCAGCCGCTGGCCCTGCCACAGCCCGACGAGCAGCATCACGCTGCCGGCACACACAAAGCGCAGTGCGTTCATCCAAAGGGGGGGCATGCTCTGCAACGCGATGCCGAGCGCGAAATACGTGGTGCCCCACACCCCGTACACGAGCCCAAGCGCCAGCCAGACTTTCCAGGGCGCGGCAACACGAGCTTGCGGATTGGGCTTCGCTGGCATAGTCTACTTGGAGGGCATCTTTTGATTTCGTAATTCTTACCAAACTCTGGCTGTTATGCAAGCAAATATTCAGATTGATGACACCGATGCCAGAATTATTTCGGCATTAAGCACCGATGGTCGGCGCTCTTATGCCGACGTGGGGGCTGAAGTGGGCCTGTCGACGGCAGCGGTGCACGAGCGCGTCAAGAAGTTGCTCGACAAAAACGTGATCCAGCGGTTTTCCATCAGCGTGGCGCCCGATGCCGTGGGCCTGGGCTTCACGGCGTTCGTCGCCATCCGCAACGATGGCGGCGCGCATTGCCGCGATATCAGCCCACGCCTGCAGGCCATGCCCGAGATCGAGGAGCTGCACAGCGTTGCCGGAGAGTACGATTTCCTCGCCAAGGTGCGCACCACGCATGCGCGCGCGCTCGAGGACCTGATCTACCAGATCAAGGCCATCGAGGGCGTGGCCCGCACGACCAGCACGGTGGTGCTGAACACCGAGTTCGAGGACCGGCCGCTGAACCCGGCTTGCATCCGCCCGGGCGGCTAGTGGCAAACTCGACGCCCGGCGCCGCCACCCTGCCTCTGCCATGTCCACCAGCACCATCTACCACAACCCCCAATGCAGCACCTCGCGCAAGGCGCTGGCGCAGCTGCGCGAGCGAGGCCTGGAGCCTCACATCGTCGAATACCTCAAGACGCCGCCGGACCGGGCCACGCTGCATACGCTGATCGCCGCCAGCGGCCGGCCGGTCAGCGACTTTCTGCGGCGCAAGGAGACCCTGTTCGACGAACTGGGCCTGGGCGAAGACGGCGTCACGGACAGCCAGCGCCTGGACGCCCTGCTGGCGCACCCGCGCCTGCTGGAGCGCCCCATCGTCGTCACTGAGCGCGGAACCCGGCTGGGGCGGCCGGTGGAAGCGATCCTCGACATCCTGCCGCCAGCGGCGCCCTGAACGCCCAGCGCCATGCGCCCGCTGACGCGCCACGTGCTGCTGCTGGGCGCAGGCCAGACGCTGGGTTTTGCCTCGTCGTACTACCTGCCGGCCCTGCTCGCCGCACCCATGGCCCAGGCCATCGGCCTGCCGCTGCCCTGGGTGTTTGCCGCGTTCTCGCTGGCGCTGGTCGTGTCGGCGGTCGTGGGGCCAGCGGTCGGGCGGCGCATCGACCGGCGCGGCGGGCGGCAGGTGCTGATGCAAAGCAACCTGCTGTTTGCCGCCGGACTGCTGGCGCTGGCGGCGGCCCAGGGCCCCATCGGGCTGTGGGCCGCCTGGGCCTTGCTGGGACTGGCCATGGGGGCGGGCCTCTACGAGTCGGCTTTTTCCGCACTCGTGGGCCTGCACGGCCATGGCGCGCGCGCCGGCATTACCGGAATCACCTTGCTGGGCGGCTTTGCCAGCACCGTCGGATGGCCGCTGAGCGCGTGGATGGAGATGCACTGGGGCTGGCGCGGCGCCTGCGTGGGCTGGGCCGGCCTGCATCTGCTGGTGGGCTGGCCGCTTCACGCCTGGCTGCCGCGCCACGCGCCGGTCGCAGCCGCCGCCGACCCTGCGCTACCCGACGGCGCGCCGGCTCGCGCCCTGCCGCGCGCGCCCGCGCTGGCGCGCCCGCGGCGCACCGCAGCACTGCTGTCGCTGGTCTTTGCCGTGGCCTGGTTCGGCAGCACCGCCTTGGCCACGCATCTGCCGCAATTGCTGCAGGACGCCGGCTTGGCGCTGCCGCAGGCGGTGGCGGTGGCCTCGCTGGTGGGCCCGGCACAGGTGGCAGGGCGCTTGCTCGACTTTGGTCTGCTGCGCCGGCTCCATCCTTTGCTGGCTGCCAAGCTGGCGGCGGCGGCGCACCCGGTGGGGGCGGTCCTGCTGCTGGTCCTAGGCGCCCCGGCGGCGCTGGCCTTCACGCTTCTGCACGGTGCCGGCAATGGCGTGCTCACCATCGCCAAAGGCACGCTGCCGCTCGTCTATTTCGGCACGCAGGGCTATGGCGAGCGCCAGGGCGTGCTGATGGTGCCGGCACGCATCGCCCAGGCCCTGGCGCCCGTGGTGTTTGGCGCGCTGATGCAGCGCGCGGGCGTGGCCGCGCTGCTTCTGACCACGGCGCTGGGCGCGCTCGCCTGGCTGGCGCTGAGCGCGCTCGGGGAACCGCCGGCACACTGGCCCGATCGCACCACGCCATGAGACCGCTGGTCCGTCTTTACGCCCGTCCGCACACGGCCGCGGCCCTGGCGGCCGCCCTGTTGCTGGGCGGCTGCGCCCAGGGCGGGGGCGAACTGGGCTATTACTGGCAATCGGTCAGCGGCCATCTCCAGCTGATGTGGGCTGCCAACGCCATGGACGACTGGATTGCCCGTCCTGGCACCCCGCCAGTGCTGCGCGAGCGCCTACGACTGGCGCAGCGCGCGCGCCAGTTTGCGGTGCAAGCGCTGCACCTGCCCGATAACCCGAGCTACCGGCGCTATGCGGACCTGCGGCGCAGCGCCGCGGTCTGGAACGTGGTCGCCGCGCCGCCCTACTCGCTGCAACTGCACACCTGGTGCTTTCCGGTGCTCGGCTGCGTGGGCTACCGGGGCTATTTCAGCCAGGCGGCCGCACGCGCCGAGGCCGACCGCCTGTCCGCGCAAGGTCTGGAGGTGGACGTGTACGGCGTTCCGGCCTATTCCACGCTCGGCACCATGAACTGGATCGGTGGCGACCCACTGCTGAGCACCTTTGTGCACTGGCCCGAGGGCGATTTCGTGCGCCTGCTGTTCCATGAGCTGGCGCACCAGAAGGTGTACGCCGAGGGCGACACGCTGTTCAACGAGTCGTTCGCCACAGCCGTCGGTCGCATCGGCGGTGCCCAGTGGCTGCGCACCCAGGCCAGCGCGGCCGCACGGGCCGAAGCTGCGGCCAGCGACGACCGGCGCGAGGCCTTTCGCCGGTTGACCCGCGAGACACGGGCGCAACTGGAGCAGATTTATGCCTCGAAACCGCCTCCAGGGCAGGATATGCAAGCGTTGGAAGCTATGAAAAAAGAAACAATGCAAGATTTTCGGGAGCGCTATGCCGCGCTCGCCTCCACCTGGCCTGCCGCGCAGCGCGCGGGCTACGACCATTGGGTGGCCACGGCCAACAACGCCAGCTTCGGCGCCCAGGCGGCATACGACGAATGGGTCCCGGCGTTTGAGGCGCTGTTCGAACGCTCGGCGCGGCAGTGGCCGCGGTTTTATGATGCCGTCAAAGCCCTGGCCGACCAGACCCCCGAACAGCGCCATGCGGCGCTGCGCGCCTTGCTCACCCCTGCCGCGAAAGACCCACCCCGTGCCTGACATCCGCATCCACCGCCAGCACCAGCTGGGCCTGCCCGCAGCGCGCAAGATCGCGCTGCAGTGGGCCGAAAAAGCCGAGGACAAGTTCGACATGACTTGCACCTACGAAGAGGGCGATGAGCAGGACACGCTCTACTTCACCCGCTCAGGCATCAAGGGCACGCTGGAAGTGTTTCCCGACGCGCTCGACTTTCACGCCCAGCTGGGCTTTCTGGTCAGCGCGTTCAAGGAGCGCATCGAAGCCGAACTCATCGAGCAGCTGGACAAAATGCTCACGGCCGCGCCGACCAGAAAACGCAAGCCAGCGACCAAAAAACTGCCGTAAGCGCGCAACAAAAAGCCCCGCAGGGCGGGGCTTTTTTGCATGCTGCCCCGCGGGGCCGCGCAGCACCGGGTTCAGCCGCCTTTTTTAGAGCGTTTTCCGGGGTTTTTCTTGCTGCGCGTGGCAACGCCGCGCTCCAGGCTCACGCGCTGGCCGCGGCCGTGCGACGGGAGCGACTGGCCTGCAATGGGCTTGGGCTGCGGAGTGAACTTGCGGTCTGCTTCGGTGACGATCTTGTTGCCCATGGCGAGTCTCGGTAGAAAAGTGGGAAAACCGCTATTAGGCCATAGCGGCGCAGCGGGCCTCGTGGCGCTCTCAGCTCAGCGAGGCGATCAGGTCGATGTATTGCTGGCGCGCAGCGTCCTGCTCGGTGCCCTTGAGCTTGTTCCAGGCATCCCACTTGGCGCGACCCACCATGTCGGAGAAACTGGGTTTTTTCTCGGTGTTGTCGCCGCTGCTGGCCTGCTTGTACAGCGCGTAGATCTGCAGCAGGGTCGCGTTGTCGGGGCGCTCACTCAGGTTTTTCGATTGGGCCACGGCGGCGTCAAAGCGCGCGTTCAGGTCGGACATATCAGTGCTCCTTGGAATGCGGGGTTGGGGAAAGAACGGGGACCGCGGGGCCACTGGCCCGCGTATCTTGCGCATATCTTATGGCCTGCGCGCGACAATAGCGCTTTCAACCGAGCGGCGCTTGCGCTCATTGCACCCGAGGAAGCCCATCACCATGGTGACCCGCACCCCCTCCCGTCCCCGCCCCCGCGCGCCCGGCGCCCCGGCCCTGCGCAGTGCCCCGGCGCTCACACCGGCTCCCTTGCTGCACGCGCCGCCCGGCGCGCTGGCGCTGGAAGCCGCGCGCAGCGTGCAGAAAAACGTGCGCCGCGCGGCCAGCGGCATGCTGGGGCTCTCGGGCGAGCGCATGAGCAAGGTCGACACCGCCTGGCTGCGCATGGACTGCCCGAGCAACCTCATGCTGATCAACGGCGTCTGGGTCGTCTCGCCGGGCATCACGCTGGCGCAGTTGCGTGAGCGCGCCGCCCAGCGACTGAGCCAGTACCCGCGCTTTCTGCAGCGCGTGGTCGAGGACGCCGCCGGGGCCACCTGGGTCAATGACCACGATTTCGACATCGACGCCCATGTCCAGCCGCTGGTGCTCTCGCGCAAACGCGGCCAGAGCCACCAGCAGGCGCTGGCCGAAGTGGTGGGCCAACTGGCCACCAAGCCGCTCGATGGACGCCGGCCGCTGTGGCAGTTTCATCTGATCGAGGATTTCGTCGGCGACGATGGCCAGCCCGGCAGTGCGCTGATCGTTCGTATTCACCACTGCATTGGCGACGGGATTGCCCTGATTTCGGTGGTGATGTCCCTGGTCGACGGCGGCAGCGAGCCGCCCAAACGCAAGCGCCTCGCGCCGACCGATGCCGAAGACTGGCTCTCGGACGCTTTGATCAAGCCACTGGCCGGCCTCACGGTGCGCGCCATCGACATGGCCGGCGAGGGCGCGGTGCGCTCGATGCACGCGCTGATGGACCCCGAGACCGCCGTGCAGCAGGGCCTGGCCGGATCGGCCGAAGCCGCCCGCATGGCCTGGCGCGTGCTGAACGACGCCGCCGCGCTGGCGCTCATGCCCGACGACTCCCCCACGCGGCTCAAAGGCAAGGCCGGCACCACCAAGCGGGTGGCCTGGTGCCCGCCATTGCCGCTGGACGATGTGAAGGCCGTTGGCAAAGCGCTGGGCTGCTCGATCAACGACGTGCTGCTGTCCTGCGTGGCCGGCGCGATTGGCGGCTACCTGCGCAGCTTGGGCGACGATACGGCCGGCAAGGAGATTCGCGCCATGATTCCGGTGAATCTGCGCCCCATGGAAGAAGCGTGGAAGCTGGGCAACCACTTTGGCCTGGCGCCCCTGGTGCTGCCGATTGGCATGGAAAACCCCATCGAACGCATCTACGAGGTGCGCCACCGCATGGGGGCGCTCAAGGGCAGCACGCAGCCCCTGCTGGCCTTTGGCTTGCTGGCCGTGGCCGGAATGATGGTCAAGCCAGCACAGGAAGCGCTCTTGAACCTGTTTGGCCGCAAGACCACCGCCGTGATGACCAACGTGCCCGGCCCGCGCGAAACGCTGCACCTGTGCGGCTCGCAGGTCACGCAGTGCATGTTCTGGGTGCCGCAAACGGGCGACGTGGGCCTGGGCGTTTCCATCCTGAGCTACGGCGGCGGCGTGCAGTTTGGCGTCATTACCGACACCCAGCTGTGCCCCGAGCCTCAGCGCATCATCGACGCCTTCGCGCCGGAGTTTGAAGCGCTGGCGACGCTGACGCTGATGCTGCCCTGGGGCTCGGACGAATAAGGGAATGCCCGGCCGAACCTGCGCTGCGCCAGCATGAGCAAGATCACGTGCCGTGGGGCCGAAAGGCAGCGCGCGCCATCGATCAGGCAATCGCCGCTCTGCCCGAGGCGCCCAGCTGCACCGCACTGGAGCACGGCGCCAATGCTTTAGGGCGACGTTTGTTGGCAGAACATGTCGCAGGCGAACGGGAGTACGACCGCAGCATCAGCTACGGGGCGACAAAAGGCGCACAACTTGGAAATTAAACGCTATTTTTTCAATAGCTAATTACGCTTTCCAGGCAAGCGCTAGAGCCCAAAAACTGTCAAGAATTCAAGCCTTCCACCGCCTGAAACAGCGCCTGCCGCGCCTGGCTGATGACCTGGCCGCGCCAGGCGTCGGTGTCGGTGTAGAAGGCGCTGAACATGTCGGCCTTGATTTGCGCTGCCTGCTCAGCGGGCGCCTCGGGGTGCTGGTGCAGCCAGTGCTCGGCGCGCAGGGCCTGGAGCATCTGCAGGATTGGCAGCGTGCCGTATTCCAGCGCAATGCCGGTGTACTCGGCCTGCGGGCATTCGTCGTAGATGGCGGTCCACATCAGTCCGGTGAGCGGCGCCGAGCTGGACGAGCCGTCGTAGATTGACGTGATGGGCGTGGCGCCGCCGCCGCCCCACCAGGCACGCGCCCGCGCCACGGCCGCCGCGTCGTCACGGCCGGCGTAGATGCGCTCGCCCACGCCGCTCTCGCCCAGGCCGGTGTGCACGTCGATCCAGGCAATGCGCCGCGCGGCGCTGCCGTGCGCGCGCAGCACGCTGCGCAGGGTCAGGTTGCTCCAGGTGGGCTCGCGCCCCCCAAAAAACATGCCACTTTCGAATTCGTATTGCCCACCAGAGACCGCTGCCTGCCAAGCCGCCTCGCCTTTGGTAGCGAGGTAGTGCTGCACCGCCGCCTGGTTCTCTGCATTGGGCGGCCACGCCTGGGGCAGCAGCAGCGGCGCAATCTCGCGGTAGCCTGCGTTCATGGGCAGGGGTTGGCTGAAATCCTGGAAGTTGCGGTTCAGGTCCACGTTCTCGTGCGTGGTGCGGCGCAGGTGGGAAAAGCCGTAGGGGTTGAGTGCATGCACATAAAGCACCGCCACGCCCGCGGCGCGCGCCTGCTCGCGCCATTGCCCGTCGTGCAGCGCAAACACCTGCACGCCGCTGCCGCAATAGCCCTCCACCCCGTGGCAGGCGCTGCTGACGATGAGCAGTTTGTCAGCATCTGCCGGGCCGTCGCGCGCGACGTCCATGGCCAGCGGCTCGCCGTCGCGCCCGGTCAACGGGTGCGCGTGCGATTCGATGACCAGGCCCAGCGTCGCAGCCACCTCCAGGAACTTCATCCGCGCCTGGGCATAGCGGACGGAGAAGGCCTCGTTGACGCCCATCATGCTGCCGCCCGGCTTGCAAGCCATGCCTCGGCGAGCCGCACCCAGTAGGTCGCGCCCAGTGGAATCAAATCGTCGTTGAAGTCGTAGCTGGCATTGTGCAGCGTGCACGGCCCTTCTCCGTGTCCGTGCATGCGGTGCGTGCCTTCGCCGTTGGCGATGAAGCAGTAGGCGCCGGGCCGCGCTTGGAGCATGTAGGCAAAGTCTTCGGCGCCCATGGTGGGCTCCTGCACCCGCACGTTGGCCTCACCGACGATCTCTTGCATGACCCGGCGTGCAAACTCGGCTTCTGGCGCGGAATTGACGGTGGGCGGATAGTTGCGTACGAACTCGAAATCGCAGGTGGCCTGGTACGCCGCGCAGGTGTGTTCCGCCACTTCGCGCATGCGCGCTTCGATCAGATCGAGCACCTCCAGCGTGAACGTGCGCACGGTGCCCTGCAGCTCGCAGCGTTCGGGCACGACGTTGGTCGCTTCGCCCGTGTGAATCATCGTCACGCTGATCACGCCCGCGTCCACCGGCTTCTTGTTGCGACTGATGATGTTCTGAAAACCCTGCACCATCTGGCAGGCAATCGGCACCGGATCGACGCTGGTGTGCGGCAGCGCGGCGTGGCCGCCCTTGCCGTGGATGGTGATCTTGAATTCGTTGGACGACGCCATCACCGGGCCGGGGCTGACGGCGAACTGCCCCACGGCCATGCCGGGCCAGTTGTGCATGCCAAACACCGCCTCCATCGGGAAACGCTCGAACAGCCCATCCTTGATCATCTCGCGCGCCCCGCCGCCGCCTTCTTCGGCCGGCTGGAAGATGAGGTAGACCGTGCCGTCGAAATGGCGCTCCTTGGCAAAGTGCTGCGCCGCAGCGAGCAGCATGGCAGTGTGGCCATCGTGGCCGCAGGCATGCATCTTGCCGGCGTGCCGGCTTTTGTGCTCGAACTCGTTGTGCTCCTGCATGGGCAGGGCATCCATGTCGGCACGCAGGCCAATGGTGCGGCCGCAGGCGCCGCCGTCGCGCCCGTGCACGATGCCCACCACGCCCGTCCTGCCCAGCCCCCGGTGAATGGGAATGCCCCATTCGATGAGCTTGCTGGCCACCAGATCAGCGGTGCGCACTTCTTCGAAGCACAGCTCGGGGTGGGCGTGAATGTCCCGGCGCAGGCTGGCAATGCCGGCGGCCTGGGTAAGGAGGGAGTCGATGACTTGCATGGGCGGTGTTTCCTTCTCGCGTGCAGTCTAACTAGACCGGCGCGGCGGGCAGGCGGAGCACGAATTCTGCCCCGCCCTCCGGGTGGTTATGGGCCACCAAGGTTCCGCCGTGGCGCTCCACAATACCGTAGCTGATGGACAGACCAAGGCCGGTTCCCTTGCCCACGGGCTTGGTGGTAAAAAAGGGCTCGAAGATACTGGACAAGTCTTCGGGGGAAATACCTGGCCCGTTGTCGTGCAGCGAGATCACCACGCCGTCTGCCGCGTGGTGGGCGGCGATGCGCAGCACGGGCAGCACGCCCGGCCGCGCACCCGCAGCGTCGCAGGCGTTCTGGATAAGGTTCATCAGCACCTGAAGCAACTGGCCGGCATTTCCCAGTACCCGGCAATCCGGGCAGCGCTGGAACTGCACATCGAAATCCAGCGCCAGCCCCTTCTTCACCCAATGGATGGCCCGCTCGATCACCGTGTCGATCGCGACGGCCTCGCGCTCTTCCCGGTCCAGCGCCGAGAAGCGTTTGAGCCCATCCACGATGCTGGCCGTTCGCTGCGCGCCCTCGATAGTGCCGTCCATCAGGGAAGGCAGGTCGTTCAGGATGTGCTCGATGCGCAGGGCGCGCGCCAGCGCCACCAGCGCTGGATGCTGGCTGATCGCCGCCTCGGCATGGACGGCATCGAGGTACTGGCGCAAGCGCTGCGTGTAGCGGTTGAGCGCATGCACGTTGCCCAGAACAAAGCTGATGGGGTTGTTCAGCTCATGCGCTACCCCCGCCACGAGGCGCCCCAGCGAGGACATTTTTTCGGCATGGAGCAATTGCTGCTGCGTGCGCTTGAGCGCCTCGTGCGCCTCGTGCAACTGCTGATAGGCACGCTTGATCTCGGCCATGGGGCGCCCCACGAACACAAACCCGACGCAGCGCTTGCGCCCGTCGTAGCGCGGCGTGGCCGTAAAGTCGACGGGCACCGGCTGCCCAGCGGCGTCGCGCAGCATCAGCTCTACGCTATGTCCCTGCCGCAGGGTGATGGCGCGGTGCATCATGTCGTGCAGCGCCTCCACGGCTTTCACGTCGTGCAGCAGGGTGTCCATGGGCGTACCCAGCAGTGCTTCTTCGGCGCGCCCCGCCAGATCGCACAAGGCCTGGTTGGTCTGCTCGATCAGACCCTGGGCGTCGGCTGCGACCAGCACGTCGGACATGGACGACAGGAGACCGTAGATGAACTGCTGCGAAGCTTCGAGCTGGGCGTTTTTCTGCTCCAGCGCCACTTCATCGCGCAGCAGTTGCGAGTACACCTCGTCCATCTTGTGGATGACATCCATCCAGGTGTCCTCGCCCACGCCCTCAGGGTGGGACAACCTGTTGGGCAATGGACGGCTGCTCATCGCCATTGCCTTCCATAGAGTCCCATTTTCCCCACGCTTCGAAAACAGGAGCGAACCAGGCCAGGGCTTCCGCGCGAGGGCCGCCAGCAATTCCATGTACAGGCCCTGCACGCCGCACTCTGCCCGCAGCGCGCAGCGCTGCAAGAGCGGGGGGAAGGCGCGCAGCGCCACAGAGAGGCGTTCATTGCTTCAATGCACCGTACACACCATGCAGGGGTCGAAGGACCGCACGATGTGCTGCACCGCAACCGGGGTGGTTTCGCCGTCCTGCACTGGCGCGCCAGCCAGGGCGGACTCCAGAGCGCCGGGGACTCCGTTGCGGTCGCGCGGCGAGAAGTTCCAGCTGGTGGGCGCAATGATCTGGTAGCGGGCAATGCGTCCGCCCCGAATCGAAAGCCAGTGTCCCAGGCTACCGCGTGCGGCTTCGCACAGGCCCACGGCATCGGCCTCATCGGGGAGCTGCGCGTCCTCGCAGCAGGGCGCTTCGGGCACGATGGAGCGCAGGCACTGCTCGGCCAGCAGCACGAGCTGCGCCAGTTCCATGGCGCGCGACAGCACCCGGGTGAGCACATTGCCCCGCCCCTGCTGCCACAACGCCCGCACCAACGGCTGGCCTTGTGCCAGCTGGCGCGCCAGGGCACCGGTTTCCAGCACCCGGCCCTGCAGGCGGGGCGCCTTGTTCCAGGTGTAGGCGCCGAGTTTTTCGATGTCCGGCTGCGTGATGCCCTGCGACGGGTGCAGCGGGGCGCCCGCATCCTCCAGCCAGGCATGGCGCGCGTCCTCGGCAATCTGTGCCAGGTCGACCGCTTGCACGCTGGTGCCATCCCAGGTGCCAGGCGCCAGGGCGCAAAGCCCTTCGGGGTCGGCAAGCCCCCCATAGCTCAGGGTCAGGTCGGGGCCGCGCCCCAGATTGCGGAGGCCGGTGTCGGCCGCAATGCGAAGAAACAGCCGCAGATCACCCCGCTGCGGATCGCGGTCCAGCCATTGGGCCAGCGCGGCCTCGCTCTGCCAGGCCACGACCTCTTCCAGCGGTGCGTCGTACAGCACACGCTCCAGAAAACTGCGCATGTCGGCCACACGGGAACCTAGCCGGTGCCGCTCGGGCGCAGACAGGTTGCGCGTGCTGCCCCCGGGCACGATGGACTGGGTGTGGGGCCATTTGCCGCCCAGCGTTCCCATGATGTGCATCCAGCGCTGGCGCACCGCCAACGCTTCGCGGGCATGGTCACCCGACATCGCCGCAAAGCGACGCACAGCCTCGGCGTGCCAGGGCCGCCCGGCATACACCTCGCGGGTGAAATCGGGCATGAAGAACAAGTAGAAATGCGTGAGGTGATCGGCAGCGTTCTCGCAGGCCAGCATCAGGTTGGTGAGCCACACCCCGTTGGGCGGCACCTGTACCGCACTGGCCCCCGCCAGCGCGCGCGCTGCCGCCACCGATTGCGTGACCGAGCAGATGCCGCAGATGCGGGGAACGATCACCAAGGCATCTAGCGGGTGCTTCCCTTGCAGAATTTGCTCAAACCCCCGGTACATGGGCGCGTTCACCCAGGCTTGCCGCACCCGTGCACCTTCGACCTCCAGGCGAACTTCCAGGTCGCCTTCTACCCGGTTGAAGGGGCCCACGATTAGGCGTGTCATTTGCGCCGCGTTTTTCGGATCATCGGCGGCACCACGATGTGGTCAGCCCGGGAGTTCTGCTTGACGCGCGGAGGGGTGGCGGACTTCGATAACGAAGCGAGCGCCACGAACCAGGCCTTGTGCATGTCGGTGGGCAGACCAATGGGAATCCCGGCCACCTTGGGTGTCTGGTGGAAAGGGTGGCCCGGTTCTTCAAAACCGGGCTCGGTGCAGCTGATGCAGGCATAGCCGCCGCGTGCGCAGGAGCCCTCGCCGTTCCAAAGGCGGATGTTGCAATCGGCATGCGCCTGCGTGCCCTTGCAGCCCATGTGCTCCATCAGGCAGCCCAGGTCAGAGGGTTTTTCGGCGCTGGCCTTGTACTCGTAGAACTCGTTGCGGGCGCAGCCATGGTGGGCCAGCTGGTCGCAATAGGCGCGCGGACGGCCCAGGGCATCGAGCTGCTCGGCGCCAAAAGGCCGGGCGCCATCGGCCAGAGCCGCAAGGGTTTCGAGCACCCAGCCTGGGTGGGTGGGGCAGCCGGCCACGTTCACGACCGGCAGGTCGGCCAGATCGCGCCAAGCCGGGCCCAGCAGGCCTCCCAGCTGATCGCCCTCGTACTGCAGGCCGCAAGCGTCAGTAGGGTTGCTGCCAGCCGACGCGATCCCACCATAGGCCGCGCAGCTGCCCACAGCCACCACATGCCGAGCGACCGCGCTGAGCTCGCGCACCCAATGCATCATCGGTTCCTGCGTGCCTGCCAGCAGGTGGAAGCGCCCCGTGCCTTCAGGGCCACGCAGCACCGCGCCTTCAATGCACAACGCATGCAAGGGCGTTCGCCCGGCCAGGCAATCTTCAATGATCTGCAAGGCCTCCTGGCCGCTGGGCAACGACAGCGAGGGGTGCCACAACAAATGGAGACCCAGATGGCGCAGTTGCGCCGCAAAGTCTGCCGTGTCTGCGCACAGCAGCGACATGCTGCAGCCCCCGCAGCCGCCGGACTGCAGCCAGAGCACGTTCCTTGGTGCTTCAGCCATCGCCTTGCCCTTCCAAGGCAAAGCGCGCGAGCTTTTGCCGCAGTCCCACGCGGGACAAGCCCAGCTCCCTGGCCGCATGGGTCTTGTTCCAGCGGTGACGCAGCAGGGCCTCGCGCAGAATGACGGCTTCAATGGCGTCCAGCCGCTCCTGCAGACTCCCGCTTTGTGCTACCGCACCGCCCGTTTGGGCAGCCGCACTGATTCCGGGCTGACCGTGCAGCACCCGGCTCGAGAAGGCTGCAGGCGACACTGCGCCGCCTTCCGTCAGCGCTACGGCGCGAAACACCTCATTCTTCAATTCACGGATGTTGCCAGGCCAGGGGTAGGCCAGGAGGTTGGCGCGCACATCGGGACCAAAGCACAGCCCCGGCCGCGCCAGGGCCTCGCACGCCTGGGCCAGCAGCATGTCAGCAATGGGCAGCACGTCGGCGCTGCGCTCGCGCAGCGGCGGCACGGTGAGCGTCATGCTGGCGATGCGGTAGTACAGG
>JAMLIT010000031.1 GCA_023954035.1 Burkholderiaceae bacterium | reverse complement strand
TGATCAAAGGCCGACAGCGCCGCCTTGGCCCCATCGCCCGCCGCAATCACGATCTGCTTGAACGGCACCGTGGTGCAGTCGCCGGCAGCGAACACGCCCGGCACGTCGGTACGGCCGTGGCCGTCGATCTGGACTTCGCCAAAGCGCGACAGCTCGACCGTGCCCTTGAGCCAGTCGGTGTTGGGCAGCAGGCCAATCTGCACGAAAACGCCTTCGAGCGCGATGTCCTGCGCTTCGCCGGTGGCGCGGTCGGTGTAGTTCAACCCCGTCACCTTGCTGCCGTCGCCCACCACCTCCGTGGTTTGTGCGTTGGTGATGACGGTGACGTTGGGCATGCTCAGGAGCTTCCTCTGCAGCACCGCGTCGGCCTTGAGTTCAGGCGCAAATTCGAGCACGGTCACGCGCGCCACCACCCCCGCCAGGTCAATCGCAGCCTCCACGCCCGAGTTGCCGCCGCCAATCACCGCCACGTGCTTTCCCTTGAACAGCGGACCGTCGCAGTGCGGGCAGTTGGTCACGCCCTTGGTGCGGTACTTCTCCTCGCCCGGCACGTTCATGTTGCGCCAGCGCGCGCCGGTGGAAATGATGACCGTGCGGCTCTTCAGGCTCGCGCCGTTTTCAAACTGGACTTCAATCAGGCCGCCCGCGCTGCTGGCGGGCACCAGCCGCGTGGCGCGCTGCAGATTCATGATGTCGACTTCGTAGTCGCGCACGTGGCGCTCCATCGCAGCGGCAAACTGCGGACCTTCGGTGTGTTGCACAGAAAGGAAATTGTCGATGCCCACAGTGTCCAGTACCTGGCCGCCGAAACGCTCGGCAGCAACGCCGGTGCGAATGCCCTTGCGCGCCGCGTACACCGCCGCCGCCGCGCCGGCGGGGCCACCGCCGACGATGAGCACGTCGAATGGCGCCTTGCCGCTGAGCTTGGCGGCTTCGCGTGCGCCGCTGCCGGTGTCGATTTTGGCGACGATTTCGGCCAGCTCCATTCGGCCCTGGCCAAAGCGCTCGCCGTTCAGAAACACGGTGGGCACGCCCATGATTTCACGCGCTTCTATTTCGCTCTGGAACACGCCGCCATCGATGGCGGTGTGCGTGATGCGCGGATTCAGCACGCTCATCAGGTTCAGCGCCTGCACCACGTCGGGGCAGTTGTGGCACGAGAGCGAGTAATAGGTCTCGAAATGGAAGTCACCCTCGAGCCCGCGCACCTGCTCCAGCAGATCCGCTGCTTCCTTGGAAGGGTGGCCGCCGACCTGCAGGAGCGCCAGCACCAGCGAGGTGAACTCATGGCCCAGTGGGACACCGGCAAAGCGCACACCCGTGTCTTGCCCGGGGCTGGTGATAAGGAACGAGGGCTTGCGCACATCCAGCGCGTTCTTCTCGACCACGGTGATCCTGTCCGACTGGGCGCGGATGTCTTCCAGCAGCTCGCGCAGCTCGTTCGACGTGGCGCTGTCGTCCAGCGTGGCCACCAGTTCCACCGGGCGCTGCAGGCGCTCCAGATAGGCTTTGAGCTGGGTTTTGAGTGTGTCGTCGAGCATGGCAGAACTCCTGAAATTTTGATTTTTGGGCGTAAAAAAGCCCGGGCGCCAGGCACCCGGGCGACTTGGCGCGCTTGGCGGGGTGCGCTTAGATCTTGCCGACCAGGTCCAGCGAAGGAGCAATGGTCTTCTCGCCTTCCTTCCATTTGGCCGGGCAGACTTCGCCAGGATGCGCAGCGGTGTACTGGGCCGCCTTGAGCTTGCGCAGGGTTTCCTTCACATCACGGGCAATTTCGTTGGAATGCACTTCCATGGTCTTGATCTGACCGTCGGGATTGACAATGAAGGTGCCGCGCAGCGCCAGGCCTTCCTCGTCGATGTGCACGTCGAACGCGCGCGTCAGCTGGTGCGTGGGGTCGCCCACCAACAGGAACTTGGCCTTGCCAACGGCGGGCGAAGTTTCGTGCCAGACCTTGTGCGAAAAATGCGTGTCGGTGGTGACGATGTAAACCTCGGCGCCAGCCTTCTGGAATTCTGCGTAGTTGTCGGCAGCATCTTCGACTTCGGTCGGGCAGTTGAAGGTGAAGGCAGCCGGCATGAAGATGATGACGGACCACTTGCCCTTGAGCGTCTGGTCGGTCACCTCAACGAACTTGCCGTTGTGAAAGGCCTGGGTCTTGAAGGGCTGGACTTGCGTGTTGATCAGAGACATTGTTGCGATTCCTTTCGTTGAAATGAACTGAAGACGGTGCAAGTCTAGACAAGATCCATAAATAAAACCAATCAATTGATTTCATCATATCGATACCTTTTATCTATTTTGCGCCCCTCCCGCTGCGGCGAGGTGCCGCACAATGGCGCTTTACGCAGCGCAAGAATGGGAGCCCGTATGCAAGGCGATGCCAAAGTGATCAGCTACCTTCAGGCCCAGCTCAAGAACGAGCTGACTGCCATCAACCAGTATTTCTTGCACTACCGCATGCTCAAGCACTGGGGTTTTGGCAAGCTGGCGAAGAAGGAATACGACGAGTCCATGGGCGAGATGAAGCACGCCGATTGGCTGATGGACCGCATTTTCATGCTCGACGGCCTGCCGAACCTGCAAGACCTGGGCAAGCTGATGGTAGGCGAGGACGTGCCCGAACTGCTGGCCTGCGATCTGGCACTGGAGCGCAGCGCGCAGACCACCGTCAAGGAAGGCATGGCGCATTGCGAATCGGTGCGTGACTATGTTTCGCGCGACCTGCTGCGCAAAATCTTGGACGATACCGAGGAACACATCGATTTTCTGGAGACGCAAATCGATCTGATCTCCAAAGTGCGATTGCAGAACTATCTGCAATCGCAGATGGGTGAAGCCCCATAGCGCGGGCACGGCCCCAGCCAAGTGCCTGGTGACCCAGTCAGCGCCTCCCGCGCCGCCTGCTGAGCCCACGGCGCAGCGCCACAACCCCTTGCACGGCGTCACGTTGGATGCCATGGTGCGCGCGCTCGTCCTCCATTACGGCTGGCCCGGCCTGGCCGAAAGGCTGCCGGTGCGCTGCTTTCAACACGACCCCAGCGTCGCCTCAAGCCTGAAATTCCTGCGCAGGACGCCCTGGGCGCGCGCCAGGCTCGAAAGCCTGTACCTCTTCATGCTGCGCGAGCGGCGCCGCACCGCGGGCTAGCGGAGCGCGGCCCGCAACTAAGGCCCACGGAGGGAAGTCCGTGCAAGCGGCCCGCGAAAGCCCGTCGGCTTCAGGGCGGCTGGTGCTGCCAATAGCGCCGCGCCACCTCGCGCTCGCAGCGGATCTGTTCTGGCGCATCCGACCGCCAGGTCGCAGCGCCGCAGTGCGGCGAATCCACCACGCGCGCGCCCTGCGCCCGCAGGCGCTGCAGCACCTGCGGCGCGGGGTGGCCAAAGCGGCTGCGATAGGCGGCCTGCACCAGGGCAATTTTAGGCTGCACCGCAGAGAGAAAAGCCGCACTCGAGGACGTCTTGCTGCCGTGGTGCGGCACCAGCAACACGTCGGCTGCCAGGCGCGTGCCGCGTTTGACCATGGCCTGCTCTTGCGGCTGCTCGATATCGCCGGCCAGAAGCGCGCTGCCCCGTGCGCCTTGCACCCGCAGCACGCAGCTTTGCGCGTTGGGTTTGTCGCCGCGCGAGACTTCCTGCGCCAGGGACGGCACGGGATGCAACACCTCGAACTGCACGCCGTCCCAGCGCCAGGTCTGCCCGGCCACGCAAGGCGTCCATGCGCGCTCGGCGAGCAATTCGGTTTCCCCACCCAGGGAACCGGTAAGCGTCGCCTGAGGCTGCTGCGCCAGCACGGCAGCAGCGCCACCCGTGTGGTCGCTGTCACGGTGGCTGAGCATCACCCTGTCCAGGCGCTCGCCCAAGCTGCGCAGCAGCGGCACCAGCACCCGCTCGCCCGCGTCGCTGCTCAGGCTGTAGCGCGGCCCGGCGTCGTACAGCAGGGCGTGCCGGGCGGTGCGCACCAGCACGGCGTTGCCTTGGCCGATGTCGGCAGCGAGCAATTCGAACGCGCCCTGCGGTGGACGCGGCGCCTGCCACAGCAGTACCGGAAGGCACAGGGGCAGGCCCGCCAGCCGCACCGACCACGGCAGCCGCGCGGCCAGCAGCACCCCGCCCAGCACCGCGGCCAAGCCCGCCCACAGTGGCGCCGCAGCCACCTCGAACTGCGCCCATGGAAACGCGGCGAGCAGTCCAAGAAACCAGCCCAGCGCCTGCACACACCACGCAGCTACATGCCACAGCGGCGCCCACAGCACGCCGGCGAACGCCAGCGGTGTGACCACGAGCGTCACCCAGGGAATCGCCACCAGGTTGGCCAGAAAACCCACCAGCGACACCTGGCCGAACAGCAGGAGCGTGAGGGGCGCCAATGCGACCGTCACGCTCCACTGCTCCCGAAACATTGAGCAAAATCTGGCTCCAGCGCTTTCCCTGGAATCGTTTCCAGCTATTGGATTAATAGCAAATAGCACCCCTACTGCCACAAAACTGAGCCAGAAACCGGCCTGCAGCAAGGCCCAGGGATCTTGCAAGACCACGGCTGCGCAGGCGAGCAGCCAGACATGAGGCCACGGCCAGCGCCGCCCTGCCAGTCGCAAGCCCACCACCACCGCGAGCATCAGCACCGTGCGCTGGGCCGGCACGCCCCAGCCGCTAAAAAGTGCATACAAGGCCGCCAGCACCAAGCCGCCCAGCAGCCCCGCCCACTGCGCTGGAATCACGAGGCACAGGCGCGGCGCGCGGCGCCACAAGGCTCCCAGGCCCTGGGTTGCCAGCCAGGCGAACAGCGTGATGTGCAGCCCCGAAATGCTGACCAGGTGCGAGACGCCGGTGGCGCGGAACACGTTCCAGTCGCTGCGGTCGATGGCGCGCTGGTCTCCAGTCACCAGCGCCGCCACGACGCCGGCGGCGCGCAGATCGGCAGGGCCTTCGGAGATGGCTGCGAGTTCGGCGAGGATGGCGTCCCGCACGCGCTCGCGCAGCAACAGCAGCGGGTAGCGCATGACGGCATCGAGCCGCTCGGGTGGCGCGTCCTGGGGTCCCGCGCGGACGTAGCCTACCGCCTGCACGCCCTGTTCCCACTGGAAAAGCTCGTAGTCGAACCCGTGCGGATTGCGCGCGCCGTGCGGCGCTTTCAGGCGCACCGTCATCCGCCAGCGTTCGCCCGCATGGGGTGTTGTCGACGACGCGACCGCGCCACCGGGTTGGTCCAGGTCATCGCCGGTGTCGCGGTACCAGCCCAAATCGATCGTTTCGGGAAGTTGCACCGGGGCGCCTTCCCGTTCGCCTCCGAGCACGCGCACGCGAAAGCGTACGCCAACCTCCATAGGCTGCGGCAAACCCGAAACCACGGCGACGATGACGATATCCTGGCCTTCGAGCGCGGGGTCCAGCGCGGTCCTGGAAAAGTGCAGGGAGCGCAGCCCGCAAATGGCAAACACCGCCAGAGTCGCCGCCCCCAGAACCAGCGCGCTGGTCAGGCAAGCGGGGTTCCTGCGCAGCACGACTGCGACAAGACCAACAACCAGCGCCCCAAGCGCGCACGCGCCGTAGGCCATGAAATTCCATAATGCCGGCTGCTGGATCTGCAACGCAGAGCCGGCGACCACGCCCCACAGGGCGGGCACCCACCACCCCGCTGGGGCGCGCAGGGCATTGCGCCGCGACCGCGCGTGCGCTCCAGCGGGAGGCGACCCGGCGACCGGCTCGGCGAGCACGTGGGGCGCAGTGTCGGTGGACATCCGCGGATGCTACTGCCCAGCAGCGGGGACGGGATGGCTGTGTACCATCGGCTGTTTATCGACTCCGAGGAACCTGCCATGAACGTCTACGAAAAACTCAAGGAACTGAACATCACCCTGCCGCCGGTCTCGGTGCCCGCCGCCGCGTACGTGCCTTATGTGCAGACCGGCAAGCTGGTGTTCCTCAGCGGCCACATTGCGCGCAAGGATGGCAAGCCCTGGGTGGGGCAACTGGGCCGAAACCTGTCCACCGACGAGGGCAAGGCCGCTGCGCGCGCCATCGCCATCGACCTCATGGGAACGCTGCAGGCGGCGGCCGGCGGCGACCTGAACCAGGTCAAGCGCATCGTCAAACTGATGAGCCTGGTCAATTCCACCGCCGAGTTCACCGAGCAGCACCTGGTCACCAACGGAGCCAGCGAATTGTTCGGGCAGGTGTTTGGCGAATCCGGCGTCCATGCCCGCAGCGCCTTTGGTGTGGCGCAGATCCCGATGGGCGCCTGCGTGGAAATCGAACTGATCGCGGAACTCGCCTGACCGGGCCTCAGGCCAGGCCCGCTGCCCTTCAAAACGATTCCCAGTCCCCCTCGCCCGCCGACGGTGCCGACGCCGTTTTCTGCGCTGAAGCAGGCGCGAGCGGGGGCGCAGGCGCGCGCAGGGCCGGACGACCGGCGGCCGCCTTGGCTGCAGGCGGCTTGGCGGCGACAGCGGCCCGGATGCGCGGGGCGCTGGAAGCCGCCGCCTTGGGCCCAGCGTTGGAGGCCAAGGCCTTGCGCGGCGGGGGCGACGCCACGGCCCGCTGCGCCGGGCGCGGGGGGCTTGGCGCAACGGGCGCGCGCACCGCCATCGCTGAGCCACTTCCCAGCTTGAAGGTCGAGACCACCTGCGCCAGCTGCTCGGCCTGCTCGCGCAGACTTTGCGCCGCGGCGGCGCTCTGTTCGACCAGGGCAGCGTTTTGCTGCGTCATCTGGTCCAGGTTGCCCACCGCCTGGTTGACCTGCGCAATGCCTGAACTTTGCTCCGTCGACGCGGCGGTGATCTCGCCGATCATGTCGGTCACCCGCTGCACCGATTCGACGATGTCTTGCATGGTCACGCCCGCCTCCTGCACCAGACGCGAGCCGGTCTCGACCTTCTCGACCGAGGCGCCGATGAGCTGCTTGATTTCCTTGGCCGCATCGGCGCTGCGCCCGGCCAGGCTGCGTACTTCACTGGCCACCACGGCAAACCCCCGGCCTTGCTCGCCGGCCCGCGCCGCTTCCACGGCGGCGTTGAGCGCGAGGATGTTGGTCTGAAAGGCAATGCCGTCGATGACGCTGATGATGTCGGAGATCTTCTTGCTGCTGTGGTTGATCTCTTCCATGGTGGCCACCACCTGCGTCACCACTTCGCCGCCGCGCCGGGCCACGCCCGAGGCGCCGGCGGCCAGGCTGCTGGCCTGTTGCGCGCTGCCGGCACTCTGCGCGATGGTGCTGGTGAACTCCTCCATGGCAGCGGCCGTCTGCTGCAGATTGCTGGACGTCTGCTCCGTGCGCGCCGACAGGTCGTGGTTGCCCGAAGCGATCTCCGCGCTGGCCGTGGCGATGCTGTCGGTGCTCTGGCGCACCCGCTGTACCGTCCCGGCGAGCGATGCGCTCATGGCGTAGAGCGAGCGCAGCAGGTCGCCGAACTCGTCCTTGCGCAGCACCTCCTGCTGTTGACTCAGATCGCCTGTGGCAATTTTTGCGGCCAGATCAGTGGCTTGTTGCAGGGGACGCTGGATGCTGCGGATCAGCAGGAAGGCACCCGCGCCAATCGCCAACATCACCACCAGCATGGCGGCAACGCCCACCCGGATGGTCGTCACCCGGGACGCGGCAATGCGCTGCAGTTGTTCCTGCTCCGTCTGTTTCTGCAATTCCACGAATTGGGCCAGCGCTTGAAGGTAGGCTTGTGCGGCCGGGGTGTAGGTGTTCTTCATGAAGTCCACCAATTCCGGAATCTGCCCAGCCAGCTTGAGCTGGCGCGTTTGCTCAAACGCGTCGTCGACGGCCTTGCGCGCAGCCTTCACCTTGGCCAACTGAGCGCGGTCGGCTTCCTGCAGAGGCAGCGCCTCGATGGTTTTTTGCACCTCGCTCGCGCGCACCGCCGTCGCCTCCATGGCACCCTTCAAGGCATCTTCGACTGCCGAGTCGCTGCTGACGATGATGGCCTGGGTGCGCGCAGCCTGGCTGTCGGCCAGCCCCATCCAGCGTACGGCTTCGTCCACGCGCAGCTTCATCGCGGCCGTGACCTGGTCGCTCTCGACCTGAGCGCGCGCCGAACGCACGCCTGCGAAACCTACGACGCCCGCGAGCATGACAACGATGGCAAGCACCGAGAACCAAAGTTTGTGGGCTATTCGCAGCTGCATCGTCAGTCCCTCGTTGTGTATAAACGTAAACGTGCGTTGTTCGTGAGGGTACTACCAAAAAGACCCGAAAAAAACAAAGTGCCTGAACCGGATCCGCTATTCGGCGCGAACCACCGCATTCGGCTTGAAACCCAGATCCGCCAACTTGCCCTTGCGCGCTCGCACTGCCCGGGCATTGTTGAGTGAGCGAATCTCCAGTGTTTCTTCGCGCAGTTTGCCGCCACGCCCCACGCCTTCAATGCGAATTCTGCGCGTGTAGGCGGCTGCACCGGCGAGCAGGTCTTTGGCGTCCAGGTCCATCAGCATCAGGCCACGCCCGCCTTTGTCCATGCGCTTGAGTTCAGCGATCTCAAACGTAAGAATGCGCCCGCCCACCGATGCGCAGGCCACGTGCGTGGCGGCGGCCAGCGGAGCGCTGCCGCTGCCGTGCGCTGCGTGCGAGGGCGCGCACACCGTCTCGCCCTCGCCCAGGCTGACAAAGGCCTTGCCGCTCTTGTTGCGCGAGACCATGGATTCCACCGTCGCCAGAAAGCCGTAGCCGCCCGTGCTGGCCAGCAGCAGCGTGGCGGCAGCCGGGCCGGCAAAGTAATGGGCAATCTGTGTCCCCGCTTCAAGTTCGATCAACGTGGTCACGGGTTGGCCATCGCCGCGCGCGCCCGGCAATTGCGCCACCGGCACCGAATACACCCGGCCATTGCTGCCAAAGACCAAAAAGGTGTCCACGGTGCGGCACTCGAAGGTGCCGTACAGGCCATCGCCTGCCTTGAAGGCAAAGCTGCCAGCCTCGTGGCCGTGGCCGCCGCGCGCGCGCACCCAGCCCTTTTGCGACACCACCACCGTCACCGGCTCGTCCACCACCCGGACTTCGACCACCGCCTTCTTCTCGGCCTGAATCAGCGTGCGGCGGGCGTCGGCAAATTGCTTGGCGTCCTGCTCAATTTCCTTGACCATCAAGCGGCGCAGTGCCGCCGGAGTGCCCAGGATTTCTTCCAGCTTGCCCTGGCTGTCGCGCAGTTCCTTCAACTCCTGCTCGATCTTGATGGCTTCGAGCCGCGCCAGCTGGCGCAGGCGAATTTCCAGAATGTCTTCGGCCTGTCGCTCACTCAGATGGAAGCGCTCCATCAGCGCCGCCTTGGGCTCATCGGCCGCGCGGATGATGGCAATCACCTCGTCGATGTTGAGCAGTACGATCTGCCGCCCTTCGAGGATGTGGATGCGGTCCAGCACCTTGTTCAAACGGTGCTGCGAGCGCCGTGTGATCGTGCCCTGCCGGAACTCAATCCACTCTTGCAGCATGCGGCGCAGCGACTTCTGCACCGGCCTGCCATCGATGCCGACCAGGGTCAGGTTGATGGACGAGGACGTTTCCAGGCTGGTATGCGCCAGCAGCGCGGTAATCAGCTCGTGCTGCGGCGTCTTGCCGGTTTTGGGCTCGCACACCAGGCGCACGGCGGCGTCCTTGCTCGATTCGTCGCGCACGCCGTCCAGCACCGCCAGCACGCTGGCCTTGAGCTGGGTTTGCTCCTGGCTGAGCGCTTTTTTGCCGGCCTTGATCTTGGGGTTGGTGAGTTCTTCGATCTCTTCCAGCACCCTTTGCGTGCTGACGCCCGGCGGCAGTTCGGTGACCACCAACTGCCACTGGCCGCGCGCCAGCTCTTCGATCTTCCAGCGCGCGCGCACCTTGAGGCTGCCGCGCCCGCTGCGGTAGGCGTCGGCAATGTCGGCCGCGCTGCTGATGATCTGGCCGCCGCCGGGGTAGTCCGGCCCCGGAATCAACGCCAGCAAATCGGCTTCGGACAGTTGCGGGTTCTTGACCAGCGCAACGCAGGCGTCGGCCACCTCGCGCAGGTTGTGGCTGGGAATCTCGGTGGCCAGGCCCACGGCAATGCCGCTGGCGCCGTTGAGCAAGGTGAACGGCAGGCGCGCGGGCAACTGGCGCGGCTCCTGGGTGGAGCCGTCGTAGTTGGGGATGAAGTCGACCGTACCCTCGTCGATCTCATCGACCAGCAGGCTGGTGATCCTGGCCAGGCGCGCCTCGGTGTAGCGCATGGCGGCGGCGCCGTCGCCGTCGCGGCTGCCAAAGTTGCCCTGGCCGTCGATCAGCGGGTAACGCTGCGAAAAATCCTGCGCCATGCGCACCAGTGCGTCGTAGGCCGACTGGTCGCCATGCGGGTGAAAGCGGCCGAGCACGTCGCCCACCACCCGCGCGCTTTTGACCGGCTTGGCCGCCGCATTGCGGTTGGTGCCCGAGTAACCCAGGCCCATGCGCTCCATGGCGTACAGAATGCGCCGCTGCACCGGCTTCATGCCGTCGCAGACATCGGGCAGGGCACGGCCCTTGACGACGGAGAGCGCGTATTCCAGGTAGGCGCGCTGGGCGTAACTGCCCAGGCCCGGTTCATCGGGCGTCTCGGGTGCAGAAAACGCGAGGTCGGGTTGCTCACTCATGGTTCAATCACTATACTTTTAATAGCTATTAGCGCTTACTGCATAAGCGCTAGAGGCCGAAAATCAGTCAAATTTTTTCAAAAATGAGAGTGTGGGGTAGGTGCTGATTGGCCATGCCCGGTCTGTCTTCACTCATGCCGCATCCGAATCAAACAAGGCGTCTAACTGCGGATTGCTGGTGATCAGCAGCAATTTTTTAATCGTCACCACCCGATTGATTTCAAGCCGCACGAAGTGCTCGCTTCTCGCTGAGGCCTGCTTGCGGATCAGTTGAATGCGCCCGAACAGCGCGCCGTGCTTTTCCGCAAACCGCGCCAGCCCTACAGCCTTCTCAAAGTTGTCACCCAGGCTAGGGTCATGGGGCTCGAGAATGTCGATAGTCAACTCGATTCCGATCTTCCGCACCACCACAAGGTCAGGGAACATCGGCCGCACTTCGCCACCCGTTTCGTATGGAATCTCCAGCGACCATGGCTTGCGGTCGAGGTTCCGCAACCAGCCCACCACCTCTATCTTGGCCAGTTCTTCCTTCAACACCGCAGCCTCCCAGCTGCCCAATTCGGCGCGGAATTGGCCGTTGCCCTCCACATACAGATGACGCTCCCACAGCGGATCGGTCGGCAGGCGCTTGAAATCTATAGATGCAGGCAAGTGCCAAGGCACTTCATTAGGCTTGGCCGTTGCCAGGCGCAGTTTTTCGTAGTTGATGCGCCGCTGCTCTTTGAGCTTGTAAATGGCCTTTTTGTGCTGGTCGTAAAGGCTATCGAAGGCTGTCTCCGCCATTGATTCCAATACCGCAATTTCAGCGGCATTGCGTGCCAGGACAATCGCCTCAACCTTGACTTCCAGAGCATCACGATCCGCGTGGTCGCGCCAATACTCCATTTGCAAGCCATGACTGAAGGCGCGGCCAGCTTCTTCAAATAGGCGGTCAATGTCCACGTCCGATGCGTCGATGTGATAGTCCGCCGCAGGCTCGGCCACACCCGTACCGTTGTTGACTGCAAGCGTGCGCAGACCAACCTGTGTAATCGTCTTAGCTGCCGCATCAAACTGGCCCGCCGCCTTGATCGCGGCAATCCGCAGCCCCATCCACTCGAGAATATTGAGCTTGGCAGTGGCCCAGGCGTCGTCATTGATCTCATCGATGGTCAGGCTGCGCGAAATGGCCATGTAGCGCCGCAAGGGGCTTTGCGCGCGGGCCGCATTCACGCGGTAGGTCACCGTTTCATTGAGCGAGGTAAAGATGTCGTCGGTACCCTCACGACGTTTCAGCACCACCAGATTGCGGCTGGACCCTGTTTCGGCGGGGGGCACATCTTCCGCGTTGTGCAGCGACGCCACCACGCTTTCCACAGCACCTGTATCGAAATACGGTAGGAACAGATGCACGTCGTTGAGCGCTGCGTCCTTCTCGATGCGGCGGGCCAGCGGCGTGCGCACCATCCGGCCCAGCAATTGGGCAATGTAGGTATGGTCTTCCGCACGGCGGAAGGACATCATCACCTCGGCGCGCGGGCAATCCCAGCCAGTGGACAAACTGGTTTTGAAAAACACGACGCCAATGTTCTTGTCAGAATCGATGCGAGAAGCTTCCACCTTGCGCACTCGGCGGCCGCCCACATCCAGATCGCCAGTGTCGTGCATCGCGTGGGCGACTTCGCCCTCATTCATACGCCGGCCAATGGCGCTCTCTATCACCGTCAGTGCCGCAGAAAGATCGGTCTTGGTGAGCTGCCGGTCAGAGCCGTTCTCAACCTGCACCACCAGCACCGGCCAGACAGTTTGCTCATTTTCGTCAGCGCAATACGCACCCCAGGCAACCGTCATCTTCCCCCAGCGCCGCGCCGCCTCTTCCAAAAGCGCCATCTCGGCCGTGGTGGCGGCTTCGGGGTGATGGATCAGAATGCGGTCTTTCAGCAGCCCGGACTTGCGCACTTCCTCAGTCGGCACTGCCACCTTGTGCGTGGTTACCGTGTGCTCGGCATGGGCAATCAGGTCCAGAAAACGCTTGGGCGTGGCCGACACCCCAAGCACCAACGGCATTTTCACCAGCCCCACTTCGGGGAAACCCAGCAAGAAGCGCTGCATCAGGGTTTGAGCGGCCTGCGCGCCCCTGCCCGAGGTCATGCCACGGTGCGCCTCATCAATGACTACGTAGAAACGGTCGGGAATTGCGCGTGCCGTGTTGGTCAGTGTTTCCCAAATCAGGTGCTCACGCCCATCTCCCCGGTTGGTCAGCGGCTGATTGACGGCCAGCTTCTGCGTGTTGATGAAATAAATGCGCCCGCCATCCAGCCGGGGCGCGTCAAAATGCGCATCGATGGTGATGAGCTGATTGACCCGGTACACCTTGTCCGACTTGCTCTCAATCTTGAGCCTGGTCTGCTCATTGAGTTCGGGCATATCTGACACCCACAGGATCACGGCATCCGGTTGCGGTGCCCAATCCAGCGGCCAGGCCAACTGGTCGTCGGGCTCATCCAGAATGGCCTCGAACAGCGCCGTCATGATGATCGTCTTGCCACTGCCAGTAGCTGCAGAAAAGGCGATGACTTGCTGGTTATCCGACGAGACACTTTTGCGAGCGCTCACCAAGGCGTCGCGCAATTTACCCAGCGCATCTTTCTGAAAATCAAACAGCGTGACCTTCATGCCCGCGCTCCCGGTGTGCCAGCCGTCGTCTTTGCCGGTGCGGCTGCGCGGTCCTGGTTCTTGTTGATCATGAAATTGAGCAGGTAATCGCGGTACAGCTGCACCACAGCCAAGCGGGGGTTGGCCTTGCCTGCGACCTCGCGCACGTCCTGCGCCATGGTTTTGAAGGATTCGTCCGCATCGGTGACGATGAACACCTGCGCCAGGCCCGTGCGTCCATCCAGCGTTTTCAGTAAGCGGCCCATGCGGGTTTCATCCAGCAGCACCACGAAATTGCTGCCCTCTGCGGCAAACAGGGCGGGCTCTGGCTCGCTGCGCTTCAATTCCGGTCGGGGGCCCACGGCGCCCGCTTTCAACCACAGCAGCGGCAGAATTTCGCGGAACGCCCGACGCAGCGACACGCGCTCCTTCTCCAGAAAGTCCAGCTTGAAGTAGGCGAGGTTGGCTGCAAAGCCCGCGTTCATAGCGCGCTTTTCTTCTTCCTGCACCAGGAGCGGCCCAAGCAGTTCCACCACCTGCGCCTTCAACCGGTCGAACACGCGCTTGACGGGCGTGACGATATAGAAGTCGGTGATGTGCTCCTGCCCGTCCAGCGCTTCCAGCCAATCCTCGGCGGCCGTCGGGTCAAACAGCACGCTGGCCTTGTGGTCTTCCGAGACGATGAAGCGGCACGGGTCTTTCACCAACGTTTGCGGCAAACCGTCGATCAGCGCCACCACCTGTTTTTTCTTGGGCACTGTGTCGAGCTGGGCCGGATCGACAAAGCCGATTTGCGTGAAGCTGCGCGCCTTCTCGCGCTCCACTGTTTTGCCGGTCAGGTATTCACCTGTCAGCACCGAGCCATCGTCACGCTGGCCAAGGATGGTGTACTTGCTGCGCGGCCAGGTCACGGCGCGACAAATGCCTTGTGCTTCCCACGCCTCATCACCGGGTTGCAAGCCGCGGGCGGTCAGCACGGCAGCCTCCTCTGCGGAGACTTCGTTGTTGGTGACAAGGATGCAGCGCCGCTGGCCGCCATCGGCGGCGTTGAGCAGGTTGACGGCATTCAGCGTGGTGCCGCTGCCGGCGAAGAAGTCTACGGTTAAGGCGTTCGGTTTGTCCTTGAGATAGAAACGGAGCGTATCTCTTACTGCGTACAGACTCTTGGGGAACGGGAAGCGTCGATCTGGAAGGATGTCGCCAAGTAGCCGAGAACCATATTGAGTGGCATCGTGGCTTGCGATACGCCATTGGCTGCCAGGTACAGCCATAACAAAGCGGGCATCTGCATCTTCCACAAGAATGGAGCCGTCATCTGCGCGCCCAACCTCTTGAAACTCACCTCGCTGAATTTTTGCGTACTCACCGTCTTTCAGGATGTAAATAACAAAACCTCGCTTTTCGTTGCCGCCCACTCGTACCCGCCCAAGCTCCATCCGCTCCTTGAACGTCCCGGGTGACCACTGCCAGTTGCCTTCGGTCCTATTTTTCCGGATTGGCAGTACCGCTGTAAGACCAGGAATTTGTTCGGCAACTGATACCCCGTCGGGCAAGGCTGCACCAATCCTTTCGATAGTTTTTGTTTTTGGGTTGATGTAGATGGGATAGAAGCAACCCGGCGAGTGGCTCCTCTCTGCATTCGTGCCCGAGCGACGAAGCAAATCCCAACGAATGTTTCCAGTGTGGGTTCGCCCTTTTCCAGAAACCCATTCACGATTTAGTCGAATTCGGCTGGGAGCTGCTTGCCCAAACATCACTACAAAAATGTATTCGTCCGCCCGACCAAAACCGCCTGCACGTGCAACCACAGCTGGGTTGATCATCGTGCTGATCATCTGAATGCGTGCTTCCGGAAACTCCTGCTCCAAAAGCATTCCAAGGTGCAGATATTCCTTTTCATCAATAGTGACGAATAGCACCCCGGTATCCAGCTTGAGCAGCCGCTTTGCCAGCGTCAGACGCTTTGCCATAAAGGCCAGCCATTTGCTGTGCCGCCAGCCATCGTTGCCATCCACGTAATCGTTGTTGTATTTCCAGTCGCGCGCGCCGGTGTTGTAGGGCGGGTCGATGTAGATGCAGTCCACCTGACCGGCATACAAATAATCCAGCAGCTGTAGCGCGTGGTAGTTGTCGGCCTCGATCAGCGTGTGCCAGGGGGCATCTGCCGGGCCGTTGGCCACGGCATCTACCGGCACCAGCGCGGGGAAAATCGGCTCGCCAAACTCCCGCACCACCAGCAGTTCATCCACCGGGAACTGCACCGACTCCACCGCGGCACGGGTGAGTTCGCTGGGGTGCGTTTCGTTGCTGGGCTTGACGCAAGTACCGATGCCCGCATGGAGCGACTTGATTTGCCACACATCTTTCAGAGCCCCCTGACGGCGGCAGACCAGATCACCCTTGCGCGGCTTGGCACCGTGCAGCGGCAACAACTCGGGCAGGTGGTCTTCAAACACCAGGCCGAATTTCCTTTCCTTGGTGGCGTTGTCCCACTCGGTAGCCAGGCGCTCGCGCAGGCGTGGATCGCTGATTTGGGCGATCAGATCATGGATGGCAGACAAGGAACCCTCCGGCGTATTGTTCTATCGTGCGCTGGCTCATTGCCAGGGCGATTACTATCAATTAAATAGCTATTAGCGCTTATCTAGCAAGTGCTATAGGCCAAAATCATTCAATATTCTTGGGCACGAAAACGCTCGGGGTCGGGCACCATCACCCATGCAGCTTTTCCTGCAACCACACCTTGATGAGCGACTGGTAAGGCACATCCCGCGCATTGGCGGCAGCCTTGATGGAGTCGAGCAGGTGCTGGGGCAGCCGCAGCGAAATCGTCTTGGTGGTCGGCTTGAGCTTGGGCAGCACCACGCTCTGGGCATGGGCCCAATCGAGGTAATCGGTCGAGTCCTGGCCTTCCCAGAAGGCACGCTCCTCGGCCTCGGTGGCGAAGTGCGGGATTTTTTTAGTGGGCTTGTTCATAAAAAGCTCTCTCCTTGCGGTGCATGTCCCGGGCCGAGATCACGCGAATCAGACGACCTGCCCCGCGCAACGTGAAGGTCAGGTGCAACAAACGCCCGTCATCGCTGCGGCCCAGGGCGTGGTAGCGCGGCTCCTGCTGGCTGTGCTTGACATCACTGACCAGCAAAAGCGGCGCATTGAAAAAGACCTGCTCCGCCTGTGCCATGGCGACACTGTGTTTGTCGTTCTTGCGCTCGTTGCCACGATCCCAGTCAAAGCCGGTGATTTCTGCCAGATTCAACATGGTTTGTATATTATGAACACATACATCTACAGGCAGGTGGCGGAGCTTACACATCCACCTCTACCGTATCCCCAAGCAACTCCATCAGCTCGCGCCGCGAGCTGGCCTCGCCCTTTCCCATGAGCTTGGTGATCAGGCCCTCCGTCGCGGCAAAGTCCATGCTGCCAAGTTGCACCGGCAGAAGGCGGCGCGTGTCGGGGTTGAGCGTGGTATCCCACAGCTGCTCTGCGTTCATCTCGCCCAGGCCCTTGAAGCGGCTGATCTGGCATTTCTCGCGCGCTACGCCGTCTTTCTCGGCCTTGTCGAGAATGGCCGCCAGCTCGCCCTCGTCCAGCGCATACATCTTGGCCGCCGGCTTTTTGCCGCGCGCCGGTACGTCGACGCGAAACAGCGGCGGGCGCGCCACGTAGATGTGGCCGGCCTCGATCAGCTTGGGGAAATGCCGGAAGAAGAGCGTGAGCAGCAGGACCTGGATGTGCGAGCCGTCCACGTCGGCGTCCGAGAGAATGCAGATCTTGCCGTAGCGCAGGCCCGAGAGATCGGGCTCGTCGCCGGGCCCATGCGGATCAACGCCAATGGCCACCGCAATGTCGTGGATTTCGTTGTTGGCAAACAGCCGGTCGCGCTCCACCTCCCAGGTGTTGAGCACCTTGCCGCGCAGCGGCAGCACGGCCTGGGTTTCCTTGTCGCGGCCCATCTTCGCGCTGCCACCGGCCGAGTCGCCTTCGACCAGAAAGACTTCGTTGTAGGCGAGGTCGCGGCTTTCGCAGTCGGTCAGTTTGCCCGGCAGCACGGCCACGCCCGAGCCCTTGCGTTTTTCCACCTTCTGGCCAGCCTTCTGGCGCGTTTGCGCGGCGCGGATGGCCAGCTCCGCCAGCTTCTTGCCGTATTCCACATGCTGGTTCAGCCACAGCTCCAGCGCCGGGCGCACGAAACTCGACACCAGCCGCACAGCGTCGCGCGAATTGAGCCGCTCCTTGATCTGGCCCTGGAACTGCGGGTCCAGCACCTTGGCCGAGAGCACATAGCTGGCGCGCGCAAACACGTCCTCGGGCATCAATTTGACGCCCTTGGGCAACAGGCTGTGCAGCTCGATGAAGCCCTTGACCGCCTGGAACAAGCCATCGCGCAGGCCGCTCTCGTGCGTGCCGCCGGCGCGGGTGGGGATCAGGTTGACGTAGCTCTCGCGCACCGGCGCACCCTCTTCGGTGAAGGCCACGCACCACGAAGCGCCCTCGCCCTCGGCAAAGCTGTCGTCCTGGCGCCCGGCAAAGCCTTCGCCTTCAAACAAGGGGATCACCGGATCGGCGCTGAGCGTCTGCGACAAATAGTCGCGCAGGCCGCCCTTGAATTGCCAGGTGGTCGTCTCGCGCGTGCTCTCGATGTTCAGCGTCACCGATACGCCCGGCATCAGCACCGCCTTGCTGCGCAGCAAATGCGTCAGCTCGTGCATCGGCAGTTGGGCCGATTCAAAGTATTTGGCGTCGGGCCAGGCACGTACCGTGGTGCCCTGGCGCCGGTCGCCCGGGCCTTGCGGGCGCAGCGCCAGCGGCTCAACGACATCGCCCGCAGCAAACACCAGCGTGGCCACCTGACCTTCGCGGTGGCTGGCCACTTCCATGCGCTGCGACAGCGCATTGGTGACCGACACGCCCACGCCATGCAAACCGCCCGAGAAACTGTAGGCGCCGCCCTTGCCCTTGTCGAACTTGCCGCCAGCGTGCAACTGGGTGAACACCAGCTCGATCACCGGCGCGTTTTCTTCGGGGTGCAGGCCAAACGGAATCCCGCGGCCATCGTCATCGATGCCGACCGAACCGTCCTGGTGCAGCGTGACCTTGATCTTTTTGCCGTACCCCGCCAGTGCTTCGTCGGCGGCGTTGTCGAGCACTTCCTGAATGATGTGCAGCGGGTTGTCGGTACGGGTGTACATGCCCGGACGTTGCTTGACCGGCTCCAGGCCCTTGAGGACGCGGATCGAACCTTCGGAGTAATTGCTCAAAGCACTCAAAGCGCTTGGAGTGGAGGGAAGTTTGGCTGCCATGGGCGCGGATTGTAGTGGCCTCACTGGATGGAACCCCAGCCCGGCGTGGCGTGCACTGGCCCCAGCGGCGACAGCAGACCGCCGGGCAATTGGATACATTTCCCGTCTATGCACGCTGCAACGCACCCCCCTCCTCCCAAGCTCTCCATGTTTCAGGTGCTTGTCTGTGGCGCGGCCGTGGTCACGCTCTCCATGGGCATACGCCATGGCTTTGGGCTGTGGCTGCAGCCCATCACGCAAGAGATGGGCTGGACGCGCCAGTCCTTTGCCCTGGCGCTTGCCATCCAGAACCTGTCCTGGGGCGTGATCGGCGTGTTCGCCGGCATGGTGGCGGACCGCTTTGGCGCTTTTCGGGTGTTGGTCGGTGGGGCCCTGCTGTACGCGCTGGGCTTGATCGGCATGGCGCTGTCGCCCACCGAGACGCTGTTTGCACTGACCACGGGGGTGCTGATCGGCGCGGCCCAGGCCGGTACCACCTACGCCGTGATCTACGGCGTGCTGGGCCGGCAGATTGCGCCCGAGAAGCGCTCCTGGGCCATGGGTGTGGCGGCGGCTGCGGGCTCCTTTGGCCAGTTCCTGATGGTTCCGGTCGAGGGTTTTCTCATCACCTCGCTCGGCTGGCAGGAGGCCCTGCTGGCCCTCTCTGCCATGGTGCTGCTGATCGTGCCCCTGGCATTCTGGCTGCGCGAGCCCCGTTTTGCCGGCGTCGCGCCGGTCGTGCGTACCCAGGGCATTGGCGCGGCACTGTCCGAAGCGCTGCGCTATCGCAGCTTCTTGCTCTTGACTGCCGGCTACTTTGTGTGTGGCTTTCAGGTGGTCTTTATTGGCGTGCACTTGCCCAGCTACCTGCGCGATCACGGCTTGAGCCCGCAGGTGGCGAGTTATTCGCTGGCGCTGATCGGGCTGTTCAACGTTTTTGGCACCTATATCTCCGGAACACTGGGCCAACGCATGGCCAAGCGCCACATTCTGGCGTTCATCTACTTTGCCCGCGCCGTCGTCATCACCGTATTTCTGCTGGCACCGCTGACTGCAATGTCGGTGTACATCTTCTCGGCGGTAATGGGCGCGCTGTGGCTCTCCACAGTGCCGCCGACGAACGCGGCCGTGGCGCAGATCTTTGGTGTGCAACACCTCTCCATGCTGGGCGGCTTCGTCTTCTTCAGCCACCAGGTGGGCAGCTTCATGGGCGTGTGGCTGGGCGGCTTCCTGTATGACCGCACCGGCAGCTACGACGTCGTCTGGGTACTGGCCATTGCCCTGGGCGTGCTGGCCGGCCTGATCAACCTGCCCGTGCGCGAACACCCGATTGCACGGGGCGGCGCAGCCGCCGTCGCATGATGACGCAAGGCCGCGCACGCACCCTTTGGCAGCGTCTGGCCGTCGCGGCCGTGCTGCTGGTGGCCGCAGCGGCGGTGTTTGCGCTCTACCAGCGGCCCGATTTTTTGATCATGCTGGCCGATCAGGTCTGGGCCTGCTTTTGATTTTTGAAGTAAAAATGGCCTCTAGCGCTTATCCAGTAAGCGTATGAAGCTATCATTTTCAAGTATTTTGGTGACGACATCACCCCCAGCCTCTGAATGGGTGCGCCGCTGGTCGCACCTGGTGTCCGCTGGCGCGCGCGTGCTGGACCTGGCCTGTGGCCACGGCAGGCACATGCAGTGGTTCGCAGAGCGAGGCCACGCCGTGCTGGGTGTGGACCGGGCCGCCGATGCCCTGCAATCGGCTGCCGCATTCGGCGAGGTACTGCAGTGCGATCTGGAATCCGCACCATGGCCACTGGCCGACCAGCAGTTTGGTGCGGTAGTGGTCACCAACTATCTGTGGCGACCCCTTTTTGGGTGCATCGTGCAAAGCGTAGCGCCGGGTGGTGTCCTGCTGTATGAAACCTTTGCCCAGGGCAATGAAAGCGTGGGCAAGCCCGCGAACCCCGACTTTCTGCTGGAGCCGGGTGAACTGTTGCGCGCTTGCGCCGATCTGCGCGTGGTGGCTTATGAAGATGGCTTTCTCGATGCGCCGGCGCGCTACCTGCAACGCATCGCGGCCGTTCGCCCGGCCGATGTTGCGCAAGCCGCCGTGCGCTGGCCGCTCAAGGCATCGCTGCCGCACGACGGACCGCGGCCAGGGTGAGCCCCGCTAGAATGCCTCTTTGCGTTTTTTCCGCTGACATGACCTCTTCCCGCCCGCTTCTCACCGGCAGCATCGTCGCCCTCGTCACGCCCATGCATGAAGATGGCAGCGTGGACTATGGCAGCCTGCGAAAAATCATCGACTGGCATATTGCCGAGGGCACCGACTGCATCGGCGTCGTCGGCACCACGGGCGAGTCGCCCACTGTGGATGTCGAAGAACATTGCGAAATCATTCGCGTTGCCGTGGAACAGGCTGCAGGGCGCGTGCCCGTGATGGCCGGCTGCGGCGCCAATTCCACCAAGGAAGCCATCGAACTGGCGCGCTTTGCCAAAGGCGTGGGGGCCGACAGCCAGTTGCAGGTCGTGCCCTACTACAACAAGCCCACGCAAGAGGGCCTGTACCAGCACTTCAAAGCCATTGCCGAAGCCACGGGCGAGTTGCCCATCGTGCTCTACAACGTGCCGGGCCGCTCGGTGGGCGACATGCTGCACGACACCGTGCTGCGCCTGGCACAGGTGCCGGGCATCATCGGCATCAAGGAAGCCACGGGCAACATCGAGCGCGCGCAGTGGCTGATCCGCGACCTGCCCAAGGACTTCGCCGTTTACTCCGGCGACGATCCCACGGCGGTCGCGCTGATGCTCTGCGGCGGGCACGGCAACATCAGCGTCACGGCCAATGTGGCACCGCGCCTGATGCACGAGCTGTGCGTGGCTGCACTGGCCGGCGACATTCGCCGTGCCATGGAAATCCAGTTCCGCCTGATGCCGCTGCACAAGAACCTGTTCATCGAAGCCAACCCGATTCCGGTCAAGTGGGCCATGTCCCGCATGGGCCTGTGCGGCGGCACCATGCGCTTGCCGATGACACCGCTGGGCACGGCCCACGAGGCTGCCGTCGAAGGCGCGCTGCGCGCCAGCGGTCTGCTCTGATTGCGGCGCAAGCCGGTTTTTCGAATTCAAGAGGATCTTCCGCGTGAAACATGCTGCACGATTTGGCCTGCTCGGCCTGACCATTGCGTTATCTGCCTGCTCGGTGCTGGAGGGCGACAAGATTGACTACAAAAGCGCAAGCAAAGGCCAGACGCTGGAAGTCCCGCCAGACCTCAAGCAGCTCTCGCGCGACACACGCTATGCCGTGCCCGGCGGCGTCGTTTCGGCCAATGCCCTCGAAGCCGGCAAGGCGGCCCAAACACCCGACAGCCAGGCAGCAGCCAACCGAATGGGCGACGTTCGCATCGAGCGCAATGGCGACCAGCGCTGGCTGGTGGTGCAGCGCCCGGTGGAAAAACTGTGGGACCCGGTGCGCGATTTCTGGCTGGAAAACGGTTTCACGTTGTCGCTTGACCAGATCAATCTGGGAATCATGGAAACCGACTGGGCAGAAAACCGCGCCAAGATTCCTCAGGACTTCATTCGCTCCACCTTGGGCAAGGTGTTTGATTCGCTCTACTCCACCGGCGAGCGCGACAAATTCCGCACGCGCCTGGAGCGCCGCCCCGATGGCAGCACGGAGATTTTTGTCAGCCACCGCGGAATGATCGAGGTCTACAACAGCGCTGCCAAGGACTCCACGGTGTGGCAGCCGCGCCCGACCGACCCGGAACTGGAAGTCGAGTTCCTGCGCCGCATGATGGTCAAACTCGGTGTGCCGGCTGAAGCCGCCCGTGCCGCTGCAGCCTCGTCGCCCCAGGCGGCCAGCGTGCGCGTTGCTCGCCAGGGCAATATCCCCGTTGTACAGATCGACGAAGGCTTCGAGCGCGCCTGGCGCCGCGTGGGCCTGACGCTGGACCGAACCGGCTTCACCGTGGAAGACCGCGACCGCAGCCAGGGCGTGTATTTCGTGCGCTACGTGGCCCCTGGCACCGACCAGAAGGAGCCCGGCTTCTTCGGCAAGGTCTTGGGCGTGTTTGGCAGTTCGAAATCGGCGACACCTCCGCTCAAATACCGCATCGTCGTACGCAGCGAAGGCAATGCCAGCGTGGTGTCGGTACTGGACGCCAGCGGCGCCCCAGAGAACTCGGAGAACGCCGCCCGCATCGTGCGCGTGATCGCCGACGACCTCAAGTAAGAAGACCGCGATCGCTCGGATGAGAAGCCGACGCGATCACGATCGCCGCTTCGGCGGCACGCCCTGGCTTGCGGTCGCCCGCTGATGCCGCCCAAGAATCCACAAAAAAGCCCCGGGCGAACGCGCGGGGCTTGGGCATGCAGTCCGGCGCGCAGCGTTTGCGCGCTGGCTCGATGCTTTCTTACTTGGCTGCAGATGCCGCGGTGCTTGCTGCTGCGTCCGCAGCAGCCTTGGCGGCATCGGCGGAACCGGACGCAGCCGCAGACGCGGGCGCTGCCGGCGCTGCCGCTTCGGATGCGGGGGCGGCAGGCGCTGCAGTGAGTGCAGGTGCTGCTGCAGGGGTTTCCACCGGGGCCGGAGCCGGCGCGGGAGCGGGCTCTTCCTTCTTGCCACAAGCAGCCAGAGCGGCGGCGGCGATCAACGAAGCGATAACGAAAGACTTGTTCATTGCAGTTCTCCTCAGGGGACAGTGATAGACCAGAAAGTGCCAAAACGTCCAGCCTCTTGCAGCTCGGCTTCGCTTTGGAAGAGTTGATTGCGACAGCGCAAGAATTCACTCTGGCGCGGATTATAGGCAGCGTTTGTCAATTGCGGTTTTCACGAATAGACAAAAATTATTTGTGTTCGATTCGCAACGCTTTCCACTCGGCGAGCAGCAAGCACTGACGCGGCATGCGCTGGCTACAACGCTCCCGGCGGGCCATCGGTTGACGCCCCTCAGGCCGCTACAAACCCAGCGTCGTCGAGGCAAAACCCGGAACGCTTTTGTTCTCCATCCACTCGCGCAGCAACTCGCGGGTCGCAACGCGGCGGCCAGGTTCGGTTCCGGCGACACCGACGCTGCGCACAGGGTCCAGGCGCTGCATCACCCACTCAGGCGACCAGATGACGCTGGGCAGATCCAGGGCGTCTGCGTTCGGACAGGCGCGGCAGGTGATGATGTGGCCCCAGGTGGCGCGCCAGGCGACAAAACGCGGGTGGCGGCGCACCACCTCGTCATAGCTCTTGGCAAGCAAGCCCAGTTGCCGTCCGCCGCGCGCCCAAGCGTTAAGTGATTCGATCACCGCACGCTCGCCCAGAGGCCAATCGAAAAATGTCGCGTCGCTGAGGATCAGCTCACGCCAGCCGGCCTGTGCGGCAGCGGCGAGCGCGTCGCGCACCAGTTCGGCAAAAGCATTGCGCCCCTCGAAACGGCCTTCCAGCAGCGGGCGGGGCGGGTCTACGGTGTCCATCGGCGATTCCTTGAAACGGGGCTGCCCGCACAGCCGGCAAACCGACTCGACCTATCGAAGAGCACAAAGGAATCGGTCTGCCGCAAGCGCGCCGGGTGGCGGGATGCGAGAATTCTCCTATGGAAATTACAAACCAATGCGTGGTCGCCCTGACGTGGGTGCTCAAGGATACGCTGGGCGAGGAACTGGACGTGCTTGCCGACCCCGTGGAATTTTTCGTCGGTGGCAACGATCTGCTTGCCCGCATCGAGGAAGCGCTGCAGGGCCACACGGCCGGCGCGCAGCTGGACCTGCATCTTGAGCCCGAGGAAGCCTTTGGCGATTTTGATGAGGAATTGCTCTTTCTCGAGCCCCTCGCCGTGTTTCCCGAAGGAATTGAAGAAGGCATGAGCTTCGAGGGCACGGCCCTGCCCGCGGGCGTCAGCGCGGACGCGCGACGCGAGGGCTTGTATACCGTCTCGCAGATCTATCCCGAACACGTGGTGCTGGACGGCAACCATCCGCTTGCAGGCATCGCCTTGCGCCTGCATCTACAAGTGCATGCGGTGCGGCCTGCGAGCGAAGACGAGGTGGAACGCGGGAGTGCGGGCACCGGCTTTTTTCGGGTGCATGCCCAGGGGCCGGCCAGCCGCACACTCCAGTAGGTGCGCGGTCAGTACCGCGAGATCTGGCCGTTGACCATGCGTACCCGATCGCCCACGCGCAAGTCGCCCGGCGAACTGACGTCGTAGTCGCGCTGCCCGCCCTGGTCCAGGCGGATCACGATGCGGTAGCCATTGGCACGGCCGCCCGCGCTGTTGCGCTCTTCGATGGCGTTGCCTGCGACCGCTCCGCCCACTGCACCGGCCGCGGTGGCGAGCGTTCTTCCGCTCCCACCTCCAATCTGGTGCCCCAGCACGCCTCCCACGACGGCGCCGATCACCGCGCCAGCGCCCGAGGTTCTGCCCGAGCCCTGGCTTTGAAGTTGATAAATGTTCGTCACCCGCCCATATTCCACGCCGCGTTCGGGAGCAGAGTAGGCACCCTGCTGGTAGCCACCGACAGGATAGTCCGATCGTGGCGCTGCGCAGGCGGTCAGGCCGAGGGCCAAAACAGCGCTGGCCAGCGCAAATGCCGGTCGCTGCAAGCTGGAAATTTTCATGCTTTTCTCCTGAATAGTCTGATCGCGCTCGGCCGGTACAAGCCGAGCATGGAATGAAGAACCATTGGAATCACAAAGCTTTGCGGTGGTTGAAGGGCGAGGCATGGGGCGCGCGTCAGCCAGCACGCTGCGAGCCTGCCAGTGGGCACCTACGGGGCACCTACGCATGAACTCAGCCTTGCCCAGTCGAGCCGTAGCCCCTCTCGCCGCGCGCACTCGGCGCAAACGAGGCAACCAGGTTGAACCGCGCCTGCACCACGGGCACGACCACCAGTTGCGCCAAGCGGTCCATCGGCGAAACCACGAAGGGTTCGGCGCTGCGGTTCCAGACGCTGAGCTTGAGTTCGCCCTGGTAGTCGCTGTCGATCAGGCCCACAAGATTGCCGAGCACAATGCCGTGCCGGTGACCGAGCCCCGAGCGAGGAAGAATCAAGGCCGCATAGCCGGCGTCGGCCAGGTGAATCGCCAGGCCGGTGCCCACCATTTCGCAAGCGCCGGGCGCCAGGGTGAGCGCATCGACCAGGCAGGCACGCAAATCGAGCCCCGCGCTGCCAGGAGTGGCATAGGTCGGCAAGGCGGCGGCCATGCGTTCGTCCAGCACCTTGATGTCGATATTCATTTGCGCGCAGACTGCCGGGTCTTTTCTTTGGCCAGGGCCTGCAGTTCACGTTGCAGCGCGGCAAGAGACGCCTTGGACACGCCGGCCCCCTGCCGCGACCCGCCAAGCAAAGCCTTCCATCGGCCCACCAGCCACCAGGCAAGCACTGCCGCGGCAACGCCGGCCAGCGAGCCCAGGCCTGCGATGATCAGCAAGCCGAACTGCACGGCAGCCAACAAAAAGAGCCCCACCTGCACAACCGTGAGTGCGGCGAAGGAGGACGCCTTGGGCGAACGCTCCTCGGGACCGCTGAGGTTTGTGACCACGGTTCTGGAGCGTGTCCGCGCCTCGCCGACATGCGGGACGCGGCCGGGCTCCTCCGGCAAGGCCACCGTGTGGGCGGCCGTCAGCCGCTCGACGTAGCGCGCAAAGTCCCCATCCTTGGGGGTATCCCATTCGCTTTTCGTGGGAGACGGGTTCATGGCGTCACTCCTGAATTCTGGCCGCGATCTCTGCCACCAATTGCTGTGCCAGCACGCGCTTGCTGGCACGCGGCAGTTCGACGTGCCCGTGCGCGTCGACCAGCAGCAAGGCGTTGTCGTCCTGGCCGAACGTGGCCGGACCGAGGTTGCCCACGAGCAGCGGCACGGCCTTGCGCTCGCGCTTGGCGGTCGCGTGCGCCAGCAAGTCATGGCTTTCGGCGGCAAAGCCCACGCAGTAGAGCGCCCCGCTGCGGGCGCGCTTGGACTGCGCGACGGTGGCGAGAATGTCGGGATTTTCGGCAAAGCCGAGCGTGGGCGCGGCGCCGCTGCCATCTTTCTTGATCTTTTCCTCTGCAGAGCGCTCCGGGCGCCAGTCCGCCACCGCGGCCGTTGCTACAAAAATAGAAGCGTCCAACGCAAGCGGAATCACCGCGTCAAACATGTTTTGCGCCGAAACCACGTCGATGCGCCGCACGCCTCGCGGCGTGGGCAAGGACACCGGGCCAGCCACCAGGGTCACCTCGGCACCGGCCTCGCGGGCAGCACGGGCAATGGCAAAACCCATCTTGCCGCTCGAATGGTTGGTGATGCCGCGCACCGGGTCGATGGCCTCAAACGTCGGTCCAGCGGTCACCAGCACCTGTTGCCCCGTGAGCAGCTTGGGGGCAAAGAAGGCAACCACCTCCTCCAGCAACTCCAGCGATTCCAGCATTCGCCCATCGCCGGTCTCGCCGCAAGCCTGGTCGCCCATGCCCACGCCGAACACCACCGCCCCATCCTGCTGCACCTGCGCGAGGTTGCGCTGCGTGGCCGGGTGGGCCCACATCTCGCGGTTCATGGCGGGGGCGAGCAGAAGCGGCACCCGGTCCAAGGGCCGCGCCAGGCACATCAGCGCCAGCAAATCGTCGGCCGCTCCATGCGCCAGGCGGGCGATGAAATCTGCACTGCAGGGCGCGACGACAATCGCGTCGGCCTCCCGGCTGAGGTTGATGTGCGCCATGTTGTTGTCCGCGCGCACATCCCATTGCGAGCTGTACACCGGCCGGTTGCTCAGTGCCTGCATGGTGACGGGCGTGATGAACTGCTCGGCCGCCTGCGTCATCACTACCTGCACGGTGGCGCCTGCTTTCCCCAGGGCGCGGCAAAACTCGGCCGCCTTGTAGCAGGCGATGCCGCCAGTGAGCCCAAGGACGATATGTTTGCCAGCCAAATCGGTCATGGTGGCAATGTAGCAGAGGGCCTTACGACGGCTGCTGCGGGGGGTCAGGTGCCTATAATTGCAATTTCCCACCACCAGGGGGCCTCTCGTTCGAAAGACCCCCTTCAGACATGACCAAATTCGTCTTCGTCACCGGCGGTGTGGTGTCTTCCCTGGGCAAGGGAATCGCCTCCGCCTCCCTTGCCGCGATTCTTGAGTCGCGGGGACTTAAAGTCACCCTCATCAAGCTCGACCCGTACATCAACGTGGATCCGGGCACCATGTCGCCATTCCAGCACGGTGAGGTCTTCGTCACCGACGACGGGGCGGAGACCGACCTCGACCTGGGCCACTACGAGCGTTTCATTGAAACGCGGATGAAAAAGACCAACAACTTCACCACCGGCCGCATATACCAGAGCGTATTGGAGAAGGAGCGCCGGGGCGACTACCTTGGCAAGACGGTGCAGGTGATACCGCACGTCACCAACGAAATCCAGGAATTCATCAAGCGCGGCGCGGGCGTGGGCACTGAAGACGCGGTCGACGTGGCCATCGTCGAAATCGGTGGCACCGTGGGCGACATCGAATCGCTCCCCTTCCTCGAAGCTGTGCGCCAGCTCAGCCTCAAGCTCGGTCCGAACAATGCGGCCTTTGTGCACCTGACCTACGTCCCCTTCATCGCGGCGGCCGGCGAACTCAAGACCAAGCCGACCCAGCACACGGTGCAAAAGCTGCGCGAGATCGGCATCCAGCCCGACGCCCTGCTCTGCCGCGCCGACCGCGCCATTCCCGATGAAGAGCGCGCCAAGATTTCTCTGTTCACCAATGTGCCCGAATGGGGCGTGATCAGCATGTGGGACGTGGACACCATCTACAAGGTGCCGCGCATGCTGCACGAGCAGGGGCTTGATGGCCTCATTTGCGACAAGCTGCGACTGAACACCCCGCCCACCAGCCTCAAGCGCTGGGACGCGCTGGTGCACGAAACCGCCAACCCGCAGGGCGAGGTGACGATTGCCATGGTGGGCAAGTACGTGGAGCTTTCCGACAGCTACAAGTCGGTGAACGAGGCATTGCGCCACGCCGGCATGCAGAATCATGTGCGGGTGAAGATCGAGCACCTCGATTCCGAAACGCTGACCCCGTCCGATGTCGAAAACCTCGGCCGTTTCGACGGCATTCTGGTGCCTGGCGGCTTTGGCCAGCGCGGCGTGGAGGGCAAGATTGCCACGGCGCAGTACGCCCGCGAGCACCAAGTGCCCTACCTTGGCATCTGCCTGGGCATGCAGGTCGCCACCATTGAATATGCGCGCCACGTGGCGGGCCTGTCCGGCGCCAACAGCACGGAATTCGACCCGGCCACGCCGCATCCGGTGATCGCCCTCATCAACGAGTGGCAGGACAAGGATGGCAGCATCCAGAAGCGCAGCGCGGCGTCCGATCTGGGCGGCACCATGCGCCTGGGCGCGCAAAGCTCCGACGTCGCGCCCGGCACGCTGGCGCACGAGATTTACGGCGACGTGGTCACCGAGCGCCACCGCCACCGCTACGAGGCCAACAAGCATTATTTGGACCGCCTGCGGGATGCTGGCTTGGTGATTTCGGCGCTCACCCAGCGCGAGCACCTGACGGAAATCGTCGAGCTTCCGCAAAGCGTGCACCCCTGGTTTGTCGGCGTGCAGTTCCACCCCGAATTCAAGTCCACGCCCTGGGCCGGGCATCCGCTGTTCAACGCCTTCATTCGCGCCGCCATTGCGCACCACGCCAAGGAGCAGCCGAGTGCTGCGCGCGCACCTGAGGAGACCACGGCATGAAGTTGTGCGGTTTTGACGTCGGGCTCGATCGCCCCTTTTTCCTGATTGCCGGGCCCTGCGTGATCGAGTCGGCCCAATTGCAAATGGACGTGGCCGGCCAGCTCAAGGAGATCACCGCCGCGCTCGGCATTCCGTTCATCTTCAAAAGCAGCTTCGACAAGGCCAACCGGTCATCGGGCACCAGCTTTCGTGGCCCTGGGCGCGAAAAAGGCCTGGAGATTCTGGGCCGCATCCGCAGTGAACTCGGCGTTCCGGTGCTGACCGATGTGCACAGCGACGACGACATCCGCGAAGCAGCCGCCGTGGTCGATGTGCTGCAAACGCCCGCCTTTCTGTGCCGCCAGACCGATTTCATCCGCGCCGTGGCCCAGTCGGGCAAGCCAGTGAACATCAAGAAGGGCCAGTTTCTCGCGCCGCACGACATGAAGAACGTGATCGACAAGGCGCGTGCAGCGGCCAAAGAGGCAGGCCTGAACGAAGACAACTTCATGGCCTGCGAGCGCGGCGCCAGCTTTGGCTACAACAACCTCGTCTCCGACATGCGCAGCCTGGCCATCATGCGTGAGACCGGCGCACCGGTGGTGTTCGATGCCACCCACAGCGTGCAACTGCCTGGAGGCAACGGCACCAGCAGCGGCGGCCAGCGCGAGATGGTGCCGGTACTTGCGCGCGCAGCCGTGGCCGTGGGCGTGGCTGGACTGTTCATGGAAACGCACCCGGACCCGGCCAATGCGCTCAGCGACGGCCCCAACGCCGTGCCGCTCAAGCACATGCGCGCGCTGCTGGAGACGCTGCTGGCGCTCGATGCCGTGACCAAGAAGAACGGTTTTCTTGAAAACAACTTTGGAGCTTGAGTATGGCCAGTGGCTACATCATTGCCTCGGTCGAGGTGACCAACCCCGAGCAGTACGAAGAGTACAAAAAATGGAGCAGCGAAGCCATGCGCGTCCACGGTGCGGAGGTGTGCATTCGCGGTGGCAGGGTAGAAGTGCTGGAAGGCGACTGGAATCCCGGGCGCACGGTGGTGCTGAAATTCCCCAGCTTCGAAGCCGCCCGCGCTTTCTACGATACCCCCGAATACCAGAGAGCCAAGGAAGCCCGCGCCGGCGCTGCCGTGATGCGCATGATCTGTGTCGAAGGCGTCTGAGGATTGCTTCTCTATTCATAGCTTCCAACGCTGACCAAATAAGCGCTGGCAGCCAATTTGACTTAAAACTCTTGCCGAAGGAACCCCATGAGTGCCATTGTTGACATCGTAGGCCGCGAAATTCTCGACAGCCGAGGCAACCCCACCGTCGAATGCGACGTGCTGCTCGAATCGGGCGTGATGGGCCGCGCGGCCGTGCCATCCGGCGCCTCCACCGGCTCGCGCGAAGCCATCGAGCTGCGCGATGGCGACAAGTCCCGGTACCTGGGCAAGGGCGTGCTCAAGGCCGTCGAGCACATCAACACCGAAATCTCCGAAGCCGTGCTCGGCCTGGACGCCACCGAGCAGGCGTTTCTCGACAAGACCCTGATCGACCTCGACGGCACCGACAACAAGAGCCGCCTGGGCGCCAACGCCATGCTGGCCGTGTCGATGGCCGTGGCCCGCGCGGCAGCCGAGGAATCGGGCCTGCCGCTGTACCGGTATCTGGGCGGCATGGGCGGCATGCAGTTGCCGGTGCCGATGATGAACGTGATCAACGGCGGCGCGCACGCCAACAACAGCCTGGACCTGCAGGAGTTCATGATCATCCCGGTGGGCGCGCCCAGCTTTCGCGAAGCGCTGCGCTGGGGAGCCGAGGTGTTCCACGCCCTCAAGAAAATCCTGCACGACAAGGGCATCAGCACCGCAGTAGGCGACGAAGGCGGCTTTGCCCCCAGCGTAGCCAACCACGAAGCGGCGATTGAACTGATCCTGCAAGCCATTGACGCTGCCGGCTACACGGCAGGCGAGCAGATTGCGCTCGGGCTGGACTGCGCCGCCAGCGAGTTTTACAAAGACGGCCTGTACCACCTGGCCGGCGAAGGCCTGCAGCTCACCGCCCAGGCCTGGACCGACATGCTGGCCACCTGGGTGGACAAGTACCCCATCATCTCCATCGAAGACGGCATGCACGAAGGCGATTGGGACGGCTGGAAGATCCTGACCGAGCGCCTGGGCAAGAACGTGCAGCTGGTGGGCGACGACCTGTTTGTCACCAACACCAAGATCCTGCAGGAAGGCATCGACAAGGGCATTGCCAACTCGATCCTCATCAAGATCAACCAGATCGGCACGCTGACCGAGACCTTTGCCGCCATCGAGATGGCCAAGCGCGCCGGCTACACCGCCGTCATCAGCCACCGCTCGGGCGAGACCGAGGACAGCACGATTGCCGATATCGCGGTTGGCACCAACGCAGGCCAGATCAAGACCGGCTCGCTGTCGCGCTCGGACCGCATGGCCAAGTACAACCAGCTCTTGCGCATCGAGGAAGACCTGGGCGACATCGCCCACTACCCCGGCCGCCGCGCCTTCTACAACCTGCGCTGAAGCCGCACTCCGGTCGCAGGCCACGCCATGGGCTCACGCATCGTCACGGTGGTGCTCATCGCGCTCTTGGCTGCGCTGCAGGGGCAGTTGTGGCTGGGCCGGGGCAGTCTTCCGCGCGTCGCCGCCATGCAGCAGCAACTGCGCCAACAGAACGACGCCAACGAAGCGGCGGCAGAATCCAACCAGCGCCTGGCCTCCGAGGTGCAGGACTTGCGCGAAGGCCTGGACATGGTGGAAGAAAAGGCGCGCAGCGAGCTGGGCATGGTCAAGCCCGACGAGATTTTTGTGCAGTACCTGCCCTGAAAAATCAGCGCAGCATCCTGCAGGTCACTATCAAAAATATAGCTATCAACGCTTACTGGGTAAGCGCTAGAAGCTATTTTTATTTATATTTTGTGCTGTGACAGAGGCCCTGCTATTGCAAGCTCGCAGGCCCTGGCGGCTGCTGCACGGGGGCAGCAACAAAAATCTGCGCGGCATCCACCGCGTCAAAACGGTACTGCTGGCCGCAGTATTCACAGGCCACTTCGATCTGACCCTGCTCGGCCAGGATACTCTCGGCCTCTGCGCGCCCCAGCGTCTCCAGCATGCGGCCCACGCGCTCGCGGCTGCACGAGCAGGCAAAGCGCGGGCCCTGTGCACCCGCCTGCGGAACAAACCGCGCCAGATGTTCTTCCCAGAACAGGCGGCGAAGAATCGCGTCGACGTCCAGCGCCAGCAGCTCCTCGCGCGTCAGGCTTGCCGCCAGCGTCGCGATGCGGTTGTAGTCCTCGTCGGTGCCGTGGGCCGCCGACTCGCCCGAACTGCCGGCCAGGTTGGCTTCGCCCTGCACCGGCATGCGCTGGATCAGCAGGCCTGCGGCCACCTGGTCGTCGGCCGCCAGCACCAGCGTCGCTTCCAGCTGTTCGGACTGGCGCATGTAGTGGGCCAGTACCTCGCTCATGCTTGAGAGCGGCCGATCGTGCGCGTCTACCAAAGGCACCACGCCCTGGTAAGGCTGCTGCCCCGGGAACTTGTCCTGCGGATCGAGCGTGATCGCGCAGCGCCCGCCTCCAGCCAGGTTGACCATGGCGGCCAGCGTGGCGCCTTCGTGCACCGGGCCGGTGAGCGCGGCCGTGGCACGCAGCGACAAATCGGACTGCACCTCGGCCACCGCCAGGCGCAGCGGCCCGTCACCAAAAATCTGTAGCACCAGTGCCCCGTTGAACTTGATGGACGACTGCATCAGCACGCCCGCCGCCGCCATCTCGCCCAACAGTTCGCGCACGGGCACCGGGTAGGCGCCACTGGTGGTGTTGGCGGCGCGGCGCGCCAGCATCTCCTGCCAGGCACCCGTGAGGCGCACGATGGCGCCGCGCACCGGCAGGCCCTCGAAAATGAATTTGTGCAGTTCCGACACCGGGGATCAGTCCTGCTCGATGCGTCGCAGCCCGGCCTGGAAACGGCGCGCGTTGTCGACATAGTGCTGGGCGCTCCAACGCAGCCCTTCCATCTGCTCGGGCGTGAGCTGGCGCACCACCTTGGCAGGGCTGCCCAGAATCATCGAGCCGTCGGGAAATTCCTTGCCCTCGGTGACCAGGGCGCCTGCGCCCACCAGGCAGTTCTTGCCGATCTTCGCGCCGTTGAGCACGACCGCTCCAATGCCGATCAGGCTCTCGTCGCCAATGGAGCAGCCGTGCAGCATGACCTTATGGCCCACGGTCACGCGCTCGCCAATCACCAGCGGCTGGCCAAAATCGGCGTGCAGCACGCTCGCGTCCTGCACGTTCGACCCCGCGCCAATGGTGATGCTCTCGGTATCGCCGCGCACCACGGTGGCAAACCACACGCTGGCGTTCTCGCCCAGCGTCACCGCGCCCATCACCTGTGCGCTGTCCGCCACCCAGGCGCCCGGCGCCAACTGCGGCTCTGCGCCGTCCAATGCATAGACTGCCATGCTGTCTTCCCGTGTCCTGCCTCCGAAAACGGCTCCGGAGTGCTTTCTACAATTGTAGGGATGGAACTTCGACACCACGCACTGCAAGCACTGCGCCTTTGCGATCCAGACCAAAAAGTGGCACTGACGCTTGATCTGCAAGCGCGCGCCGCTTCTTTTTCCATAGCATCAGGGACCCTTGACGCGCCGCCCGACCTGCCCGGCCGCCCGAAGCGGCCCGAACTCCTGGCACACCACCAGGTGGCAAGGCGCTCACCTGCCACGCGCATCGGGCGCGCCGTGCTGCTGCATGCCATAGCCCACATCGAGTTCAACGCGATCAACCTGGCGCTCGACGCCGTCTGGCGCTTCTGCGGCATGCCTCGGCAGTACTACCTCGACTGGCTGCGCGTTGCTGCAGAAGAAGCTCGGCACTTTTGCCTGCTGCGTGACCATCTGCGCAGCCAGGGATACGACTACGGCGACTTCCCCGCCCACCAGGGGCTATGGACCATGTGCGAGAAAACCGGTGGCGACGTGTTGGCCCGCATGGCGCTCGTGCCGCGCACCCTGGAGGCGCGGGGCCTGGATGCCACGCCGCTGATTCAGCGCAAGCTGCGCCAGACGGGCGCCGCCGATGCGCTTGCGGCAGCGGACATTCTGGAGACCATCCTGCGCGACGAAGTCGGCCACGTGGCAATTGGTAACCACTGGTATCGCTGGCTGTGTGAACGCGCCGGACTGAACGCCGAGGCCCACTACACTGTGCTGGTGCAGCGCCATGAAGCGCCGCAGCCCAAGCCGCCGCACAATCTCGAGGCCCGACGCCGTGCGGGCTTTAGCGAAACCGAACTGGCATGGCTCGCGTATGGAGAAAATGCATCGCATGCGCCCAATGCTTCCTCATTTCCAGGTCCGACAAGCTCCTAGAATTTATCCTGCAACCCTTGGTCACGGCCCGGCGGGCCGAGGCGATCCGATTTGAGCTTGCCCCATCGCAAGCGCCCGCAACAATGTCCAGTCTGCCCTCCCCTGTGCCACCGATGCCGCCCCCGGCCAAGGATTCTTCCGTGGCCATGATCGCGCGCCAGGCCATCGTCAATTCGCAGCAAGCGGTGGTTGGCTACGAACTGTTCAACCGCTCCCGCACCGGACCAGGTCACACCGCCGCTACGGACGTGGCGCTGGTGTTCACCGCGCTCTCGCACGCCGGCGCCGAAGACCTGGTGGGCAGCACACTGATCTTCGTGAACTGCACCCACGAAAGCCTCGCCGGCGGGCACCTCGAGTTGATCGATCCGGACAAGGTGGTGCTCGAGATTCCGCCGCTTGGCCATGCGGCCCGCGAAGAGGTCAGCGCGCGCTACCCCATGCTGGCCGCGCTGCGCGAGCGCGGCTTTCATCTGGCTTTCAACCACTCCATCCTGCAATCGGCCTATGCCCCCTGGCTACCACTCGCCGACTACATCAAGCTGGACCTGTCGGTTCTGGCGCCCGACCAGTTGGCAGTGCTGATCAGCTACGCCGGGCGCCATTCCCAGGCTGAACTGGTGGCGGAAAAAGTGGAGACGGCGCAGCAGTACGACATGGCGTCGAGCCAGGGCATCGACCTGTTTCAGGGTTACTGGTTTGCCAAGCCCTCCTTGGTGCAGACGCGGCTGGTGTCGCCCTCGCAGGCAGCCATCCTGGAGCTCATCAGCCTGGTGCGCAAACAGGCCAGCACCGAAGACATTGAAGAAGTGCTGAAAAAGGATGCCGGCCTGGCCTTCAACCTGATGCGGCTCATCAACTCTTCGGGCTTTGGCCTGACGCGCGAAATCACCTCGTTTCGCCAGGCGGTCATGTTGTTGGGCTTGAAAAAACTGTTTCGCTGGGGCGCGCTGCTGCTGACGCTCTCGCGCAATGGCGGGCCGCCGCCTTCCGTGGGCAGCACCGCCGTGGTGCGCGGACGGCTGATGGAACTGCTGGCGCTGGAAATCTTTGACCAGGAAATGGCGGACGAGGCCTTTGTCGTGGGCATTTTCTCGCTGCTCGACGCGATGCTGGGTTTGCCCATGGAATCCGCCCTGCACCTCATCACCGTGCCCGTTCCGGTCTCCAACGCTTTGCTGCGCCGCGAAGGGCCGCTGGGCGCGCTGTTGCAACTGGCGCAGGCCTGCGAGAACAGCGACGAAGCGAGCTTCGAGACCGCGGCGACCGCGCTGCGACTGAGCAGCGCGCAGATCAACGGCGCGCACCTCCAGGCCCTGGCCTGGGCCGACCGCATCGGCGAATGAGCGCGGCCGCCGCCTAGAATCGAAGCTCGCCCGTCCGGCGCTAATTCTTTTTTCTTTTCAGGCCGTCCGCCATGTCTTCACCTCCCGAACCCACCGCGAACATGTCTCCCGCTTCCTCCGACCCGGTGGCGGCGGGCGATGTCGCGGTGATTGCCCGCCAGGCGATCGTCGACGCCAAACGTGCGGTTTTCGGCTACGAGCTGTTTGACCGCTCCACGGCCCACGATGCCCACACCGCGGCCAGCGACGCCGCCCTGCTGTTCAATGCGCTGTCGTATGGCGGCGCCGAAGCGCTGGTGGGCAAGCTTACGGTGTTCATCAACTGCACGCACGAGAGCCTGGCCGGCGGTCACCTGGAGCTGATCCACCCGGACAAGGTGGTCCTTGAAGTGCCCACGCTGTCCGATGGTGCCACGCCCGAGGCGATTGCCGCGTGCCTGGACATCTTCAGCGAACTCAAGACGCGCGGTTTTCGTCTGGCGTTTGATCAGCAGGTGCTGCGCCGCGCTTACGCCAGTTGGCTTCCCATGGCGGCCTTTATCAAGCTCGACATGTCGGCTTTCAAGCCCGAACTGGCCGGCCCGCTGGTGCAATTTGCCCGCACTTACAGCCAGGCAGAGATCGTGGCCGAGAAAGTGGAAACGGCTGAGCAGTTCCAGCGCATGGCCGACCTGGGCGTCAAGCTGTTTCAGGGCTACTGGTTTGCCAAGCCTTCCCTGGTGCAGGCCAAGACCATCCGCCCCTCGCAGGCCACCATCATCCAGCTCATCAACCTGGTGCGGCGCCAAGGCAGCACCGCCGAGATCGAAGAGCTGCTCAAGCGCGATCCGACGCTGTCGTTCAACCTGCTGCGTTTCATCAATTCCTCAGGTTTCGGACTGCAGTGCGAGATCACCTCGTTCCGCCACGCGGTGATGATCCTGGGCCTGAAAAAGCTGTTTCGCTGGGCCGCCCTGCTGCTGACCACCTCGCGCGCTGGCGGCTCGCCGCCTGCCGTTGGCACCATGGCCGTGGTGCGTGGCCGCCTGATGGAACTGCTGGCGCTGGAATTGCTGCCTGCAGAAGAATGCGACAACGCCTTTGTGGTCGGCGTTTTCTCCATGCTCGACACCATGCTGGGCATGCCGCTGGACAAGGCGCTCAATTCGGTGGCGCTGCCCGAGTCGGTGGTCGATGCCTTGCTGCACGATCGCGGCATCTTCGCGCCCTTCCTGGCCTTGGCCAAAGCCTGCGAGAGCGGCGACGAAGCTGCCTTTGCGCACAACGCGGAGCAGCTCCAGCTCTCCAACCACCAAGTCAACTGGGCCCACTTGCAGGCCCTGGCGTGGGCCGACAGCCTGGGCGGCGAATAAAAGCGCCTTCAACCGCGCGGATGGTGGCGCGCGTGCAGCTCGCGCAGGCGCTCGCGCGCTACGTGGGTGTAGATCGTGGTGGTTGAAATATCCGCATGGCCCAGCAGCAACTGCACCACGCGCAGGTCGGCGCCGTGGTTGAGCAAATGCGTGGCAAAGGCATGGCGCAAGGTGTGGGGCGAGAGCGGTGACATGATGCCGGCGCGCAGCGCATGTTCGCGCACGATGCCCCAGAAGCGCACCCGCGTCATGCCGCTGCCGCGCGCGGTCACAAACAAATCTTCGCTCTGCTGCCCGGAAAGAATGGCGGCGCGCGCTTCGTTCTGGTAGCGCTCCAGCCAGCTTCCCGCTTCTTCGCCGAAGGGCACCATGCGCTCCTTCCCGCCCTTGCCCAGGACGCGCAGCACGCCGGCGCCCAGGTCCAGGTTCCAGGATTTGAGCTGCACCAGTTCGGAGACCCGCAGGCCGCTGGCGTACATGAGTTCGAGCATGCTGCGGTCGCGCAGGCCCAGCGCGGTGCGCACGTCGGGCGCCGCCAGCAGCGCTTCCACCTGCGCCGTCGAGAGCGTCTTGGGCACGCGCAGCGCCTGGCGTGCCGCCTGCAGGCGCGCGGTGGGGTCGGCGTCGATGCGGCGCTCGCGCAGCGCCCAATGAAAATAGCGGCGCAGCACCGTGAGGCGCCGGTTGGCCGTAGTGGCGCGGGTGCCGTGGTGGCGCGCCGAAAAATAGGCCTGAATATGGTGCTCGGCCACCGCATCCAGCGCCAGCGGCGCCGCCTGCGCTGCCAGCCACTGGGCAAAATGCCGCAGATCGCTGCGGTAGGCCGAGAGCGTGTTGCGCGACAAGCCGTCTTCGAGCCACAGAGCGTCGGCAAACTGGTCGATGGCGCTCTGGCTGGCTTCAAAAAATGGCATGCGAAACGATAGCAGAACGGCACGCCCGGCAGCACCTGGCAGAGCAGCACAACCAGCCCAGGTATCCTGCGCGCCGTGGTCTACGCACAAATCCTCTTTCCCGATTTCTCGCTCATCCTGCTGGGTTACCTGGTGTGCCGATTCACGCCACTCAACCGCAGCGTCTGGCAGCCGGTGGAAGCGCTGGTCTACTACCTGCTGTTTCCGGTGCTGCTGTTCCAGTCCATCGTCAAAACCCCCATCGAACTGGGCCCGGCCTCGGCGCTGATTGCGGCGGGGCTGCTCAGCGGGCTGGCAGGCATTGCGATGGCCTATGCCCTGCCCTATCTGCCGGGGCTGCGCCGGCACATCGACGCGCGCGAGCACGCGGGCGCGGCGCAGGTGGCGTTTCGTTTCAACTCCTTCATTGGCCTGGCACTCGCCGATCGCCTGGCCGGCCCGCAAGGCCTGCAGCTGATTGCGGTGCTGATCGGGGTGTCGGTGCCGCTCTTCAACGTGGCCGCCGTGTGGCCCATGGCGCGCCACGGCGAGCACCACTTTGCCCGCGAACTGCTGCGCAACCCCTTGATTCTGGCCACCGGCGCCGGCCTGTGCGCCAATCTGCTGGGTCTGCACATTCCAGAACTCCTGGCGCCCAGCGTGACCCGCGTCGGCGCGGCAGCCATTGCCCTGGGACTGATGGCGGCCGGCGCCGGACTGCAGTTTGGCTCGCTCAAGGACAACCGGCCGCTGAGCGTCGCCGTGCTGTCCATCCGCCATCTGCTGCAACCCCTGGTGGCCTGGGGCGTGGCGCGGCTCCTGGCGCTTGATGCCATGCAAACCACGGTGCTGTTGGCGTTTGCGGCCTTGCCCACTTCGTCGAGCTGCTACGTGCTCGCGGCGCGCATGGGCTACAACGGGCCGTACGTGGCGGGGCTGGTGACGCTCTCTACCGTGCTCGGACCGGCCAGCTTGTCGCTGGCGCTGGGGATGCTGCGCTAAGTTAAATACTATGCAATTGATAGCTGCTTACGCTTACAGAATAAGCGCTAGGGATGTCCTGGAAAACTCTACGCGAGTGGGTGTAGCGCGGATCGGGATGGGATGCTAGGCACGTTTTGCAGGCAATAGCCGTAGCTATTGGCTGTGAAACGCAACGACGCAGACCGCCCGAGTCCGGGCTATCACACGCCGCGAGGAGTTATGCAGGACGTCCCTAGAGGCCTATTTCATTCAATATTTTCGTTCTCCAGCGCCCACTGCACATGCTCGCGCACCAGCGCGCTCTCGTGCGCGGCGCGGGCGCTCAGCGCGGCGCGCAATCGGGCGTCGTGGGTCTTGGCCAGGGCATTCCCCAGCGCCACTGCCACGTTGCGCAGCCACCGCTCGTGGCCGATGCGGCGGATCGGGCCGCCTTCGGTCGTTCGCAAAAACGTCGCTTCGTCCCAGGCAAACAGATCCACCAATTGCTCGCCGCTGAGCCCGGCGCGGGCATCGAAGTCGGCCAAGGGACTGGCCTGCGCATACTTGTTCCAGGGGCAGATCAGCTGGCAGTCGTCGCAGCCGTAGACGCGGTTGCCGATCGGGCGCCGCAACTCCAGCGGAATGGGACCCGCATGCTCGATGGTCAGGTAGGAAATGCAGCGCCGGGCATCGAGCCGGTAGGGCGCAATGATGGCCTGTGTGGGGCAGACGTCGATGCAGGCCTGGCAGGTTCCGCAGTGCGAAGAGACCGGCTCGCTCTCGGGCAGTGGCATGTCGATGTAGATCTCGCCCAGGAACGACATGGAGCCCGCTTCGCGGTTGAGCACCAGCGTGTGTTTGCCGCGCCAGCCCTGCCCGCTGCGCGCGGCCAGCTCGGCTTCGAGCACCGGCGCGGAATCTGTGAATACGCGGTAGCCCGTCGGGCCGACGGCCTCGGCAATGCGGTCGCACAGCTTTTGCAGGCGTGCGCGCAGCACCTTGTGGTAGTCGCGCCCCCGGGCATAAACGGAAACTGCGCCTTGCTGCGGGTCGGCCAGACGCGCAAATTCGATCGCTTGCCAGCCGTCGGGCGTGTCTCTTGGAAGGTAGTCCATGCGCGCGGTGATCACGCTCACCGTGCCCGGCACCAGTTCCGCCGGGCGCGCGCGGCGCATACCGTGCGCCTCCATGTAGTGCATCTCGCCATGAAAACCCTGCGCCAGCCAGGCCTGCAAACCCGGCTCGGCGGACGACAGATCCACACCGGCCACGCCAATTTGGGAAAATCCCAGCTCGCGCGCCCATTGCTTAATTTGAGGAACGAGTTGACTGCTGCTGAACACCATCGCCCGATTGTAGAAACGCCCCCCGCGCACAAGACCCGCTCGCTGGTGTGGGAGAGTGAGGACGATACTGCGGCCTTCGCGCAACAGCTCGCCGCCTTACCGGGTATCGCCAACGCCTTTCTCAGCCTGCAGGGCGACTTGGGCGCGGGCAAGACCACGCTGGTGCGCCATCTGCTGCGCGCGCTCGGGGTGCAGGGCCGCATCAAGAGCCCCACCTACGCCGTGGTGGAGCCGCACGAAGCCGAAAACCTTGCCATCTGGCACTTTGATTTCTACCGCTTCAGCAACCCGCGCGAATGGGAAGACGCGGGTTTTCGCGAGCTATTTGCCAGCACCGGCCTGAAGCTGGCAGAATGGCCAGAGAAGGCTGCCGGCCTGATCCCGCCTGCGGACCTTGCTATCCACATTGAAGCATTGAACGAAACCGCGCGGCGCGCCACCTTGCAAGCAGGCACGCCGCATGGCGAGAAACTGCTGCAAGGACTGCGCCCATGAAGCCCATTGCCCCTCCTCCGAGCCCTGCAAACCGCCCCGCATGGCCCTCTCGGCGCGCGCTGCTGCAGGCGGGCGGTTTGGTGCTGTTGCTGGGGCGCCAGCAGATTGCTCGCGGCGCAAGCATTCTGGCGGTACGCATCTGGCCCGCGCCCGAGTATTCGCGCGTCACGCTCGAATCCGATGGTCAGCTCAAGGCGCGCCAGTTTTTCGTTACCACGCCGCCACGGCTGGCCGTGGACATCGAAGGCATCGATCTGAGCCCGCAATTGCGCGAGCTGGTCGGCAAAGTCGGGCGCGATGACCCCAACATCGCAGGCATCCGCGTCGGCCAGAACGCCCCAAACGTGGTGCGCCTGGTGGTCGACCTCAAGCGCGCCGCCAAGCCCCAGGTATTTTCTCTGGCCCCTGTGGCGGCCTACGGCCACCGCCTGGTATTCGACTTGTACCCCGAAGTTCCGGTCGACCCGCTGGATTCACTGATTGCCGAACGCCTGCAGCTCTCGACCGAATCGGGCCCCGCCGCAGAGCGTGCAGCCACCACCGAGGCCACCGCCACAGCCGCGGGCTCCGACGCGCCCGCCGCTGCCGCGCCCGACCCGCTGGGCGAACTCATCGCCCGCGCGGGCGGCAGCCGCGATGCCGCCGCGCCCGGGCTGGCACTGGCCCTCCCCTCCCCGCGTGAGCAGGCGGGGGCGACGACCGCGCGAGCCCTGCCTTCCAAACGCCCGGCCGACGCGCCCGCATTGGCCTTGGCGCGCAAAACGGACCGCCTGATCATCGTCGCGCTGGACCCTGGCCACGGCGGCGAAGACCCCGGCGCCACCGGCCCCGCCGGCACGCGCGAGAAAGACGTGGTGCTCAAAGTGGCACATTTGCTGCGTGAGCGCATCAACGCCACCACCGTGGGCGGCAACCCCATGCGGGCCTACCTGACACGCGATGGCGACTATTTCGTCCCGCTGGGGGTGCGCGTACAAAAGGCGCAGCGTGTGCAGGCCGACCTGTTTGTCAGCATCCATGCCGACGCCTTCACCAACCCCGACGCGCGCGGCGCCAGCGTGTTTGCGCTGAGCCAGAACGGCGCATCCAGCTCGGCCGCGCGCTGGCTCGCCAACAAGGAAAATCAGGCCGATCTGGTGGGCGGGCTCAACGTGCGCGCCCAGGATCTGCATGTGCGCCGCGCCCTGATCGACATGAGCACCACGGCACAGATCAACGACAGCCTCAAACTTGGCAGCGTGCTGCTGGGCGAGATTGGCGGCATGGCCAAGCTGCACAAGCCGCGCGTCGAGCAGGCCGGCTTTGCGGTGCTCAAGGCACCGGACATTCCCAGCGTGCTCGTGGAAACCGCGTTCATCAGCAACCCCGAAGAAGAAAAGCGCCTGCGCAGCAGCGCCTACCAGGAGCAATTGGCCGACGCGCTGATGCGCGGCATCACGCGCTACTTCGCCAAGAACCCGCCGCTTGCGCGCAGCCGCTCGGTTTGACACACTGGCAAGCGTCCGCCCGCCTGTTCCAAATGAGACCGCCATGGCCCTGCGTCACACCCCCTCGTCCGAAGTCGTCCGCATTGTCCCGCTGGGCGCGGCGCTCAAAGGCTCCGTCAATACGGCCATCCTCAAAGCCAAGGAACTCGAGGTCATCCGGCTGGTGGTGCCCGAGGGCAAGACTTTGCCGCAGCACCAGGTGCCCGGTGAAATCACGCTGCTGTGCATCGAAGGCGAGTGCGAGCTGCAAACGCCGGGCGCGGTGCAGATGCTGGGGGCCGGCGATTTCGTGCATCTGGAAGGCGCCACACCGCATGCGTTGACCGGCCGCAGCGATGCTTCGCTGCTGCTCACCATCAGCCTGTGCACGCAGCGCCTGCTCTGACGTTGGCTGCATGGGGCGTCCTACACCCCCGAAATTCCGCATGAGAGATAGTGGCCCCATCGGTCCTGTGCCTGCCTTTTGCGGCACAAGCCATTGTTCCACTTTCCTGAAAGGGACTTCACCATGTCAACCCGTCATCTTGTCATTGCCACCGCCTTTGTTGCCTCGCTGGGCCTGGGCGCGTGCTCCTCCAATCCCACCAATGCCCAGATCGGCACCGGTGTGGGCGCTGTCGTGGGCGGTGTCGCCGGCAACGCCTTGCTAGGTACCGGCGGCGCCATTGCGGGCGCAGCCGGCGGCGCCTTGGTGGGCCACGAATTGGGCGAAGACCGCGACCAGCGCCGGCGCTGAGCACCACAACATCTTCTGAAAGAAGAAAGCCGGCGCAGGCCGAATGGACTCACCCGTCTTTGGCAACACGCTTTCTTTGAGACCAGATGAATACTTCCGCGGAGGGTGCATTCCAGCTCAATGAGATTTCTGCG
>JAMLIT010000030.1 GCA_023954035.1 Burkholderiaceae bacterium | reverse complement strand
TGCAGGCGCGGCAGCATCATGCTGAGCCACTGGCTGTGCTCCAGGTTGTCGTCGTAGTGCTCGAAGGCGCTTTTCGTGTTGTAGGGCGGGTCGATGAAGATGCATTTCACCTGCCCCCTATAAAACGGCAGCAGCGCCTTGAGCGCTTCGAGGTTGTCGCCCTGGATGAGGAGGTTGTCGGCGGCGCGCTGCGCATCGCCATGGGTGCTGACGGGCTCCAACAGGCGGTAGGGCACCTGCGCGGAGGTGGTGAAGGCGGCGGCGCGGTTGAGCCAGTCGAGCGTGGGCATAGGCGGCGGCAGTCAGACAGCGGCCAGGGAGCCGCTAGCCTGGAGAAAAGAGGTTTCCGCGGTTGCGCGGTCAAAAAGGTCCAGATAGAGCGGGTAGCGGTAAAGGCGGTTGCGCTCGAAGCCAGTGACTTCGTGCCGCCAGCCGCGCACCTGGCGTATCAACGCGCCGTGCGTTTCGCGCAGCAGTGCTTCCAGCCGCGCCAGCCCGTAATTCACGTCCCTCACATCGTTCACGACTTCCTCTGCGTCCTTGGAGGCGTATTGCGTTCGGGCGTGCGCTTCAAGTGCGAGCACGTTTTCCAACGCGTGCGCATTCCCCGTCGAACATCACCTCGGAATGGGGCGGAGAAACAAAGGCCATGTAGTCGGTGGCCTGAGTGACAAGCTTGCCGGCGCGATCGGACTGATCGCGTTCAGAAATTTTCATAAGGGAAAAGAGCCTTACTCCTTATGAAGGAATATCTCAAAAACTTCATAAATACTGCCTGGCATTGTCTTACGAAAATAGCGCTTGAAGCAGAAGCCCAGGCCCTGCGCGGCTGATGTCTTGCCATGCTGGCAGACCTTCGTCCAGCCCTCAGGGCGCACGCACGGGTTGCGCTTTGCGCCAAAACAGCCCAGCATGGGGCTTATCGGCCAGCGGAAGCGCAGAGAACGGTCTCACTTCACCTGCCGTCAACACGTGCCTTGAAGCCAAGCGAAGCAGCTCCCTTCTTGCTGCCATCGTCCGCCATCGCATCTGTCCGACAACATCCCGGCGCGAAGCGGCGTATACCGAAGTGTTGAGGCAGGAAGCAGCACCCATTCTTATGAACGTACCCACCACATCCCGCATTTTCGGCGACGCCGACGCCCATCTGCTGCGCGAGGGCACCCACGCGCGGCTGTACCAGAGCCTGGGCGGTCATCTGAATTCTGCCTCTGAGGGCGGTGCACGCTTTGCCGTCTGGGCGCCGAACGCGGCATCGGTCAGCGTGATCGGCGAGTGGAACGGCTGGCAGGGCGATGCGGACCCGCTGCGGCCGCGCGCCGATTCGACTGGCGTGTGGGAGGGCCATTGCGCCGGCGCCCACCATGGGGCGGCGTACAAATACCGCATCCTCACTCGGAATGGTCAAGTGCTGGAGAAGGCCGACCCGCTGGCGCGCTACAGCGAGGAAGCGCCCGCCACGGCGTCCAGGCTGTGGTCGCTGGACTACGAGTGGCAGGACGCCCACTGGATGGAAAGCCGTGCGCCGTGCAACGCGCTGGACGCGCCCATATCCATCTACGAACTGCACCTGGGCTCCTGGCGCCGCCACGACAACGAAATGCCCAACTACCGCGAGGTCGCGCCGCAGTTGGCCGATTATTTGGCAGACATGGGCTTCACGCACGTGGAGCTGATGCCGATCACCGAGCACCCTTTCTACGGCTCCTGGGGCTACCAGACCACCGGCTATTTCGCGCCCACCTCGCGCTACGGCACGCCGCAAGACTTCATGCACTTCGTCGATGTGCTGCACCAGCGCGGCATCGGCGTGCTGCTCGACTGGGTGCCGTCGCACTTTCCTACCGACGCGCATGGTCTGGCCGAATTCGATGGCACGCATTTGTACGAGCACGGCGACCCGCGCCAGGGTTTTCATCCGGAATGGAACACGGCCATCTTCAACTATGGCCGCAACGAAGTCCGCAGCTTTTTGGTGTCGTCTGCCATCTTCTGGCTGGACAAGTACCACATCGACGGCCTGCGCGTCGACGCCGTGGCCTCCATGCTGTACCTGGATTACGCGCGCAAGGAAGGCGAGTGGATTCCCAACCAATGGGGCGGCCGCGAGAACCTGGAAGCGATTGACTTCCTGCACGAGCTCAACCGCGCCGTCTACCGCGAGTACCCGGACACCTCCACCGCCGCTGAGGAATCGACCGCCTGGCCCATGGTTTCGCGTCCCATCGAAATGGGGGGCCTGGGCTTTGGGCTGAAATGGAACATGGGTTGGATGCACGACACGCTGGCGTACATGAAGGAGGACCCCATCCACCGCCGCTACCACCACCACAAGCTGACGTTCTCGGCCGTCTACGCCTTCACCGAGAACTTCGTGCTGCCGCTCTCGCACGACGAAGTGGTCTACGGCAAGGGCTCGCTCATCAACAAGATGCCGGGCGACGAATGGCAGCAGTTTGCGAACCTGCGCGCGATGTTGGGCTACATGTGGGCGCACCCGGGCAAAAAGTTGCTCTTCATGGGCGGCGAGTTCGCGCAGCGCCGCGAATGGACGCACGAAGGCCAGCTCGAATGGTGGGTTTGTGACACGCCAGGCCATGGCGGTGTGCAGCACATGCTGCGCGAACTCAACCGCGTGTACCGCGCCGAGGCTTCGCTGTACGAACTCGACTTTGTGTCGCAGGGCTTCGAGTGGGTCGAGGCGAACGACGAAGCCCTGAGCGTCTTCGCCTTCCTGCGCCGCGCGCGCAGCGGCGCGCCGCTGCTGGTGGTCTGCAACCTGACCCCGGTGCCGCGGCCCAGCTATTTGTTGGGCGTGCCGCAGGGCGGCATCTGGCGTGAATTGTTCAACACCGACGCGCGCGAATACGGGGGCTCCGGCTGGGGCGAGCGAGCCGAACGGGGCGAGGTGGAAGCCGCGCCGGTGCGCGCGCACGGCCACGCACAGTCGCTCAGCGTCGACCTGCCGCCGCTGTCGACCCTCATTTTGAAAGGCCCGTCCCATGGCTAAGACCGACCCCCGAATGCGCGCAGCCGCCAAGGACAAGCTGGCAGCGCCCGCCAAGGCAATTGCGCCGCGCGAAATGGTGTCTCCTTCGCATGCGAGCGCCCGCGCCGAGCAAGAGAGGCCAGCCGTGCTGCAGGCTCCCACCTTGCCGCACACCCGTGACGGCACCGACGGCCGCACCCGCGCTGTCATCGATGCGGTGCTGCCTTGCGTGGACGGCGGGCGCTTCGCGGTCAAGCGCGTCGCCGGCGACAAGGTGCAAATCACGGCGCACTGCTTTACCGACGGGCACGACGCGCTGCGCGTGGTGCTGCTCTGGTGGCGTGAAGGTGAAGATGCGCGCCACGAAGTGCCGATGGCGCTGCGCTACAACGACGAGTGGTTGGCCGATTTCACGCCGCCCACCCCGGGACGCTACGCCTACACGGTGCTGGCCTGGGTCGATTCCTTCGTTTCCTGGCACCAGGAGCTGCTGCGCCGGGTGGACGCTGACGACATTCGCCTGGCCGTGCGCACCGGCGCGCTGGAAATTGCTGCCGCCGCCCAGCGCGCGGCTGGCGAGGACCGCGCCACGCTGCAGCAATGGGCGCGAAAGCTGGAAGACGAAGCCATGGGCAGCCGCATGGACGCCACTGAACTCAAAACCCTGGCGCTGGACGAAGAACTCACGGCGGTGGCCCAGCGCCACCCCGACCGCCGCCTGGAGACGCGCTTTGCCGCAGACCTGCCGCTGGTGGTCGACCGCGAACGCGCGCGCTTTAGCGCCTGGTACGAGCTTTTCCCGCGCTCGGCCGGCAAGCGCGCTGGTGTGCATGGCAGCTTCAAGGACGTGCAGTCGCGCCTGCCGCTGATCGCCGGCATGGGCTTTGACGTGCTGTACCTGCCGCCCATCCACCCGATTGGCCGCGAGCAGCGCAAAGGCAAGAACAACGCCCTGATCACCGAAGCCGGCGACGTCGGCAGCCCCTGGGCGATTGGCGCGGCCGAAGGCGGCCACAAGGCCATCTTGAAAGAGCTGGGTACTGAAGCGGACTTGCGCGCCCTGGTTGCGGCGGCGCAGGAGAACGGTTTGGAGCTTGCACTGGACATCGCGTTTCAGTGCGCGCCCGACCACCCTTACGTGAAAGCGCACCCGGCCTGGTTCAAGTGGCGCCCCGACGGCAGCGTGCAGTACGCCGAGAACCCCCCCAAGAAGTACCAGGACATCTACCCGTTCGATTTCGAGACCGACGACTGGCGCGCGCTGTGGCAGGAACTCAAGAGCGTGATCGACCACTGGATTGGCGAGGGGGTGCAGATCTTTCGCGTCGACAACCCGCACACCAAGTCGTTCGCGTTTTGGGAGTGGTGCATCACCGAGGTCAAGCGCGAGCACCCCGGCGTCATCTTTCTGGCGGAAGCGTTCACGCGGCCCAAGCTCATGCACCGCCTCGCCAAGTTGGGCTTCTCGCAGTCGTACACCTACTTCACCTGGCGCAACGACAAGGCCTCCCTGACCGAATACTTCACCGAACTCGCGCAGGGACCGGGGTGCGAGTATTTCCGCCCCAACCCCTGGCCGAATACGCCCGACATCCTGCACGAGCAACTGCAAGGCGGGCACGAGGCGATGTTCAAGGCACGCCTGGTGCTGGCCGCCACGCTGGCCGCCAGCTACGGCATCTACGGGCCTGCGTACGAGCTGATGGAGCATCTCCCGCGCGGGCCGGGCAGCGAGGAATACCTGGATTCGGAAAAATACCAGTTGCGCCATTGGGATTGGACTGCGGATGCGGGCCTGCGCCCCTTCATCACCCGCATCAACCGCATTCGGGCAGGCAACCCGGCACTGCACGCCAACCGCAGCCTGCGTTTTCTGCCGATCGCCAACGAGCAACTCATCGCCTACGCCAAACAATCAGACGACGGCGCCAACGTGGTGGTCACCGTGGTCAACCTGGACCCGCACAACACGCATTCCGGCTGGTTGGAACTGGACCCGGCGAGCATGGGCGTGGAGAGCGACCAGCCGTTCCAGATGCACGACCTGCTCAGCAACCAGCGGTTCGTCTGGCAGGGCGCGCGGCACTTCGTGAAGCTCGATCCGCAGCGTGTTCCGGCCCACATCATGGTGGTGCGCAGGCGCCTGAGAAACGAGCAGGATTTCGACTCCTACCAATAACAAACACAAGGCGACCCATCATGAACGCACCCGTGCCCGCACTGGCGCTCGAAAACGTGGAGATCGACACGTCCGGCGACCCCACCTGGTACCGCGATGCGGTCATCTACCAGCTCAACGTCAAGGCGTTTTCGGACTCCAACGAGGACGGCGTCGGCGACTTCAAGGGTGTGACGGCCAAGCTGGACTACGTCAAAGATCTGGGCGTCAACACCATCTGGTTGATGCCGTTCTATCCGTCGCCGCTGCGCGACGATGGCTACGACATCTCGGAATACGAAGACGTTCACCCGCAGTACGGCACGCTGGACGATTTCCGCGAAATGCTGGAAGAGGCGCACAAGCGCGGCCTTCGGGTGATCACCGAGCTGGTCATCAACCACACGTCGGATCAGCATCCCTGGTTTCAGGCGGCGCGCAACGCACCGCCAGGCTCGCCCGAGCGCGACTTCTATGTGTGGAGCGACACCGACCAGCTCTACCAGGGCACGCGCATCATTTTCACCGACACCGAAAAATCCAACTGGACCTGGGACCCGGTGGCCAGGCAGTATTTCTGGCACCGTTTTTTCAGCCACCAGCCAGACCTGAACTTCGACAACCCGAAGGTGCTCGAAGCGGTGTACCGCACCATGCGCTTTTGGCTCGACATGGGCGTGGACGGTTTCCGGCTCGACGCCATTCCCTACCTCGTCGAGCGCGACGGCACCAGCAACGAGAACTTGCCCGAGACGCACGCGGTCATCAAGAAGATTCGTGCGGCGATCGACGCGCAATACCCCGGCCGACTGCTGCTCGCCGAAGCCAACATGTGGCCCGAGGATGTGCGCGAATACTTTGGCGACGGCGACGAATGCCACATGGCCTACCACTTCCCGCTGATGCCGCGCATGTACATGGCAATTGCGCAGGAGGATCGCCACCCCATCGTCGAAATCCTGCACCAGACGCCCGAGATTCCCGAAGGCTGTCAGTGGGCCATCTTCCTGCGCAACCACGATGAACTCACGCTGGAAATGGTGACCCACCGCGAGCGCGACTACATGTACAACACCTACGCGGCCGACAAGCAGGCGCGCATCAACCTGGGCATCCGCCGGCGCCTCGCGCCGCTGATGGACAACGACAAGGACCGCATCAAGCTGATGAACAGCATGCTGCTGTCCATGCCCGGCTCGCCCATCATCTACTACGGCGACGAGATCGGCATGGGCGACAACGTCTTTGTGGGCGACCGCAATGGCGTGCGCACCCCCATGCAGTGGAATGCCGACCGCAACGCCGGCTTTTCCCGCGCAGACCCGCAGCGCCTGTACCTGCAGCCCATTTTGGACCCCATGTACGGCTACGAGTCGGTCAACGTCGAGAGCCAGTTGCGCGACAAAAGCTCGCTCTTGCAGTGGACGCGCCGCATGCTGGCAGTGCGCAAGACGAGCCGCGCCTTTGGGCGCGGACGGCGGGTGTTTCTCAGGCCCGGCAACCGCAAGATTCTGGCCTACATCAGCGAGCATGGCGAGGACACCCTCCTTTCGGTGTTCAATCTCTCGCGCGCCGCGCAGCCGGTGGAGCTGGACTTGTCGGCGTATGCGGGCCGCGTGCCGGTCGAGATGCTGGGGCGCACCGCGTTCCCACCCATCGGCGAGCTGCCGTATCTGCTGACCCTGTCGTCGTACGGCTTTTACTGGTTCAAACTATCAACCGAGGCCGCCATGCCGGCGTGGCACGCGGAAAGCGTGGCCCTGCCCGAGCGTCCCATGCTGGTGCTGTTCGATGGCTGGACCAGCTTGTTCCGGGACCGCGTCATGCCCTGGCGCATGGGGATGGCCGAGCGCCTGCGTGCCCAGTTTGAGACAGAAGCCCTGCCGCGCCATATCGAAGTGCAGCGCTGGTATGCCACCAAGGCGCACGCCATTCGCCGGGCGCGCATGGTGGATCAAGCCGTCTGGCAAGAGGGCGACGTGGGCTGGCTGCTGCCGATCCTGGAGATTCAAGGGCCGCCGGAACCGGCTCTGTACTTCATGCCGCTCGCGCTCGCCTGGGAGGATTCGGAAGACGAGCGCATGAAGAGCCTGGAGCCTGGCGCGCTGGCCAAGGTGCGCCAGCAGGCGCAGGTCGGGCTCATGGGCGACGCTTTCTTCGACGAGCGCTTTGCGCATGCAGTGGTGCGGGCCATCGCCCGTACTGCGCAGCTTGCGACGCAGGACGGGCAAGTGCATTTCGTGCCGACCACGCTGGCTCGCACGCTGGACCTGCAGCAGATTTCGGCCTTGCCGGTGAGTCGGCCCAGCCCGGTCAGCAGCAACACCGTCGTCATGGTCGGGGACGCCTTGTTCCTCAAGGGCTACCGACAGCTGCGTGCGGGCATTCACCCGGAAGCGGAAGTGGGACGCTTCCTGACCGAGCAAGCCGCCTTTGCGCATTGCGTGCCTGTGCTCGGCTCCATTGAGTACGTCGCCAACGATGGCCGCCGCATCACGCTGGGGCTGCTGCAATCCTACGTGTCGAACCAGGGCGACGGCTGGGCGTTTACCATGGACTATCTGGCGCGCTTCCTTAGCCAGTTGCGCGATGGCGACGCGGGTGCCGCGCCCGACGTACACGGTGTATTCGTAGCCCTGATGCAAGTTTTGGGACAGCGCACCGCCGAACTGCACGCGGCGCTGGCCCTTCGCACAGGCGACCCCGCCTTCGATCCCGAGCCACTGACGGCGCAGGACGTGGAAAGCCTGCGCGAACACGCACGCACCGAAGCCAACAGCACCTGGGAACTGCTGCGACTGCGCATGGCGGACCTTCCGGCCGCCGCACAAGAAGATGCGCGAAGCCTGCTGGATCGCCAGGACGAGGTGCTCGCGCGCATCGATGCGCTCAAGGCCGAAGGAATCACGGGCCAGCGCACGCGCTTTCACGGCGACTACCATCTGGGCCAGGTGCTGGTCTCGCGCAACGACTTCGTCATCATCGATTTTGAGGGTGAGCCCGCGCGCAGCTTTGACGAGCGTCGCGCCAAAGGCTCGCCGCTGCGCGACGTGGCCGGCATGCTGCGTTCGTTCAACTACGCGCGTTGGAGCGCATTGCGCCAGCAGGCCCAGAATGCGCAGGAGCTGGCGCGCCTGGATGCGGCTGCGCGCCAATGGGAGCAGCAAACCCGCTCCGCGTTCCTGATGGGCTATGGCACCGCGGCCCCGGCAAACGCCACGCTTGACGCGCAACTTCTCGACCTGTTCGAGCTGGAGAAAGCCTGCTACGAACTGCGGTACGAACTGGGCAACCGCATCGACTGGGTAAGTGTGCCGCTGCGCGGCATCCTGGCGCTTCTCGACCGCGCCGCTGACTAACGGAAGACACCATGGAAAACTTTGCCATTCAACTCGATCCGCTGCGCGCGATGCTCTTTCAGATCGGGGCCTTCGTGCCCCGCGTGCTGCTTGCGGTCCTGGTGGTCATTGCCGGTTGGTTGATTGCCAAGCTGGTGCGCTTTGCCATCGTCAAGGCGCTGCGCGCGATCAACTTTCACGTCATGACGGAACGCGCCGGTATCGATGATTTCCTGCGCAAAGGAGGCATGGCAGCGGATACCAGCGCGGTTTTCGGCGTGCTGGCCTATTGGCTCGTCATCCTGGCCGCGCTGCTGATTGCCTTCAACGGCCTGGGCTTGACCTACATCACAGACCTCCTGGGACGGGTCGTCTGGTTCGTTCCCAATGTGTTTGTGGCGCTGTTGATTCTGGCCTTTGGCGCCTACTTTGCCCGTTTTGTCGGCGATTCGGTCACCACCTACGGGCGCAACGTGGACCTGCAGGACGCGCACTTCTTGGGCAAGCTGGCCCAGTACGCCATTCTGATTTTCGTGGTGCTGATAGCGCTCGATCAGGTCAATGTGGGCGGTGACATCGTCCGCCAGAGCTTTCTCGTGATCTTGTCTGGCGTGGTGTTCGCGTTGGCCCTGGCATTCGGTCTGGCGGGCAAGGATTGGGCAGCCGAGCGCATCGCGCATTGGTGGCCGAGTGCGCGCCAAGCAGAAAACCATGCCATGCGAAGCCCGACAGGCTCTGGCGGCGTGCGCCCGGACGACGAATGAATCGGCACGACGCCATCACCGCCGTCTGGCCCGGTCACCATTACCCCCTGGGCGCCACCTGGGACGGGCACGGTGTCAACTTTGCCCTGTTTTCCGAGCACGCGACCGGCGTTGAGCTGTGCATCTTCGACGACAACGGCCGCCATGAGCGCCAGCGCATCCGCTTGCGCGAGCGCACCGATCACGTGTGGCACGGCTACCTTCCCCAAGCCCGCCCGGGCATGGCCTACGGCTACCGCGTCCACGGTCCCTACCAGCCCGAGGAGGGCCACCGGTTCAATCCCAACAAGCTGTTGGTCGACCCATACGCCAAGGATCTGGTAGGAAGACTGCGCTGGTCCGACGCGCTTTTTGGCTACACCGTCGGCAGCAAGCGTGACGACCTGAGCCTGGACCGGCGCGACAGCGCGGCCTTCATGCCCAAGGGGCGCGTGCTGGAAACAGCCTTCACCTGGGGCGATGACCGGCGCCCCAGGGTGCCCTGGCAGGACACCGTCATCTATGAGCTGCACGTGCGCGGCTTCACCAAGATGCATCCCGCAGTGCCCGAGCACCTGCGCGGCACTTACGCGGCGCTGGGCTACGCGCCGGTCGTCGACTACATCAAGCGCCTGGGCGTGACCACGGTCGAGCTGCTGCCCGTGCACGCCTTCCCCAACGACCGCTACCTGGCCGACAAGGGGCTGCAGAACTACTGGGGCTACAACTCGCTGGCCTACTTTGCTCCGGAAGTGCGCTACTCGGCCTCGGGCAAGGTGAAGGAATTCAAGACCATGGTCAAGACGCTGCACAGCGCGGGTCTGGAAGTCATCCTGGACGTGGTCTACAACCACAGTTGCGAGGGTAGCCAGATGGGCCCCACCTTGTCGATGCGCGGCGTCGACAACGCCTCCTACTACATCCTCAAGTCGGGCGACCGGCGCTGCTACGAGGATTTCACCGGCTGCGGCAACACCATCAACCTGGAGCACCCGCGTGCCCTGCAACTGGTGATGGATTCGCTGCGCTACTGGGTCGAGGAAATGCACGTCGACGGTTTCCGCTTCGACCTGGCGTCGGCGCTCGCGCGCGAATCGGGCAAGGTGGAAAACTTGGGCGGCTTCTTCGACGCCATCCGGCAAGACCCGGTGCTGAACCGCGTCAAGCTCATTGCCGAACCCTGGGACTTGGGGCTGGGTGGCTACCAGGTGGGCAATTTTCCCCCCGGCTGGGCCGAGTGGAACGACCGCTACCGCGATGGTGTGCGCGGCTGGTGGAAGGGCGACTATGGCCTGGTCGGCGACCTGGCACGTCGGCTCACAGGCTCGGAGGATTTGTACGGATGGTCGGGCAAGGGGCCGACGGCCAGCGTCAATTTCGTCACCGCGCACGACGGGTTCACGCTGCACGATCTGGTGTCCTACAACGACAAGCACAACGAGGCCAACGGCGAGGACAACCGCGACGGCAGCAGCCACAACCTGTCGTGGAACTGCGGCGTCGAAGGGCCCAGTGACGACCCGGACATCATTGCGCTGCGTGAGCGGCAGAAACGCAACCTCCTGGCTACCCTGTTGCTGTCGCAGGGGGTTCCCATGCTGCTGGCGGGCGACTCGCGCGGCCAGACGCAGCAGGGGAACAACAACGTCTATTGCCAGGACAACGCGCTTGCTTGGCTCGACTGGACCGACGACGCCAGAAGCCGGGCGCTGCGCGATTTCGTCGCACAGTTGCTGGCGATTCGCCGCGCGCATCCCACCTTCCGGCGCCGTGCCTTTTTCCGTGGCGCTGCACCGGCAGAGGGGGAGAGCAAGGACGTGGTCTGGCTGCGCCCGGATGGCGCGGAGATGACGCAGAGCGACTGGAGCGATATGCACGCACGCTGTCTGGGCATGTGGATTCCGGGGACCGGTATTGTCGACGTCGACGCCCAAGGCGAGCGTCAGCAAGACGATGATTTCCTCATCCTGCTCAACGCGCACGACGACGTGGTGCCGTTTTCCATTCCGGGCGATCCTGAGCGGCCCTGGCAGCGCCTGATCGAAACCACCAGCGCTGTCGAGCCGGAGCCCGCTGTTGCGCCTGGCAATCCCTACCCCCTGCAGGGCCGCAGCCTGGTGCTGTTTCGACGTGCCCGGGGCGACGCATGAAGCCCATCCACGACATGCCCTTCGGCGCGCATTTCCTGGAGCACGGCGGCGTGCGCTTTCGGCTCTGGGCGCCAGAGATGTCCTCGCTGGTGCTGGTGCATTCCGGCGCCGATGGCGCTAGCGAATACCCGCTGGCGCGCAGCGCCGAGGGTTGGCACGAGGCCACACTGCCCCATGCCCGCGCCGGCGATGGCTACCAGTACCGCCTTCCGGATGGCCTGCTGGTGCCGGACCCGGCCTCGCGCTACAACCCGCACGATGTGCACGGCCGGAGCGTGGTGGTCGACCCTTCGGCCTATGAATGGCAATGCGCGCAATGGCGCGGGCGCCCTTGGAGCGAAGCGGTGGTGTACGAACTGCACGTCGGCACCTTCACGCCCGAGGGCAGCTTCGACGCCGCCCGTGATCGCCTTCCCTATTTGGCCGACTTGGGCGTTACGGCCATCGAGCTGATGCCCCTGGCCGATTTCCCTGGCCGCCGGAATTGGGGCTACGACGGCGTGCTGCTGTTTGCGCCGGACGCCAGCTACGGCACGCCCGAGCAGCTCAAGGCGCTGGTAGATGCTGCGCACGCGCTCGGCATGATGGTGCTGCTGGACGTGGTCTACAACCACTTCGGGCCAGACGGCAACTACCTGCACGCCTACTGCCCGCAATTTTTCAACCCCGCCCACCAGACGCCCTGGGGCGCGGCCATCAATTTTGACGGTCCCGACGCGCGCACCATTCGCGACTTCTTCCATCACAACGCGCTCTACTGGATAGAGGAATACCGCTTCGACGGCCTGCGCGTGGATGCCATCCACGCCATTTGTGACGAGAGCCGGCCTTGGATCATTCCTGAAATTTGCGAGGCGGTGTGGGCGGGGCCTGGACGCGAGCGGCATGTGCATGTCGTCCTGGAAAACGACCGGAATCAGGCGCATTTGCTTGAGCGCAATGCGCAGGGCCAGCCGCTGGTGGCAACCGCGCAATGGAACGACGATTTGCACCACGCGGCCCATGTGATGCTGAGCGGCGAGACCGACGGTTACTACGCAGACTTTGCGCAGCGCCCCGCAGAACAATTCGCCCTCGCGCTGGCGCAGGGCTTCCTCTATACCGGTCAGCCTTCGCCCTTTCGCGGTGGCAAGCCGCACGGCGAGCCCTGCGCGCATCTGCCGCTGCAGGCTTTTGTGTCCTACCTGCAGACCCACGACCAGGTAGGCAACCGCGCCCTGGGCGAGCGCATCGACGCGCTTGCGACCCCAATGCTGGTGCAAGCGGCGCGCGCCTGTGTGCTCTTGTCGCCCCACACTCCCATGCTGTTCATGGGCGAGGAATTTGGCTGCACCACGCCATTTCAGTTTTTCTGCGACTTCGCTGGCAACCTGGCTGCTGCGGTGACGGCCGGCCGCCGCGCCGAGTTCAGCCGTTTCGCTGCCTTTTCCGACCCCGCGGCCCGCGCGCGCATTCCAGACCCCAACGACGAGGAAACGTTCATGCATTCGAAGTTGCGCTGGTCCGATATGGACCAAGCGCAACACCAACAGGCGCTGGCGCATACACGCCGGCAGCTCGCCGTGCGTCGCGAACAACTGATGCCGCGCTGGGCGGCTGGCGGCCGTTCGCTCGATTGGTCGTGTGAGAACGGCTTGATGCGATGGACTTGGGAATTGCTGGCCAGTGATGGGCAGCGCTCGCGACTGCACCTGGCCGCCAACTTCGGCGGTGTCGCTGCGCTCTTTCCACGTCCGCCTGGCTACGAGATTTACCGCCTGCACCCGCAGACCGAGTCCACGCAAACTGGGCAGATTGGCTTGGCGCGCGGCGGGGTGTGGGCGTCGCTGGACAAGGCTGAAGAATGACGGAACACCCGCTGGACGAACTGGTGCGGCGCTGCGCCGACAAAGGCATTGCGACCGAGTACCACGACATCTGGGGCAAGCGCCACGCCGTTGCGCCCGAACACTTGGCAGCGCTGCTGGACGCCTTTGGAGGCTCCGCACAAGTAGACACTGAGGACGGTGGGCCGGATGCGAGCGCCGGCGAGCCGGTGCGCGTCGTCGCACCGGGCGCGACCTCGGTGGTCCTGAGCTTCCTGCTCGCCGACGCAGGAACGGCGCCCACGTGGCGCCTGGTTCTTGAAGACGGAGCCAGCCTGAGCGGCCTGTGCCAGCGCACGGCCGATGCGCGCGTCGTGGTGGATTTCGGCTCGGCCCTGCCCCAGGGCTACCACCAGTTGCAAGTAGGTGCCGACCTGCCGGCCACGCTGCTGATTTGCGCGCCCACGCGTTGCCACCTGCCGGCCGCGCTGCAGGGCGACGGCCGCGCTTGGGGCGTGACCCTGCAATTGCACAGCCTGCGCTCGGCGCGCAATTGGGGCATCGGCGATTTCACCGACCTGGCGCAGTTCTGCGCCCAGGCCGCGCGCCGCGGCGTAGGCATGGTGGGCCTGAACCCCTTGCACGCGCTGTTTGCGCACAACCCGCTGCACATCAGCCCCTACAGCCCGTCGTCCCGCGTGTTTTTGAACGCGCTGTACCTGGACATCGAAGCGATTGCCGATTTCGCTGCCTGCACCGCAACCCAGCACAAGGTGCGCGCCCCCATCTTCCAGGAGCGCCTCGCTGCGCTGCGCGAGGCCCCATTCATCGACCATGTCGGCGTCAGTGCGGTCAAGCGGGAGCTGCTGCACGATTTGTACGCGCACTTTCAAACCCGCGCCGCATCCGATCCAGAAGTCGCTGCCTACCAGCAGTACTGCGCCCAGCGTGGCGCGGCGTTGCACCAGCACGCGCTGTTTGAGGCGCTGCAAGAAAGTCTGCACCGCGCAGACCCTGCCGTTTGGGGTTGGCCGGTCTGGCCGGCACAGTTCCAGGACCCGCAATCGCCCGCCGTCGCGGCTTTTGCGGCCGAGCACGCCGAGCGCGTGGGCTTCTACCAATACGTCCAATGGCAGGCCGAACGGCAGTTGGCGGCCGCCAGCGCCTGCTGCCGCGAAGCGGGAATGCCGGTGGGCTTGTACCTGGACCTGGCCGTCTCGGTGGACCGCGCCGGCGCCGATGCGTGGCGGCACCAAGGCGCGTTTGCGCTGGGCGCGAGCGTGGGCGCCCCACCCGACGAATTCAATCTCAATGGCCAGGATTGGGGGCTTCCTCCGCTGCGGCCCGATCGCCTGCGCGCCGCGCATTACCAACCCTTCGTCGAAGCCCTGCGCGGCAATATGCGCAGCGCCGGCGCAATTCGCATCGACCACGTCATGGGCTTGATGCGGCTGTTCTGCATTCCGACCGGTGCCGACGCGCGCGGCGGTGCGTACGTGCATTACGCGCTGGATGAAATGCTCGCCATCGTTGCGCTGGAGAGCGAACGCAACCAGTGCCTGGTCATTGGCGAAGATCTGGGCACCGTCGCGGACGAGGTACGTGCCGCCATGCAAGGCGCCGACGTGCTTTCCTACCGATTGCTGTACTTCGAGCGGGATGTAGACGGTCATTTCCGACCTCCGCAAGCGTACCCGCGCGACGCCCTGGTGGCCGTCAGTACCCATGACCTGGCCACCTTGGCCGGCTGGTGGGCGGTGCTTGATCTGCACGACCGCATGGCCATGGCCTTGTTTCCGAATGCGCAGGTGTTTGAGCAGCAACTGCTCGATCGTGCGCAAGAGCGCGTGCAACTGCTGCTGGCGGTGCAGCACGCCACCGACCTGCCGCCAGAGGCCGTGGCGCAGGCCCTGGGCGCTGACCATTTGTCGCCCGAGGCGGTGCTGGCAGTGCACGCGTTTCTGGCCGCCACGCCGGCGCGCCTGATGGTGCTGCAACTCGAAGACGCGTTGGGCGAACGCGGCCAGGCCAACATGCCTGGCACCACCCACGAGCACCCGAACTGGCGCCGCAAGTACGGCACATCACTGGAGGCCATCTGGGCGCAATCGATGCTGCCGGCGCTGTGTGCGCGCTTGAGCGCACTGCGCCCCTCGCCTGAGCGCACCGCAGTGGGAGCACGCGCTGCCGGCACCGTCATCCCGCGCGCCACCTACCGCCTGCAGTTCCATGGCGGCTTTCGCTTCGACGACGCCGCATGCATCGTGCCCTACCTGGCGGCGCTGGGCATCAGCCACGTGTATTGCTCGCCCATCCAGCGCGCGCGGCCTGGCAGCATGCACGGCTACGACGTGGTGGCGCCGGGCGAGGTCAATCCGGAACTGGGCGGCATGGAAGGCTTGGCGCGCTTCTCGCAAGTGCTCAAGGCCCACGGCATGGGCCTGTTGCTGGACCTGGTGCCCAACCACATGGGCGTGCTGGGCGCGGACAACCCCTGGTGGACTGATGTGCTGGAGAACGGTGAAGCTTCCCTCTACGCGCAGCATTTCGACATCGACTGGGAGCCGCTGAACGCCGAGCTGGTGGGCAAGGTGTTGCTGCCGGTATTGGGCGACCACTACGGCGATGTCCTGGAGCGCGGCGAGCTGCAATTGCAGTGGCACGCCGAGCAGGGCGAGATGGCCTTGCATTACCACGAGCACCGCTTTCCGCTTGCGCCGCAGAGCTACCCCTTGGTGCTCGAGCGCGCGCTGGCACGCCTGGGGGACCCGGAACTTGCTGCCAGCCTGGCCAGCCTGCAAACCGCTTTGCGCCAGCTCGCAGCGGGCGCTGCACCAAGCGCCGAGCGCATAGCCGAAAGGGCGCGCGAGAAGGAGCGGCACAAGGCTCGCCTGGTCCGCCTGGCGGCCAAGCATGAAGTCGTGGCGCAAGCCATTGCTGCAGCGGTCGACGAGATGAACCTGCCCGGCAGGCGCGACGCTCTGCACGATGTGCTGCAAGCGCAGTCCTACCGGCTGGCCTTCTGGCGCGTGGCGGCGGACGAAATCAATTACCGGCGCTTCTTCGACATCAACGCGCTGGCGGCGCTGCGCATCGAGCGCGCAGACGTGTTCGACGCCACCCACGCCTTGCCGCTGGACCTGGTCGAACGCGGCTGGGTCGAGGGCCTGCGCATCGACCATCCGGACGGTCTGTACGACCCGGCCGGCTACTTTGCGCGGTTACAGCAGTGCTGCGCCGAGCGCCTCGGGCAGGCGCCAACTGAGGGCAATGGCCGCCCTGCACGGCCCATGTACGTGGTGGCCGAGAAAATTGCGGCGCCACACGAAGAAGTCCCCACCTCCTGGGCGGTGCACGGCACCACCGGCTACCGCTTTGCCAACGTCGTGGGCGGCGTACTGGTCGATGCCCGCGCCGCCGAGCGCCTGCGCCGCACCTGGCGCGCCTTCACCGGCGAGCAATTGGCGTATGCCGATATCGCTTACCAAGGCAAGCGTGCTGTCGCCCGCGAAGCCCTGGCGGCGGAGCTGCACGTGCTGTCTACAGCCTTGCTGCGCATCGCGCGGGCCAGCCGGCGTACGCGCGATTTCACGCTCAATACGCTGCGGCTGGTGCTGTCCGAAATCGTGGCCTGCCTGGGGGTGTACCGCACCTACATCGTGCAGACGCCCTCGCCGCAAGATGTTCACTACATCGACCTGGCGATAGCGCGCGCGCGCCAGCGTGGCCGTGCGGCCGACCCCTCGGTGTACGCTTTTGTGCGCGAAGCGCTGCTGGGCCGCGCGCTACCCGGCGCCCTGCCGGGCACCGAGTCGCGCGCCTTGCGCTTTGCCACGCGCTTTCAGCAATTCAGCGCGCCGGTGGCGGCCAAGGGCGTGGAAGACACGGCGTTTTACCGTTACTTCCCTTTGAGTTCGCAAAACGAAGTTGGCGGCGAGCCCGACGACATCGGCATGAGCGTGACGGCCTTTCACCGCGCCAGCGCCGACCGCGCGCAGCGCTGGCGCCACACCATGCTGGCGACCTCGACGCACGACAACAAGCGTTCCGAGGATGTGCGCATGCGCATTGCTGTGCTGTCCGAGCTGACAGGCTTGTGGCGGCTTTCGCTGCGGCGCTGGCACGGCATGAATGCGCCGCTCTGCACGACGCTGCCGGGTGGGGCCAGCGCGCCCGGGCCAGAACACGAATACTTGTTCTATCAAACCGTGCTGGGCACCCTAGGCCCGCGCTCCGCAGTCGATGGTGCAGACGATGCCGCCTACGCGGACTACGTTGAACGCATCGCCTCCTACATGCTCAAGGCTGCGCGCGAGGGCAAGGCCCGCACCAGCTGGACGCGGCCCGACGAGGCCTACGAAAACGCGCTCGGGCACTTCGTCCGCCACGCGCTCTCTCGCCGCGCCGACAGCCGGTTCCTCGACGAGGTGCACGCGCTGGCCGGCCGCTTGCGCCGGCATGGGGCGCTCAACTCGCTGGCCATGGTGCTGCTCAAGTACACCAGCCCGGGCGTGCCCGACCTGTACCAGGGCACCGAGCTTTTTGACGACAGCCTGGTCGACCCGGACAATCGGCGCCCGGTGGATTTCGAGCAGCGCAGAGCACTGCTGGAAGAACTGCGTGGCTTGGTCGCGTCCAGTGAGCCGCAATCGCTCATCACCCAGCTTGGCCAATGGGCGCGGGAGCCGCACGACACCCGCGCCAAGCTGTGGCTGACGTGGCGCATGTTGGAGCTGCGCCGCGCCCATCCAGCCCTGCTGCAGGAGGGCAGCTACGAACCGCTGCGGGTGCGCGGCACACGTGCGCCGCATGTGCTGGCCTACCTGCGCCGGTGCGCGGGCGCGTGCATGGTGGTTTTGGTGGCTCGCCTGACAGCGACGCTGCCGCAAGCGCCGGCGTTCACCGGGGAAGCCATCTGGCAGGACACCTGGGTGGCGGTGCCGCAGGCGCTGCGCCGGATCGATTTCACCGACCTCGTGAGCGGGCAGACCTTCCATGCCAGGGATGGCCGCTTGCGCCTGGCCGAGGTGTTCGGGTATTTCTCCGGCGCGGTGTTGGTGCACACGCAGCCCCAAGAGCTTGGCGGTCATCGCAGGCGCGAGTGCGCCTTCAATGAATCGCCGCCGCCACGATGATGCTGATGCCCAGGCACATCGCCGCCACCACCATGCCAAGCGCGCGGTTTTGCTTTTCGACGATTTCTCGCCAGAGGTCCACAGGCGTAATTTTGTCAACGATGACAAAGCACAGCCAGAAGATGACGACCCCGATGAGTGCGTAGAGGATGGAGCCTAGGAAGGCCGCCGGCCGAAGCCATTCGATTCCGAGCATGGGTGTCTCCTTGGTGAACTTACTTGTGGCCGCCGCCGGTGGAAAACCCGCCGTACGAGCCGCCAGAGGTGCGGTTTGCGCCGCCAGATTGGCCCGAGCAGTCCGACAGTGCGCTGCTAATGGCCACAAAAAAGATGATTGCCATGACAAGCCAGGTTTTGAACGCTACACCTTTGGCCGCCACAAAAGGGCCGGGGTCGTCGCGCTTGAGCAATTGGGCTTTGTCTGTCAGGCCAAAGGCTTTGGCCACGGTGTCGCTGGAGAGCTTGTCGCCGGCGGACCAAGTGACTTCGCTGGCGGTTTTTTCGAGCGACAAAAGGCCCTTGCTGCTGACGAAGTCGCGGTTTTTGGTGCGCTGGCCGCGCACCACCTTCCAGTAGAACTCGCCCAGCACGTAGGTGGTCTCGGCCTCGTAGGCCGACTGCAACTGGTAGGTGGTGCCGAGGTATTTGGCAGTGCGGCCGTTCGAGGTGATTTGGGGCGCGCCGGTGGTCGGGCTGACCATGCTCCAGCCGTCACTGCTGTCGACCAGAAAGGCAAAGCCGCGCTTCTGGTTGAAGAGGAGGTACTCGCTCCAGCCGAATTGCTCATCGTCGCCTGGCTCCTGCCCCATGCGGTGCTGAAAGCCCACCACCTGCCAATGCACTCCCTGGAGCTGGCCTTTGCTGCCCAGCGCGATGATGGGGCGCACGGGTTCGTCCTGCTCGGCAAACGCCAGCTCGGCCCCCACGCCTTTGTCGAGCGCGATGATGCTTTTGCACGAGGGGCAGGTGATGCTTTTGCTGTTCTGCAGCTTGACCTGCACCGGCGCGCCGCAGTTCGGGCAGCTGAACTGGCGGCCTTTTTCCTCCTTCGCCGATGCGTCCTTGAGGCCTTGCAGCTTCAAATCTTCCAGCAGCACGGCGCGACCGCGGTCCACCCCGGGGGGCTGGCGGCCCGCGTCGATGGAAAGCACTTCGCCGTCGCTGCTGCGCAGCTCGATGAGATCAAACGGCTCGCCAAGCGGCGGGAGTTTGGGCAGTTCGCCCTGGGCGGAGAGCAGTTGCGCCTGGCCGCTGAAGGCCACGCTCCAGGGCTTGCCGTCGATGCTGACGCTGGCGCCGGGGCGCAGCGAGCGGGCGTCCGGCAGGGCTTGCGACAGCGTGGCGCTGCGCGTGAAGACGTAGGCCCCGTTGTCTTCCGACAGTGTGGCGAGCTCGCCGTCCTGCAAAAAGGCAATCCACTCGGTCCAGATGCCCGCTTCGGTCTTGTACTGCAGCCGGCCAATCAGCGTGAAGGGCAGATCTTTGCCGTCCAGCGTGATGCGCCCGCTGGCCATGAGCTGCAGCGGGCTGTGGTCGTCGAACAGCTCGGCCATCTTGCCGATGCGCGAGAGCACTTCGCCGCTGCGCACCACCGTGCTCTGGCAGTAGGGGCAAATGGCATAGGCCGACTGCGCGCTTTTGAATTCCACCGGCGCGCCGCAACCAGGGCAGGGTGCGGTGTACGTGCGCTGGGTGGGGACGGTCGCCATCGAGAAGCAGTCTTTTGAAGCTTTTTTGGCTTTAGCGCTTATCTGGCAAGCGTTAGTAGCTAGTTAATTTATAGCGTTACACCAGCTTCTTGAGAAGTTCGGCCTTCTTGCTGTCGAATTCTTCTTGCGTCAGGATGCCCTTGGATTTGAGCTCGCCGAGCTTTTCCAGAGTCGCCATGACGTCTTCGGGCTTCACACCCGCCGCGCCCGCGTCCGGCGTTGGCGCTGCATGCGGCTGGGGCGCATTGCCGCTGCCTTGCAGGCCCGCAGCCAGGTTCTGCGCCATCACCTGGCCCAGCGCCACGCCCGCGCCCAGGCCCATGGCGTCGCCGGCAATGCCGCCGCCGCCGCTGCCCGAGCCTTCGGCAAATTTGGGTATGGCCTGCGCCGTCTGGTACTGCATGAACTTGCCCATGTCGTTGCCGACCATGCCCATGCCGATTTTCTGGTCCAGAATTTTCTGCAGATCCTCGGGGAGCGACAGGTTCTGCACCGTCATGCTCTCGACCTTGAGGCCGAGCTTTGCAAAAACGGGCGTCAGCTCTTTGGTCAGCGCATCGGCAAACATCACCTGGTTGGCGGCCAGGTCCAGGAACGGCACGCCGCTGCCGGCAATGGCGTTGCTGATGTTCTGCAGCACCAGGCCGCGCAACTGCCCTTCAAGGTCGCCCACAGGGTAGGCGGGGCGGGTACCCGAGACCTCGGTGTAGAACGCCTTGGGGTCGGTGATGCGGTAGGCGTAGTTGCCAAAAGCGCGCAGCCGCACTGCGCCAAAGTCCTTGTCGCGGATAGTGATCGGTTGGGGCGTGCCCCACTTCTGGTCAAGTTGCTGGCGCGTGCTGAAGAAGTAGACGTCGCTCTTGAAAGGCGACTGGAACAGCTTGTCCCAGTTTTTCAGGTTGGTCAGCACCGGCAGTGTCTGCGTGGTCAGCTTGTGGGTGCCGGGGCCAAATACGTCGGCCACCTGGCCTTCGTTGACGAACACCGCCATCTGTGACTCGCGCACCACCAGCACGGCGCCGTTCTGGATTTCCATGTCCGCCATGGGGAAGCGCCAGGCCAGCGTGCCGTCGCTGTCCTCCGTCCATTCGATGACGTCAATGAACTGTTTCTTGATGAAATCCATGAGGGCCATGTGCTGCTCCTGTGCTGGGCGAAAGTGGCGGCCATGATAGCAACGGGGGTGGGGGCGTAAAGCTTTTTTGCGGCGAGCGCCTCACGGCGCGGGGATGGCAGGCGCAGAACCCGGGATCGCGCCAAGCGATCCGCCCGACAAAAAAGAAATTCTTGCAATATCAAATGAGAATCATTATCATTTAATCCATCACGTTCAGGAGCCTGCCATGACCCGTATCCGCCAGATCGCCAGCACCCACAGCACCACGCTCGCCAAGACAGCCAGCTACTACCTCATCCACATCAGCGTGGCTGCCATGGTGGCGTACGCCGTCACCGGCAATTTGATGGCCTCGCTCACGCTGAGCCTGCTGGAGCCGACGGTGCAGGCGTTTGCGTTCTTCTTTCATGAGAAGGCTTGGGAGCGGCGGGCAGCGCGCCGCAGGGAAACGGTGTTGGCAGACCTGCAGCCCGCCTGAGGCTCAGGCGCGCACGTCAAGCAGCGCGCCCAGCACGGCGTCGCCCGTGCGCAGCGTTTGCAGGTTCGCAAGAAAGGCCTGCTTGGCCGCCAGTTGGTCGACTATTTCCTTTTCCAGCGACACGCCCTCTGCGTCCGCACGCTGGACGCTGGCAGCCACGCCGCCTCCGGGCGTCGCTTGCTGCGCCACTTGGCGGGCGCGGTAGCCGGGCGTGTTCAGATTGGCGACGTTGCTGGCCGACGCATCCAAGCGCAGCTGCGCAGCGGCGAGACCCGAAGTGGCGATGGAGTTGAGGCTGGACATGGTGGCTTGCACAGGGGGGAAGTCGCATTCTCTGCCGCACGCGCAGGCGACGCAAGGCCTTCCAGTCAGGATACGCCGTGTGCCTCCCGCAGACACCGTGCAAACGCCTGCGCGGCACGCGCAGCTTGCGGCGAGCGGCGCTGCACGCTGACGAATTCGCAGCGGTAAAAGAACAGCTCGGGCCGCACGGGGCGCATTTGTGCACGTCGCTCGAAAGCCTCGGCGTAGTGGTCCGGTAAAAAGCCCAGATAGCGGCCCGAGAGGATCAGGGTCGCGATCGCCTCCTGGTCAAACCCGGTTGCCTTGCGCGGCAGGCGTTCCCGGTGGCCCAGCTCCATGTTCGGCGAGTGGTAGCCCAGGCCGGCAAAGGGCCAGGCGCGCAGCGCGGTCCAGTCAAGCCCCTCGTGCGGGGACGCAAACAGAGGATGGCTGGCGCCCGCGTAAAGACGCATGTCTTCGCCAAACAGCGTTTCATACACCAGACTCTGCGAGCTTCGGTGCGCCGGAAGAATGCCGATTTGAAAGCGACCGTCCATCAGCCCACGCTCGATGGCCGGCATGCCGCCCACGTGCAGGTTCAGTGCGACGTCGGGCGCGCGGTCGGTAAACAGCGCAATGGCGGTATCGATGTGCGCCCGCGGGTTGCTGGCTGTCTTGTCGAACAACGCCACGTCCAGCTGCCCGCCCATGCGGTGGTGGATGTCGTCGATGCTGCTGCGAAACGCGTCCACACCGGCGAGCAGGCGCAGGGTTTCGTCGTAGACGCGCTGACCTTCCGGCGTCAATGCAAAACCAGCCCGGCCGCGCCGACACAGAGTCAGCCCCAGGCGGGTCTCCAGATCCTTGAGGTGGCGACTCACCGTGCTCGTGCCGATGTTGAGTTCCAGCTCCGCGGCCGCCAATCCGCCGCACTCGACCACGCTCTTGAAGACCTGGAGCAAACGCAGGTCCATGTCGGCCAGCTGCCCCAGCACGGCACGGGAGCGCGGCAGGGTTACTTGCATAAATCTCCAAGTAAACAGTGACGTTTGTTGATTCAAGAGATTAACACCAGGGGAAACAATCGCTCCATTCCCTGTGGAGAGCGCCATGAACTTTGTGACCACCGATCCATCCCTCGACGCTGCGCCGCGCCTGGACGCCGCCTGGCTGGAGGCCCACTGGATGCCGTTCACCGGCAATCGAAACTTCAAGGCCGCGCCGCGCATGGTCGCCAGCGCCAGCGGCGCCTACTACACCGACACCGATGGCCGCAAGATTTTCGATGGTCTCTCGGGCCTGTGGTGTGCAGGTCTGGGCCACGGTCGGCGCGAAATCGCCGAGGCCGTCGGCAAGGCAGCGCTGAACCTTGACTACGCCCCCGCCTTCCAGTTCGGGCACCCGGCGTCCTTTGCGCTGGCCAACAAGATCAGGGAACTCACGCCGTCTGGCCTGGATTACGTGTTCTTCACAGCGTCGGGCTCCGAGGCCGCCGACACCTCGCTCAAGATGGCGCGCGCTTACTGGCGCGCCAAGGGACAGGCCAGCAAAACGCGCCTCATCGGCCGCGAAAAGGGCTACCATGGCGTGAACTTCGGCGGCATCTCGGTCGGCGGCATCGTCGGCAACCGCAAGACCTTCGGCCAAGGCATCGAAGCGGACCACCTGCCCCACACCCAGCCGCCTGCAGGGACCTTCCAGAAAGGCATGGCGGAAGAAGGCGGCCGTGCGCTCGCCGACAAATTGCTCGACGTGATTGCGCTGCACGACGCAAGCAACATCGCCGCGGTCATTGTCGAACCCTTTTCCGGCTCGGCCGGCGTGGTGATTCCGCCCAAGGGCTATCTCGAGCGCATCCGCGAAATCTGCACGCAGAACAACATCCTGCTGATCTTTGACGAAGTCATCACCGCATTCGGCCGCTGCGGCGCCTGGACCGGCTCCGCAGCTTTTGGTGTCACGCCGGATATCCTCAATTTTGCCAAGCAGGTCACCAACGGCGCCCAGCCGCTGGGCGGCGTGGTCGCCAGCAAAGACATCTACGACGCTTTCATGGCGCAGGGCGGCCCCGACTACATGGTGGAATTCCCCCACGGCTATACCTATTCGGCACACCCGGTGGCCTGCGCCGCCGGACTCGCGGCCCTCGATATCCTGCAAAAAGAAGACATGCCCGGCCGCGTCCAGGCCTTGCTGCCGCATTTCGAGCAGGCGGTGCACAGCCTTCAAGGCGCCAAGCACGTGGCCGACATCCGCAACTACGGCCTGGCGGCAGGCTTGACGATTGCTTCCTTGCCCGGCGAGCCTGCGCGGCGGCCGTACGAGATTGCCATGGCTTGCTGGAAGAAAGGCTTTTACGTTCGCTATGGCGGCGACACCATCCAGTTGGCTCCGCCCTTCATCAGCGAAAAGGACGAGATCGACCGGCTCATCAACGCCCTGGGTGACGCACTAGCCGAGACACACTGAGGCGCTGAGCCCCTGCAGGCGCTATAATAAAAATAGCGGCAAACGCTTTTTGAGAAAGCGCTAGAACCTAGTTTTGCTGAAGATTCTTGCGCAACAGCTTCGCCTGTGAGAGCGGGGTGCGGTGCGCGAGGCAGGGCCTTCGATGGCGCACGCTGCAGGGCAAGCGGCGCGCAAAACGCGCGGCCTACAATCGCTTGGCGCTCATGCGAGCGGCTGCGTCAAGCCTGTGACGGAACCCGGCGCGCTGCTGCTTGCCACCGCCGGAGTCCCCATGCCTGAAACCCCCAAAGCCCCCCCTGTCGACAAACGCGCCCTGCTGCGCAAGGCCGCGCTCGAATACCACGAGTTTCCCCGGCCGGGAAAAATTGCCATCGCTGCCACCAAGCAGATGGTCAACCAGCTCGATCTGTCGCTGGCTTATTCGCCCGGCGTGGCCGCGCCCTGCGAAGAAATCGTCAGAGATCCGGCGGCCGCCTTTCGCTATACCAGTCGCGGCAATCTGGTGGGCGTGGTCACCAACGGCACCGCGGTGCTGGGCCTGGGCGACATCGGTCCCTTGGCCAGCAAGCCGGTGATGGAGGGCAAGGCGGTCCTGTTCAAGAAGTTCTCCGGCATCGATGTGTTCGACATCGAGATCAACGAGAAAGACCCCGAGAAACTGGTGGAAATCATCGCCAGCCTGGAGCCCACGTTTGGCGGCATCAACCTCGAAGACATCAAGGCGCCCGATTGCTTCTATGTTGAGCGCAAGCTGCGCGAGCGCATGAACATCCCTGTGTTTCACGACGACCAGCACGGCACGGCCATCGTGGTGGGAGCGGCCATCCTCAATGGGCTCAAGGTCGCGGGCAAGCGCGCCGAGGACGTCAAGCTGGTCGCATCGGGCGCGGGTGCCGCGGCGCTGGCTTGCCTGGGCCTTCTGGTCAAGCTCGGCCTGCGGCGCGAGAATATCTGGGTCACCGACCTGGCCGGCGTGGTCTACGAAGGCCGCACCGAACTGATGGATGAGGACAAGCGCCAATACGCGCAGCCCACCGATTTGCGCACGCTCAGCCAGGTGATTGTCGGAGCCGACGTATTCCTGGGCTTGTCTGCCGGCGGCGTGCTCAAGCAGGACATGGTGCGCAGCATGGCGGCGCGCCCTTTGATCTTTGCGCTGGCCAACCCCAACCCCGAGATTGCGCCCGAAGATGTCAAGGCCGTGCGGGACGACGCCATCATTGCCACCGGCCGCACCGACTATCCCAACCAGGTCAACAACGTCCTGTGCTTTCCCTACATCTTTCGCGGCGCGCTCGATTCAGGTGCGACCACCATCACGAAGGAGATGGAAATCGCTGCAGTGCATGCCATCGTGGAGCTGGCGCAAGCAGAGCAGAGCGAAGTGGTGGCCGCAGCCTATGTGGGCGAGCCCCTGGCGTTTGGACCGGAATACCTGATTCCCAAGCCCTTTGATCCGCGACTGATGATGAAGATCGCGCCGGCCGTGGCCCAGGCCGCCTTTGACTCCGGAGTGGCGCTGCGTCCCATTGCCGACATGGACGCCTACCGCGACCATTTGCAGACATTCGTCTACGCCTCCGGCACGACCATGAAGCCGATCTTCGCGTCCGCCAAGGCTGCCAGCGCCAAGCGGGTGGCCTACTCGGAAGGCGAGGAAGAGCGCGTCCTGCGCGCCGCGCAGATCGTGGTCGACGAGCACATTGCCCGTCCCACGCTCATTGGCCGGCCCGGCGTCATTGCCCAGCGCATCGAAAAGTTTGGCTTGCGCCTTTCTGAAGGGCGCGACTACGACGTGGTCAACGTCGAGCAGGATCACCGCTACCACGACTTCTGGAAAACCTATCACCGAATGACCGAGCGCAAGGGCGTGACCGTGCCGATCGCCAAGATCGAAATGCGCCGGCGCTTGACCTTGATTGGCAGCATGATGCTGCACAAAGGCGAGGTCGACGGTCTCATCTGCGGCACCTGGGGCCACACATCGCACCACCTCAACTACATTGACCAGGTCATCGGCAAGCGGGCGGGCGTGAGCACCTACGCCTGCATGAACGGCCTGCTCTTGCCGGATCGCCAGGTGTTTCTCGTCGACACCCACGTCAACTACGACCCGACTGCGGCGCAGTTGACGGAAATCACCGTCATGGCGGCCGAGGAAATGTTGCGCTTTGGCATCAAGCCCAAGGCTGCGCTGCTGTCGCATTCGAACTTCGGCAGCAGCGTGCAGCCCAGCGCCGTGAAAATGCGCGAAACGCTGGAACTGCTGCGCGCCCAGGCGCCCTGGCTTGAGGTGGACGGCGAGATGCACGGCGACATCGCTCTCAGCGGCAGCGCGCGGGCCGCGCTCATGCCGCACAGCAGCCTGGTGGGTGACGCCAACCTGCTGGTGCTGCCCAACATCGACGCGGCCAATATTTCCTACAACCTCCTCAAGACTGCGGCTGGCGGCAATATTGCCATCGGGCCGGTCTTGCTGGGCGCGGCCCAGCCGGTGCATGTGCTCACAGCCAGTGCGACGGTGCGCCGCATCGTCAACATGACAGCGCTCACTGTCGTCGACGCGAACGTGCAGCGTTGAACCGCCGAGCGACGAAGTTTTGAAGTGAGCGCCTGCTCACTTCCGACACGTCCGGGAATTTGCCCATATTTTGAGCAAATGCTTGCAATGAACTAGGGATTGCGTCACACTAGCGCCTTGAAATTTCGGGTTAACCCGTAGTTTCTGAAAGGTGTAGTCGAGATGTTTGCTGACGCTGCGGCCTGGACGCGCAAAGCCGGTTTTTCTTGGGTTCTGGGCGCGACGCTGGCATTGTCATCGCTGGGGGTGCCGGCGCGTGAAGTCGCGAGGGACGCAGGTTCAACGGTCATTGCCCGGTCTGAACTGCCCATTCAGGGGCAGCAGACCCATGCGCTGATCCTGGCCGGTGGTCCGTTTCCTTACGCCAAGGACGGGTCCGTTTTCGGCAACCGCGAGCGTTTGCTGCCGCCGTCAAAACGCGGCTATTACCGCGAATACACCGTAAGAACCCCCGGGGTGCGCCACCGCGGCGCCCGACGCATTGTCTGTGGTGGGCCGCAGCAGCAGCCTGAGGCTTGCTACTACACGGCCAACCACTACGCCAGTTTCCGCAGGATCGTCGATTGAATCTGCGGACACCGATTTTTAGACTTGATGAAAGAGACGCGGAGATGGATACGCCACTTCGTAAAGACCAGGATGTTCCTCTGCGCGGTATTCGCGCCAATATCGTGCAGTCCATACGCGCATTTCGCGTTCAGGACCTGCAGGAAGCGGCCACTGCGCTGGGACACCATTTCCTTTACGCCAACCTTGCCCACGCACAGACCAAGCAGGATGTGCTGGATTTGATTGCGCAGCAGTTCACCTTTCCGGCGCACTTCGGAAAAAATTTCGATGCGCTGTCGGACTGCCTGACGGACCCGCTGCACAAGTCGGGTCCGCAGCCCGGCTTTATCGTCGTGCTGGAGCAGATTCCCGCAACGGCCAAGTTCGACAAGGAAGCCCGCGAGCAGCTGATCGACGTCTTCCGCGACGCGGCCGATTTCTGGGGAGAGCGAAAGATACCGTTCCGCTGTTTCTATTCTTTTCTGTAGCCCGTTCTGCAACCAACAGCCAGGCAGAACGGGCGAACGGGGCTAGTGAGGCACCGCATGCGGTGCTGGGAATCGAAGTGGGTACGGAACCGCCAGAGAAGATGTTGACCGACAAGCTGGTCGACATCTCGCCAATGGCGCTGCGCATGAGCAGTCCATTCAATTCGGGATATTGGCTCAACGCGGCCTGAATCCCATCGAGCACGCATCCGCCGGTTAGCCTCACAGCGCCGGCGGTTTTCTTTTGGCGGTTCATGGTGTCGCAGATGTCCAAAGACAAAACGGTCTTCGTGTGTTCAGACTGCGGGGGAACCAGTCCCCGCTGGCTCGGCAAATGCCCTCAGTGCGGCAGTTGGAACACACTCAGTGAAACGGCAGCGGAGCCGACGGCGGCACGCAACCGCTATGCAGGCGCTTCGCGCCAGCCTCTGGCTGCAGCGCAGGCAGTCGCGCCGCTGTCCTCGATTGAAGCAAGCGAATTCGAGCGCACGCCCACTGGTCTGGATGAGTTGGACCGCGTTCTGGGCGGCGGCATGGTCGAAGGCGCCGTGGTGCTGATCGGCGGCGATCCGGGTATCGGCAAATCGACGCTGTTGCTGCAGGCGCTGGATGCCTTGCAGCGAACCGGTCTGTCCACGCTGTACGTCACCGGCGAAGAAAGTGGCGCCCAGGTGGCCTTGCGTTCGCGCAGATTGGGCTTGGACCACAGCATGGTCCAGGTGCTGGCCGAGACGCAGCTGGAGAAAATCATCGCCACCATCGAGCAGACCCAACCAGCGGTCGCGGTCATTGATTCGATCCAGACCATGTATTCCGAGGCGCTCAGCTCCGCGCCCGGCTCGGTGGCGCAGGTACGCGAGTGCGCGGCGCACCTGACGCGCCTGGCCAAAGCGAGCGGCGTGGCCATCACTCTGGTGGGTCATGTCACCAAGGAAGGGGCCCTGGCGGGTCCCCGCGTGCTGGAACACATGGTCGATACGGTGCTGTACTTTGAAGGCGATACGCATTCGAGCTTCCGTCTGGTTCGTGCCATCAAGAATCGCTTTGGCGCTGTCAATGAAATCGGGGTCTTCGCCATGACCGAACGCGGCCTCAAAGGCGTGAGCAATCCCAGTGCGATTTTTCTGAGCCAGCACAGTGAACCGGTCCCAGGCAGCTGCGTGCTGGTTACGCTGGAAGGCACCCGCCCCATGCTGGTGGAAATCCAGGCGCTGGTCGACGGTGGCGGACCCAGCCCACGGCGCCTTTCTGTCGGCCTGGACCGCGATCGCCTTGCGATGCTGCTGGCCGTGTTGCACCGCCATGCAGGCGTGGCATGCGCCGACCAGGATGTCTTCGTCAACGCCGTGGGCGGCGTGCGCATCAGCGAACCGGCTGCGGACCTGGCCGTGCTGCTGGCCATTGCTTCCAGTCTGCGCGCCAAGGCCTTGCCCAAAGGCTTTCTTGCCTTTGGCGAGGTCGGTCTGGCCGGCGAAGTGCGTCCTGCACCGCGCGGTCAGGAGCGCCTTCGCGAGGCGGCCAAACTGGGCTTCTCGGTGGCTGTCGTGCCCAAGGCCAACTTGCCAAGGAAGCCCATCGAAGGACTGACCATTCATGCGGTGGAACGCGTCGAGCAGGCCCTGGACGTAGTGCGCGAGCTGCAGTGACCGAGCGGCGGCCACTGCCTGGGGCGTGAAATGCGTCACGGCCCGTTACCGCAGTCAAAGAGGGGTGCTCGGCACGCACCTTAAAATCGCCGCTTCTGCGAACCCTGCAAATCCAAAGGAACCCCCATGAGCCCCGTAGTTCCCTCGATGGCCGACCGTGACGGCAAGATCTGGATGGACGGCCAGATGGTCGATTGGCGCGATGCCAAGATCCACGTGCTCTCGCACACCTTGCATTACGGCTGCGGCGCGTTCGAGGGGGTTCGTGCCTACAAGACCGCCTCCGGCACCGCCATTTTTCGATTGGAAGAGCACACGGAACGCCTTTTCAACAGCGCCAAAATCCTGCGTATGAAAATTCCGTTCACGCAGGAAGAAGTGAACGAGGCGCAAAAAGCCGTGGTGCGCGAGAACCAGCTGGAATCGTGCTACCTGCGGCCTCTGACCTGGATTGGTTCGCAGAAATTGGGTGTTTCTCCCAGGGGGAACCAAATCCATCTGATGGTCGCAGCCTGGGCCTGGGGCGCGTATCTGGGCGAAGAAGGCATGAAGCGCGGCATTCGCGTCAAGACCAGCAGCTACACCCGCCACCACGTGAACATCACCATGACGCAGGCCAAGGCGGTCAGCAACTACACCAACTCCATCCTGGCCAACATGGAGGCGCTGGACGACGGCTACGACGAAGCCCTGCTGCTCGACAGCGCGGGTTTTGTGTCTGAAGGGGCCGGCGAGAACCTCTTCGTCGTCAAAAATGGGGTGATCTACACCCCCGACCTGTCCGCCGGCGCCCTCAACGGCATTACACGCAACACGGTGCTGCACATCGCCAAGGACCTGGGGCTGGAAGTGGTGCAAAAGCGCATCACCCGAGACGAGGTCTACATCTCCGACGAAGCCTTTTTTACCGGCACCGCGGCCGAAGTCACTCCGATCCGCGAACTCGACCGCATTGAACTGGGCGCCGGCGAGCGCGGGCCGATCACGGAAAAGGTGCAGTCTGCGTTTTTCGACATCGTCAATGGCCGAAACCCCCAATATGCCCACTGGCTCAGCAAGGTGTGATCCATGAAACAAGCTGTGATTGAACTGGCTGCGAGCGACCTCAACCCAGAGGGCGGGGTGTACTGCCCCAATCCCAAGGCGGGCATGCAGTTGTGGAACGCCCATCCCAAGGTCTACCTTGACGTGGCCCACGCAGGCATGGCGAAGTGCCCGTATTGCGGTACCGAGTACCGGCTCAAGGCCGGCGAAACCGTGCAGGCTGGGCACTGACGCAGTCCGTGCCGGCAGCTTGCGTGCCACCCTGCGCGCTGCCGACCCGCTTTTCGCGCCCTGCGCAGCGAAAAGGTGCCCTTCAGCTTTGAGCGAGTCCCCGCGTTTGACCCCCTACCTTGCGCCTGCGCTGCCCCTTTCCTGGCCGGAACGCCTCTCCAGCGTAGCGGCTTTTGCGGTCCCAGGCCTGGCACTGTGGCTGCCGTCGGGCTATTCGTATGGTGCCGTCCTGCTGCTGCTCGGGACGCTGCTCACGCTCAATCGCTGGCCGCGCCAGCGCCACGAAGCGTTCACCTGGTGGTTCGCAGCCAGCATGCTGGCCATGGCCGTAGTCTGGGCAGCGCAGGCCGATCCGGCAGAGCATTTCGGTCGCGCTGATCGCCCCGCCAAATTCATCCTCGGTGCGGCGTGCCTGCTTTTTGTCACCTGCTATCCGCCCCGGCCACGGGCGCTGCTTGCCGGGCTCGCGGTTGGTAGTCTGGGTGCAGGGGGGCTTGCGTTATGGCAGATGTACGGCCTGCACGCCGAGCGTGCCTGGGGCCACACCAACGCCATTCAGTACGGCAATCTCGCGCTGTGCCTGGCGACCATGCTGGCTTTGTATACGGGCGCCCTGTGGCGCCGACTGAGAATCTCCGTCCGTGTCCTTTGCATTCTTGGAGTGCTTGCAGGACTTGACGCGTCGGTGCTGTCGCAATCGCGCGGTGGTTGGCTGGCCTTGTTGCTCGCCCTGCCCCTGGGACTGGCCTGGCTTTACATGCGTCGACGCGAGACATTCCGGGCGGTGAGTCTGGGTGTGGCGGCCATTGTCGTCGTCCTGATGGTCTTCAATGGTGGCGTGTTGATGGAGCGCGTCGAGCGCATGGAGCACGAAATCCAGACCTACGATCAGCGCGGCGAAGCCGGCAATTCCGTAGGACAACGACTGGAACACTGGCGCTTCGCCTGGGACATCGCACGCGAGCGGCCGCTGCTGGGCTGGGGTTTTGCCGGTTACATGGCAGAAAAAGCAGATCGGGTGGCGGCGGGTCGCTACCATCCTTCGATCGTCGAATACAAGTTCGTTCACAACGAACTGCTCGACCAGTGGGTCAAACTCGGCATTCTGGGGCCTGCCATGCTGCTCCTGTTCTATGCCCTGCCGCTGGCCATGTTCCTGCCCAAGAGGGAGCGCATGAAAAACTACGAGCGCGACGCCGAACTGGGCGCTCACGCGCTGGCGCTGCGGCTGTGTGGCACCTGCATCCCCGTGCTCTATATCGGCTTTGGCCTGACACAGGTCTTTTTTGCGCACAACAGCGGCATCATGTTTTATCTGTTCATGCTGATGCTGTTGTGGGCTGCGTTGCGCTCTGTGGAGCGGCAACTCGAGGCGCTGGCTCCGCCTGCGCTGGCCTCTGGCGCACTGGTCCAATGAGCACCACGCCTCCAGCGCTGCCGCGCGTGCTGCATTTCGTCACCGGTGGATTTTCCGGCGCTACGCAGGTGGCCGTGGATCTGGTGCGTGCGCACGGGGAGAGTGGCCTGTTTGAATCCCTGCTGGTGCTGCGGCGCAAGCGCCAGACCGATCCGGCGCGCGTTGCCGCCTTGCGTGCGCAGGGCCTGGCGGTGGAGGTAGTCCCAGGCTGGTCCCATGCCGCAACGATCTGGCAACTGGTGCGCTTGTGCCGCAAATTTCGGCCTGATCTGCTGGTGGCGCATGGCTTCAGCGAACACCTTTGGGGGCGCTATGCAGGGCTGATTGCGCGCGTACCGCGCCTGGTACAGGTGGAGCACAACTCGCGCGAACGCTACACGCGCTGGCGCCAAGCACAGATGCGTTGGCTCGCGCGCCGCACCCGGGCCATCGTGGGCGTCTCGCAAGGCGTGCGCGAAGCGCTTCTGGCGCGTGGCATGGATCCGTCGAAGACGCTGGCCATCCCCAACGGGATCCGGCTGGAGCCCTACGCGCAGGCGCACGCGTATTCCTATGCGTCGCGCGAGCCTGGCATCGTCATGGCCTCCCGGTTTGCGCGGCAAAAAGACCACGCGAGCCTGCTGCACGCGCTGGCCTTGCTGCGCGAACGCGGACGGACGCCTACGCTGCTGCTTGCCGGTGGCGGAAAGGCCAGCGCGCTTTGGCAGGCCAACAAGCTGTGCAGCCAACTCGGTCTGCAGTCTCAGGTTCGATTTCTCGGCCATTGCAACGATGTGCCAGGTCTGCTCATGTCGCAGCAGGTGTGCGTGCTGTCCACCCATTACGAAGGCATGCCGCTGTCGCTGATCGAAGGCATGGCCGCCGGTTGCGCGGTGGTGGGCAGCCGGGTGCCGGGGGTCCGGGAAGTGCTGCAGCACGAGCGCAACGGTCTGCTGGTCGATGAGGGCGACCCCAAGGCACTGGCCGATGCGCTGGAGCGCCTGCTGGCGCGGCCACAAGAGGCGGCTGCGATGGCTGCCCAAGGGCAGCGCGATGCGCGGGAACGCCATGGGCTGGCGCTGATGCTCTCGCGCTACGAAGCCCTCTTTCTTCGATTGTTGGGGCAAGGGCCTGGCGAGCAAGGACCTGCATGAACAGCGCCCAAGAACCCATTGAAGTCGCGCCCTGGCTCAGTGTGCTGGTGCCCGCGTACAACGCGGCCGCTTATCTGGGGGAGTGCGTGGAATCGGTGCTGGCTCAGGGCATGGCAGGCGTTGAGCTGGTGGTGGTGGACGATTGCTCCAACGATGCCTCGGCGGCGATTCTGACCCAGCTCGCCACGCGTTGGACGAAGGGCTTTCGTGTGCAGCGCCATGCGCGCAACCGGGGTTTGAGTTCGGCGCGCAATACCTTGCTGGAAGCCGCGCGTGGCGAATATCTCTGGTTTCTCGATGCCGACGACAAACTTCTGCCGGGCGCCCTGGGCGAGCTGCGCGACATCGTTCGGACCGACGCGCCCGACCTGGTGTTGTGTGACTTCGAGGTTTTGCGCGAACGCCGCCAGATCAAGCACTGGCTGCGCGGAGAGCACCACCGCAAGTCATTCATTGGTGCGCCTGGCCTATTGCATGGCGATACGGCGCAATTGCTGAGCGGCATGCTGCTGGCTGGGCAACTGCATGCCTGGTCCAAGGTGTCGCGGCGTGCGCTGTGGGATTCGGGCCTGCGCTTTCCCCCAGGCCAGTACTTCGAGGACATGGCCACCATGAGCCTGTTGGCGTTGGCGGCAGGTTCCAGCTACTACGTGCCCCGCCCGTGGGTGGCCTATCGGCAGCATGACCACAGCATTCTGGCCAATGCCAACTGGCAGAAGGCGCAGGACCAGTCGCGTGCCCTCGTGCCCTTGCGCGAGGCGCTGCGCTTGCATGCCAGCGAACAGTCCCCGCAGCTGCGCCTTGCCCTGGCGCACCAAAGTGCCCGCAATCTCCTGGGTGCCATGCGCTATCTGCACTCGCAATCGAGCGCACTTGCTTCGGCGGGCCCCTTGCCGGCGCTGGCCGACCAGCTGCGGCAGAATTTTCGCGAATCCTCGCCTTTGACTGCGCAGGAACTCGCAAGCGCCTATTTGCGGCGCGGCTGGCTCTTGCGGCGCCAGAAATTCCTGCGCTGGTATGGCGCCTACCGTGCATGAAGCACGCAGCCCTGCCCTGGCGTGACCGCGCCGAGCTGTGGCTCGCAGGGGGACTCAAGCGCTATTTCCAGTGGTTTGCGCGCACGGCAGAAGCTGGAGTCGATGCTGCCGGCCAGGACTACGTTTTTGGCTCGCACAGACCCGATGAGCGTGATGACGCGCACAACGCGCGGGCGATCCCGCCGATTGTCTGGACCTACTGGAGCGGCGCGGCGACGCCCCCGCTCATTGCACGCTGCTTTGCCAATTGGCGCCGGTTCAACCCCCATTTCAGCATCCGGGTGCTGGACGATGACAGTGTGCGCGACTACCTGGGCGAACTGCCGCAGACGCTCAAGAACGCAGGTCCCACCCTGCGCGCCGACTGGATTCGCCTCGAACTGCTGCGCCGCCATGGCGGCATCTGGCTCGATGCCAGCACCGTGTTGACGGCACCGCTCGACTGGGTGTTGTTGCAGCAGCAGCAAAGCGGCAGCGAGCTCGTTGCCTACTACCTTGATCGCTACACCACCGACGCGCGGTTTCCGATCGTGGAAAACTGGTTTCTTGCGGCGCCTCCGCAAAGTGCCCTGGTGGCGGATCTGCAGCACGAATTCACCCGCACCGTGCTGCCGCTGGGCGGCGCAGGCTATGTCGCGCATCTTCAGCAGCTGGGCCACTACGAACAGTTGCGCCAGGGCATTGACCTGCCCAACTACCTCAGCATGCATCTGGCCCTGCAGCGCGTGCTGCGCAGCGGCGCAAGCTACCGCCTGTCGCTGCGCCGCGCGGAAGATGGCCCCTTCCTCTATCATGCGCTGGGCCAATGGGGGCGCACCGCCCTCAAGATCCGCTTGCTGTTTTTGCGTGCGGCGAGCGCGCCGCCGCCGCTGATCAAATTGCGCAAGCCCGACCGCAAACGCCTGGATTTTTACCTGGAGCGCGGTTTGTACCTGCCTGAGAGCACCTTCGGGCGCTATCTGTGTCCGCCGCCAACGCCATGAGCCGACGCCGAAAAACCAAAATCGAGAAGTGGTTTTCCTTCAACCGGTATCGCCGGCGCTTTGGCGCGCATGCGCTGGCCGCTGGTCTGCTGGGCGAGGACACCGAGGCGCTCAAAAATACCCTGATAGCGGGCCATGCGGCCGAGTACGCCTATGGCTCACTGCCGGACTTGCAGGCGCACCTGCAGCGCCTGCGCCAGGAATTTATCGGGCAGCCCGAACTGCTTTTCCACCATGCGGCGCTCATCGTATTGATACGGCGCGAGGCGGAGGTGAAGCAGAACTTTGCTCGCTTCAAGCAGCTCTGGCTTTCCGAACAGGCCTTTTTGTCGAAGCATCTGGACCTGCGCTGGCTGGTGGCTGCTTGCGACACGTTCATCGACCACGATCCCGACGCCGGCCTTCGGGCCACCCTGATGAACGCGGTGCTGCTGGTCAATACCATCAAACTGCAGGAGACCGAGCGCCTCCTGCAAGGCGCTGCCAAGACGCCCGATCGGCCGGAGGCGGTGGCAGCGTTGCAAGCGGGTCGCGTCGGTTTGATGGATGGTCTGTCGGCCTTTGTCGTCGGCACCGACGACACCCTGCGCAACATGCGCTGGCGCATGGAAAAGCTTTGCGCGCTGCATCCTCTCGCGGCCATTGTCATGGTGGTCTTCGATCGCCTGCAGCAAGCGCCGAACGACAACGTCTATTCGCGCTTTCGACAGCGCCATACGCGGGACCGCACGCGCTGGTGGTAGTGCACCGCAGCCTTTGGTGCGGGTCTGGCTTCAGCCGCCCAGCGCCGCTTGGGCCTGCGCGTGCAGGCGTTTGACAAGTGCACCGGCTTCGGGGAGGTCGTGCACCAGGCCGATGGCTTCGCCCACGGTAGCGTGTGCCCTGGAATAGTCGCCTGCTTGCACCCCGGCGTCGTAGCTCGCCCGGGCTGCCTCGGGCGCAGCGCGCAGCGCGTCCACGCGGCCTTCCCAGCTGCGGTGCAGGTCGTTGCGCAGCGCCCGAAAATCATAGGGCGCCGGCCAATGCTTGCGCCGCAGAATGTCAAACACGGCGCTGCGTGCGGTTCCGTCGCCACCGGCGGTCAGTGCTGCCTTTTTGGCGCCGAGAGGTGCCAGGCTCTCTTGCGTGGCCCAGAAGCGTGTGCCCAGCAGCGCGCCGTCGGCGCCCAGGGTCAGGGCGGCCGCCAGGCCCCGGCCGTCGGCAATGCCGCCCGCCGCCAGCAGCAAGGTCTCGGGGGCCTTGCTTGCCAGCCAGTCGGCCAGTTCGGGCACCAGCGTCAGGGTGGAGCGGCCATCCAGTCCATTCATGCCGTGGCCGCCGGCCTCCGCGCCCTGGGCTACCAGCACCTGGGCTCCCGCCTCCAATGCCTGCTTCGCTTGCTCCAGGCGCTGTATCTGGCAGATCAGGGGCGCGCCACTGGCAGCAATGCGGGCGGCGTAGCGGCGGGCGTCGCCGAACGAGAGCATCACGGCGCGCGGGCGCTCTTCGGCAGGCAGGTCCAGCACCCAGTCCAGCGCCGAGGCGTCTTCGTCGAGCTTCCAGGTGATGAAACCAATGCCGATGCGCTGGCTGGCTGCTGCCTGCAAAGCCAGGCGGTATTCGCGCTGCGTCCAGTCCAGATCTCCGTAGCCACCGCCCACCAGACCCAGCGCGCCAGCGCGTGCGCACGCGGCCGCCAATGCGCCGCCCGAAGCCAGCGCCATGGGCGCCAGGGCCATTGGCGTGGTCAGGGAGAACTGCTTGGAGAAACGAGAGGCTTCGAGCTGCGTCATGCGCCGATTTTCGCGCCACTCCCAGCGAGCGGCAGCCGCAGCACAAAGCAGGCACCGCCGCCCGCGTGGTCTTCGCAGTGCACGCTGCCTTGGTGGCGTGTGGCAATCGAGCGCACCAGAGCCAGCCCCAGGCCCACGCCACCCGCGCGCTCGCTGGCCCCAGGCAGGCGGTAGAACGGCTCGAAGATGCGTTCACGCTGCGCCTCGGGCACCCCTGGGCCGTGGTCGCACACCCGCACCTGCGCCCAGCCGTTGCTGCGCTGCAGGATGACGGTGACCTCGCCCGTGCTGTAGCGGCGAGCGTTCTCCAGCAGATTGCGCAGGGCGCGGCGCAGCAGCTTGGCCACGCCGGTCACCTCGATATCCTCTCCGCTGGCCTCCAGGTCGGCTCCCACGCGCGCGCACTCCTCGGCGGCGAGACCCACCAGGTCCACGCTTTCGATGTCGCCCACATCGGCCTCGCGGGCATCGAGCCGGCTGGCCAGAAGAATTTCTTCCACCAACTGGTCCAGCTCGCTGATGTTGCGCTCAATTTCACGGCGAAACTGCGGCGAGGGGTGCTCACCATCCATCAGCGCCAGGCCCATGCGGATGCGGGTCAGCGGGGAGCGCAATTCGTGCGAGGCGTTGGCCAGCAGCGATTTGTGCGAAGCCACCAGCGCTTCGATGCGCGCTGCGGCCGCGTTGAACTGGCGCGAGAGGTCGGCTACCTCGTCGTGGCCTTGCTCGGGCACGCGCGCGGCCAGGTCGCCGCTGCCAAAACGCTGCACGCCGCGCTGCAGCACCTCAAGGCGCAGCAGCAGCCGGCGAATGATGGGAAACACCCCCAGGGCCACGGCGATGCCTACCAGGCCCAGCATCCAGAGAAAACCAAACGGTGGACGTGTCCAGAAAGCGGTATCGCGATCGCGCCGACCCCTTTCGCCGCGCTGCCCGCGCTCGCGCGGAGCCACCTGAAGGACCAGGGCGTCCCCAGACGCCAAGTCCACCTTGAACTCGATGCCCTCACCAGGCACCCGCTGGACAACGCCGTTGCCCATCACATCGCCCTGGGAATTGCGCAGCACCACTTCGCGCGGCGCCTGCACGCGCTGGACTTCGTTCTGCTCGGCTGCGACGCGCCAAGCCCAGCCCACTACCAGGGTGAGCACCGCCACGCCACCGACCACGGCCAGCCAGATGCGCAGGTAGAGGCGGCGGGAAAAGGGGTTGATCAAAAACATCTCAGCAGTGCTCCACATGGGTGTGCAGCACCCACAAGCGTTGCGCCAGGCGTTGCCCCGACCCGTGGTCGCCGCGCAAGGGCCGCACCGCCGCGCTGGCGGCGTCCCCCTTCAGGGGGGGAAGGCGCAAAGCGACTCAGGGGGGGCATTCAATCCTGCTGCTTGGCAAAGACGTAGCCCACCCCGCGCACCGTCAGAATCCGGCGCGGGTTCTTGGCATCTTCCTCGATGGCGGCGCGAATGCGGCCCATGTGCACGTCGATGGAGCGGTCAAAAGCTTCGAGCTCGCGCCCGCGCACGGCCTCCATGATCTGGTCGCGCGTGAGCACGCGGCCGGCGCGTTCGGCCATCGCCACCAGCAGGTCGAATTGGTACGAAGTCAGCTCGCAGGGCTGTCCCGCCACGCTCACGATGCGCGCGTCGCGGTCAATCTCCAGCGTGCCAAAGCGCAGCACCTGGCTGGTGGGCGCGGCGCCTTCGTCGCGCCGGCGCAGCACCGCACGGATGCGGGCCAGCAGCTCGCGCGGCTCGAAGGGCTTGGGCAGGTAGTCGTCGGCGCCCAGTTCCAACCCGATGATGCGGTCCATCGGGTCACCCTTGGCGGTGAGCATGAGCACCGGCACGCGCGCCATCGGCCCCTGCAGGGCGCGAATGCTGCGGCAGACGTCCAGCCCGTCCATGTCGGGCAGCATCAGGTCAAGAATCACCAGCTCGGGCGGGGACGAGGCGCCCGGCGATTGCAGCCGCGCCAGGCCGCTGCGGCCGTCGGCGCAATGTGCCACCTGCATGCCCGACTGGGCAAGGTATTCCACCACCATGTCCGCCAGGCGGGTGTCGTCTTCAATCATCAGCAACTGCGTGGTCATGGCATTTCCGGCATGGGGGAAGGACCATCTTGGCAGGATGGCGTCTCGTGGGCTTGAAGCCTGGGTAAAGCCTGGGTAAACACTTGGTCCAGCCAGAATGCTATCATTTTTGGAGCTGTAAACACATACTGGTCAAGCGCTAGATTCGGTTTTAAGCCTTGAAACAAGCGCCACCAAGAGCAGGACGGGCAGTCCCAGCAGCGCCGTGCCGACAAAGAACTCGGTGTATCCGTTCGCATCCACGAAGCGGCCCGAGAACCCGGCGATCCATTTGGGCAGCAGCAGCATCACCGAGCTGAGCAGGGCGTACTGCGTGGCCGAATACTGCACGTTGGTCAGGCCAGAAAGGTAGGCGATGAAGGCGGCCGACGCAATGCCGCCCGCCAGGTTGTCGGCCGAGATGACAAAGACCAGGCCCGTGAGATCGTGCCCGCGCGTGCCCAGCCAGGCGAACAGCAGGTTGCTGGCGGCGGACAGCACAGCGCCCAGCATCAGCACGCGCATCACGCCGATGCGCAGCGCCAGCACGCCGCCCAGAAAGGCGCCGGCCAGCGTCATCAGCACGCCAAACACCTTGGTCACGGCGGCCACTTCGTCCTTGCTGTAGCCCATGTCCACATAAAACGGATTGGCCATGATGCCCATCACCACGTCGCTGATGCGGTAGACGGCGATGAGCGCCAGAATCAGCACCGCCTGCCAGCGGTAGCGGCCTAGGAAGTCGGCAAACGGTTCGATGAGCGCGCCGTGCAGCCACTGTGCCGCGTTGCGCGCGGGCGGCAGCGGCCGGGGCGCGGGCTCGCGCGAGAGCAGCACCGTGACGGTGCCCACCAGCATCGAGGCCGCCATCACCAGGTAGGCGGTTTGCCAGGCGCCCTGCTGGTAGCCCGCCACGCCCGCCACCTCGGCCCGTGCGGCCACCCACAGCACGCCCGCACCGGCCCAGATCATGGCCAGGCGGTAGCCCGTCTGGTAGGTGGCGGACAGCGCCGCCTGGCGCTCGGTGTCGGCCGACTCGATGCGAAAGGCGTCCAGCGCAATGTCCTGCGTGGCCGAGCCAAAGGCCACAGCCAGCGCGCACCACACCATGGGGGTCAGGGCGATGCGTGGATCGTTGAAGGCCATGCCCGCCAAGCCCGCCATCACCATCGCCTGCGACAGCAGCAGCCAGCTGCGCCGCCGCCCGAGCGTGCGCGTCAGCAGCGGCAACGGCAGCCGGTCCACCAGCGGCGCCCAGACCCACTTGAAGGCATAGGCCAGGCCCACCCAGCTCAGGTAGCCGATGGTGGTGCGGTCCACGCCCGCCTCGCGCAGCCAGAAGCTCAGCGTGCCCAGCACCAGCAAGAGCGGCAGCCCGGCCGAAAAACCCAGCGTGAGCATGCGCAGGCTGGCTGGCTCCAGGTAGATGAGCCAGGCCTCGCGCCAGCTGCGGCGGCTTGCGGGGGCGGGGGAAGTGGCTGGGGGCATCGTCGGGAACCGAAAGTGTTCGGGGGATTATCCGGTTGCCTGCACCGCTACCATGCAGCCATGGCCCATGCCCCGGTTCTTGTGCCCCTTCTTTCCGTGCGCCAGTACAGCGGCGAGCACGCGGCGCACGCGCACGACCACGCCCAGGTGCTCTACGCGCTGCGCGGGCGCATGGAGCTGGAGGTGAATGGCCGTGCTGCATTTGTCGACACCACCTGCGGCATGGTCGTGCCGGCTGGCACGCGGCATGGTTTTCTGGCGTTGCCGGGCGCGCGCCTGCTGGTCATCGACGCGCCCGCGCAGGCAGGTGTGGAGCGGGTGCGGCGCTTTGCCGTGGCGCCTGCGCAGCTGGGCTGGAGTGCGAGCGACGATGCGGCTGCACGGCTCCAGCAGATCTTGCAGTCCCGGCGCGTGCTGGCGCGCCGCACCATCCGGCCCGAGCAGATGGCACAGACCGTGGGTGCAGCCTTGCACGAGCCCTGGCCCACCGCCCGCATGGCGGCGCTGTGCGCCTTGAGCCCGCAGCGCTTTCATGCCCGCTGGCGGGAGCTGACGGGCCAGACGCCCCAGGTCTGGCTGCGCGCGCTGCGGCTGGACGCGGCGCAGCGCCTGCTGGCGCGCGGCCAGTCAGTGGAAGCCGCCGCGCTGCAAGTGGGCTACGCCAGTGCCAGCGCCCTCGGCTTTGCGTTGCGGCGCGAGCGCGGGTGCGGCGCCCGCGCCTTGCGCCGGGCGCTCAGATAGCTCCTGATTTGAGAGCTGACAACGCTTTTCAGGCAAGCGCTAGATCCTCTTTTGAGCCCAATTGACGAGCCATGCACTGCGCGCGTTGCTCGACATTTGCTCGGGTCCGGCGCTGCAAGATTTCAGGCATGACGACTGCTTCCCATTCCACCCGCGGCATCGCCATGGTGCTGCTCGCCGCCATGCTTTGGGGCACTACCGGCACGGCGCAAAGTCTGGCGCCTGCAGGGATCTCGCCCTACTGGGTGGGCGCGCTGCGCCTGGCGGTGGCCAGTGCCTTCTTTGCCTTGCTGGCGGCGCCGGCCCTGTGGCGGCGCGCCAGCGCGCCCAGGCTGCCGTGGCGCCCCGTGCTGCTGGCAGGCATGTGCGTGGCGGCGTACAACCTGAGTTTCTTTGCCGGCGTAAAGGCCAGCGGCGTGGCGCTGGGAACGGCGATTGCCATCGGCAGCGGGCCGATCTGGGCGGGGCTGCTGCAGACTGCGGCGCAGCGCCGCTGGCCCGCGCCGGTCTGGTGGGCCGGCACGCTGCTGGGCGTCGCGGGCGGTGCGGCCATGGCGCTCAACGGGCGCTCCTCGGTCAGCGCTCCGCTGGCCGGCATCGCGCTGTGTTTGCTGGCGGGGCTGGCGTACGCGGCCTATGCGCTGCTCAACAAGCGATTGGTGGCCCAGGCCGGCGCCGCCAGCGTAAACCTGGCGGTGTTCGGCACGGCGGCTGTGCTGTCGCTGCCGGTGGCAGGCGCGTTGGGCGGACCTTTGCAAGCAACAGCGGGCACCTGGGCCATCTTGGTCTATCTGGGTCTGGTGGCTACCGGCGTGGCCTATCTTCTTTTCAGCCACGCACTGCGCCATATCAGCGGCGCCACGGCGGTGACCCTGGCACTGGCCGAGCCGGTCACGGCGTTCGCGCTGGCCATTGCCGTGGTGGGCGAGTCGCCGTCGGCGATGGCCTTCTGGGGGCTGGCCGGCGTGCTGGCGGGGCTGCTGCTGGTGATCCGGGCCGAGCTGCGCGTGCAGGCAGAGGGTCGCCGCGCCCTTGCCACCGAAAGAGGCTCTCAGCCGCCAGCTTGAGAGGCCCGTTGGCCTACGCGCGGCCCACGCACAGGCTCGATAAACTGCCGGTCATGCCCTTTTCACCCAGGTTCCCACACGGCGCGCTGGCGCCAGCCAGGCTTTTTTCTTCCGACGGCTGCTGCCGCCTCTGCGCCGCGCGCGGAGAAGTTTGGAATGCGCGCCGCGGCTTTTTGCTGGCAGCGGGCCTGGCGGCAGCCGCGCCCGCGCTGGCCCAGGTGGACGTGGGCGAGGCCTCATCCCTGCGCAAGCTCGTTCCGGCCGAAATCCTTGAGGACGCAGCGCGCCAGCAGTACGCGCAAGTGCTGGCGCAGGCCCGTTCGCAGCGGGCGCTGGCGCCCGGCGGCCACCCGCAGCTCGAACGCCTGCGCGCCATTGCCCGGCGCTTGATTCCTTTCACCGCCCGCTGGAACCCCCGCGCCGCCGATTGGCGTTGGGAAGTCAACCTCATTGGCAGCAAGCAGATCAATGCCTTTTGCATGCCGGGCGGCAAGATCGCCTTCTACACCGGCATCCTCGACCAGCTCAAACTCAGCGACGACGAAGTCGCCATGGTCATGGGCCACGAAATGGCGCATGCGCTGCGCGAGCATGCGCGCGAGCGCCTGGCCAAGACACAGGCCACCAACCTGGGCCTGCGCCTGGGCGCGCAGTTGCTTGGCCTGGGCGATCTGGGCCACCTGGCCGCCGGCCTGGGCGGGCAGCTGCTGACGCTGCAGTTCAGCCGCAGCGACGAGAGCGATGCAGACCTGGTGGGCCTGGAGCTGGCGGCGCGCGCCGGTTTCGATCCTCAGGCCGGCGCCAGCCTGTGGACCAAGATGGGCAACGCCACGGGCGAGCGCCAGAGCGGTCTGGCGTTTCTATCCACCCACCCCTCGGGGCCGGCGCGCATCCGCGAGCTGCAGCGCAATGCGCCGCGCGTCCAGGGTTTGTACGAGGCGGCGCGGAGCGGCGGTTGAACAGGCTTTAAAAATTGCGTTTTTTTGGGCTCTAGCGCTTATCTAGCAAGCCTCTATAGCTATCAAATCAGTAGTTGACGGCCGCTGCAGGGCTGTCGGCTGCGGCACAGCATGCGCGCCGCGTACCGGGTACAAGACAGGGTTTGGGCGCCCGTGCAATGCGCTCTTCCATCCTTCGATCTGCAAAGCCAAATCCATGCTCAATTTCAACTTCTACAACCCCACCCGCATTCTTTTTGGCGCTGGCAAGATTGCTGAAATCAGCCAATTTGTACCGCAGGATGCCCGCGTGCTGGTGCTCTACGGCGGCGGCAGCGCGCGCAGCACCGGAACACTCGCTGAAGTGCTGGCGGCGCTGGGTGAGCGCACCGTGTTCGAGTTTGGCGGCATCGAGCCCAATCCCACCTACGAAACGCTTTCGCGCGCCGTAGACATGGCGCGCGCCGAGCGCATCGACTTCCTGCTGGCGGTGGGCGGCGGCTCGGTGCTCGATGGCAGCAAGTTCGTTGCCGCCGCCGTGCCT
>JAMLIT010000003.1 GCA_023954035.1 Burkholderiaceae bacterium | reverse complement strand
CGATGTCGACAAAACCATGCGTGTCGAGGAACTTGCGCACCTCCATGCTCACGCGGTAGCGCAGCATGAGGTTGTTCTGCATGTAGGGACGGCGCAGGTCAAGCACGCGGTGCGTGAGACGCGTGGTTTCCGACAGGTTTTCCTCGTCGATCTGGAAGGGGGGCGTCACCGAGGGGTTGAGCACGTTCAGCTCGTGGCACAGCACTTCGATCTTGCCACTCTTCAAGTTGTCATTGGTGGTGCCCGCCGGGCGCGCGCGCACCAGGCCCTTGATCTGCACGCAGAACTCGTTGCGTACATCTTCTGCCGTGGCAAACATCTCTGCGCGGTCTGGATCGCACACCACCTGCACCGAGCCCTCGCGGTCGCGCAGGTCAATGAAGATCACGCCGCCATGGTCGCGGCGGCGGTTCACCCAGCCAGACAGGGTGACGGTTTGGCCCAGCAGGGCTTCGGTCACAAGACCGCAATAGTGGGAACGCATGGCCATGGCAAAACTTCCGGCGCCGCCGCGGGCGCATTGAACAATCAGGAGGGCAAGGAGACCGCCGGTTCGTGCGGCACGACGACACCCATGGAGACGATGTAGCGCAAGGCCGCATCGACGCCCATGTCGAGTTCGACGCAATCGCTCTTGCGCAGCATCACGAAATAGCCGCCCGTGGGATTGGGCGTGGTAGGCACGTAGACGCTGACGTATTCGTCCTGCAGCAGGGCCGCGACCTCACCCCCCGGCGCGCCGGTGATGAAAGCGACGGTCCACACGCCTTCGCGGGGCCACTGCACCAGCACCGCGGTGCGAAAGGCGTTTCCGCCTTCGGAAAACAAGGTGTCCGATACCTGCTTGACGCTGGAATAAATCGAGCGCACCACGGGAATTCGGCTGACCAGGCGGTCGCCCCACTGCACCAGCTTGCGACCGGCAAAGTTGCTGGTGGTGGCGCCCACCACCAGGAGGATCAGCAGAGTGAGAAGGACGCCAAAGCCGGGAACGTGAAAACCCAGCACCCGGTCCGGGTGCCAGGCGGCGGGCAGGATGAGCAGGGTCTGGTCAAGAAGACCCACCAACCAGTTGAGCACGGCCAGCGTGATGGCCCCGGGCACGATCACCAAAAGGCCGGTGAACAACCATTTTCGCAAGGCAGCCATGGGGGGCACGGCTTCAATCCGCCTTTGGAGCTGCGGGCGAAGCGGTGGCTGCGCCAGTCGAGGAAGAGACCGGTGCAGGACCCGCCGTGCCAGTGTCTGCGGACGCCGCTGGCGCGGCGGCGCTCTTGCTGGCGCCGCCATCGCCGCCACCGCCAGCTTCGGCACCCCCGTTCCCGGCGTCTGCCGGCGCCGGCGTGGCTGCGCCCTTGAAATCGGTAGCGTACCAACCCGAACCCTTGAGCTGGAAGCCGGCGGCCGTCACCTGCTTGGTAAACGCGGGCGCGCCGCAGGCCGGGCACTCCGTGAGCAGCGGGTCTGACAACTTCTGCAGGACGTCTCGGGCATGGCCGCAGGCGCCGCATTTGTAGGCATAGATAGGCATGGATTCCGGCGGGCGGGTCGAAGGTGCAAAGCCTTCAATTATAGGCGGCCGGCCCCATTGCAAGACCACGACGGCGATCGCGCCGCGGGGGCAGCGCGGCGAACTTCCCCGCGATTCAAGGCACTTGTGGCGCCGTACCGGTGTAATGGTGCACCTGGGCCTTGTGGTCTGGGACGAATTGTGGCGCCAGCGATCCGCCCACCATGCCCACCACAGCCGCCAGCAGGCCGGCAAGCTGCTGCGGGAAAGCCTCCGACAGTGCGGGGCTGGCCACGAACAGCAGCCAGACGCCCACGCCCAACGCCACTGCCAGCAGTGCGCCCTGGGTGCTCGCACGGCGCCAATACAGGCCGAACACCAGCGGAACAAAGGCGCCGACCAGCGGCACCTGGTAGGCGCCGGAGACCAGTTCGTAGATCGATGTGCCCTGCATGGTGATGGCATAGGTCAACACGCAGACGGTGAACACCAGAACGGATATTCGCATCGCCTTGAGCGTGACCGCGTCGCTCATGCCGGGGCGCAGATTGCGCAGGATGTTCTCGACGAAGGTCGTCGAAGGCGCAAGCAGGGTCGCCGATGCGGTGGACATGATGGCCGAGAGCAGCGCGCCGAAGAAGGCTACCTGCAGCGCCAGCGGCATGCGATCGAGAACCAGCGTGGGCAGGATTTTCTGCGGATCGTCCTTGAGCAGCGCAGCAGCAGCCTCCGGCATGATCAGTACGGAGGCAGCAACGACGAACATCGGGACAAAAGCAAACAGCAGGTAGAGCACGCCGCCAATGATCGGGCCGCGCCGCGCGGTCTGCGCGCTGTTGGACGACATGACCCGCTGGAACACGTCTTGCTGCGGAATCGAGCCGAGCATCATGGTGACGGCGGCGGCGGCGAAGAAGGTCCATTCCTTGAAACCTGCCTCCTTGGGAAACAGCGAGAAGCGCCCTTCCTTGGCGGCAAACTCCACCACGCGCCCTGCGCCACCGGCCAGTTCGGCGGCAAACCAGGCGATGGCGATCAAGCCGACGGCAATGACGATCATCTGCACGAAATCGGTGAGCGCCACCGACCACATCCCGCCATACAGGGTGTACACCAGCACGATGACTGTGCCCAGCACCATGCCAGCGGTGACCGACAACGCGCCTTGCGTGAGCAGATTGAACACCAGCCCGAGCGCGGTGATCTGCGCCGCCACCCAGCCCAGGTAGCTGAAAATGATGATGCCCGAGCAAATCACCTCCACGTTGCGGCCAAAGCGTTGGCGGTAGTAGTCGCCCAGGGTGATCAGGTTTTTTCGGTACAGCCGGTAAGCAAAGAACAAGCCCACCAGCACCAGGCACATGGACGCGCCAAACGGGTCTTCCACCACGGCGCCCAGGCCGCCGTCGATGAAGCGCGCCGGCACGCCAAGCACTGTTTCGGAGCCGAACCAGGTGGCGAAGGTGGTGGCGATCACCACCGGCAGCGGCAGGCTGCGGCCGGCCACCGCGTAGTCGGCCGTGTTGTGGACCCGCCGTGCCGCGTACAGGCCGATGGCGATGGAAACCAGCAGATAGAAGGCAATGAAGGTCAGCAGCATGCGCGGCTCCGGAAATGGGCGGTGAGGGGCGTCCTGATCAGGAAACGCCGCGCATTATGCGTAATCTCCAGGGCCTGCGCCCGGTTTTCCCGCTTGCAACGCGCTCTCAGTGAAACAGCGATACGCGCACGATCATCTGCACGACCACCAGGCCGAGCACAAATCCGATGCCGCAATACACGATGGCCTGAAGCAGGCGATTGGTGTGCCGTTGCTCCCTGAGCAGGACCATCAGCTCGCGCTGCTGCGCATCCTGGGAGCGCCGCTGCAGGCTGTCGTGCAGCAAACGCGGCAGCGCGGGCAGAAACTGGGCAAAGTGCGGCGCTTCCGCACGCATTTCGCGCCAAAAGCGCTGCGGTCCCACCTGCTCGAGCATCCATGTTTCAAGAAACGGCTTGGCCGTGCTCCACAGATCGAGTTCGGGATCGAGCTGGCGACCCAGCCCTTCAATGTTGAGCAGGGTTTTCTGCAAGAGCACGAGCTGCGGCTGAATCTCCACCTGAAAGCGCCGCGAGGTCTGGAACAGTCGCATCAGCACCATCCCCAGCGAAATCTCCTTGAGTGGCCGATCAAAATACGGCTCGCACACGGTACGGATCGCGCCCTCCAGCTCATTGACGCGGGTGCCGGGCGGCACCCAGCCGCTTTCGACGTGCAATTCGGCCACCCGCTTGTAGTCGCGCCGGAAAAACGCTGCGAAGTTTTGGGCCAGGTATTCCTTGTCCACTTCGGTCAGCGTGCCGACGATGCCAAAGTCCAGTGAGATGTAGCGCCCGAAGGTGCCGGGCTCCAGGCTCACCTGGATGTTGCCAGGGTGCATGTCGGCGTGAAAGAAGCCGTCGCGGAACACCTGCGTAAAGAAAATAGTGACGCCGTCGCGCGCCAGCTTCGGAATGTCCACCCCCGCATCGCGCAGGCGCTGCACCTGGCTGATGGGAACGCCCGTCATGCGCTGCATCACCATGACTTCGGGGTGGCAGAAGTCCCAGAAAATGGTGGGGATTTCGACCAGCCCGAGCCCCTCCATGTTGCGCCGCAACTGGGCCGCGTTGGCGGCCTCGCGCACCAGGTCAAGCTCGTCGTGCAGGTAGTTGTCGAATTCGGCCACCACTTCGCGGGGCTTGAGGCGCTTGCCATCGGCCGAGAGGCTCTCCACCCAACCGGCCATCATGCGCATCAGGCTCAGGTCTTTTTCAATGACGTGCAGCATGCCGGGCCGCAGCACCTTGACCGCCACTTCGTGCAGCGAGCCGTCGCGCGCACGCAAAGTGGCAAAGTGCACCTGCGCGATCGAGGCGCTGGCCACGGGAACGCGATCGAAGCTGACAAAAACCTCGTCGACCGGCCGGCGGAACGCGCGCTCGATGGTGGCAATGGCGACCTCGCTGCCAAAAGGCGGCACCCGGTCCTGCAGCAGGGCCAGTTCGTCGGCAATGTCCGGCGGGAGCAAATCGCGCCGTGTCGAGAGCACCTGACCGAACTTGACGAAAATCGGGCCCAGGCGCTCGAGCGCTTCGCGCAGGCGCTGCCCGCGTGGCGCGCGCAGATCGCGCCCGATCGAGACGATGCGCGCCAGCAAGCGCAGCCACGGCTTTTGAAAGCTGGTGAGGACCAGGCCGTCGAGCCCGTAGCGCAGCGCCACCCAGACGATGGTGGCGCCACGGAAAAACCGCTTCATGGCAGCGGACCGGTGCCTGACCAAGGAGCGACGGCCCTCGCGCCATGCCCGCTGGCGCCGCGCACGAAACCACGCAACGCCAGCGCAGCGCCCCGCGCCACGCTGGCCAGCGTGTGGGCCGGCACGTCGCCGATCACGCGTGCCATGTCGTCTTCGATGTCCCAGCGCAGGTTGTCGGCCAGCCACTGCAGGTCGCCAGCAAAATCGACGGCACCGTCGATGCGCACGGCGGGGCGCTCGCCCCGCAGCGCCGACTGCGCCAGACCCAGGGGCGAGGCTTCGGTGACTTCAAAGTGCAGGTCGGGCGTCGCCGACGGCGCGGCCAGGTCGAACAGGCCGGCCGGCGTGACTTGCAGCGCCACGAAAAACTGGCGCCATTGCACGCGCACCACGCGGCCGCTGCGAGGAACCAGGCGACTGGTGGCGGCGCGCTCCTGCATGAGCACGTGGTTGATCAGCAGCACCAGGCGCTGCTGCGCCTCCTGCACCAGCCACTGCGGCGGCTGCGGACCTTGGGCAATGCGCTCGAACACACCGTCAAGAAAAGAGAAGGGGGACTTTGTGACCATAGCCGGGGATTATGGCAAGGTGCTCGCTGGGGCGGTGGCGCCCCGTGCGCCACCGCGACGACGCTATTGCAGCGCCTGAACGCCTGCGACCAACCAGCCGCTGCCCCCGCGGACGGGCTTGGTCATGTTCCAGACCTCGCGGAAGGGGCTGGGCCCGGCGGAGGGCTCCTCGCGAATCATCCCGGAAAACTCCACGCTGGCCATGTACGCGTCGTCCAGCTCCTCGATGCCCAGCAACTGGGCCTCGAGCATGACCACGTCGGTGTGGTTGGGCTGCGCGCCGCCGTGCGACTCGCGCTCGGTAAGCTGGCCGCGGATTTCGTCGACCATGCCGTCGGTCATCATCGAGCGCAGCGTGGCGATGTCCGAGCGATCCCAGGCCGATTGCAGCGTGATGAAGTTGCGCTTGGCCGCCTCCAGGAAGCCGGCGGTATCGAAGCCTTCGGGCACGCCCCAGTTCTGCGATCCTGCCAGCGCCGAACCAATGATCGAACCATTGCCGCTGGCGGCGTTGCGCTGCGCGTCAAAGGCCATGCTGCTGCGCTCCCACGGCCGCGCCGAGGCATCGTTGCCGACCTTGTCGGGGCTGTACTCGCGGGCCAGCGGGGCATTGGCTGCGGCCGCACTTCCCGCGCCCTGGAAAGCAAAGGGCGAGGCCGCGGGTTTGCTGCGCGAGCGCAGCAGGCGAAACAGCGCAAAAGCCGCCAGGCCGAACAGCAACAGCATCAGTACCTGGGCGAAACCCGCCCCCAGGCCCAAGGCATTGGCCAGCCAGGCCAGACCCAAACCAGCGGCCAGACCGCCCAGCATGGCGCCCCACGGGCGCTTGGGCGCCGCGGCAGCCGCGGGCGTGCCGGGTCGAGGCGCGGCTGCGGCATTGGCGTTCTGCGTCGGGGCGCCGGGCGCCGCTGCGGGCGGGTTCGCCTGGCGCTGCGTCACATTGCTCGACTGGCGGCCAAAGGACTTGCCGCCGCCCATGCGCCGGGCCTCCGCTTCGGAAAACGACAGGAGCAGCATCAGGGCCATCACCGCCGGGAGGAATTTCTTCATGGCAATCTCCTTGAACGCCAAACTACGAACACTTGATTCCCACATGCAGCGCCACCACGCCAGCCGTCATGTTGTGGCAATCGACATGGCCGAAACCGGCCTGGTGCATCAGCGCCTTGAGCGCCTGCTGGTCCGGGTGCATGCGGATGGATTCGGCCAGATACCGGTAGCTGTCGGCGTCGCCCGCCACCCACTGGCCAATGCGCGGCAGGATGTTGAAAGAGTACCAGTCATACGCCTTGGCCAGCGGCTTCGCCACCTTGGAAAACTCCAGCACCAGGAGCTTGCCGCCCGGCTTGAGAACGCGGCACATTTCGGCCAGGGCCCGCTCCTTGTGCGTCATGTTGCGCAAACCGAAGGCCACGCTGACCAGATCGAAATGCGCGTCGGGAAAAGGCAGCTGCTCGGCATCGCATACCGCCGTGGGCAGCACCACGCCCGCGTCGATCAGGCGGTCGCGCCCGGTGCGCAGCATGGCTTCGTTGATGTCGGTGTGCACCACCTGGCCGCGTTCGCCCACCTTCTTGGCAAAAGCCAGCGCCAGGTCGCCAGTTCCGCCGGCAATGTCCAGCACGCGCTGGCCCTCCTGCAGGTTGGCGACCAGCACCGTGTAGGCCTTCCAGGCGCGGTGCAGACCGCCCGACATCAGGTCGTTCATCACGTCGTAGCGCGGCGCAACCGAATCGAACACGCCGCGCACGCGGCGTGCCTTGTCGCGCTCGTCGACCGACTGGAAACCGAAATGGGTAGTGCTCATGGAAGCAATGCTAGCGGTTCGGGGGACAACCCTTGAAATAGCTGGGATATCCGACATTTAAGCCAAATAGCCTGCCAGCGCTTGCAGATACTAAGCCATAAGCTACAAAAACCATAGTGAACGAAGTGGCGAATACCCCACGATCCCGAGCGATTCAGTGCCCGCCGCAACCTTGCGCGCTCTTGGTCTTGGTTTTGCTCAGGCCTTTGGGCACCATCGGCGCATCGCGGTCGACCTGGGCAGCCGCCAGGCGCGCTTCGTAATCAGCCCAGAATTCAGCCTGGCGCGCGCCCAGTTCATAGAGGTAATCCCAGGAGAAGATCCCGCTGTCGTGTCCGTCGGAGAACCGGGGCTGCACCGCGTAGTTGCCCACCGGCGCCAGGTCCAGCAGAGTCACCTCGCGCTTGCCAGTCTGCAGCACTTCCTGGCCCGGGCCATGCCCCATAACTTCGGCCGAAGGCGAGTACACGCGCATCAGCTCAAAGGGAATGCGAAACTGCGCGCCGTCGGAGAATGCCACCTCGAGCACGCGCGAAGCTTCGTGCACGGTGATGGATTCAGGCGTGGGGGCGCCGGGTTTGAGGCCTGCCATTGGGTTTGCCCTGTAAAACGATTGCCGACGCAGTGGCGACGGGGTGGGGTAAAAATTACCGGAAGGCCGATATCATCCGCGAAATTCCTCAACTCACGAAACCTGCGGAATGCATGCGGTCTCTGCGTGCAACAGGGTGCTGGTTTAGCGTCGTGAGGTAGTTGGCTACCACGTGCTGAAGTTTCAATATCGTCAGGCTTTGTCCTAACATTAAAAATGCGGCTCGCTTGGAGGATTGTGTGGACTGGAATTACTGCGTTCTTCCTTGCAGGCGCGGTGGTTTTCCCATTGGTTCACTCCTACTATTTAGTTCGGGTGGTATTTTCTTTGGGCCTGTGGGGCATTTTCTACGGCATTGAAAGCGTGCTTCGCCTGGGCGCCATCACCACGTCCGGTTTAATGAGCGGCGGCAGCAGCCAGCACAGCGTGCGAATTTACGGATTTATTATCTGGATTGCTCTCTTCGCCTTCGTGACTCGCCGAAAAAAGAGTAGGTCGCCCGCTGAAATAGATTACTCAGAAAGCCCCACCATGAAAATCACAGTAGAAACCTTCGTTGCAGCTCCCATCGAACGCGTCTGGCAGGCCTACACCACGCCAAGCGCCATCTGCCAATGGAATGCTGCGTCAGACGATTGGCACACCACCGAATCGACCGTGGACCTGCGCGAGGGCGGTGCGTTTTCTTCGCGCATGGAAGCCAAAGACGGCAGCGTCGGCTTTGATTTCGACGGCGTTTACACCCAGGTCGTCCCGCACGCTCTGCTGGAATACACCATGAGCGAGCGGGCGGCGCGCGTGGAATTTGTCCGCCAGGGCGAGGGCGTCGTCGTCCGCGTGTGCTTCGACGCAGACGCCGAGCAATCCCTGGAGCAGCAGCGGCAAGGCTGGCAAAGCATCCTGGAGAACTTCAAGCGGCATGTGGAGAAAGCTGTCGCATGACGCGGGGGCGCTTGTTACCTGGGGTGACCGACATGAAAGCTGAATACGATCTCTCCAACATGCAGGCCCGCCGCAACCCATACGCATCCAAGCTGAAGAAACCAGTAACGATGCGCATTTCTGAGGACGTGGTGGACTATTTCAAGAGCATGGCCGACGCGGCAGGCGTTCCATATCAAAGTCTCATCAACCTGTACCTGCGTGACTGCTTTGCGCAAAACCGCAAAGTGCAAATCAACTGGCCAAAGGCCGTGTAGAGACAGCGCCCGTCAATCGCCTTGTGGCGCCTCGCTCTTTGCCAAGCAATCCCGAATCTGGGCATTCACGGCGTCCAGGTGCTCGCGCAAGGCGGCTTCCTTGTCGTGCTCTCGGGGCCGCTGCGCCTCGCCCCAGAAGGCGTTCGGGAAATGCGTGTCCCATTCAAACCGTGCAATCACGTGCCAGTGCAAGTGCGGCACCTGGTTGCCCAGGGCGGCGAGGTTGACCTTGGTTGGCTCCAGATGCTCGATGAGCGCGCGCTCGACGCAGACCACGGCGTCCATACACTCAGCGCGTTCTTCGGCCGAAAGCTCAGAGAACTCGGCGACGTGGGCGTTCCAGATCACGCGGTAGGTGCCTGGGAAGCCGTCTTCTTCAACATGCACCACCCGCAGCTTGTCGCTGCGCCATACCAGGTCGCCGCCATCCTGCGCGCACAGCGCACAGCCAAAAGACGATTTGCTCATACCAACACCCTTTCGATACCGCCACTGTTGGCGCGCTGCACGTACTCGGGCAGCCAGTTCTCGCCCAGAATTTGTTTGGCCATTTCAATCACGATGTAGTCGGCCTCCAGCAGGCCGTTCTGCAAGTCGTCTTCGTAGCGCTTGAGGCCTTGCAGGCAACTCGGGCAGCTGGTGAGAATCTTCACGTTGGCCTGCGGTGCCACGCTGCCATTGGCGCGCAGCGCTGCCTCGCCCTTCTTGATTTCTTCTTCCTTGCGAAAGCGCACCTGCGTGGAAATGTCGGGGCGCGTGACGCCCAGCGTGCCGGACTCGCCGCAGCAGCGATCACTCTTCATCACGTTGTCGCCCACCAGCGCCTTCACCGTCTTCATCGAGTCGCCCAGCTTCATGGGGTTGTGGCAGGGTTCGTGGTACAGGTAGCCGCCCTGCCCGGCCGGCAAGGTGATGCCCTTTTCCAGCAGGTATTCGTGGATGTCGATGATGCGGCTGCCAGGGAAGATTTTGTCGAATTCGTAGCCCTGCAGCTGGTCGTAGCAGGTGCCGCAGCTGACCACCACCGTCTGGATGTCCAGGTAGTTCAACGTGGTGGCCACGCGGTGGAACAGCACCCGGTTGTCGGTGATCATCTTCTCGGCTTTGTCGAACTGGCCGCTGCCGCGCTGCGGGTAGCCGCAGCACAGGTAACCGGGCGGCAGCACCGTCTGCACACCGGCGTGCCAGAGCATGGCCTGCGTGGCCAGACCCACCTGGCTGAACAGCCGCTCGGAGCCGCAGCCGGGGAAGTAAAACACCGCCTCGCTGCTGGCCGTGGTGGACTGCGGGTCGCGGATGATGGGGACGTAGTCCTTGTCTTCGATGTCGAGCAGCGCGCGCGCCGTCTTGTTCGGCAGGCCGCCGGGCAGCTTCTTGTTGATGAAGTGAATCACCTGCTCTTTGATGGGCGCCGCTCCCACGGTGGCCGGAGGGTGCGCGGTCTGCTTGCGGCTCACCTGGCGCAGCAGATCGACGGCCATGCGCTGCGCCTTGAAGCCCACGCCCACCATGCCGGCGCGCAGCAGCTTGATTTTCTCGGGGCTGGTGGCGTTGAGCATGGTCATGGCCAGCGCGTTGCCGGGGCGCCAGCTCTTTTTGCCCATCTTGCGCAGCAAGTTGCGCATGTTCATCGTCACGTCGCCAAAGTCGATCTTCACCGGGCACGGCGAGAGGCATTTGTGGCAGACGGTGCAGTGGTCGGCCACGTCTTCAAACTCCTGCCAATGCCGGATGCTGATGCCGCGGCGGGTTTGCTCTTCGTACAAAAAGGCCTCCACCAGCAGCGAGGTGGCGAGGATTTTGTTGCGCGGCGAGTACAGCAAATTGGCGCGCGGCACATGCGTGGCGCAGACCGGTTTGCACTTGCCGCAGCGCAGACAGTCTTTCACCGAATCGGCAATGGCGCCAATGTCGCTCTGCTGCATGATCAGCGATTCGTGCCCCATCAGGCCAAAGCTCGGGGTGTAGGCGTGCGTCAGGTCGGCAAAGCGAACATTTGATGCCAAATCGGCCTCTAGCGCTTGTCCTGCATGTGCTAAAAGCTCTTTATTTCGTAGCAACTTGCCCTTGTTGAACCGGCCCTGCGGGTCCACACGCTGCTTGTAGTCGGCAAAGGGTGCGAGTTCTTCGTCGCTCAGGTATTCGAGCTTGGTGATGCCAATGCCGTGCTCGCCCGAAATCACCCCGCCCAGGCTGCGCGCCAGCCGCATGATGCGCCCCACGGCGGCGTGCGCGGTCTGCAGCATGGCGTAGTCGTCACTGTTGACCGGGATGTTGGTGTGCACGTTGCCATCGCCGGCGTGCATGTGCAAAGCCACCCAGACGCGGCCCTTGAGCACGCGCTGGTGAATGGTGACGCATTCGAGCAGCAGCGGCGCGAGCGCGTCGCCGGCAAAAATGCCGCGCAGGGGCGCGAGGATTTGCGTTTTCCAGCTGGCGCGCAGGCTGTGGTCCTGCAGCTGCGGGAACAGCGCATCGGCATCCCGCAGCCAGGCGGCCCACAAGGTACGCGCCTGCTGCACCACGTCGAGCGCCTCGTTCACGCGCTCTTGCAGCATTTCGGGCGAGAGCGCGTCGCCCGCGTCCTGGCCAGCTGCGCCCAGCGGCAATTGGCCGCGGGCAAAGAAGTCTTCCAGCGCATCGCACAGCGCCAGCTTGTTCTGCAGCGACAACTCGATGTTGATGCGCTCGATGCCGTCGGTGTACTCGGCCATGCGCGGCAGCGGAATCACCACGTCTTCGTTGATCTTGAAGGCGTTGGTGTGGCGGCTGATGGCCGCGGTGCGCTTGCGGTCGGCCCAGAACTTCTTGCGTGCTTCCGGGCTGATGGCAATGAAGCCTTCGCCGCTGCGTGAGTTGGCAATGCGCACCACTTCGCTGGTGACGCGGGCCACGGCATCCTGGTCGTCGCCGGCAATGTCACCAAACAGCACCATCTTGGGCAAACCGGGCCGCTTGGATTTGGTGGCGTAGCCCACCGCCTTGAGGTAGCGGTCGTCCAGATGCTCCAGACCCGCCAGCACCACGCCTGAGCGCTTTTGCTCGGCGAACATGAAGTCCTTGATCTCGACGATGCTGGGCACGGCATCCTTGGCATTGCCGAAAAATTCCAGGCACACGGTGCGCGTGTGCGCCGGCATGCGGTGCACGATCCAGCGGCAGCTGGTAATCAAGCCGTCGCAACCTTCCTTCTGGATGCCGGGCAGGCCCGAGAGGAACTTGTCGGTCACGTCCTTGCCCAGGCCTTCGGTGCGAAAGCGCTTGCCGGGGATGTCCAGGCGCTCGCTGCGCACGCGCGTCTTGCCGTCGGCTTCAAAGTATTCGAGCTTGAAGCTGGCCATTTCCGCGTCGTGGATCTTGCCCAGGTTGTGGCCCACGCGCGTCACTTCGAGCCACTGCGCGTCCGGCGTCACCATGCGCCAGCTGGCCAGGTTGTCCAGCGCCGTGCCCCACAGCACCGCCTTCTTGCCGCCGGCGTTCATGGCCACGTTACCGCCCACGCAGGAGGCTTCGGCGCTGGTCGGGTCCACGGCAAACACATAGCCTGCGGCGTCGGCCGCGTCGGCGACGCGCTGGGTGACAACCCCCGCCTCGGTCCAGACCGTGGCCACTTCACCCTCGACGCCGGGCAGCTTGCGCATCTCGACGGCCGTCATGGCTTCGAGCTTTTCGGTGTTGATGACGGCGCTCTTGTCGGTCAGCGGAATCGCGCCGCCGGTGTAGCCGGTGCCGCCGCCGCGCGCAATGATGGTCAGGCCCAGTTCAATGCAGCCCTTGACCAGGCCGGCCATTTCGGCTTCGGTGTCGGGGGTCAGCACAACAAACGGGTATTCGACGCGCCAGTCGGTTGCGTCGGTCACATGGCTGACGCGCGAGAGCGCGTCGAACTTGATGTTGTCCTTGGCCGTCAACCGCGAGAGCGTGCGCCGGGCAGCGCGGCGCAACTGGGCGGCAGCGTCAAACGCGGCGTCGAAGCGGCGCACGGCAGCGGTGGCCGCAGCGAGCAGCTCGCCCACCAGAGCGTCGCGCTCGGGCGCGGCATCGGGCTGGCGGCGCTTGTGCACTTCGCCGAGGCGGTGGTCGAGCGCCTGCACCAGCTGCGCGCGCCGCTTGGGACTGCCGAGCAGGTCGTCCTGCAGGTAAGGGTTGCGCTGCACCACCCACATGTCTCCCAGCACCTCGTAGAGCATGCGCGCCGAGCGGCCGGTGTCGCGCTCCTTGCGCAGCTGCAGCAGCGTGTCCCAGGCGCGGCTGCCCAGCAGGCGGATGACGATCTCGCGGTCGGAGAAGCTGGTGTAGTTGTAGGGAATCTCGCGCAGGCGCACGGGCTCTGGGGATTGCGCCATCAAGGTGGCCAGTGCGGTCGGAGCATTCATTCGTGGGAACCTGGGGTGGGATGCGGCCGGCAAGCGCGCCTGCGCCTGGGAAATCCGCGATTTTAGAGACGCAGCGCAGGGGGGCGCCCTCTGTGCTCCACCCCGTTGCGAGTCAGCTCTCGGCGCGTCCCCTCGCCCGGAGCTTTAGAACAGCACCCGGCAGCGCAGCGTGCCCTGCACCTGCTGGAGCTTTTGCAGCGCCAGATCGGACGAGGCCGCGTCGATGTCGATCACCACATAACCAATCGCCTCGTTGGTCTGCAGGTACTGCGCGGCGACATTGACGCGGTTGTCGGCAAACACCTGGTTGATTTCCGACATCACCCCCGGTACGTTGCGGTGCACGTGCAGAATGCGGTGCGTGCCCTGCTGGGCTGGCAGCGCCACCTCCGGGAAGTTGACCGAGCTGATGGACGTGCCGTTGTCGCTGTAGCGCACCAGTTTCTCCGCCACCTCAATGCCAATGTTGGCTTGCGCCTCCAAGGTGGAGCCGCCGATGTGCGGCGTGAGGATCACGTTGTCCAGGCCGCGCAGCGGGCTGACGAATTCGTCCTTGTTGCTGCGGGGCTCCACCGGGAACACATCCACCGCCGCGCCCAGAAGCTTGCCGGCGCGAATCGCCTCGGCCAAAGGCTCGATTTCCACCACCGTGCCGCGCGCCGCGTTGATGAAGACCGCACCAGGCTTCATGGCGGCGATTTCTGCTGCGCCAATCATCCATTTGGTCGACGGCAGCTCGGGCACGTGCAGGCTGATGACGTCGCTGGCGCCGAGCAGTTCGGTCAGCCCAGCCGCCTGCCGCGCGTTGCCCAGAGGCAGCTTGGCGACCACGTCGTGGAAGATCACCTGCATGCCCAGCGACTCGGCCAGCACCGAGAGCTGCGAGCCAATGGCTCCGTAGCCCACGATGCCCAGCGTCTTGCCGCGCGTCTCGAACGCGTTGTCGGCCGACTTGAGCCAGCCGCCGCGATGCGCGGCCGCGTTGCGCGCCGGTATGCCGCGCAACAGCAAAATCGCTTCGGCCAGCACCAGTTCGGCAACAGACCGGGTGTTGGAATACGGGGCGTTGAACACGGCAATGCCGCGCTCGCGCGCCGCGTTCAGGTCCACCTGGTTGGTGCCGATGCAAAAGCACCCGATGGCGACCAGCTTGTGCGCGTGCTCAAGCACCTCGGCAGTCAACTGCGTGCGCGAGCGGATGCCGATGAAATGCACATCGCGGATGCGCTCAATCAACTGGTCTTGCGGCAAAGCGCCCGACACCGCGTCGATCTGCTCGTAACCGGCGCGGCGCAGCACTTCCAGCGCCGAGGGGTGCAAGCCTTCGAGCAACAGAAACCTGATCTTGCTTTTGTCAAGGGAAGTGGGGGCAGGTGCGCTCATGGATCAACGGAACAGGCCGGCGAAGTGGAAAGAAGCCAGAACCGTAACATGTTGCGCCGCACCATCCAAGCGATCGCGAAGCAGGCACTACCTGCATCCGGGGAATATGCGGGACACTCGCACGGGGTTAACCCGCTTATTGCAACAAGCAAACGCTGGTTAAAAAGCAATGTGGTGCTGGCGCCAGACCCACTAGGGTCACGCAAGCCAGCCAGGATTCGCTTTTCACTTCAGCAAGGAGCCCCTTTCATGAAATACCGTTCGCTCGCCGCCTGCGCCGCCCTGGCCGTGATGGGCAGCACCGCCGCCCAGGCCCAGACCGAAATCCAGTGGTGGCACGCGATGAGCGGCCCGCTGGGGGAATGGGTCAATGACCTGGCCAAGCAATACAACGAGAGCCAGAAAGACTTCAAGGTCGTGCCGACCTTCAAGGGCACCTACGACGAAAACATGACTGCCGCCATCGCCGCCTTCCGCGCCGGCAATGCCCCGGACATCCTGCAGGTCTACGAGGTGGGCACGGCCACGATGATGGCGGCCAAATCGGCCATCGTGCCGGTCGGCGAAGTGATGAAACAGGCCAAGGTCAAATTCGACCCAAAGGCCTACATTCCGGCCGTGGCGGGCTACTACACGGCGCCCAGCGGGCAGATGCTGAGCTTTCCGTTCAACAGCTCGACGACAATTTTTTATTACAACAAGGACAAGTTCAAGGCGGCCGGTCTGGATCCCGAAAAGGCGCCCACCACCTGGCCCGAAGTCGTTGCTGCAGCCGCCAAGCTCAAGGCCAACGGCGAGAAATGCCCTTTCACCACCAGCTGGATCAGCTGGACGCAGCTCGAGAGCTTCTCGACCTGGCACAACACGCTGTTCGCCACCAAGAACAACGGCTTTGGCGGCACCGATGCACGCCTCGTCTTCAACTCACCGCTGCACCTGCGCCATTTCGACAATTTGTCCAACATGGCCAAGCAGGGTCTGTTCGTCTACAAGGGTCGCGCGAATGCAGCCGATGTGTCCTTCCCATCGGGTGAATGCGCCATGATCACCGGCTCGTCGGGTCTGTACGCGCGCGTCAGCAAGGAAGCCAAGTTCGCCTACGGCATCAGCCAGCTGCCCTACTACCCCGACGTCGATGGCGCGCCACAAAACACCATCATCGGTGGCGCCAGCCTGTGGGTGATGTCGGGCAAGCCGCCGGCCCACTACAAGGGGGTGGCGGACTTCTTCTCCTTCCTCTCCAATGCCGAAGTGCAGTCGGCCAGCCACAAGCGCACCGGCTACCTGCCCATTACCATGGCTGCCTTCGAGTTGACTGAAAAATCGGGCTTCTACAAGGAAAAGCCGGGTACCGACGTGGCCGTGACGCAGATGATCCGCAAGACCACCGACAAGTCGCGCGGCATTCGCCTGGGCAATTTCAACCAGATCCGGACCATCATCGACGAGGAAACCGAGCAGATCTGGGCCGGCAAGAAGAGCGCAAAGGAAGCCCTGGACACCGCCGTCAAGCGCGGCAACGAGCAGCTTGAACGCTTCCAGAAGGCCAACAAGTCCTAAGATCGCGGGCGTGCGCGCCTGCTTAGACCCTTTGCGACCCGCCGTGCTGCCGACGCAGCGCGGCGGGTCGCTGCATTGACAGCGGATTCATGGAAAAACGAGTGCTTTTTCGCTCAGGCTGGCTGCCCTGGGTGCTGTTGACGCCGCAGCTGGCGGTAATCATCGTGTTCTTCTTCTGGCCGGCGAGCCAGGCTTTGGTGCAGTCGCTGCAGGTGCAAGACCCCTTTGGCACCTCGGTGGAATGGGTGGGGCTGCAGAATTTTCGCCAGTTGTTCAGCGATTCGGCCTATCTGGAGTCGTTCAAGACCACGGCCTGGTTCTCGCTGCTGGTGGCCGCGCTGGGCATCAGCATCTCGTTGATTCTGGCCGTGTTTGCCGATCGGATCGTGCGCGGCGCCATGGTCTACAAGACCTTTCTGATTCTTCCTTACGCCGTGGCGCCGGCCGTCGCCGGCGTGCTCTGGCTGTTCATGTTCTCTCCCACGCTCGGGGTGGTGGCCTATGCGCTCGAGCACCTGGGCATCCACTGGAACCATTTGCTCAATTCCAGGCACGCGCTGACGCTCATCGTCATGGCTGCGGTGTGGAAACAGATTTCCTACAACTTCCTGTTTTTCCTGGCGGGTCTGCAGTCCATCCCGAAATCGCTGATCGAAGCGGCGTCCATGGACGGAGCGGGCCCCTGGCGGCGCTTCTGGAGCATCCAGTTTCCGCTGCTCACGCCCACCACCTTCTTCCTCTTGGTGATCAACATGGTGTACGCCTTCTTCGACACCTTTGCCATCGTCGACGCTACGACGCAGGGCGGGCCGGGGCGCGATACCGCCATCCTGGTCTACAAGGTGTATTACGACGGATTCAAGGCGCTGGACCTGGGCGGATCGGCGGCGCAGTCGGTGGTGCTGATGGTGATCGTCGTCGCGCTGACCGTGGTCCAGTTCCGGTACGTGGAAAAGAAAGTGAACTACTGATGGTCGAACGCAACCCGGGGCTGGACCTGCTCTCGCACGCCGTGATGTGGCTGGGCGTGGCCATCGTCGCCTTTCCGCTGTACCTGGCGTTTGTCGCTTCCAGCCACACAGCGCAGGACATCGTGCAGGCACCCATGCCTCTGCTGCCCGGCGGCAACCTGTGGGAAACCTACAGGACCGCGCTCTTTGGCGGGGGCGAGGGCGCGGGCTCCACCGCACCCGTGGCCCGCATGATGTGGGTGAGCTTCGTGACCGCCATGGTCATCACAGTGGGGAAGATTTCCATTTCGCTGCTGTCGGCGTTTGCGGTGGTGTACTTCCGCTTTCCGTTCAAGATGCTTTGCTTCTGGGCGATTTTCGTGACCTTGATGCTGCCCGTCGAAGTGCGCATCGGCCCCACCTACCAGGTGGTGTCGGACCTGGGCATGCTCAACAGCTACGCGGGCCTGACCGTGCCGCTGATTGCCTCGGCCACGGCCACCTTCCTGTTCCGGCAATTCTTCCTGACCGTGCCCGACGAGCTGGTGGAAGCCGCGCGCATGGACGGCGCAGGCCCCATGCGGTTCTTCAAGGACGTACTGGTACCGCTATCGAGCACTTCGATTGCCGCGCTCTTCGTCATCCAGTTCATCTACGGCTGGAACCAGTACCTCTGGCCGCTGCTGGCCACCACCAGCGAAGACATGTACCCGGTGGTCATCGGCATCAAACGCATGATCGCCGGGGGCGACGCGGCCAACGACTGGAACATCGTCATGGCGACCGCCATCCTGGCCATGCTGCCACCGGCCTTCGTCGTCGTGCTGATGCAGAAGTGGTTCGTCAAAGGCCTGGTGGACACGGAAAAATAATGGTCAAAATGGCCTCTAGCGCTTATTCATGAAGCGCTGACAGCTCCCAAATAAATAGCAAAATGGCATCCATCACGCTTCGCAACATCGTCAAACGCTACGGCGTCGGGCCCAAGGCCAACCAGGTCATCCACGGCGTCAACGCCGACATTGCCGACCGCGAATTCGTCGTCATCGTCGGGCCCTCGGGCTGCGGCAAGTCCACGCTGCTGCGGATGGTGGCAGGGCTGGAGGAAATCACCGGCGGCGAGATCCTCATCGGCGACAAGGTGGTCAACAACCTGGAGCCCGCCCAGCGCGACATCGCCATGGTGTTCCAGAACTACGCGCTGTATCCGCACATGAGCGTCTTCGACAACATGGCCTACGGCCTGAAGATTGCCAAGGTGCCCAAGGACGAGATCCGGGCCCGCGTTGACAAGGCAGCCGGCATTCTGGAGCTGGGCCATTTGCTCGAGCGAAAGCCCCGCGAACTCTCCGGCGGCCAGCGCCAACGCGTCGCCATGGGCCGCGCCATCGTGCGCCAGCCGCAGGTGTTTTTGTTCGACGAGCCGCTCTCCAACCTCGACGCCAAGCTGCGCGCGCAAACGCGCCTGGAAATCCAGAAGCTGCACCGCGAACTGGGCATCACCAGCCTCTTCGTCACGCACGACCAGGTCGAAGCGATGACGCTGGCGCAGCGCATGATCGTCATGAACGCCGGCAACATGGAGCAGTTCGGCACGCCCGAAGAGGTGTACCACCGCCCGGCCAGCACCTTCGTCGCGAGTTTCATCGGCTCGCCGCCCATGAATTTGATGACCAGGGCGCCCGGTACGCGCGAAGGCACACTGCTCGGCGTGCGGCCCGAGCACCTGGACGTCACGCCTGCGGGCGGATGGGACGTGGAAGTCGATACCGTGGAACTGCTCGGCGCCGAACGCCTGATCTACGGGCGGCTGGATGGCGAAGCGCTGATCATCCGCGTCGAAGAAGGCAGCCACGCGCCCGCGCCCGGCAGCCGCATCCACGTGACGCCGCGCGCGGGCCGAATCCACGCCTTCGACGCTGCCAGCGGCAAGCGCATTCCCGACTCCGCATGACTTCGTCCACCAACCTCCCCGCCTGGCCGTACTCGCGTTGGATCGCCCACCGCGGCGCCGGCAAACTGGCGCCGGAAAATACCCTCGCCGCCTTTCGCCTGGGCGCGCAGTACGGCTACCGCATGTTCGAGTGCGACGCCAAGCTGAGCGCCGACGGCCTGCCCTTCCTGCTGCACGACAGCACGCTCGAGCGCACCACCAACGGCAGCGGCCTGGCGGGCGAGCATGCCTACGCCCAGCTTGCACAACTGGACGCCGGAACTTGGCTGGGGCGTGGCTGGGCCGGCGAACCCCTGCCTACGCTGGAGAACGTGGCGCGGTTCTGCCTGGCCAACCATTTGCATCTGAATATCGAGATCAAGCCGACGCCGGGGCAAGAGGAAGAAACCGGCCGCGTCGTAGCAGAGCACGCCCAGCGCCTCTGGAAAGACGCTGCCTGCCCGCCGCTGCTGTCGTCCTTCCGTCCGGAGTCGCTGGCCGAGGCCAGGGACGCAGCAGCGCATCTGCCGCGCGCCCTGCTGCTTGACAGCCTGCGCGATGGCTTTCTGGACCAGGCGCAAGAACTGGGCTGCGTGGCGCTGATCTGCCGCTACACGCTGTGGGACGCGGCGCTGCTGGCGCAGGTGCACGCCCTGGGACTGCGCGCGCTGAGCTACACGGTCAACGACACCACGGCGGCCGATGCGCTGCTGGCGCTGGGCACCGACGGCATCATCACCGACCGCATTGACTTGTTCAGCCCGGCGGCCTGAGGGCCGGCCGGGTCAGCGCCAGCCGCGCAGCAGCGCCCACTGGCAGCTTGCGCTCGCCAGCACCAGCGCCGCATAGGTCAGCATCTTGCCGTCGCGCCCGAGAAGCAAGAGACCTGCGCCGAGCACGACGATCCCCGCGCCCGCCTGCACCAGCCACTGCAGCCACCAGCGCGGCGCACCGGCGGGCCGGCCCAGCAACAGCCGCGCAGGCAGCCACAGCAAGAGCGGCACGGCCAACGCAGGTGCAAGAAAATTGAGCAGGTGGTTGAGCGCCGACAAAAAGTCCATAAAAATGACGTAAGTCAAGGCTCCGACAGGGACCGACGGGCACTGGAGAGCCGGCGATTTTATAATCCCGCCATGTCTGTCTGGGCCTTGGGCATCAACCACCACACCGCGCCGGTCGATTTGCGCGGTCGTTTTGCGTTTGCGCTCGACCAGATCGCCCCCACGCTGCACGGTTTGCGCACGGCCTTGGGGGCCGCTCATCCGCACCGCGGCATCGAATCGGCCATCATTTCCACCTGCAACCGCACCGAGGTCTATTGCGCGGGCGAACAGGTGGCGCTGGACCACACCCTGGGCTGGCTGGCGCAAAGCGGCGGCGTCAGCGCTGAACTGCTGCGCTCGCACGCTTACGTGCTGGAAGACGGCCCGGCGGCCCGCCACGCGTTCCGCGTGGCCAGCGGCCTGGACTCCATGGTGCTGGGCGAGCCGCAAATCCTGGGGCAAATGAAAGACGCGGTGCGCGCTGCCGAGAGTGCCGGTGCCTTGGGCTCCACGCTCAACCAACTCTTCCAGCGCAGCTTTGCCGTCGCCAAGGAAGTGCGCACCTCCACCGAAATCGGTGCCCACAGCATCAGCATGGCCGCTGCCGCCGTGCGCCTGGCGAGCCAGATCTTCGAAGACCTGGGCGAAACCAAGGTGCTTTTCGTCGGTGCCGGCGAAATGGTCGAGCTGACCGCCACGCACTTTGCCGCGCGCCGCCCGCAGGCCATGGCCATTGCCAACCGCACACTCGAGCGCGGCGAGCGCCTGGCCGGCCGCTTTGGCGCCGAGGTGCTGCGCCTGGCCGACCTGCCCGAGCGCCTGCACGAATTCGACATCGTTGTGAGCTGCACCGCCAGCACGCTGCCCATCGTGGGCCTGGGCGCTGTCGAGCGGGCGCTCAAGAAACGCCGCCACCGCCCCATGTTCATGGTGGATCTGGCCGTGCCGCGCGACATCGAGCCCGAAGTCAAAGCCCTGCGCGACGTTTACCTCTACACCGTAGACGACCTGGCCAGCGTGGTGCAAACGGCGCAGGCCAGCCGCCAGGCCGCTGTCGAGCAGGCCGAAGTGATCATTGACGCGGGCGTACAAAGTTTCATGCACTGGATGGACCAGCGCGATCCGCAGCATGGCGTGGTGCCGCTGATCCGCCAGATCCAGGATCAAACCGAGCAGTGGCGTGCCATTGAGCTGGCCCGCGCGCGTCGCCGCCTGGCCCGGGGCGAGGACGTGGACGCGGTGCTGCAATCGCTCGCTCGCGGCCTCTCGCGCAAGATGCTGCACGGCACCATGGCCGAGTTGCGCGCCAGCGACGCCGAGGCGCGCGATCAAACGGCGCGCACCGCATCACGCCTCTTCTTGCGTTCGCAAAGCAAAAATCCCTTGTAGCGCTTTTTCAGCCTACGTCTCTAGCTACTCTTCTGGTAGCTAAACCTTCTCTCGCGCATGCAAACATTTCTCAGGAACCAGCTCGAACGCTACGCCCGGCGCTTGGAGGAGCTCGACTTCCTGCTCTCGCGCGAGGACATCATGGCCGACATGGGCCAGTACCGCACGCTCTCGCGCGAGCATGCCGAGGTGACGCAGATTGCCGGGCGCTACGCGCGCTACCGGCAGCTCGAAGCCGACCTGGCCGCCGCGCGCGAAATGCTCGACGACCCGGACATGGCCGAGTTGGCGCAGGAGGAGATTGCCGCAGCCGAGGCCGAAATGCCGGCGCTGGCTGCCGAACTGCAGCGCCTGCTGCTGCCCAAGGACCCGCAGGACGCGCGCAACGCCTTCCTCGAAATCCGCGCTGGCACCGGCGGCGACGAATCGGCGCTGTTTGCCGGCGATCTGGCGCGCATGTACACGCGCTACGCTGCCACTGTGGGCTGGCGCGTCGAGGTGGTCAGCGAGAGCCCGTCGGAACTCGGTGGCTACAAGGAAGTCGTACTGCGCATCGAAGGCCCCGATGGCAGCGGCCCCGGCGGCGCGGGCGTGTACGGCACGCTGCGCTTTGAGTCCGGCGGCCACCGCGTGCAGCGCGTGCCCGCGACCGAAACCCAGGGCCGCATCCACACCAGCGCCTGCACCGTCGCCGTGATGCCCGAGCCGGATGAGCACGAGGCCATCCAACTCAACCCGGCGGACCTGCGCATCGACACCTTCCGCGCCAGCGGCGCCGGTGGCCAGCACATCAACAAGACCGACTCGGCCGTGCGCGTCGTGCACCTGCCCACAGGCATCGTCGCCGAGTGCCAGGACGGCCGCAGCCAGCATGCCAACAAGGCCAAGGCACTGCAGGTGCTGCAGGCACGGATCCAGGAAAAAGAGCGCAGCGAGCGCGCTGCCAAGGAAGCGGCCGAGCGCAAGGGACTGATCGGCAGCGGCGACCGGAGCGATCGCATCCGCACCTACAACTTCCCGCAAGGGCGCCTGACCGACCACCGCATCAACCTCACGCTGTACAAACTCCTCAACGTGATGGAGGGCGATCTGGGCGACGTGCTGCAGGCGCTCGCCCACGCGCGCGAGGCCGAGCTGCTGGAAGAGTTCGAGATCGGTGCGCGCTAGGCCCGTCGCCAGCGTACAGCACCAAATAATTGAAAGAAATAGGGCTCTAGCGCTTTATCCATAAGCGCTGAAAGCTATGAAAACGATAGTGAACACCGTCGCTTCAGTTTTGGCCGGAGCGCAGGCGCAGGGGCTGGAGCGCGTCGACGCCCAATGGCTGCTGCTGCACGTTCTGGGCCAGCCGGACGCGGGGCGCGCCTGGCTGATCGCGCATGGCGGCGATGCGCTGACCAACGCCCAAAGCGACCGGTTTTTTTCCTTTTGCGCGCGCCGCGCCGAGGGCGAGCCAGTGGCCTACCTGACCGGGCAAAGGGGCTTCTACGGCCTGGATCTGCAGGTGGACGCCCGCGTGCTCGACCCCCGACCCGACACCGAAACGCTGGTGGACTGGGCGCTGGAGCGCCTGGCCGGGCTCGCCACGCCCCGCGTCCTGGACCTGGGCACCGGCAGCGGCGCCATCGCCCTGGCGATTGCGCAAGCGCGCCCCGATGCCGTGGTGCTCGCGGTGGACGCCAGCGCGGGGGCCCTGGCCGTAGCCCGCGCCAACGCCGAGCGGCTGCGCCTGCCGGTGCGGTTCGCCCAGTCCGACTGGTTCAGCAAAGTGCAGGGGGCGTTTGAGCTGATCGTCTCGAATCCACCCTACATTGCCGAGCAGGATCCGCATCTGCCCGCTCTGCGACACGAACCCCGGTCCGCCCTGGTGTCGGGCTCGGACGGCCTGCGCGATCTGCGCACCATTGCCGCCGCTGGCCCGGCCCACCTCGTCCCCGGCGGCTGGCTGCTGCTCGAGCACGGCTGGGATCAGGCCGGGGTGGTGCAGGCGCTGCTGCGTGCCCAAGGTTTTGAGCAGGTGCAAACCCGCAATGACCTGGCCGGCATAGGGCGTTGCTCGGGCGCTCGGCAGCCAAGAGTGAAATAATCGGGCCCACGTCCTACCAGCCTTCCCAGGCCTCATTTTTTGGAACCCCCATGAGCGACACCCAGAAACGCATCGACGACCTCGTCAAATCCAGCAACGTGCTTTTGTTCATGAAGGGCACGGCCAGCTTTCCCATGTGCGGCTTCTCCGGCCGCGCCATCCAGATCCTCAAGGCCTGCGAAGTCGACCCCAAGGACATCACCACGGTGAACGTGCTCGACGACGAAGAAATCCGCCAGGGCATCAAGGAATACAGCCAGTGGCCGACGATTCCCCAGCTTTACGTCAAAGGCGAATTCATCGGCGGCTCGGACATCATGATGGAGATGTACGAGTCGGGTGAACTCAAGCAGACGCTGCAGCGCTGAGCGACCGCAGCCGCCGGCCAGGCCGCCTGCGGGCGGCTTTTTGGTGCTCGCGGCGGCGAACGCCGGCGCCCGCCCGCCTGCAGCCTAAACTCGGACACCCCGCCCACGGCGCCCGGCTCCATGCTGCAAGACCTCTTTTTCATCGCCCTTCTGATCGCTGCGAGCGCTTTTTTCTCCGCAGCGGAGATTTCCCTGGCCGCCTCGCGGCGCCTGCGGCTGCGCCAGCTCGCGGACGATGGCGACGCGCGCGCTGACCGCGTACTGCGCCTGCAGGAGCAGCCGGGCGACTACTTCACCGTCGTTCAGATTGGCCAGAACGCCGTGGCCATCCTCGGCGGCATCGTCGGCGAGAGCGCGCTGAGCCCGAGCTTCGGCGCTTTTTTTGCTCGCTGGCTGGGCCCGGCCATGGCGAACAACCTGGGTTTCTTCAGCTCCTTCCTGCTGGTGACCTCGCTCTTCATCGTCTTTGCCGATCTGGTGCCCAAGCGTCTGGGTATGGCTGAGCCCGAGCGCATTGCGCTGCGGTTGACGCGCCCGATGTCCTTGTGCATGGCCTTGCTCCAGCCCCTCGTTTGGTTCTACAGCCGGGGAACGGATGCATTGTTTCGCTTGCTGGGCTGGTCCTCGCTGCGCGACGAGCGCGTCACCTCGGACGACGTGCTGGCGATGATGGAGGCCGGCGCCCGCGCCGGCGTGCTGGCAGCGCGCGAGCAGCAGGTCATCACCAATGTATTCGAACTCGACACGCGCACGGTCTCCAGCGCCATGTCGCAGCGCGATCGGGTGGCCTTTTTTCGCCGCGACGATGGCGACGCCGTGATTCGCCTGCGCATTGCCGCCGAGCCGTTTTCCACCTATCCGGTCTGCGAAGGCGACATCGACCACGTGGTGGGCTACGTGGACGCGAAAGACCTGTTCCAGCGCGTGCTCAACAACCAGCCGATTTCCCTCGCGGACGACTCGCTGGTGCGCAAAGTGCTGATCGTTCCCGATCGACTGACATTGTCCGAAGTGCTGGAACAATTCCAGCAGGCGCATGAGGATTTCGCCGTCATCGTCAACGAGTACAGCCTGGTGGTGGGCGTGGTCACACTCAACGACGTGATGAGCACGGTGATGGGCGACCTGGTCTCACCGTTCGATGAAGAGCAGATCGTGCGGCGCGACCAGGATTCGTGGCTGATCGACGGCATCACGCCTATCGAAGACGTGCGCCATGCGCTCAGCCTGGACGAACTCCCGCACGACACCGAATACGAGACCCTGGCGGGATTTCTCATGGTGATGCTGCGCCGCGTGCCGCGCCGCACCGACAGCGTGCAGTGGGGCGGCTACAAGTTCGAAGTCATGGACGTGGACAGCTACCGCATCGACCAGGTGCTGGTTTCGCGCCTGCCGCCAGGCCCAGCGGCCGCACCCCCCGCGCTCAGCCCGTGAGCCGGCCGTCGAACTGCCAGTTGCGCTGCGCAGCAAACACCGCATTGGGGTACGGCGAGCGGCCACGGCTGCCGTTGTAGCGCCCCAGCGTCATGTACAGATCGCCGCGCTCACGGTCCAGGTAATGGCGCAAGATGACGCAGCCAAAGCGCAGATTGGTCTGCATGTGAAACAACTTGGACGGGTCACCGTCGCCAATCACCCGCGTCCAGAACGGCATGACCTGCATGTAACCGCGGGCACCGACGCTGGAGATGGCATACCTGCGAAACGCGCTTTCCACCTGAATGAGGCCCAGCACCAAGGCGACGTCCAGTCCCGAGCGCCGGCTCTCGTACCAGGCGGTTTGCAGAAAATCGCGCCGCACTTCCCAGTCAAGCTTGCGCCGACGCAGGCGCTCGCTCATGGTGCCCAGCCAGCGCAGGTACAAAATGCGCTCCTGTGTGCTGGCAAATTCGGGCTCTGGGGGCGCATCGAAGGCGACCGCGGCACTGAGGGCACTGCGGACTGAATCGATCAAAGGTTCCTCGAGCTGGCCTCCGGCATGCGCCCTGCCGGGCATGAGCCCGCCCAGCGGCAATGCCGCCGGTAGCGCTGCCATCAGACAACTGCGGCGCGAAATCCCCCGGCTCATACGTTCAGGCGCCCTTTCAAGTGGTCCAGGATGTCTGCGAGTGCGATCTTGGTCGCTCCAGTATCTCGCCGGTGCTGGTATTCGACAAGCCCCTCCTTGAGCGCCCGGTCGCCCAGGGTCACGCGGTGCGGCACGCCGATCAGCTCCCAGTCGGCAAACATGGCGCCAGGCCGCTCGCCGCGATCGTCCAGGATGACGTCGACACCCGCAGCGAGCAACTGCGCATACAACTGCTCGGCCGCGGCCTTGACGTCGGGGAAACGATCGGGCGTGATGGGGCACAGCACCACCGTGAAAGGCGCAATGGCATCGGGCCAGATGATGCCGCGCTCGTCGTGGTTCTGTTCAATGGCCGCGGCCGGCAGTCGGGTGATGCCGATTCCGTAACAGCCCATTTCAAAGTAGGCGGGCTTGCCGTCCTCGGCGAGAAAGCTGGCGTTCATGGCCTGGCTGTACTTGGTGCCCAGCACGAAGATGTGCCCGACTTCGATGCCCCGCTCGATGGCCAGCAGGCCCTTTCCGTCGGGCGACGGGTCGCCTTCGACAATGTTGCGCAGGTCCGCGACGGCGTCGGGCTCGGGCAGGTCGCGGCCCCAGTTCACGCCCGTGAAGTGAAAATCCGGCGCGTTGGCGCCGCAGATCCAGTCGGACATCATCGCCACTTCCCGGTCGACCACGAGTTTCACCGGCTTTTTCAATCCCAAGGGCCCCAAATATCCAGGCTTGCAGCCGAAGTGGTCTTCGATTTCACCCAGCGTGGCAAAGCGAAACCCCAAGTGCAGGCCGGGCACCTTGCCGACCTTGATCTCGTTCATCTCATGGTCGCCGCGCAAGAGCAGCAGCCAGACCTGGCTGCGCACGACCGCGCCCTCTGCGCCGGTCTCGTCGGTCGCCAGCACCAGCGACTTCACCGTCGTCTGCAGCGGCACCTGGAGCAGCGTGGCCACATCGGCGCAGGTCGCCTTTCCCGGTGTGGGGGTCTTGTGCAAGGCCTTCGCTGGCGCGGACCGGGGCCCACTGGGGGCCAGCGCCTCGGCCTTTTCCATGTTGGCGGCGTAATCGCTGCCGGGGCAGTAGACGATGGCGTCTTCGCCGGTGGCGGCAATGACCTGGAACTCCTCGCTCAGGTCGCCGCCGATGGCGCCGCTGTCGGCGGCGACGGCGCGGTAGCGCAGGCCAAAGCGGTCAAAGATGGCGCGGTAGGCTTTGGCCATCGCCTGGTAGCTGAGCTTGGCCGCGTCCAGATCACGGTCGAAGCTGTAGGCGTCCTTCATGACAAATTCGCGGCTGCGCATGACGCCGAAACGCGGGCGGCGCTCGTCGCGAAACTTCGTCTGAATGTGATAGAAGTTGCGCGGCAGCTGCTTGTAGCTGCGCAGCTCCTGGCGGGCGATGTCCGTGACCACCTCTTCGCTGGTGGGCTGGATGACAAAGTCGCGCCCGTGGCGGTCCTGCACCCGCATCAGCTCCGGGCCCATCTTGTTCCAGCGTTCGGTCTCCTGCCAGAACTCGGCCGGCTGGACCACTGGCATGAGCAGTTCCACCGCGCCGGCGCGGTTCATTTCCTCGCGGACGATGGCTTCGATCTTGCGGATGACCCGCAGCCCCATGGGCATCCAGCTGTAAATGCCGGCGCCCAGCTTCTTGATCATGCCCGCCCGCGTCATGAGCTGGTGGCTCGCCACTTCGGCGTCGGCGGGGGCTTCCTTGAGGGTGGAAATAAAGAACTGGGAGGCTTTCATCGGAACGTGGCAGACTGCGCGCACCCTGGCCGCCGCAGCAGGCAAGTGCCGTGCATAATGGACGCAGTTTTAAGATTTTGGGGTTCGATTATGCTTGACCGGGACGGCTTTCGGCCGAACGTCGGCATCATCCTGCTCAACCAGAAAAACCAGGTGTTCTGGGGCAAGCGCATCCGCACCCATAGTTGGCAGTTTCCGCAAGGCGGCATAGACCGCGGCGAATCGCCTGAGCAGGCGATGTTCCGGGAACTCCACGAAGAAGTCGGATTGCAGCCCAACCACGTCCGCGTGGTAGCCCGCACCCGGGACTGGTTGCGCTACGAGGTGCCTGACCGGTACATCCGCCGCGATGCGCGGGGACATTACAAGGGACAGAAGCAGATCTGGTATCTGCTGCAACTGCTGGGCCACGACTGGGACTTGAACTTGCGGGCCACCAACCACCCGGAATTCGACGCCTGGCGCTGGAACGAGTACTGGGTGCCGCTGGATGTGGTGGTGGAGTTCAAGCGCGGCGTCTACGAGATGGCGCTGACGGAACTCTCACGCTTTGTTCCGCGCCACGAACAACGCAACCGCTATTTGCGCAGCGGCATGCGCGCGCGCGACGCCGAGCCCGCAAGCGGACATCTGCACCGAAGCGGTGCCATGCTGGTTCATCCCGGGGTTGAGCTGCCGCCAGGAGCCAGCTTTGATCCCGATCCGCAGACGGCCTCGGGCCGGGGGCTCGAGGAGCTGCCGGCGGGCACCGCGCCGCAGACCGACAGCGCCGGCTGATCGGATAGCGAACCCGCGCCGCGCAGCCGTCAGCGCCCGGTCAGCACGAGGTTGTCGCGGTGCAGCATCTCGGGCTCGGCAGCAAAGCCCAGCAGTTGCTCGAAGGCACTTGAGGGCTTGCCGCACAGGCGCCGGGCTTCGGCGCTGGCATAGTTGGCAAGGCCGCGCGCGATTTCTCGGCCTTCGGGATCATGCACTGCAATCACGTCGCCGCGGGCGAAATCGCCTTGCACGCCAGTCATTCCGATCGGCAGCAGGCTTTTGCCTTCAGCGCAGAGCTTGGCGGCAGCGCCCGCATCGACGCTCACCGCGCCCCGCAGCTGCAGGTGGTCGGCCATCCACTGCTTGCGCGCCTGCTTTTTCGCCGTCTGCGATACCAACAGCGTGCCGATCGCTTCTCCCGAAGCCAGACGCAGCAGGACATCGCTCTCCCGTCCCCAGGCGATCACGGTGGATGCGCCCGAACCCGCAGCACGCTTGGCCGCAAGAATCTTGGTCAGCATGCCGCCCCGCCCAATACTCGAACCTGCGCCTCCCGCCATGGCCTCGAGGGCCGGGTCGCCCGCCCGCGCTTCGTGCACAAAATGCGCGGCGGGGTCGCGACGCGGGTCGGCGCTGAAAAGGCCCCTCTGATCCGTCAGGATCACCAAGGCGTCGGCTTCGATCAGGTTGGCCACCAGCGCGCCCAGCGTGTCGTTGTCGCCAAACTTGATTTCGTCGTTCACCACGGTGTCGTTTTCGTTGATGACGGGAACAACCCCCAGACGCAGCAAGGTCAGCAGGGTCGAGCGCGCATTGAGGTAGCGTTCGCGATCGGCCAGGTCGGCGTGTGTGAGCAGCACCTGCGCACTGCCGATGCCGTTCTCGCGCAGCTTGGTCTCATACATCTGTGCCAGGCCCATCTGGCCTACTGCCGCCGCCGCCTGCAGTTCGTGCACCTGGCGGGGGCGCACGTTCCATCCCAGGCGCTTCATGCCTTCGGCCACCGCGCCGCTGGAGACCATGATCACTTCACGCGCCGGGCCTGCGTGCCCTTTCACCAGCGCCGCCAGCTGGCGCGCCCATTCGCCGATCGCCTGCGCGTCCAGACCGCGTCCCTCATTGGTCACCAGGCTGGAACCCACTTTGACCACGATGCGACGCGCGTTGCGCAGGATCGGAGTATTTTCACTTGCCATTTATGCCTCTAGCGCTTATTCCACGGATGCATGAAGCTACATTTCTTATAGCGATCAGGGCTTGGGGTCGTCCTGCCCCTGTGGAAACCGCGGATCGGCTTGCTCGAGAGGCGCCTGCTCTGCAAGCTGCTGCGCCTTGACGTGCGCATAAACGGCGTGGATCAGCGCCTCGCAGCCCTCGCGTGTCAGCGCCGAAATCTCGAACACCGGCCCCTTCCATCTGAAGCGCTTGACGAAGTCCGCCACACGCGCAAGGCGTTCGTCTCCGGGCACCATATCCAGTTTGTTCAAAACCAGCCAGCGCGGCTTTTTGAACAGGGTCTGGTCGTACTTTTTGAGTTCTGCGACGATGGCCTTGGCTTGCGCCACCGGATCGACCGCATCGTCAAAGGGCGCGAGATCGACCACGTGCAGCAGCAGTCGTGTGCGCTGCAAATGGCGAAGAAACTGGTGGCCGAGCCCCGCGCCCTCCGAGGCCCCTTCGATCAGGCCAGGGATATCGGCAACGACGAAGCTTTGCTCGGGCCCCACGCGCACCACGCCGAGGTTGGGATGCAAGGTGGTAAAGGGGTAATCGGCAATTTTGGGCCGGGCATTCGAGACTGCCGCAATCAGTGTCGACTTGCCTGCATTGGGCATGCCGAGCAGGCCCACATCGGCCAGCAGCTTCAATTCGAGCTTGAGGCTCTTCTTCTCGCCCGGCCAGCCGGGTGTTTTCTGGCGCGGGGCCCGATTGATCGCGCTCTTGAAGCGCATGTTGCCAAACCCTCCGTCGCCTCCCTTGGCAATGGTGACAACCTCCCCGGGTGTGAGCAACTCGACCAGCACGGCGCCCGTTTCCGCATCGCTGATGATGGTGCCCACTGGCATCTTGAGCGTGACGTCGCTGCCGGCCGCACCGAACATGTCCGAGCCCATGCCGTGCTCGCCGCGCTTGGCCTCATGCCGGCGGGCATAGCGAAAATCGACCAGGGTGTTGAGGTTGGGGTCCGCTACGGCAAACACATGGCCGCCCCTGCCGCCGTCGCCCCCGTTGGGCCCGCCGAATTCCTTGTACTTCTCGTGCCGGAACGACACGCAGCCGTTGCCGCCATCGCCAGCAGCGACGTCAATATAGGCCTCGTCAACGAATTTCATGGCAGTTCCAGTTTATAGACGGCGCGGACAACACAAAAAAACAAAGCCCCGGCGAAGCGGGGCTTGGATTGCGGCAGCGCGTACGCCGTTCAGGCGGCCGTGACGTTCACGGTGTGCTTGGACAAAGCGCCCTGGACGGCAAACGACACATGGCCGTCAACCAGCGCAAACAGCGTGTGGTCCTTGCCCACACCGACGTTGGCGCCAGGATGGAACTTGGTGCCGCGCTGGCGCACGATGATCGAACCTGCGCTGATCAATTCTCCGCCAAACGCCTTCACGCCCAGCATTTTGGGCTTCGAATCGCGCCCGTTTCGCGTAGAGCCGCCGCCTTTTTTCTGTGCCATGAGATCTGCTCCTGATTAGCCCGCCGGATTACCCCGCAATCGCACCGATTTGCAGCTCCGTGAACTGCTGGCGGTGGCCCTGGCGCTTTTGATAGTGCTTGCGACGGCGCATCTTGAAGATGTGCACCTTGTCGTGCTTGCCATGCGCCAGCACGGTGGCCGTCACGGTGGCGCCGGACACCAGGGGCGTGCCTACCTTCAGTTCAGCGCCGTTTCCGACGGCCAGAACCTGGTCGATCACGATTTCCTGGCCTACGTCCGCAGCAATCTGTTCTACTTTAATTTTTTCGCCGGAAGCCACGCGATACTGCTTGCCCCCGGTTTTTATGACCGCGTACATGTTGACCTCTTGAGTCTTGATTAGCGAAAGCGACAAGCTAGGTGGTCAAGCAAAGCAGGGGAACCCCTTTTCGCCCTTTTTTACTTGTCTCTCACCTGTTCCAGGCGCTTCCCACGAATTGTCCACGAAACGATTTCCGCAGAGCCCATGAGTATACCATGTGCCGGCATCGAGCGCCAGGCGCGTTCACGCAGACCGGGCCAGTGCTGACAGCTGCGCACCCTGGGGCTTTGGCGCGGCCCTCGCGAGTCGCCTGTTTCTATAATCTGCAAGTGCCTCCAACCTCCACCTTGATTGACCCGCCTCGCTCTGCAGCGGCGCCCGCCACGTCCACGCCGCTGGCCCTGATTGCGCAGGACATGCGCAGCGTCGACAGCGTCATTGCACAACGCCTGGACTCTGCTGTTCCATTGGTCGGGCAGGTTTCACAATACATCATCGCCGCAGGCGGCAAGCGGCTGCGGCCCGCCATCCTGTTGCTGATGTGCGGCGCCCTGGGTTTTCGCGATCCTGCGCGATTCACCCTGGCCGCCGTGGTGGAGTTCATTCACACCGCGACGCTGCTGCACGATGACGTGGTCGATGAATCTACTTTGCGTCGCGGCAACGCCACAGCAAATGAAACCTTTGGTAACCCCGCCAGCGTGCTGGTCGGCGATTTTCTGTACTCACGCGCCTTCCAGATGATGGTCGACGTCGGTGAGATGCGCATCATGCAGATTCTGGCCAATGCGACCAACGTGATCGCCGAGGGTGAAGTGCTTCAACTGATGAACATGCACGACGCCTCGCTCGACGAAGCGAGCTATTTGCATGTCATTCGATCGAAAACGGCGAAATTGTTCGAAGCCAGTGCCCGCCTCGCCGCGGTATTGTCCAAAGTCGAGCCGGGCCTCGAGCAAGCGTGCGCTGACTATGGCCAGGCACTGGGGACGGCATTCCAGATCATTGACGACGTTCTGGATTACGACGGATCGGCCGCCGAGATGGGCAAAAACCTGGGCGACGACCTGCGCGAAGGCAAAGCAACGCTGCCGCTCATTTCCGCGATACAGCGCGCCAATGCGGCCGAGAGCGACCTGATCAGGACCGCCATCGAACAGGGCAGCACCGTCCATTTGGAAGACATCGTGCGCATCGTTCGCTCCACGGGCGCATTGGAAGTCGCGCGCGCCTGCGCCGCGGCAGAGGCCGAGCGCGCCATCGCGTCGCTGGACGCGGTGCCGAGCAATGCCTATCGGGCGTGTTTGATACAATTGGCGGCTCAGCTTCTTGGGCGCCGAACGTGAGTCACTGCGCACGCTCAAGGCCATTTCGGGGTGTAGCTTAGCCTGGTAGAGCGCTACGTTCGGGACGTAGAGGCCGGAGGTTCGAATCCTCTCACCCCGACCAATTTCCAGTAAGTCTCAACGCCCAGTGCGCCGCAGCGTCCGGGCGTTTTCTCTTGTCCTTTTGGCGCCAATGCCTGCAGCCACGCGGGATGCCGGCAATTTACAGCGCCAGACCGATCAGCGATGATAGGATGATTGTCGATTTTCTACTGGACTCCCGCTTTTCATGGCCGCTGTTGATATTGCCCTCAAAGACGCGTCGTCGATAGCCTTGCCAGGGCTGGGTCGCGCCTTGATTTCTGCGGGAAAGCTGACGCAAAAAGCGGCTGAGGACATCTATCGCAAGTCCCAAGTGTCCCGCACCGGTTTCATTGCAGAAGTGACCGGCAGCGGCGCAGTATCGGCGAGCGAACTGGCGCACACGGTGTCTTCCATCTTTGGCGCGCCGCTGCTAGACCTCGACGCCATTGATCCCCTTCGCCTGCCCCGCGATTTGCTGGATGCCAAGATCTGCCAGGCTTACCGCGTTCTGGTTCTGAGCAAACGCAACAACCGTTTGATCGTGGCCACCGCGGATCCCACGGACCAGGAGGCCGCAGAGAAAATCAAGTTCACGACGCAAATGGGCGTCGATTGGGTGATTGCCGAATACGACAAACTGGCCCGGCTGGTCGAATCCAATACCAAATCGGCCAACGAGGCCGTGGACGCCTATTCCGGCGCCGGTGATTTCGAGTTTGAAGACGTTGCGATCGAAGAAGCCACGGACACATCCGACTCGTCGGCCGGAGACGTCGAAGATGCGCCCATCGTCAAGTTCCTGCACAAAATGCTGCTCGACGCATTCAATATGCGGGCCTCCGATTTGCACTTCGAGCCCTACGAACACCATTATCGCGTTCGGTTTCGGGTAGACGGGGAATTGCGCGAGATTGCCTCACCGCCGATTGCAATCAAGGACAAGCTCGCCTCCCGCATTAAGGTGATTTCGCGGCTCGATATTTCAGAAAAGCGTGTCCCGCAAGACGGGCGCATGAAACTCAAGGTCGGGCCGGACCGCGTCATTGACTTTCGGGTCAGCACCTTGCCCACGCTCTTTGGGGAAAAGATCGTTATCCGTATCCTGGATCCCAGCAGCGCGAAGATGGGAATCGAAGCCCTGGGCTACGAGCCCGAGGAAAAGGAGCGCTTGCTCAAAGCCATCGAACGCCCCTATGGAATGATTCTGGTCACAGGGCCGACGGGTTCAGGCAAAACCGTGTCGCTGTATACCTGCCTGAACTTGCTGAACAAGCCTGGCGTGAACATCGCCACGGCGGAAGACCCCTCGGAAATCAACCTGCCCGGCGTCAACCAGGTGAACGTCAACGAGAAAGCCGGCCTCACTTTTGCCGTCGCGCTCAAGTCTTTTCTGCGCCAGGATCCGGACATCATCATGGTGGGCGAAATCCGCGACCTGGAAACGGCGGACATTTCCATCAAGGCGGCCCAGACCGGCCACCTGGTGCTCTCAACATTGCACACCAACGACGCACCGACGACCTTGACCCGCATGCGCAACATGGGCATTGCGCCATTCAACATCGCGTCCAGCGTGATCTTGATCACCGCCCAGCGTCTGGCACGCAAGCTCTGCCCCTTGTGCAAGGAACCGGCCGACATACCGCACGAGGCCCTGGTCGACGCAGGGTATGAAGAAGAAGAAATCGACGGCTCCTGGGTCCCTTACAAACCCGTTGGCTGCTCGGCATGCAACAACGGTTACAAGGGCCGCGTCGGCATCTACCAGGTCATGCCGGTGACCGAAGAAATCCAGCGCATCATCCTTCGCGATGGCAGCGCCCTGGAGATCGCCGCCCAGGCCAAGCTAGAAGGGGTGCGATCGCTGCGTGAATCCGGCCTGCACAAAGCCAAGCTCGGAGTGACTTCCCTCGAGGAAGTCCTTGCGGTTACAAACCTCTAACAACCAATCACCAGGGAACGCAATGGCGACTGCAGCATCCGCACGGGGTACAAAGGACTTCGTCTACGAGTGGGAAGGCAAGGACCGCAACGGCAAGATCGTGCGGGGTGAAATTCGCGCCATGGGTGAGAACCAGGTTCAAGCCACCCTGCGGCGCCAAGGGGTCCTGCCGGTAAAGATCAAGAAGCGCAAGATGCGCTCGGGCCGCAAGATCAAGCCCAAGGATATTGCCCTGTTCACACGCCAGATGGCCACCATGATGAAGGCCGGTGTGCCGCTGTTGCAGGCGTTTGACATCGTCGGGCGTGGCAACGCCAATCCCAGCGTGGGCAAACTCTTGAACGACATTCGCAGTGACGTAGAAACCGGCACGTCGCTCAATGGTGCCTTCCGCAAGTACCCCATGTATTTCGACAGCCTGTACTGCAATCTGGTGGAGGCGGGCGAAGCGGCCGGTATTCTCGAGGCCTTGCTTGACCGCCTTGCGCTCTACATGGAGAAAACCGAGGCCATCAAGTCGAAGATTCGCTCGGCACTGATGTATCCGATCTCGGTCATCATCGTCGCCTTCGTTGTGGTGACGGTGATCATGATTTTCGTGATTCCCGCATTCAAGGAAGTGTTCACCTCCTTTGGCGCAGACCTTCCTGCACCGACGCTTTTCGTAATGGGCATCAGCGACGTCTTCGTCAAATGGTGGTGGTTGATTTTTGGCGTGATTGGCGGCGGCTTCTATTTTTTCATGCAGGCCTGGCGACGCAATGAAAAGATGCAGATGTTCATGGACCGCCTGTTGCTGAAGGTCCCGATCTTTGGCGCCTTGATTGAAAAATCTGCCGTGGCGCGCTGGACGCGCACCCTATCGACCATGTTTGCCGCGGGCGTGCCGCTGGTCGAGGCCCTGGACTCGGTGGGAGGGGCTTCGGGAAACTCGGTTTACGCCATGGCCACCGAGAAAATTCAGCAGGAAGTCTCCACCGGCACCAGCCTCACCGCCGCCATGACCAATGCCAACGTCTTTCCTTCCATGGTGCTGCAGATGTGCGCCATTGGTGAGGAATCGGGCTCGATCGATCACATGCTGGGCAAGGCTGCCGATTTTTACGAGCAGGAAGTCGACGACATGGTGGCCGGGCTGTCCAGCCTGATGGAGCCCATCATCATCGTCTTTCTCGGCACGCTGATCGGCGGCATTGTGGTCTCGATGTATTTGCCCATCTTCAAGCTCGGCCAGGTTGTCTGATGGCGCTTTCGGTGTGGCTGGACGCCGCTGTCGCCGGCGTCTTTGGTTTGCTCATTGGCAGTTTTCTCAACGTCGTCATCTACCGCCTGCCCCGCATACTTGAACTTCAATGGGAGCGGGAAGTGGCCGACTATGCGGCAGCAAGCGCCATGGCGAGGGAGCCCGAAGGGTCAGCCGCCGCTTCCACTGACGCAAGCACCGCCCCCTTCAATCTGCTGGTGCCGCGCTCGCGTTGCCAAGCATGCGGCCACCAGTTGCGCTGGTACGAAAACATCCCGGTGCTGAGCTATCTTGCATTGCGCGGCAAATGCGCCTCCTGCGGCGTGCGCATCAGCATGCGTTATCCGCTGGTGGAACTGCTGACGGGTGCCTTGTTCTTCTATTGCGCAGCGCGCTTTGGCTTGACCGCCAGCGCAGCGGCCTGGGCGCTTTTTTGCAGCATGCTGGTCGCCATGGCCTTCATCGACTGGGACACCACGCTGCTGCCCGACAACCTGACCTTGCCGCTGCTCTGGGCGGGGCTGCTGGCCTCGGCCGCGGGCTTCATTGAGGTTTCGCTCGCCGAGTCGGTGGTCGGCGCTGCTGGCGGATACCTTTCCCTCTGGCTGGTCTATTGGGCATTCAAGCTCTCTACCGGCAAGGAAGGCATGGGCTACGGCGACTTCAAGCTGTTTGCAGCCCTTGGCGCATGGTTCGGCTGGCCCGCCCTGGTCCCACTGATCCTGATGGCCTCGGTGGTCGGTGCCTGCGTCGGGATTGCCATGAAAGTGACCAGCGGGCTGCGGGAAGGCGGCTATGTGCCCTTCGGTCCGTTTCTGGTGGGGGCTGGGCTCGCTGCCCTGATTCTGGGCCCCCACGCGGTTCAAAACGCCATTTTGGGGCTTTTGCGCTTGTGATCCGGCAAGAGGCTGAGATGCGCCGGCTGGGGCTTACGGGTGGAATCGGCAGCGGCAAAAGCACCGTGGCGGCCTTTCTCGCAGCCGCCGGCGCGGTGTTGATTGATGCAGACGCCCTTTCCCGCGCCAGCACGGCCAGCAGCGGCCAAGCCAGTCTTGCGATCGCCAGGGCGTTCGGACCCGAGTTTCTGGATGCCCAGGGGGCACTCGACCGCGCACGCATGCGCAGCCTGGTCTTTTCTGATCCTGCAGCGCGCGCGCGGCTCGAAGCCATTGTCCATCCCATCGTCGTGCGCGCCATGGCCGAGCGCGCGGCCGCCGCACGCCGGGACGGCGCGCGCCTGCTGGTGCTGGACATCCCGCTTCTGGTGGAATCGGGCCGCTGGGCGAGCGAAGTCGATGCCGTCCTGGTCGTCGATTGCAAGGAAGCAACACAGGTCGAGCGGGTGATGCGGCGAAGCGCCATGGAGCGCGAGCAGGTGCAGGCGGTGATACGCACGCAGGCCAGCCGCGCGCAGCGGCGCGCCGCGGCCGACGCCGTGATCTTCAACGACGGACTGTCCTTGCCCGAGCTTGAAGTCAGCGTGCAAACGCTCGCCCAGGGCTTCGCGCTATGATTCCTGCAGACTTGGCCGCGTCCGATCCGCGATTTGAAAGCGTCCCCTCTACCCCAAGGAAACTGGCCGCGTGATCCTGTACGAATACCCTTTCAACGAACGCATCCGCACCTATTTGCGCCTGGAGCATCTGTTTCGCCGCCTGGGCGTGCTGATTTCGCGCGAGCATGCGCTGGACCATCACTTTGCCTTGGTGACGATATTCGAGGTAATGGACGTTGCCGCCCGCGCCGATCTGAAGTCCGACGTGCTCAAGGATCTGGAGAAACAAAAACACCAGCTCGACAGCTACCGGGGAAATCCGGCGATCTCTGTCGTCGCGCTCGATGGCGTGGTGGCCCAACTGGACGCCTGTTTTGCGGCGTTGAACGCGCAACTTGGCAAGGCCGGGCAGACGTTGACCGACAACGAGTGGCTGATGGCGATTCGCAGCCGTGTGGGCATCCCGGGCGGCACCTGCGGCTTTGATTTGCCGTCCTACTCCGCCTGGCAACACCGCCCCGCTGCCGAGCGCCAGCAGGCGCTGGGGAACTGGGCGAGCGCATTGGCTCCCCTGGCCGAGGCGATTTTCCTGTTGCTCCAGTTGATTCGCGACACCGGCGTGCCACAGAAAGTGGTGGCCGAACACGGCCAGCTCCAACAGACCCTGCCCCAGGGTCGCAGTTTTCAGTTGCTGCGCATGCGCATCGACCCGGCCCTCGATCTGGTCCCCGAAATCAGCGGCAACCGGCTGATGGTCTCGGTGCGCCTGATGCGCATGCAGGCGGGCTTTCATTCGGTGCCCAGCACTGAGGACACCAGCTTCGAACTCACGCTGTGTGCCTGAGGCGCCAAGCATGAACCCAGAACACCCTGCCCGCGCGGTGCGCTGCCCCGGCTGCGGCGGCAAAAGCCTCTACAGCGCCGCCAATCCATGGCGGCCATTCTGCAGCGAGCGCTGCCGGCAGCGCGACCTGGGCGCCTGGGCGAGTGAGGAATTTCGCCTGCCGAGCGAAGCGCCACCCGACGATGCCCCCTACGGCGACCCGCGCACAAAAGAAGAGTAAAAATAGCCTCTCGCGCACGATCAGAGCGCGCCATCAGCTATTGTTTTTGTAGTATTTCCGGATCGAATGCCACGCCCTGCTCCTGCGCCAGCCATTGCAAAACCGGCGTTGCGCCCGGAAGCACCGGGCGCACGCGAATGGGCCAGTGCTGCCAGCACATTTGCTGGGCCTCGCGCATATCGAAGTCTCCTGTCCAAGCCGTGACGCGACACCAATGCAGGCGCACGCGCGCGTGTGGGTACTCGTGCTCCGTCACTTTCCACACGGTGGCCGGCCCGATGGTGATGCCCAGTTCCTCTTGCAGCTCGCGCCGCAGCGCCTGCTCTACCGTTTCTCCGACTTCAAGCTTGCCGCCAGGAAATTCCCAGTAGCCCGCATAGACCTTTCCCTCGGGCCGGCTGGTCAACAGCAGCGCGCCGTCTGCGCGAATCAGGATGCCGACGGCCACTTCGGTGGGCCGGCGCGCATCAAGCACTGCGGCGTCCGGCATAGTCGCGCGCGAACTGGTAGGCGACGCGGCCGCTGCGGGACCCGCGCTCCAGCGCCCAGACCAGCGCCTGCGGCCGCGCCGCCGCGATGTCCGCCGCGTTCACGCCCAGCGAGGACAACCACTGCGCAACGATCGCCAGATATTCTTCCTGGCTGAACGGATAGAAGCTGACCCACAGGCCGAAACGCTCGGAGAGTGAAATCTTCTCCTCGACGCCTTCGCCAGGGTGCACCTCGCCGTCGTCGGTGTGCGTGTAGCTCAGATTCTCGCGCATGTACTCGGGCAGCAGATGGCGCCGGTTGCTGGTGGCGTAGATCAGCACATTGGGCGAGGCCGCTGCCACCGAGCCGTCAAGAATCGACTTGAGCGCCTTGTAGGCGGGCTCGCCGTCCTCGAAGCTCAGGTCGTCGCAAAAGACGATGAACTTCTCGCCGCGATCGGCGACGACTTCCACGATGTCGGGCAGGTCCGTCAGATCGGCCTTGTCGACTTCGATCAAGCGCAATCCTTGCGGCGCATATGCGTTCAGGCACGCCTTGATGAGCGAACTCTTGCCGGTACCGCGCGCGCCTGTCAGCAGCACGTTGTTGGCCGGCACGCCGCGCACGAACTGCTCGGTGTTGCGCTGAATTTTTTCCTTCTGTCCGTCGATCTCTTTCAAATCGCCCAACTGCAGGGGGGCGACATGGCGCACCGGCTCAAGCCGGCCGTGGCCGCTGGAGCGCTTGCGGTAGCGCCAGGCATACGCTTGCGACCAGTCGGGCGCAGCCAGTGGCTGCGGCAGCGCAAGTTCAATGCGCGCCATCAGTTGCTCGGCGCGGCCGATCAAATGGTCGAAATTAGTGTTCATTTTGGCCTCTAGCGCTTATTCCACAAGCGCAAGCAGCTACAAAATCAAGAGCGATAATCGGCGTTGATGCTCACGTAGTCGTGGCTCAAGTCGCAAGTCCAGACCTGGTCTTGTGCACTGCCCCTGCCAAGCAGCACGCGCACGGTGATCTCCTGCTGCTGCATGACGCGCTGGCCGTCTTCCTCGCGGTAGTCCGGGTTGCGACCGCCGCGCTGCGCGACCAGCACGTCGTCCAGGTACAGGTCGATGAGGGTCTGGTCCAGGTCCTCAATTCCCGCGTAACCGACCGCTGCCAGAATTCGGCCCAGGTTGGGGTCGCTGGCAAAAAACGCGGTCTTGACCAGCGGCGAATGCGCGATGGCGTAGGCCACCTTGCGGCATTCGTCGCCGCTGGCGCCACCCTCGACGCGCACGGTGATGAACTTCGTGGCGCCCTCGCCGTCGCGCACGATGGCCTGGGCCAGCAGCCGCGCCACGTCGGCCAGCGCAGCCAACAAGGCCTGGCCTTGCGCGCTGTCGAGCGAGGTGACTTCGGCGTTGCCGGCGCGCTGCGTCGCCACGAAGGTGAAGCAGTCGTTGGTCGAGGTGTCGCCGTCGATGGTGATGCGGTTGAACGACTGGTCGGCCAGCCGGCGCACCAGATCGGGCAGCAGGGCTGGCGCCACGCAGGCGTCGGTCGCAAGAAAGCCCAACATGGTCGCCATGTTGGGGCGAATCATGCCGGCGCCCTTAGAAATCCCGGTAATGCAGACCTTGGCGCTGCCCAGCTGAACTTCGCTGCTGAAGGCCTTGGGCACGGTGTCGGTCGTCATGATGGCCTGCGCTGCCACGCTCCACTGGTCGGCCGCGGCGTGGGCAAGCGCTTCCGGCAACCCCGCTTCGATGCGCTCGACCGGCAGCGGCTCCATGATGACGCCGGTGGAATAGGGCAGCACCTGCTGCGCGTCAATGCCCAGCAGCCGCGCGGCGGTCGTGCAGGTGCGGCGCGCCCGGGCCAAGCCCTCGGCGCCGGTGCCCGCGTTCGCGTTGCCAGTGTTGACGACCAGCGCGCGGATGGCACTGCCGTTTTCCAGATGTTCCCGCGCCACCTGCACCGGCGCCGCACAAAATCGGTTCCGCGTGAAAACGCTGGCCACCGCCGCTCCTTCGTCGAGGACGAAGAGGGTGAGGTCCTTGCGCCCAGGCTTTTTGATGCCCGCTTCAGCCGTACCGATGCGAATGCCGGCAATGGGGCGAAGTTCAGAGGCAATGGGCATGGAGAGATTCACGGGCATGGGTCGTCCTCTTCAAAAAAAGCATCGATCCTCAGGCCAGTTTCCCGTGGCACTGCTTGTACTTCTTCCCGCTGCCGCAGGGACAGGGATCATTGCGCCCGACCCGCCCACCGGCAGCCACTTTTTGCTGGACCCGCAGCGTGCGCTCGTCCACCGTGGTTTCGGCATCGCCGCTTTCGTTGGGGGCGCTGTAAGTGACGTTGGCAATGTTCTCGGCGCGCTGCTCCATGTCTTCGGCCGCGGCGTCAAGCTGCGTCGGCGACTGGATCTGCACCGTCATCAATATTTTGGTGACTTCGTTCTTCACGATGTCGATCAATTGGCGAAACAGCTCGAAGGCCTCGCGCTTGTATTCCTGCTTGGGCTGCTTTTGCGCATAGCCGCGCAGGTGGATGCCCTGGCGCAAATAGTCCAGCGCGCTCAGGTGGTCGCGCCAGTTCGAATCAAAGGTCTGCAGCAGCACCACACGCTCGAACTGGGTGAAGTTTTCGCGGCCCACCGCTTCGAGCTTGGCGGAAAAAGCCTGGTTGGCAGCGGCCAAGACGCGTTCGAGCACATCCTCGTCGGTCATGGAGCTGGAGCCTTCCACCTCGTTCTGCAGGTCCAGCTCCAACTGCCACTCCTCGCGCAGCACCTTCTCCAGGCCGGGCAGATTCCACTGCTCCTCGACGGATTCGGCAGGTACATAGGTTCGCACCAGGTCGGTGAAGCAGTCTTCGCGCATCGCGCCGACCACATCCTCCAGCGCGCTGGCGTCGAGAATCTCGTTGCGCTGCTGGTAGATCACCTTGCGCTGGTCGTTGGCAACGTCGTCGTACTCCAGCAGCTGCTTGCGCATGTCGAAATTGCGCGCTTCCACCTTGCGCTGCGCCGATTCGATGCTGCGCGTGACGATGCCCGCCTCGATCGCTTCTCCGTCGGGCATCTTGAGCCGATCCATGATGGCCTTGACCCGGTCGCCGGCAAAAATGCGCATCAGCGAATCGTCCAGGCTCAGATAGAAACGGGAAGACCCCGGATCGCCCTGGCGGCCCGAGCGGCCGCGCAACTGGTTGTCGATGCGGCGCGACTCGTGGCGTTCGGTGGCAATGATGCGCAGGCCGCCGAGTTCTTTCACGCGCTCATGCTCCAAGGCCCACTGGGCGCGCAGCTGCGCAATGCGGGCCTGCTTGGCCGCATCGTCCAGCGATTCGTCGGCCTCGACGGCTGCGACATCCTTCTCGACGTTGCCGCCAAGCACGATGTCGGTTCCGCGACCTGCCATGTTGGTAGCGATGGTGACCATGCCCGCGCGCCCGGCCTGGGCGACGATGTCGGCCTCGCGCGCATGCTGCTTGGCGTTGAGCACCTGGTGCGGCAAGCCGATCTTGTTGAGCATCTCGTCGATGATTTCCGAATTCTCGATCGACGTCGTGCCCACCAGCACCGGCTGGCCGCGCTCGTGGCATTCGCGAATGTCGGCGATGGCCGCCTCGTATTTTTCGCGTGTGGTCTTGTACACACGGTCGAGCTGGTCCTCCCTGCGGCTGGGCCGGTTCGGAGGAATGACCATGGTCTCCAGCCCATAGATTTCCTGAAACTCGTAGGCTTCGGTGTCCGCAGTGCCGGTCATGCCGGCCAGCTTGCTGTACAGGCGGAAATAGTTCTGGAACGTGATGGAAGCCAGCGTCTGGTTTTCCGCCTGAATTTCCACGCCCTCTTTGGCCTCCACGGCCTGGTGCAGGCCATCGCTCCAGCGCCGGCCTGCCATCAGGCGGCCGGTGAATTCGTCGACGATGACGATTTCGCCGTTTTGCACGACGTAGTGCTGGTCGCGGTTGTAGAGATGGTTGGCCCGCAGCGCCGCGTACAAATGGTGCATCAGGGTGATGTTGGCCGGGTCGTACAGCGAAGCGCCTTCCGCAATCAACCCTTGGTCGAACAGCACGCGCTCGGCGGTTTCGTGGCCTTGCTCTGTGAGGAACACCTGGTGCGTCTTCTCGTCCACCGTGAAATCGCCGGGCTTGATCACGCCTTCCCCGGTACGCGGATCGGCCTCCCCCTCCTGGCGCACCATGAGCGGCACCACCTTGTTCATGGCGATGTACATCGCCGTGTGGTCTTCTGCCTGACCGCTGATGATGAGCGGTGTACGCGCCTCGTCGATCAGGATGGAATCGACCTCGTCGACGATGGCATAGTTCAGGCCGCGCTGCACGCGATCGCCCGCCTCGTAGACCATGTTGTCGCGCAGATAGTCGAAACCGTACTCGTTGTTGGTTCCGTAGGTGATGTCGGCGCGGTAGGCCGCCTGCTTTTCCTCGCGCGGCATGTTGGGCAGGTTGATGCCCACGCTCAACCCGAGAAAACTGTACAGACGCCCCATCCACTGCGCATCGCGGTTGGCCAGGTAGTCGTTGACGGTGACCACGTGCGCACCCTTGCCCGACAGCGCATTGAGGTACACGGGCAAGGTCGCCGTCAGCGTTTTGCCCTCACCCGTTCGCATTTCGGCGATCTTGCCAAAGTGCAGGGCAATCCCGCCCACCAGCTGCACGTCGAAATGGCGCATCTTCATCACGCGCTTGGAGCCTTCGCGCACCACGGCAAAAGCCTCGGGCAACAATGCATCGAGATGCTCGCCGCCGGCCACGCGGGACTTGAATTCATCCGTTTTGGCGCGCAAGGCCTCGTCGCTCAGCGCTTCGAAGGTCGGCTCGAGTTCATTGATGCGCGCCACCGTCTTGCGGTACTGCTTGAGCAGGCGGTCATTGCGGCTGCCGAAAATTTTGGTGAGGAAGTTGGTGGCCATGCAGACATGAATTCGACGCGGCACCTGAAGGTGCGCGACCAATCCGCGATCCTGTGAAGAAGTGGGTCAGATGAGGCCGGACGCAAGGAGTGCAAGCCAATGCGGCATGCCCCTTGGCGCTCCGGCCCGAAAACCAGATTTTACCTGCGCGCCACGGCGGCGGGTGCGGGCCCGCCACGTGCAGCCGCTGCACGGGTGGCAGCATCGCCGGCGGCCAGAAACTTCCGTGGATCCTGAAGGACGCCCTGGACCCAGACCTCGAAATGCAGATGCGGACCCGTAGACCGGCCTGTTGTTCCCACTTCCGCGATTTTCTGGCCGCGGCGAACCAGGTCTCCCCGCCGCACCACGACCTTGGAGGCATGGGCATACCGCGTGATCACCTGGTTGCCGTGATCGATCTCGACCATGTTGCCGTAGGCGGGATGGAACTCCTGCGCCACCACGACCCCGCCGGCTGCAGCAAGGATGTCCGAACCCTGCGCCGTCGCGAAATCGAGTCCGGTGTGCAAGGCCGAGCGACCGGTGATCGGGTCGATCCGCCAGCCGAAACCGGAGCCGACGACGTTGCCCGGTACTGGCTCCTGCGTGGGAATCATGTGCTTGGCCAGATGCTGGTCCATGAGGCGCGACTCCATCACCGTCATCCAGTCCGCGCGCTGGCCGCTCAGCTGCTCCAGCTCATCGAGCGTGCGTTGCAAGTCCTGCAGACTCAGTGGCCGGCTTGCCACCAGCACGCCGCCCTGTCCCGGTGCAACGCCCGACCTGGCGTTGCCATGCGCGGGCAATGGAACACCGGCCAAACCCGAAATGCGGTCGCCGAGCGATTCGAGTTGCACCATGCGCGCTTGCATCTCGCCCACCTTGCGGGCCATGGCGTCGATGTTCTGGCGCAGGAAGCGATCGCGCTGCGCCGTGTCGTCCTGCGCAAGCGGGCGAACCAGATCGCTGACCACCGGCCAGCCTTCGCGCGCGCCCTTGAGGAACACCAAATGGTAGAGGCCGGCGGCCAAGCACATCAAGACGACTGCCAAACCCAGCGCAGCCAGCAGCAAGCGCGGCCCCGAGAGCGTGATGGACCGGCTGCGCGCCAGACGCGCGTCCATGATAATGAGTTGCATTGCCCACCTTTTCCCTTGTGCCCGCCCCTTCGATGCACCGCCGAAACCATGCCGTGACCCTTCAGCAAGCCGCCGACGAGGCGCCCGTGCTGGTGCAGCTTTCGGCGCTTGTGCACGACTCCAGCGCGCGTTTGCGTGCCATTGAACCCATGATTCCTGCGGCGCTGCGCGCGTTAGTACGTGCCGGGCCGATTGACGGGACGACCTGGTGCATCCTGGTCAGGGGCAGCTCGGCCGCCGCCAAAATGCGCCAACTCCGACCGGCCCTGGAGGCCCACCTGCGCAGCAAGGGGTGGGAGGTTAACGCGATTCGCATCAAAATTCAAACATAAACCCGACTGCGGCGCCGCCATGGGCAGCCCCACACGGTCAGCGGCTGCGCAATGCCCGGCTCAGCAGCAGCACAGGGACGAGCCCCACCAGGACCAGTGCCAGCGAGGGAAGCGCTGCTTCGCCCAGGCGCTCATCCCGGGCCAACTGGTAGGCCACCACCGCCAACGTATCGCTGTCGAAGGGCCGCAGCACCAGGGTCGCGGGAAGCTCCTTCATGACGTCGACAAAGACCAGTAGCGCCGCGGCCGCAGCGGCGCGCTGAAGCAAGGGCCAGTGGACCTGGGCTGCGACCCGCATGCTGCGCGCCCCCAGCATGCGCGCGCTCTCGTCCAGACTGGGGGAAATCCGCGCATAGCCGCTTTCGATGCTTTGCAGCGCGACGGCGGAAAAGCGCACCAGATAGGCCCACACGATGCCCAGGGCCGTGGTCGTCACCAGGGCTGCGACTCCCAGTTGGGGAAACTGCTGCTGCATCCAGCCGACCGGCAGGAGCACGCCGACCACGATCACCGCCCCCGGCACGGCGTAGCCAGCGCCCACCAGGCGCACCACGGCCCGCACGGGGCCGCGCGGGCTGCGCCTAAGCGCAAACCCCAGCGTCAGCGCCACCGCCAACCCCAGGGCCGCCGTGATGCCCCCGAGCCGCACGCTGTTCCACGCCCATTCGAGAAACCGCTGCCACGGCAGCACCGACCAATCGGCGGCCAGAGGCCGCAACATGAACGCTACGGGCGCGACAAACCCAAGCAGCACGGGCACGGCACAGAGGGTGCAGGCCAGCACGCCGTGCCAGCCCGTCAACCCCCTGGGCACCGAGGCCGCCCGCGCGCCTGCACCGCGCGCGCTGAAGCGCAAGCGGCTCTGCGAGCGCCGCTCCAGCCAGAGCAGCAGCAGCACCAGGGCGAGCAACATGCTCGACAACTGTGCCGCCACGCGCCGATCGTCCATGGCCAACCAGGCCTTGACGATGGCGGTGCTGAACGTCTGGATGCCGAAATAGCTCGTCACGCCGAAGTCGGCCAGCGTCTCCATCAGCGCCAGCGCCACGCCGGCAGCAACGGCTGGGCGCGCAAGTGGCAAGGCCACCGCGGCGATGCGCCGAGAGAGCGGCGCGCCCAGCATGCGCGCCGCTTCCATCAAGTGCGCAATGCGTTCGGCCAGCGCCGCGCGGGCCAGCAAGTACACATAGGGGTAAAGCGACACCACAAACACCAGCACCGCACCACCCAAGCTGCGCACCTCCGGCAGGAGGCGCCCTTCCAGGCCCCAAACCGCGCGCGCCCAAGTCTGCAGCGGTCCGCTGAATTGCAGAAAATCGGTGTACGCATAGGCCGTGACGTAGGCCGGCATCGCCAACGGCAACAGCAGCAACCACTCGAAGCTGCGCCGGCCGGGAAAATCAAACAAGGTGACCGCCACCGCAGCACCCGCGCCAAGCAGCGCAGTGCCCAGCGCCACGCCCACCGCCAGGCCCAGCGTGGTCCACAAATAGCCCGGCAGCACCGTCTGGGCCATGGCTGCGAGCACGGGCAACGGCGCATTCGAGCCGACACCCGGCAGCCATGCGCCCAGCAAAGCGAGCACGGGCAGGCACAGGACGCCGGCCAAGGCGAACAGGGGAAGGTGGCGCAAGCTTGCGCGGAGGGTGGACAAGATGGAAACCGACGGAGGCAAGGGCTTGCCACTGGGCGCCCTTGGGCGCGGCGAGCAGGCAAATGCGAATTTTACGCATTCGCAAACATAGAATGGCGGCATGTACCTGACGCTGTCAAACCTGGATGTGCGCTACGCGGGTCAGCCCTGTCCCGCGGTGCGGGGGGTGAGCCTGGGCCTGCCCGCGGGCAGCATCGGCGTGCTCATCGGTCCTTCGGGCTGCGGCAAAACCACACTGCTGCGTGCGGTGGCCGGCCTGGCTTCGGTAGAGGGCGGAGAAGTGCAATTGGGGGGTGCCTGTGTCAGCTGCCCCGGCCACGATGTTGCGCCGGAGGATCGGCGCATCGGCATGGTGTTTCAGGACTACGCCCTATTCCCCCACCTCAGCGCCGGTCGCAACATTGCTTTTGGACTGCATGGCATGGCTCGAACGGCACAGGCCGAGCGCGTTGCGCAGGTGCTGTCCCTGGTCGGATTGCCGGGCAGCGAGGCGCGCTATCCCCACGAACTCTCTGGCGGCCAGCAGCAGCGCGTGGCTTTGGCTCGGGCGCTTGCGCCCCGACCCAAGCTGATGCTTCTCGATGAACCCTTTTCCAACCTGGACGTCGAACTGCGCGAACGCCTGGCGCAGGAAATGCGCGGCATTTTGAAGGCGGCCGGCGCCACGGCGCTGTTCGTCACCCACGACCAGCTAGAGGCCTTCGCCATTGGCGATTGGATCGGCGTGATGCACGAAGGCAGGCTGCACCAATGGGACGATGCGTACACGGTTTACCACCGCCCGGCCACACGCTTTGTTGCCAACTTCATCGGGCACGGCGTCTTTGCACCTGCAAAGCTGGAGCAAAGTCCAAATGGTGTCGCCGTGCGCACTGCGCTGGGCACGCTCGAGAATTTGACCGATTGCCCGCTGCCTTCTTATTACGACAATGGAGAATGCGACGTGCTGCTGCGCGCAGACGACATCGTGCACGACGATGCATCGCCGGTGCAGGCTCGGGTGCTGCGCAAGGCGTTTCGGGGCTCGGAATTTCTGTACACGCTCGAGTTGGCCAACGGCCTGCAGGTGCAAGCCCATGTCCCGAGTCACCACGACCACGCCATCGGCGAGTGGATCGGCGTGCGCGTGCAGGCCGATCATGTGGTGACGTTTGCCCGCGAGGTCGATCCGGCTGCTGCCTGATAGCGCGCTTGCCCAGGGCACTCGCGGCCACCCCGACTTATGGGATCACGCGGCGCCCCGTCAGCCGTTCATGCTCGGCCGCTGCGAATCGATCGGTCATTCCCGCGATGAAGTCGGCCACGACGCGGGCGCGATGGTCAGGTGCCGCTTGCGCCGCACGCGCCGCATAAGCAGGCTTCATGGCGCGCGGCGCGGCAAGATAGGCATCGAACAACTCGCGCACGACCACTTGCGCGCGATCGGTCGTCTCCACCACCTGCGGATGGCGGTAGAGGTTGTCGAACAGGAAGCGTTTGAGCGTCTGCGACTGCAGCCGCATGCCCGGACCAAAACCCACCAAAGGGCCAGCGCGGCGCACGGCGTCCACATCACGAGGCGCTGCCTCGTCGATGGCCTGCTGCGTCGCGGCAATCACGTCGTAGACCTGGGCACTGAGCATGCGCCGTATGGCTTCGTAGAGCAGCCGGCGCTCATTCGCCGGGGCAGCAAGTCCGGGAAAGGCGTCGAGCGCCTCAATGCGATAACGCGCAAACAGCGGCACCTCGGCCAGTTGCTCCTGCGTGATCAGCCCGGAGCGCACGCCGTCGTCGATGTCGTGCGCGTTGTAGGCGATCTCGTCGGCCAGATTGGCCAATTGCGCTTCCAGGCTGGGCTGCTGCCGCAGCAGAAAGCGCGAGGCGACGCCCCCGGGCTCCTCGGCCTCGAGCAACTCGGCATGGCTGCGCGAGCAGTGCTTGAGGATGCCCTCCCGGGTTTCAAAGCTGAGGTTGAGCCCGGCGAACTGCGGGTAGCGCAGCTCCAGCGCATCCACCACCCGCAAGCTTTGCAGGTTGTGCTCAAAGCCGCCGTGGCCCTGCATGCAGGCGTTGAGTGCGTCCTGCCCAGCGTGTCCAAACGGTGTGTGGCCCAGATCGTGCGCCAGCGCAATGGCCTCGACCAGGTCTTCATTGAGGCGCAGTGAGCGGGCGACCGAACGCGCCAGCTGCGCAACCTCCAGCGAATGCGTGAGCCGGGTACGAAACAGGTCGCCTTCATGGTTCAAAAAAACCTGCGTCTTGTAGACCAGCCGCCGAAACGCAGAGGAATGGACGATGCGGTCCCGATCGCGCTGGTAGTCCGAGCGCGTGGGGGCTGGCGGCTCGGCGTGGCGCCGTCCACGGCCAGCTGCTGCATGGCTTGCATAGGGTGCCAGACCAAAAATATCGGTCAAATCGGCCTCCACCGCTTATTATATAAGCGCATACAGCTCCTGATTTTATAGCAATACATGCCTTGTACCCAGCACTGCGCCCGCTCAGGCTGGCGCACAGCAGGCATCCACGACCTCCCGCACCAGGGCATCGGGCGCGCTGCGCAGCACGGCCTGGCCCGGCCCGTCGATCAGCACAAAACGGATTTCGCCGCCCTGCGCCTTTTTGTCGACACGCATCAGCTCCAGATAGCGGCCGGCGTTGTCGTTCGCATCGAGCACCGGGGCCCGCAGTGGCAGCCCGGCGCGTTGCACCAGCGCCTGCAGTCGCGCGCAAAACCCAACATCCACCAGACCGAGTCGGCGCGAGAGTTCCGCTGCCATCAGCATGCCCACGCCCACGCCTTCGCCGTGCAGCCACACGCCGTAGCCCAACCCTGACTCGACCGCGTGGCCAAAGGTGTGGCCAAAATTGAGGATGGCGCGCAGCCCAGCCTCCCGTTCGTCGGCGCCGACCACCGCGGCCTTGATCTCGCAGCTGCGCCGCACCGCATGCGCCAACGCAGCCCGATCGCGCGCGCGCAGCGCATCGACCTGGTCTTCGAGCCAGGCCATGAATTCCATGTCGTAGATCGGACCGTATTTGATGATCTCGGCCAGCCCCGCGCTGAGCTCGCGCTCCGGCAGGGTATCGAGCGTGTCGAGATCGCACACCACCAGCAGCGGCTGGTGAAACGCGCCGATCATGTTCTTGCCCAAAGGATGGTTGATCCCGGTTTTTCCTCCGACAGACGAATCCACCTGCGCCAGCAGCGTGGTGGGCACCTGCACAAATGGCACGCCGCGCATGTAACTGGCAGCCGCAAAGCCGGTCATGTCCCCGACCACCCCGCCGCCCAGAGCGAAGAGCACCGTACTGCGGTCACAGTGGTTGCGCAGCAGCGCATCAAAGATCAGCTGGAGGCTTTGCCAGGTCTTGTAGGCCTCACCATCAGGCAGCACCACACTGCACCGTTGCGCGTAGCGACCGGCAAGAAGCTGCTCCAGACGCTCCAGATACAAGGGTGCGACCGTGGTGTTGCTCACTACCAAAGCGCAATGGCCTGGGGGCAGACTGGAGAACGCCTCAGGATCGGACAGAAGGCCAGAGCCGATGGCAATGGCGTAGCTGCGCTCGGCCAAGTCGATACGGACCGTCTGCCGGTCGGCCGCATCCTGGGAAACCAGGGGCGTCGGGCGTCTCGGTGCTGGCCTTGGAGTTTCGGGAAAGTGAAGGGGAGTGGTCATTGCGCGCCAAGTGTAGGGCAGGCTCTGCCCTTCCCCGAGCGGGCCCATTGCGATCGCATCCGCTTTGGGCGGGCGCCCGAGGACATTCAACGTCGACTTGCGGGGATCAGCGCACCGGCGTTCAAGGTGCCTGCCAGTTCCAGCTGCATCACCACCATGTTGACCAAGGTCGCGACGGAAGGTCGACCGGTTTCAATGACGAAGTGCGCAGCCTCCCTGTAGAGCGGATCGCGCTGCGCGTACAAATTGCGCAGTTGCTGCAAAGGATCTTCAGTTTGCAGCAAAGGCCTTGTGGTGTCATGCCGCAGTCGCCGGTAGATGTCGTCGGCCAGCGCATGGAGGTACACCACCTGGCTACGCCTGCGCAGTCGCTCGCGCGTCGCCGGCCGAAGCACCGCGCCACCGCCCGTGGACAAGACGGCGCTTGCGCCGCTCGCTGTCAGTTCGTCGAGCGTGGCTTCTTCCAATGCGCGGAAGGCGTCTTCGCCTTCGCGTTCGAAAAACGCGCGAATCGAGCAGCCTAGGCGCTCCTCGATGACGCGGTCCGAATCCACGAAGTCCAGGCCCAACCGCCGCGCGAGCTGGCGTCCGACGGTGGTTTTGCCGCTTCCGGGCATGCCGATCAGCGAAACGATTCGTTTGCACGTGTCCATTCGAAATTCCAGTCCCATCCCCACTGGCAGGTCCGAGCACAAATCCGGCGAGCCACAAAAAAACGCAGCCCCTTGATGTCTTCAAGGGGCTGCGCCTGAGAAGCGAAAGCCGCTATTCGCTTGATTTCGATAGCACGATCAACTGTCGATCAATTGACGCGAATCGACACCTGGCGACTGATGATGAAGTCTCCGCGTTTCGCCGTTACCACGAACGTGTAGGTATTGCCAGAGGCGGGTGCCAAGGGAGTGCCCGTCAAAACCCCGTTGGCTGTCACGGAAAGAGGCGGGTTCCAATTGGGCAAACCGGCGACTGGCGATGGCGTCGTCGTCCACGTGACAGCTTCTGCAGGGTCGCCACCGGTTACCGAGAGGATGTAGACATAGGGTTGACCTACGGTGGCTGCAGGCAAGGCACAAGCCACATTGACATCGGCACTGCATCCATTGAGTGCAAACTCAAGCTGCATATTGCCTTCCAGGGTCAGTTCGATATTCTTCGTGACCTTATTGCCCGGCAGATTGGAATCGTCGGTCATCGTCACGACAACGTTGTAGACCCCGCCCCGATCGTTGGCAGTGCCGCTGATGACTCCATCAGGACTCATCGACAGACCGTTCGGCAAACCACTGGCGGTCCACGAGTAAGGTGGCACCCCCCCCTCGCCCGTCATCGCATAGGAGAATGGAATCCCGTTCGCCACCTTGAGTGTCGTGTCTTTGATGGCGAGCGGTCCGGCGCTAATCTGCTTGTGCACGCTGACTGCCATGAGCTGCGTCACGGCGTCCTGGATACCATTCGATACATTGTTGTCCGCCCGGTCGGTCGTCAGCTCAAGCAGGATGACACCGGCATCGGATCCGCTAGACAGCGAAACCAAGCCCACGCCACCAATGGTGCGGACCTGAACCACGCTCCCCGACTGGGAGCCCGAAAGCAGTCGAGCGCCTGTGGAAGCCCCGAACGAACGGATACTTACCTGCAAGTTGGCAGCCGCCGGCTCTGGAATCGGCTGGTTCGCGTCGTCCATCACGAAAGCCTGGATGCCGACGTTGTTGCGCAACGACGCGATGTTGTTGCTGGTACCGAGAAAACCGGGAGCCTGGGCGGTGCCAACCACGCTGGCAGGTTGGCCGGTCGCAGCGCCGACCACGACGTCAACGCTGGCGCTCGAAATCTGCTTGTCCACCGGATTGGTGACGGAACAGGTGATGCGCACGGTCCCTGCCTTGGTCCCGGCATGCAGGTGGAACGAATTTGCACCTGAGTTGGAGTCTAGCGTAATGCTGCGATAGGCTAGCGGATTACCGTTGTCATCCTCATGACTCTTGTCACCGTCCAGATAATACAGGGCGCCAGAATCCAAACCCTGCACTATCGCGCAACCGAATATATCTTCCCCCCCTGGAATTGGCGCACCTCCTTCGCGGGCTTCAACGTATAGGGTCGTCGTATACCTAGCATAAGCGCCGATACCAGGCGGTTGATTGGATATATTTATAGGTAACTGGGACTTTGCCGCGCGCACCGAGATCGAGTATGGCAAATCCGTATTACCCGGACTACCGCCACCGCCGCCACACGCCACAAGCAAGGCAGACGCCGCCAAAGCAGCCATTCCAATCAATTTCTTCATTTCAAACCTCATTTCACCTAAATTTAGCGCGTCGGGCCGCGATCCGAGATCACTTTGGGGGTGATGAAAACGAGCATCTCGCGTTTCGTCGATTCTTTCGTTCTGCTTTTAAACAAGTTCCCCATGACTGGAACGTCCCCCAGGAAGGGAATCTTGTTCTCCTGATTGGTTTCCTCCATCTCAAAGATTCCACCGATGACGACCGTTCCGCCGTTTTCCACCAGAATCTGCGTCACGATGTGCTTGGTGTCGATCGCAACGCCCTGCAAGGTCGTCTCGCCGCGGCTGTCCTTGTTGATATCGAGGTCCAGGATGATGTCGCCTTCGGGGGTGATTTGCGGCGTCACCTCCAACTTGAGCACGGCCTTTTTGAACGCAATGGTGGTTGCTCCATTGGGCGCCGTGACGGAATACGGATATTCCGTGCCCTGCTCGATAAGCGCCTTGGTCTGGTCCGCAGTGATCACCCGCGGGCTCGAGACAATCTTGCCCTTGCCATCGGCTTCCAGTGCCGAGAGTTCCAGCGTAAGGAACCGATTGGCAGCGGCGTTGAAGATCGAGAGCGCGAAACTGCCGACTGTATCGCTGCCAGACAACTGTGCCGGCAAATTGACAAAACTACCCGTAGGGTCGGTCGTTCCACCAGCACCACTGCTGGACACGCTGTTGGCGTAGCTGCTGCCAAAGACGACACGATTGTCCTTACCCAAGGCATATCCGCCCTGTCCCCCGCGATTGGCTCTGAGATCGGCCCCACCCAAACGCACCCCGAGCGAACGACCGAACGAGTCTCTCGCTTCGACGATTCGAGCCTCAATCAATACCTGGCGTACCGCTACGTCCAGTGAGGCCAACAGCTTTCGTACCTCTTCGATCTTGCTGGGAGTATCTGTGACAAACAACTGGTTCGTTCGTGGCTCAGCGATGGCACTGCCTCGGTCCGACAGGAATCGAGTATTCGTCACTCCCACTCCGCCGGAAGCACTGCTGGTAAGTTGGGTCACCATGTCCACGGCTTTCGCATAATTTAGCTGGAAAGCCTGCGTCTTAAGCGGTTCGAGCTTTTCTATTGCCAAAGCGGCCTCATAGTCCTTCTTCGTGCGCTCGTCAATTTCATCCTTGGGCGCGATCCAGAGGACTGTGCCGTTCTTGCGCATTCCCAGCCCTTTGGCGTCCATGATGATTTGCAATGCCTGATCCCAAGGAACATCCTTCAAGCGCAGGGTGAGCGAACCAGTGACTGTGTCCGAAGTGACGATATTGAAATTCGTGAAATCGGCAATCACCTGAAGCAAGGAGCGCACTTCAATGTTCTGGAAGTTCAAGGAGAGCTTCTCGCCGCTATAACCGGGACCCTGCGTCAATTTGGTTAAATCGATTTTCTTCTGGCGCACCTCGACGACGAACTGATTGTCACTCTGGTAAGCGCTGTGTTCCCATTCGCCAATGGGCTCAATCACCATGTGAACGCGATCGCCGTCCTCCGTGGTCGTGATGCGCTGCACAGGCGTACCAAAATCGGTCACGTCCAACCTGCGACGCAGCCCCTCTGCGAGCGAAGAGTGGAGGAAGTCCACGGTAAGCGTCTTGGCCTGCTGCCGAAGATCGACGCCCACCTGGCTGCTCGCCAGAGCCACCACGATACGCCCCGACCCGTCCGGGCCGCGACGGAAATCAATGTCTTTGATAGGAAGGACGTCCAGGCTGCCCGATTCAGCAAACACCTCGGTCTGCGCTGGAACATTTGCGCTGACCGCGACGGGCGCCAAAACCACCAGCAATGAGTCCCCCTGCATTTCCGTTCTGTACGACGTCGGCTGCTTGAGATTCATCACGATGCGCGACCGACCTTCGGCTTGCACCACATTGACAGACCGCAGGTTGCCATGATTGATTTCAACCAACGAGGTGCCAAGTGCGTTGGACGTCCCGGGAAAATCGAGCGCAATTCGCGCAGGCGCTTGCGTCGCAAACCCGGTAGGCAACGCAAGCAGTGGCTGGGTAAAATCAATCCTCAGGACTTCTGCGCCTCCCTGAAGCGATCCGGTTACAGATTTGATGGCTCCTTGCGCGAGGGCCCAGGGTGAAGCAAGTGCAGCGGCAGTGGCAAGCACAAAACCTCGAATCAGGTTCTTCATTTTAACGTTCTTCCGCTTCATTTTGTGACCCCCTCTTGCAACTCAAGCGTTGTCATGCGCTCAATCCAATCGCCAGTCGCATCCTGTACGAGTTCGCGTAGCTGTATGGCAGTTTCTGTAATCTTGGTAATGCGTCCGTAATTGGGACCAAGATATTCTCCGATTCCGACCTGATAGAGCAACTTGTCCACCTTCAGCAATGCAGTGGGTTTACCAGCCTTCATCAGGCTCCCCACCATTTCCATGGCGTCGAGTGGATAAGCCTCCAGCGGCTCTTTGCGCCGCGCCAGCTCGGGCGCGATCAACGCGGCGTTGGAAGCGACTTGCGCTGAGTCGCGGCGCAAGGCCAGCGTCAGTCGTTGCGGACTGAACGGGTCCATTTCACCTTCCACCGCATATTGCTGTGGCTCGAACTGCTTTGGCTCGGTGAGTGGGGTGACACGGGGCTGGGCCTGGGCTCTTTCCTGCGCCATCCATTCTCTGAGATCGGCCTCGCCTGAGGATTCACAGCCGACTATCAGCACCGTCGCAAGGGCCAGGACTGCTGCGTGAGTGAGCTTCATTTCGGCGCCCCCTGAACTGCCTTGCGCTGGGCTTCGATTTCGTCAGCGTCCAGATAGCGGAAGGTGCGGGCGGTTGCGTCCATCGTCAGGTTGGGGCCACCCTTATCACCGGCCGTTATGGCGATGTCGTTCAAGGTGACAATTCGAGAGAGGTTCGCGATGTCTGCTGCAAATGCACCCATGTCATGGTATTTACCCGTCACCCGCACCGCGATAGGCAATTCGGCATAGTAATCCTTGACGACAACTTGCCCAGGTCGAAAAAGCTCAAATTGCAGACTCCGACCGATACCTGCCTGGTTGATGTCAGATAGGAGAGCAGCCATTTCTGCCTTGCTCGGAAGCTGCTTTTCGAGTTGAATCACGTATTGCTGAATTTGTTCGCGCTGCTTTTTGAGCAAATCCAGGCTGACGGCTTTATTGAGCTTGGTTTGGTAGTCCTGCCGCAGAGTGACCTCGGTCGCCCGCTCAGCCTCCAATGCGTCCTTGTAATCCGTGAGCTTTACATACCAAAGCACGACCGCCACGGTCGCAGCGATAAATATACAAAGCAAGTACCTCGGCAACGGGGGCCAAAGGGAGGGATCCCTGGTGTCGAGATTGCGAAATTGACGCTGCAGGCTCTCCTGGAGCGCGGCTGTATCAATCGAATTTTTTTGTTTTTTGGCCATGACTCAGTTTCCAGCCGGCGGCGCACTGTTTGCTCCGTCTTCAGTTTTCTTCGCGTCGCTAGACCGCTTCAACGTGAAATGCAGATTGAAGGCAGATACCCGCCGCTCATCCCGTGGAGTCAGTGCAACCTTTGCAGCCGTGATCTCCACCAGTTCCGGCTTGGAAAGCCACGGCGTGTTGTTCGACAGGTTGCGCAGAAGTTCAGACACCCGTTCGTTCGACTGTGCCATGCCCTGCAGGGCGATCTGCTGGTTGGTCTGCTTCAATGCGGTCACGTACACGCCATCGGGCAGTTGTTTGACCAGCTCACTCAAAAGATGCACTGGAAGGTTGCGGTCGGCCTGTAAATCCTCCACGGCCTTCTGCCGGGCCCGAAGGGAGGCGATTTCCTCTTCGATCCCGGCAATTTCCTTGATCTGGTTTTCCAGAACGGTGATTTCGCTTTGCAGAAAGCTGTTTCGCGCCTGCTGCTGCTCGATCATCATTTGAAACCACCAATAGATAATGCCCGCGATGAGCAGCCCCACCAGAAAGGAGGCAAACATGGCCGCCTGGAAGGCCTCACGGCGGCGTTTGCGCGCCACCTCGCGGTGCGGGAGCAGATTGATGAGAATCACTGCATGAACCTCCGCATCGCAAGACCACAGGACGTGAGATAGGACGGGGCCTCCCGAACCATCTTCTTGATCCGCACGTTGCTGGACATTTCCATACCCTCAAACGGGTTGACGATGCTGCATGGAAATCCGGTGTGCTGCGTTACCGCTTCCGGCAGGCCTTGCAGAGGCGACGAGCCTCCGGCCAGAAGGATGCGATCGACGCGGTTGTGCGGTGTGCTGGTGAAGAAAAACTGCAAGGCGCGCCCAATTTCCTGCGCCATGCTCTCGACAAACGGCCGCAGAACCGCACTGGCGTAATCCTCGGGGAGATCACCACTGCGCTTTTTGTTTTCGGCTTCCTCCACCGAGAAACCATATTGCCTCACGATGAGTTGCGTCAGCTGCGCGCCGCCGAAGGCCTGATCGCGGTCGTAAAGCACTTCGTCGTTGCGTATGACCTGCATGCTGGTCGTCAAGGCGCCCACTTCGAACAGCGCCACCATGGCGTCCAAGCCCTTGTTCGGCAAGGCTTCAATGAGGCGACTGGCCGCCAGGCGCGACGCATAGGATTCGACGTCAAGAATCACCGCCTTCAGTCCGGCCGCTTCGGCCAGCCCCTGGCGATCCTGCACCTTTTCCCTCCGCGACGCAGCGATCAGGACGTCCACGTCGCCCGGCGCATTCTTGCTCGGGCCGATGACGCAAAAGTCCAGACTGACCTCGTCAAGCGAGAAAGGGATGTACTGGTTGGCCTCCGACTCCACCTGCACTTCCAACTCCTGATCGGTCATGCCGGCAGGCAGTGAAATCTTCTTGGTGATGACGGCGGACGGCGGGAGGGCGAGCGCAACCTGCTTGGTGCGCGTTCCGCTCTTTTTCACCACGCGTTTGAGTGCATCGGCCACTTCGTCGAATTTTTCGATGTTGCCGTCAGTGATCCACCCACGCTCCAGGGGCTCAATCGCGCAGCGCTCAAGAACCCAGGCACCCGATTTGTCACGCCCAAGTTCCACCAGCTTGACGCTGGACGAACTGATGTCAATGCCCAGCAGCGGCGCAGACTGGCGACCGAACAAGGATCCCGTAGAGATCAAGATGCCCCCTTGTAGTTGTGAATGTGAGACAACAAAACTTCACATTTCACATGAATGCTAGCAGTAAGATACTTCTCCGGCAAAGAGTTTTCCGGCTGTAGCAACTTCTGAGCGTTGTCAAAAGCAGACGAATGCGTCCGAGCGCCGAACCCATGCAAACTGCTTTTTCTTCATAGAAGCCCCCCCAGGGTCCTTTCGCCAGTTTGCCCTCTGCGCCACGCGCCAAGAGCCGATTTTTATAATGCCGGCTCATTTCATGCCGGAGCGATATGCCGCCGTCCCCCCAAAAAGAGTCTTCGCCCCCCCGATCGAAACCGACCTCCAGGCCGCCCTCGCCGTGGTGGAGATGGCCTGTGCGCATCCTCGCCTGGGCCATCGGGCTGGCCGCGGCAGGCGCTGTCGCCCTGGCCCTGGTGATAGCAGTTGCGCTGGCATTTGCCTATCCGAATCTTCCCGACATCTCGGACCTGGCGGACTACCGACCCAAACTGCCGCTGCGGGTCTACTCCTCTGAAGGGGCGCTGCTTGGCGAATTCGGCGAAGAGCGACGCAACCTGACGCCCATCTCCGAAATCCCTCAGGTGATGAAGGACGCGGTGCTGGCGATTGAAGACACGCGCTTTTTCGAGCACGGTGGCGTGGATTACAAAGGCATGGCGCGGGCAATGCTGGCCAACCTCGGTCAAATCAAAAGCCAGGGGGCCTCGACGATCACGATGCAGGTGGCGCGCAATGTATATCTTTCTTCGGAAAAGACATTTACCCGCAAGATTTACGAAATATTACTGACTTTCAAACTCGAGCATCTGCTTTCCAAAAATCAGATTCTCGAGGTCTACATGAACCAAATTTACCTGGGCAATCGGGCCTATGGATTTGCGGCCGCTTCAGAGGCTTACTTTGGCAAGCCCTTGAAGACAATTTCGATTGCGGAAGCGGCAATGCTGGCCGGGTTGCCCAAGGCCCCCTCGCGCTACAACCCCATCAGCAACCCCAAACGAGCGCGCATCCGGCAGCAGTACATCATCGACCGGATGGAAGAAAACGGTTTCATCACTGCAGCGCAAGCCGACGCCGCGCGCAAGGAGCCGATTCATCTGCACACGGGGCAGGACGAAACCCGAGTGCACGCGGAATTCGTCGCCGAAATGGCGCGACAACTCATCTTTGCCCAGTACGGTGCCGAGGCCTATACGCGCGGGCTCAATGTGTACACCACACTGAGTGCGAGCGATCAGGAGGCCGCCTACAGCGCACTGCGCCGGGGGATCATGAACTTCGAGCGGCGCCAACATTACCGCGGGCCCGAGCAATTCATCGAGCTTCCCACCGTGCCCAAGGAAATCGACGACGCCATCGATGACGTGCTGGCCGACCATCCCGACAACGGCGACGTCCTCTCCGCCGTGGTGCTGGAGGTGAGCAAGCGCAAACTGATTGCCGTGCGCGGCAACGGAGACACGATTGAGGTCACGGGCGACGGTCTCAAGCCCGTGCAGTCGGGGCTGAGCGACAAAGCGCCGCCCAACATCAAGCTGCGACGCGGCGCGGTGATTCGCGTGGCTCGGACGGACAAGGACGGCTGGGAAGTCACCCAGTTGCCCGAAGTCGAGGGAGCGTTTGTGGCACTCGATCCGCGCAGCGGCGCCATCAAGGCGCTGGTGGGGGGCTTTGATTTCAACAAGAACAAGTTCAACCACGTGACGCAGGCCTGGCGCCAGCCCGGCTCGAGCTTCAAGCCGTTCATCTATTCCGCGGCATTGGAAAAAGGCTTTACTCCGGCGACCGTCATCAACGATGGGCCGCTGTTTTTCGATTCTGGCTTCACCGGCGGGCAGCCGTGGGAGCCCAAGAATTACGACGGCAAGTTCGACGGACCAATGACGATGCGCTCGGCGCTTGCGCGCTCGAAGAACATGGTGTCGATTCGCATCCTGCAGGCCATCGGCACCCGCTACGGGCAGGAATGGGCCACACGCTTCGGGTTCGATGCGGAAAAGCACCCGGCCTACCTGACCATGGCGCTTGGCGCCGGATCCGTGACGCCGATGCAGATGGCGGTCGCGTACTCGGTGTTCGCCAACGGGGGCTATCGCGTCAATCCCTGGCTGATCGCCAAGGTCACGGACTTCAAAGGCCGCACGATCTCAGAAACCACGCCCATTCCGACCGAGCAAAACCCGCGTGCCATCGATGCACGCAACGCCTTCATCATGGACAGCCTGCTCAACGAAGTGACCCGCAGTGGCACCGCAGCGCGCGCCTACGCCACGCTCAAGCGCCCTGATCTGTATGGCAAGACCGGTACCACCAACGACGCCTGGGACGCGTGGTTTGCGGGCTTTCAACCCACCGTTGCGGGTGTCACCTGGATTGGCTACGACACGCCGCGCAACCTGGGCAGCCGCGAGACGGGCGGCGGATTGAGCTTGCCCGTCTGGATCAGTTTCATGGAGCGGGCACTCAAGGGCGTACCTGTGATGGAGCCAACGGTGCCCGAGGGGGTCGTCAACGTCGGCGGCGAGTGGTTCTACACCGAATACGCCCGCAATGCCGGAGTAGCCAGCGTGGGGCTTGACGATCGCGGGGCGGGTTCGGGCCTCGCACCGCAGGAGGCGCCAGCGCCCGACGAACGCAACAAGATTCTGGACCTGTTTCGCAATTGATCCGTGCTGGCAGGCGCCGCGTCGTGCGAGCTTCAGCTCACCAATGAAAGCGCAGGCCCCATCCCGACTGGGCACTCGCGTCGCGGCTGAGTGCAGCGAAAAATTCGCCTGCGCCCTTGGTATCCTGCCAGGCCAGGCCGTCGAAACGGTAGTGGTAGCCGCCCGAGCGCGTGGCCATCCAGATCTCGTGCAGCGGTTTTTGCTGGTTGATCACAATCTGGCTGCCGTTGGCAAACACCAGGGTGATCAGGCCGCCGCTGCGCTGGCTGTCGATGTCGGCGTCGGTGGCTGCGTTGATGCGATCCACACATTGCTCCACGGCCGACAGCAACTGCTCGGCGCGATCGGCGTATTCCAGGTCGGTCATTACAATTTCCACATGTTGATATTGTTAGCCCGGCAAATTCTAGTCAGGACGCTGGTCCTTGCGACCAGCGGGGCAGTGCTGACCGCGTGCGGGCAGCGTGGACCGCTGTTTTTGCCGACGCAGCCCCCTGCCAGTCCACGCGCCAGCCTGCCCCAAACCCCTGTTCCGGCCACCCTGCCGGCTCCCATGCCCCGTTCTGCTGCCTCTTCGCCCCCATGATCTCTACTGCGCTTCCCGGCCGTCCCCATATCGCTTATCGCGGGGACGAACTGTTTATTGAGGCCTGCTCGGTGGCAGAGTTGGCCCGCACGCACGGCACGCCGCTGTTTGCGTACTCCACCGCGTCCATGAGGGACGCCTTGCATGCGTATCGCAAGGGCTTTGCCGGGCGCAAGCTGCATGTTTGCTATGCAATGAAAGCCAATTCTTCTCTGGCGCTGCTGCAATGGTTTGCCCGCCAGGGCTGCGGTTTCGACATCGTCTCCGGTGGCGAGCTGGCGCGGGTGCTAGCGGCCGGTGGGGATCCCTCCAAGGTGATTTTCTCGGGCGTGGGCAAGACACGCGCCGAGATGCTGCAGGCGCTGCAAGCGGGTATCTTGTGCTTCAACGTCGAGAGCGAAGCGGAATTGGAGGTGCTCAGCGAGGTCGCTACGCAGAGCGGCCACACGGCGCCTGTGAGCATCCGCGTCAACCCGAACGTCGACCCCAAGACGCACCCCTATATCTCCACCGGACTCAAGGGGAACAAATTTGGCGTTGCGCACGAACGCACCGTGGCGACGTACCAGCGCGCCGCCCAGTTGCCGGGTCTGCGTGTGACCGGCATTGACTTCCATATTGGATCGCAGATCACCGAAGCGAGGCCGTTTGCCGACGCCGTGGATCGCTTGCTCGACCTGGTCGAGCAGATCGAGGCCGCCGGCATTGCCATAGAGCACCTCGATTTCGGCGGCGGCCTGGGCATCGACTACGCGGGCGACACGCCCCCGGCAGCCGACCTGCTGTGGCAGCAATTGCTGGCCAGGCTGGATGCGCGCGGCTTCGGCGATCGCCAGTTCATCATCGAACCGGGGCGCTCGCTGGTGGGCAACGCCGGCTTGTGCGTGACCGAGGTGCTTTACCTCAAGCCGGGCGAAGAAAAAAACTTCTGCATCGTCGACGCTGCGATGAACGACTTGCCGCGCCCAGCCATGTACCAGGCGTTTCATGCCATTGTTCCAGTGCACCGCAGCGCCGCTGAAACAAGTACCTACGACGTTGTGGGCCCAGTGTGCGAAAGCGGCGACTGGCTGGGGCGCGACCGCGAGCTGGCGGTGCAGCCAGGCGATCGGCTGGCTGTGCTGTCTGCTGGCGCGTACTGCATGTCTATGGCCAGCAACTACAACACGCGCGGCCGCGCGGCCGAGGTGCTGGTGGATGGGGCCGAGGCCCATTTGATTCGTGTGCGCGAAACGCCGCAAGACATGATGCGCGCCGAGCGGCTGCTCACAGACTGAGCAGCACCGTGCCTTGTTCGAGCAAAAATTATTGCTCAAATAGGGTTCTAGCGCTTATTGCATAAGCGTTGAATGCTATCTTTTTTGCAGTGCTGCCGCATTTCCCACCTTTGTCCGTGCGGGGCGCTGCGCACTTAGGCGGCGCTTGCGCAGCGCCTCCCAGACCCGCCAGCCGAGCAGGCTGGCAAGAATGACCCCGTACACCGCGACCTCGGAAAAATTGTTTTTCCCGGCGCGCATCCAGTAAAAGTGCAGGATGGCGAGCGCTGCCACCACATACACGCTTTGATGCAAGCGACGCCAGCGCGCCGCGCCCAGTGCCTTGATGGCACGGTTGAACGAGGTGGCCGCCATCAGCGCCAGCAGAAGGCCCGCAAGGGATCCCACCAGAATGAAGGGCCGCTTGGCAATGTCCTTGGCTATTTCGGCCACCTCAAAGCCCATGTCGAACGCGACATAGGACAGAAGATGCATCAGCGCATAAAACGCCACAAACAAACCCAGCATGCGGCGAAAGCGCGCCAAAGCCGGCGTGCCGGTCATGACCCGCAGCGGCGTGACGGCCAGCACAATGCACAGAAAGCGCAGCGTCCAGTCGCCCAGGCTGCGAATCAGCGCTTCGGCCGGGTTGGCGCCCAGTTGATCGCTGGCAGCGGCATACACCAGCCAGGCAAAGGGCAGCAAACACAGCGCAAACAGCAGGGGCTTGGCGGCGCGGTGCAGCAAGCGCTTTTTCACGGAGAAAGCGGTCTGCACGGGACTGCGCCCTCAGAAGTGCTTTTTCAGGTCCATGCCCGCGTACAGCTGGCCGACCTGCGCTTCGTAGCCATTGAACATCAGCGTCTTGCGGCGCTTGGCAAACAAGCCGCCTTCGCCGATGCGCCGCTCGCTCGCCTGGCTCCAGCGCGGGTGATCGACCTCGGGGTTGACGTTCGAGTAAAACCCATATTCCTGCGCTGCGGCCTTGTTCCATGCGGTCGCTGGTTCCTTTTCGGTGAAACGGATCTTGACCAGGCTTTTCGCGCTCTTGAAACCATATTTCCACGGCACCACGATGCGCACCGGCGCGCCGTTCTGCTTGGGCAGGATCTCGCCGTACATGCCAAAGCCGAGCAGCGTCAACGGATGCATGGCTTCATCCAGGCGCAGGCCTTCCACATAGGGCCAGTCCAGCACCCGCGAACCAACGCCGGGCATGGTGGCCTTGTCGGCCAGGGTCACGAACTCCACGTACTTGGCACTGCCCAGCGGTTCGACCCGCTTGATGAGTTCGGACAGAGAGTAGCCCACCCACGGAATGACCATGGACCAGCCCTCGACGCAGCGCAGACGGTAGATGCGTTCTTCCTGTGCCGAGAGCTTGAGCAGATCCTCGATACCGAATTTCACCGGCTTCTTCACCAGGCCTTCGACATCCACCGTCCAGGGGGTGGTCTTCAGACTGTCCGCGTAGCGCGCAGGGTCGGCCTTGTCGGTGCCGAACTCATAGAAGTTGTTGTAACTGGTGGCGTCCTCGTACGGCGTGAGTTTTTCCATCGTGACGGCGCCCGGCACCTTGGAAGCCGCTGCCGGCAACGGTGCGAGCTTGCCGGAGCGCTCGGTGGCGGCCAAGGCATTGCGCCCTGCCCAGGCGGCCAGCGTGCCTCCCGCCGCACCCCCGGCCATCAGGCGAAGAAGCTGGCGGCGATCCTCGTAGACTGCGCGCGGCGTGATTTCCGAAGGCAGGGAATGGACAAACCCATTGTCGCGGCGAGAAAAATGCATGGCGAAACTCCTATTGGCAGAAATGGGAAGCATTTCTTTGTCTGGGCCGGCGCGAGGCACGGAGCCCAGCGCCCAAGCCCGATGTTTCACTGACCCTAGCAAGCTAGTTCGCTGGACGGCGCGGCCAGGTTACAAGCCGAAGGACATTTGTACGTCTCCGCATGCGCCCAAACGGCGCTGCCCAGCCACGCAAGAGCAGTAGGCGACCGGACGGACCTTGGATTCAAAGCTCGCCGTAGCTGTGCAAACCGCTCAAGAACATGTTGACCCCCAGGAAGGCAAAGGTGGTCACCACCAGCCCCACCAGCGCCCACCAGGCCGACACCGTGCCGCGCAGCCCCTTCATCATGCGCATGTGCAGCCAGGCAGCGTAGTTGAGCCAGACGATCAGCGCCCAGGTCTCCTTGGGGTCCCAGCTCCAGTACCCGCCCCAGGCTTCGGCCGCCCACAGCGCGCCCAGCACCGTGGCGATGGTGAAAAAGGCAAAGCCCACGGCGATGGCCTTGTACATCAGGTCGTCCAACAGTTCGAGCGGCGGCAGCTTGGCAGCGATGCGGCGGCGGCCCAGCAAAATGCCGCCCACCCCCAGCGTGGAGACTCCGAAGTACACCATCCAGAAACTGGTGTTGCCCTGCCCTGCGCCCTGGCGGAAGACCAGCGGCTCAAAGCACAGGACCAGGCCAAGAATCCCCAGGGGTGCCAGCTTGGTCCAGCGCGTCTCGGTGGCTTGCTGCTTGACCAGATAGGCGAACGCCACCATGGCCGACAAGGCAAAGGTCCCATAGCCGATGAAATTGGCAGGCACGTGCAGCTTCATCCACCAGCTCTTGAGCGCGGGCACCAAAGGCTGAATCTCTTGCGCCTCGCGCGCCACCGTGTACCAGAGCAAGAAGCCGACCGCAGCGCTGACGACCAGCATGACGAAAGCGCCCAGGGCGCGCGTGCCGTAATGCTGCTCGTAATACAGATAGAACAGCGCGGTGATCCAGCAGAACAGCACGAAGACTTCATACAGATTGCTGACCGGGATATGGCCCACATCCACGCCGACCAGGTAGCTCTCGTACCAGCGGACCATGCTGCCGATCAGCGCCATGCCCACCGCCACCCAGGCCAGGCGCGAGCCGAGCATGGACAGCGTGGCGCCCTCGCCGCGCGAGGCCATGCCGAACCAGTAGAAGACGGTGCTCATGAAGAACAGCACGCACATCCACAAGATCGCCGACTGGCTGGAGAGAAAGTACTTGAGCCAGAAAACCGATTCGGCGCGTGCCAGCTGCCCCTGGCCGTCGACCTGGTAGGAGGCGATGGCCAGCAGGGCCGCAGCCGCTACCACCAGCATCAGCATGCGCAGCGGCCGCCAGAACCAGCCCAAGGCCACGAGGGAGGGAATCGCAGCCAGGAGAATGCCTTTCTCGTACACGTCCATGTAGCTCGCATAGCGCTGGAAGGCGAACAAGCCCCCCGCGATCACGATGGCGGCGAACAGCCAATCCATCGCGTTGCGTCGGGAAAATGCGCCCTCGTTCAGCGAAATCGTTGCATTCGACGTGGTGCCGGTGGCCGTATTCATGCCTTGCCTCCTGTGGGGGCTACCCCGATGAGTTTGTCCGTGAGTTGGGCGAACTCGCGGTCGCCGTCCATGGTCTTGCGGTTCGTTGACAAGGCCATCATGGCCCGGCTGCCTGCGCCATCTGGCACCAGCCACACCCAGACGCGGCGTTCGCGAATGTAGAGCATGGAGAAAACCCCCAGGATCAGCAGGGCGCAACCCAAATAAACCACCTTCTTGCCCGGAGCGCGCGCGACCTGGAAGACGCTGGCCTGCACCTGCGTGAAGTCCTTGAGGGTGAATACCAGCGGCGCGGGATAGGCCTGGACGTCGCTCAGCGCCACCACCGCCTGCGTCATGAAGCCCAGCGTGCTGGCGTCGGCCTGGAGCGGGGCCAGGCCGGCCCGCTCGCGCGTGATCTGAGCCAGCTCAAACAAAGCGCCGTTCAAGATGCGAACCAGCACCTCACCCGCGCGCTCGCGCTCGGCCTCCGGGACGTTGTCCTCCATGAACTGGGCAATGGCGGGCAGGCCACCGTCGAACTTGCCATTCACCATGCCCTGCGGTGCACCGGAGCCGGCGAACAGGCTGAGCGCCCGTTCGGCCGACTGCTGCAACTGCGCTGCCAGTTCGGTGCGCCCCGGCTCCACGGCCTGCCGGACGTAGCGCGCCACCGCCGCCTCGCGGGCTTTCGGGTCTGCCAGGGCCTGGCGCAGCCGGACAAAGCCGTCCAGGCTGCCGCTGTCGTCGGCCGGCGCGCGAAGGTAACGGAAAGGCTCGGAAGGGCTTTGGCGCACGCCCAGGAGAAATACCGGCACGCTGCCCTCGCCCAAGTCCACCGGCAGCATGTAGTTGTTGTATTCGCGCGCCTGACCCGATGCATCGCGCAGCTTGTAGCCAATGCTCGGCCCCACGTTGCGCAGCTCTTTGGACTTGACCGTGTTGTTGGCCGCGCCCAGGTGCGAGTCGAGCGTGCTGCGCAGATTCACCTTGCGCACGTCGGCGCCGGAGCCGCTGGCTTCCTGGCCCTCGCTGCCGAAATTTTCCACATTGATGGTGCGCAGACCGGTGAATTCCAGCGTCAGCGCACGCTCGCCTGCGCCCTCGACGATTTGCGACTTGCCACCAATGACGCCGTCCACGTCAAACGATTTGCCGCCCGGGGCCAGCGGCACGGCCGTCAATTTCACGCGCGAGCCCCCGTCGTCAAAGCTCGACTGATAAATCTCGATGCCTTTGAAGTTGGCCGGATGGTTCACCTCGATGCGCGCGGCGGTCGCCTCGCCGGTTTCGCGGTCGTGCAGCACCACGTCGCTGGCAAACAGCTTGGGCATGCCGGTGGAATAGTACTCAACGATGAACTTTTTCAGCTCCAGCGAGAACGGCAAGGGCTGCAGCAGGATGCCATCGGACTGGCTCAGAATCGCCGTGCCAGCCTGCGTGCCCTCGGTGACCACCAGGTTGCCCCGGTAGGCCGGGTTGCGTTCGCTCAGCCAGTGTTTGGGGCTGACCTCGGAAATCAGGCCGCCGCCCGCATAGGGCGTCTTTCCACCCAGCCACATCTGCGCACGAACGATCAAATCACCATCGAGCAGCCCCCCCAGGCAGACCAGCACGATGGCGCTGTGCGCGGCGATGTAGCCGATCTTGTTGGCCGCGCCCGCCTTGGCCGCCACCATCCAGCCCGTACCGGGGCCTGCGGGGGTGTCGCGCTGCTGCAGCTTCACCCTCCAGCCGCCGCCGGCGAGCATGCCGCCAATGCGCCGGGCCTCGGCCGCGCTGTCGCCCGCGAGCTGCGCCTCGGCCTTGTGATGGAAGGAGCGCAGGTTCTGCTCGCGGATGTTTTCCTTGTAGGTCTTGAGGTCGGCAATGATCTTGGGCGTGTTGCGCGCGATGCACAGCGAAGTGCTGATCACCAGGAACGCCAGAATCAGCAGGAACCACCAGGCGCTGTAGACGGCATTGAGCTGCAGTGCAAGAAACGCTTCGGCCCAGAAGGGCCCGAACTGGTTGACGTAGTTGACGATGGGCTCGTGCTGCTTGAGCACCGTGCCGATGACCGAGGCAATGCAGATCACCGTCAGCAGCGCAATTGCAAAGCGCATCGAGGAGAGCAGCTCGATGGCGCGGCGCAGCGGCTGGGGCGCGCCGTCGATGCGAACGCCTTGGGTGGTATCAGACATGGAAGAGGGAGTATGCAGCGCCAAGTGAAAACGGGCGGCTCCACCGAAAAGATGGACCCGCCCGCATTGGGGTTAGTTGCCTGCCAATGGTTCCCGGCGCGCGGCCGGGTGGCGATTCGATTTCAGCGCAGGCCGGCAATGTAGTCGGAGACGGCGCGGATCTCGCGGTCGTTGAGCTTGGCCGCCACGCCCGTCATTTGCGCGCTGTTGGTGCGCACGCCGTCGCGGAAGGCCTTGAGCTGCGCGGCGGTGTAATCGGCGTGCTGGCCCGACAGGCGGGGGTACTGCGAGGGAATGCCAGCCCCGTTAGGGCTGTGGCAGCTGGCACAGGAGGCAATGTTGCGGTCGGCAATGCCACCGCGGTAGATGCGCTCGCCCAGGGCCACCAGGTCTTTGTCCTTGGCGAAGCCTTCCTTGGCGGGCTGAGCGGCCAGCCACCAGCCGATGTTCTTCATGTCCTCGTCCGACAGCATGGAGGCAAAGCCCTGCATGATGGCGCTGGCGCGCTTGCCGGACTTGAATTCCTGCAATTGCTTGACCAGGTACTCAGGGTGCTGCTGGGCAAGCTTGGGGTTCTCCGGAATCATGGAGTTGCCATCCGCCGCATGGCAGGCCACGCAGACCTGCGAATAGCTCGCTTCCCCTTTGGCCAGATCGAGCTTGGGAGCTGCTGCTGCGGGCGCAGGGGCCGGAGCGTCGGCTGCCAGAGCTGGGAGAGCAGGGGCTGCCAGCGCGGCAGCCATGAACAGGGAGGCGAGCAACTTCATGACGGGGGACTTTGTTAGGTGGCGCAAAACCGGGCAATTCTACAATGCCGCTCCCACCCCACCGGCCGCCTTCATGACCGTTTCTGATCCTGCACAAAGTGATGGTGCGTCCGCACCAGCCGCCGACGCCAAAACCGCGATGGGCTGGATGCACACCGCCCGCTTTCTCACCACGGCGGCGCAACTGCACCAGTTGCCCACGGTCGACGTGCCGGAGATCGCCTTCGTCGGGCGCTCCAACGCCGGCAAGTCGTCCTGCATCAACACCCTGACGCAGCAAAAGCAGCTTGCCTTTGCCTCCAAGAAGCCCGGTCGCACCCAGCACATCAACCTGTTCTCTCTGGGGCGGCAGAACACCACCGACGCCGTGCTGGCCGACTTGCCCGGCTACGGCTACGCGGCAGTGTCGCGCTCCGACAAGATGCGCTGGCAACAGGTGATGGTGAACTACCTGGTGCACCGGGAGAGCCTCACCGGCATCGTGCTGCTGTGCGACCCGCGCCTGGGCCTCACCGGTCTCGATGAAGCGCTGCTGGAAGTGGTTCGCCCACGCGTGGAAGACGGCTTGAAGTTTCTGGTCCTGCTCACCAAGGCCGACAAGCTCACCCGCGCCGAGCAGACCAAGGCCCTGTCGATTGCGCGACTGCAAACCGGCGGCGGCGAAGTCAGGATGTTCTCTGCGCTGAAAAAGCAGGGCGTGGACGAGGCCGCGCTGCTGCTGTGGCACTGGGCACACCCGGAGGCGCAGGCCGCGCCGGATGCAGCGGCCTGAAGCCAGTTATTTTCAAGCAAAATTGGCGTCTAGCGCTTATTTTATAAGCGTTAGTAGCTCATATATCAGGAGCATTTGTGGTCTCTACGCGCAGCATTTCCCTGCCGCACGGCATCACGCTCGATGGCCGCGTCAGCGGCGATCCGGCGCGCCCCGTGCTCCTGTTCCTGCACGGCTTCCCCGAGGGCGCCTTCATCTGGGACGCGCAGCTGGCGCATTTCTCCCAGCCCGAGCACGGCGGCTACTACTGCGTGGCGCCCTATCTGCGTGGCTTTGGCGCCTCCAGCAGCCCGTTGGACGCCGAGGCCTACCGCCCGCGCCACCTGGTGCAGGACATCGATGCGCTGATCGCAGTCCTGTGCCCGAACGGCGCGGTGGAATGCCTCGTCGCGCACGACTGGGGCGGCGCCGTGGCGTGGAACCTGGCCAACCAGCAGCCTGAGCGCATGCGCCGCCTGATGATCATCAACTCCCCTCACCCCGGCGCCTTCGTGCGCGAGCTGCAGCGCAATCCTGCGCAGCAGGCGGCCAGCCAATACATGCATTTCCTGCGCAGAGACGATGCAGAAACTTTGCTGGCCGAAGACGATTTTCACCGCCTGTTCGGTTTTTTCAGCAACACCGCCAGTGAGCCGCCCGCCTGGCTCACCGACGAGGTGCGTGCCAAGTACCGAGCGCTGTGGCAGCAGGGGCTGCACGGCGCCTGCAACTACTACCGCGCCACCCCCCTGCGCCCGCCGCGCGAGGGCGACCCAGGGGCACAGGCGGTGCAGATGCCGGGCAGCATGTGCACCATCGAGGTGCCAACCCGTTTGCTCTGGGGCATGGACGACTTTGCCCTGCTGCCCGGCCTGCTCGACGGGCTGGAGGCCTGGATTGCAGATTTGGACATCCGCCGCATTCCCGACGCCTCGCACTGGCTGGTGCACGAGCAACCCGGTTGCGTCCATGCAGAGCTGGCAGATTTTTTGCAATCAAAATAATAGCTTACAGCGCTTACTCCATAAGCGCTAGAGGCATATTTTGCTTGAATTTTTCAGCGCCAAAGCGACTCAGGGGCGATACAAAGACTTTTGCCCTTCAGGCCGCGTCTTGAACCGCTTGTGCACCCAGTAGTACTGGCCGGGTTCGGGTCTTACCCATTCTTCCAGACGCCGGTTCATCTCGGCCGTGTCGGCCTCCAGATCGTCCGTCGGGTAGTGCTCCCATGCCGGGGTGATTTCGGCCACGTAGCCGCCGGGCACCAGCCGCGTCGCCATGCCAATGACCTTGGCGCGCCCCAATCGGGCAAAGCGCGAAAGCGAAGGCACGGTGGCTGCGGGCACGCCAAAGAAAGGCACGAAAAGCGAATCGTTGCGGCCGAAATCCATGTCAGCGAGCAGGTACAGCAGGCCGCCCTTGCGCAGGTTGGAGACGATGGGCTTGACGCCGTCCTTGCGGTTGAGCATGCGCACATCGCCAAAACGCTGGCGACCATTGCGAAACCAGGCGTCCACGGCCGGATCAGGGTGTGTCGAAAAGATCGACGTGAACGCGCGCGGCGTGTGCAGGGTGAGCGCCGAGCCGCCCGCGTCCATGCCGTAGAAATGCGGCGCGAAGATGATGGTGGGCGCATCGCCCGCAAGCTCCTCCAGGGCGCCCGTCAGGCGCACGCGCGCGAGCACCGTCTCGCGCGGCGCAAACCACAGCCAGCTGCGGTCCAGCCACGACTGGCAGAACAGCACGAAAGTCTGGCGTGCCCAGCGCCGGCGGGTGGCCGCAGGCGCTTGCGGAAAACACAGCGCCAGATTGCGCAGCGCCACGCGCCGGCGCGGCACGGCCAGCACAAACAAGACCTCACCAATCGCCCAGCCCATCGCCCGCAGCACCGGCAGCGGCAGGTGCGCCAGCAGGCGCATCAGCGCCACGCCCATCCTTCCGCTCATGCTGCGCCCTCGACCACCGGCGCTTGCCCACGCGGGCGCTTGTAGCGCGCGTAGCCCCACAGGTACTGCTGCGGGCATTGGCGAATCAAGCCTTCCATGGCCCGGTTGATCTGCGTGGCGGCAAGCACGGCATCGTCCGACAGCGGGGCCTCCAGACGTTCGAAATGCGTCACGTAGCCCCGTCCGCGGGGAAGTCGCTCGCAGTAGACGACGAGCACCTGCGCGCCCGTCTGCTGCGCCAGGCGCGCGGCCAGCGTCATGGTGTAGGCGTCGTGGCCGAAGAACGGCGCCCACACGCCCAGGCCGTGCGGCGGCACCTGGTCGGGCAGCAGGCCCACGGCCTCGCCCCGGCGCAAGGCCTTGATCATCTGGCGCACGCCCGCAAGGCTGGTGGGCACGGCCTGCATCGCCGGGCGGTTGCGCGCAGTTTCCATCATGCGGGCCAGCCAGGCCTGGCGGGCGGGGCGGTAGAGCACGGTGATCGGTCCATGAACGCCGCCCCAGCGGCGCGCGGCGTCCTGCGCGGACAGCTCAAAGCACCCGAGGTGCGGCGTCAGGTAGATCACGCCGCGGCCGGCGGCGTAGGCCTGCGCTACCAGCCGCTCGTTGTTGAGCATGCAGACGGGCATGGTGCCAAACCACAGGCGGGGAATCTCGGCCACCGTGCGTCCGGCCTGGGCCACGGCCGCGCGCACTTGTGCAAAGCCATAGCCCGCCCGCGCAGCGTTGGCGAGAAAGCGGCGCCGGTAGGTGGGCGACGCCAGAAAGGCCAGCCAGCCGAGCAGGGCGCCAAGAACATGCATGAAGCGCAAAGGGACATGCGCCAGAAGGCGTACGAGAAGAGACATTAAAATGGGAGGGTCGCTGAGTTAAATGAGCAACTTGCAGAGCGACGTTAAACAAGACTGCTAAAGCGTTCGCCAGAGCTTCTCCAGGCTTCGGGCAACGCCCCACCAGCCAGCACAGGAGTTTATTCAAATGGCGAACGACTTTCTTTTCACTTCCGAATCCGTCTCCGAAGGCCACCCCGACAAGGTGTCCGACCAGATCTCGGACGCCATTCTCGACGCCATCTTCGCGCAGGACCCGCTCTCACGCGTTGCCGCAGAAACCCTGTGCAACACCGGCCTGGTGGTGTTGGCGGGCGAAGTGACCACCAATGCCCACGTCGACTACATCCAGGTGGCGCGCGACACCATCAAACGCATAGGCTACGACAACACCGAATACGGCATCGACTACAAAGGCTGCGCCGTGCTGGTGGCCTACGACAAGCAGAGCAACGACATCGCCCAGGGCGTGGACCATGCGTCGGACGACCACCTGAACACCGGCGCTGGCGACCAGGGCCTGATGTTTGGCTACGCCTGCGACGAGACGCCGGATCTGATGCCCGCGCCGATCTACTACGCGCACCGCCTGGTGGAGCGCCAGTCGCAGCTGCGCAAGGATGGGCGCCTGCCCTTTCTGCGCCCCGATGCCAAGAGCCAGGTCACGCTGCGCTATGTCGACGGCAAACCGCACAGCATCGACACGGTGGTGCTCTCCACCCAGCATGCGCCCGAAATGAGCCTGGGCGACAAGATGAAGCCCGAGTTCTACGAGGCGATTCGCGAAGAAATCATCCGCCCCGTGCTGCCGGCCGAATGGCTGACGTCGGACACCAAGTACCTCATCAACCCCACTGGCCGCTTCGTCATCGGCGGTCCCCAAGGCGATTGCGGCCTCACGGGCCGCAAGATCATCGTCGACACCTATGGCGGCGCCTGCCCGCACGGCGGCGGCGCCTTCAGCGGCAAGGACCCAACCAAAGTGGACCGCAGCGCCGCCTACGCGGCCCGCTACGTGGCCAAGAACATCGTCGCCGCCGGCCTGGCGCGCCAGTGCCAGATCCAGGTGGCCTATGCCATCGGCGTGGCCCACCCCATGAACGTGACGGTCTACACCGAAGGCACCGGCGTGATCCCCGACGACCAACTGGCCAAGCTGGTGCGAGAGCACTTCGACCTGCGTCCCAAAGGCATCATCCAGATGCTCGACCTGCTGCGCCCCATCTACGAGAAAACCGCCGCCTATGGCCATTTCGGTCGCGACGAACCCCAGTTCACGTGGGAAAAGACAGACAAGGCTGCCACGCTGCGCGCGGCAGCGGGCCTATAAGGCCCTGAGCGAAGCGAGCTTGTCTGGCTTTCGGCGCAGGCTCATATCGGCGCAGCCGATGTGAAGGGCCGCAAGGCCCGGCCGAAGCCAACGCACCGACAAAGCCCAAGCGCTGCGTGCAGCGGCTGGCCTGTAGGGCCAGCATTTGCGCAGCAAATCTTGGGCTTTGGGGCGTAGCTCATAGGGCACAGCCCTGTGAGCGCAGACCACAAAGCCGCAGCCTTGCGGGCTGCGGCCGGGCTGTAAGCCCGCTGCGCGAGAGCGCAGAGTCGGTGCGCGGGCGAAGCTCATAGCGCGCAGCGGTGTGAGCACAGACCACAAAGCCGCAGCCTTGCGAGCTGCAGCCGGGCCGTCGATCCGGCGTGTGCGCCGCCGACTGCGCGCGCGTCTCGGACCGCCCCGTCCTACAGCGTTTCCTGTCAGGCTCCCACGATGGCGCTCTCGGCCCGCCGGTATCTTTGCCGCATGCCGTGCCTCCCAGGTCCGGCTTTTGCATCAAGGAGAACGCCATGCTGAAATACGCCATCATCTTCGCCATCATCTCGCTCATTGCCGGCGCGCTCGGCTTTACCGGGGTTGCCGCGGGAGCTGCAGGCATCGCCAAGATTTTGTTCTTCATCTTCCTGGTCATCGCCGTGGTCTTCGTCGTGCTGGCCGTGCTGGGCGTGGGGGCAGCCCGCAAAGTGCTCAAATAGCGATCAAATAGGGCTCTAGCGCTTATCCATAAAGCGTTGGCAGCTATCAAATTTATAAAACTTTGGGCTGGCTTGTGCTGAAATGGCCTGCCTGCGCGCGCCAGTGTCTCTCGGTGTCGTAAGCTTGCCGTGACTGCCACTTCGCATAGCCCACGTGTACGACACCGCCATTCTTATCGGACGCTTTCAGCCAGTTCACAACGGCCATCTGGCCTTGCTGCGCGATGCCTTGGCCGTCGCCCGGCGGGTGGTGGTGGTGGTGGGTTCGGCCTGCGCGGCGCGCTCGCCACGCAATCCTTTCACATGGCGGGAACGGGCCGATCTGCTGCTTGAGGCCTTCGCTGAGCCTGAGCGCGCCCGCATCGACACGCTGCCGGTGCGCGACTACTACGATGAGCCGGTCTGGGCGCGGGCGGTCGCCGGGCAAGTCCATGCCTTGCTGGGTTCGGCCGCCGCAAGCATCTGCCTCGTGGGCCACTTCAAGGACGCAAGCAGCGGCTACCTTCGCAGTTTTCCGGATTGGCCGCTGCGCGCCCTGCCCCGTCAGGGCCATTTCGACGCAACCGCATTGCGCGACGCATGGCTGGGCGGCGCCGCGCCCGCCACCCTGGCCGATGCGCTGCCTGCCCATGCGGTGGCGTTTTTGCAAGACTTCGCACGCACGCCGGCGTTCTGCTTGCTGCAACAGGACTGGCAGGCCTTGAAGGACAGCAAGGCGGCCTGGGCATGCGCTCCCTACCCACCCACTTTCGTCACCGTGGACGCCCTGGTGACAGCGCAAGAGCAGGTGCTGCTGGTTCGGCGCGGCCGCAGTCCGGGACAAGGCCTGCTGGCCCTGCCCGGCGGCTTCATCGATGTGCACGAGACGCTGCTGCAAAGCTGTCTGCGCGAACTGGAAGAAGAAACGCATTGCGCGCTGCCAGCCAACCAACTCCTGGCGGCGCTGCGCGAGGTGCGCGTGTTCGCGCACCCAGCGCGCAGCGAGCGCGGTCGCACCATCACCCATGTGCACCATTTCGACCTGGGCGAGGAGCGGCCGCCCGCAGTGCGCGCCGACGACGACGCGGCGCTCGCCCAGTGGGTGCCGATTGGCGAACTGGCGGCGCTGGAAGACCAGTTCTTCGACGATCATTTCCACGTCTTGGACCGCTTTCTCGGGCTGCTTGGGCGCGCTTCCATGCACCCCTGATGACCCGCTGCCGTCCGACAAGGCTGCGCGCCGATGTCTGCGGCAGCGGGAACGCGGCGCCGCCTACTCTGGGCGGATGCAGTTATTCTTCTTTTCCTCGGGGCGCCGGCCATGAGCCGCGCCCGATTTATCGCGTGGCTGGGTTTGGCCGGCGTCGTTGCGGCCACCACCGGCTGCATGGCGCAGCGCCTGTCGGTAGCCAAAGACCTGGCAGCGCACGCCGAAGCCTTCTCCACGGCCCCTGAACAACCTGTGCGGCGCTTGCTGCTGGTGGGCGACAGCACGGGCGTAGGCACCGGCGCCACCCACCCGCGCGACAGCGTGGCGGGCCGAATCGCCCGGTCCCACCCGAACTGGCTCATCGACAACCAGGCCGAGAACGGCGCCAAGTTCGCCGATGTGGCAGAGCAGCTGCGCGCCGCCAACAAGCGCTACGACCTGGTGCTGGTGCTGGCCGGTGGCAACGATGTGATTCGCCTGACCCCGGCCGTGCGCCTGCGCGAGAACATTGCAAGCACCGTGCGCCTGGCCCAGGCGCATGCAAACGTGGTGGTGCTGATGCCCAGCGGCAACGTGGGGCATGCACCGTTTTTTCCTCCGCCCGTCTCGTGGCTGATGTCGCGTCGGTCCAAGCAATTGCATGCTGCGGTGGAGCAGATCGCGCAGGAGAGCGGCGCCCGCTACGTGCGTCTGCTGGAGCCGCCAGAGACCGATCCCTTTGCGCTGCAACCCAAATTGATGCACGCGGCCGACGGCCTGCATCCCAGCAGCCGGGGCTATGCGCAGTGGTACGACGAGTTGGTGCGCCAAGGTGGGCTGGCGCCCGAGCCCACGCACTGAGCTGCGGGAGCAAGCCAGGCGGGCAGCGGGCGCCCGCGCAGCCCCCAATCACCGGAAATCCCGGCTCGCAGTGGCCAAACGCCCAAGTAGCGGCGTCAAATCCGCCAGCTTCTCGGCAATCAGATTGCACACCTCGCCCTCGCGTTGCCAGCGCCCCTTGATGGCCAGCAGGCGGGCGTCCAGCAGCACTTGGCGCTGGGCTTCGCGCACGGCGCGCCAGACGATGACCTGCGTGGACCCATGCTCGTCTTCAATGGAGACAAAAATGGTCCCGTTGGCCGTCTGCGGTTGCTGGCGCACGGTGACGATGCCAGCCGTGCGCACCGTGCGCCCGTTGGGTATCTGGCGCAGTTCCTCTGAGGTCTTGAGCCGGTAGCGCTCCAGCCGCGGCCGCAGCAGCGCCAGGGGATGCGAGCGCAGCGTCAACCCGGTAGCGCGGTAGTCCCACAGCACTTCTTCGCCTTCTGGCGCGGGCGCAAGCTCAAGATCGTCTTCGTCGATCGGTGCGTCCTGCAGCAGCTTGGGCGGGGCATGCAGCGCCGCGGCCTCCCACACTTGCTGCCTGCGGTGGCCTGCGAGACTGTGCAAGGCGCCGGCAGCGGCCAGCTTTTGCATCTCGGGCTGCTCCAACTGCGCGCGGCGTGCCAGCTCTTCGGCGCTGTCAAACGGCGCCTTGGCGCGCTCCAGCACGATGCGCTCGGCGCTGGCCGAACGCAGGCCGTGGACCAAATGCAGGCCCAGGCGAACCGCCGGCGTGTCGGGCAAGTCTTCGAGCGAGGATTCAACGCCGCTGTGCATGACATCGACCGCCCGCACTTCGACGCCATGCCTGCGCGCATCTTGCACCAGTTGGCTGGGAGAATAGAAACCCAGCGGCTGGCTGTTGAGCAGCGCTGCAAGAAAGGCCGCGGGCTCGTGGCACTTGATCCAGGACGAGGCATAGACCAGCAGCGCAAAGCTGGCCGAATGGCTCTCGGGAAACCCGTACTCAGAGAACCCCTTGATCTGCTCGAAGATCGATTCGGCAAAGGCTTGCTCGTAGCCGCGCGCCGTCATGCCGTCCACGATCTTGCTGTAGTACTTCTCCAGCCCGCCCTTGCGTTTCCATGCCGCCATGGAGCGGCGCAAACCATCGGCCTCGCCAGGCGTGAAGCCTGCCGCCAGCATGGCCACCTGCATCACCTGCTCCTGAAACACCGGCACGCCCAGTGTGCGGCCCAGCGCCAATTCGAGGTCTTTGCTGGGGTAGGTCACCGGCTCCCTGCCCTGGCGCCGGTTGAGGTAGGGATGGACCATGCCGCCCTGAATGGGGCCTGGCCGCACGATGGCCACCTGAATGACCAGGTCGTAAAAGCACCGGGGTTTGTGGCGCGGCAGCATGCTCATCTGCGCCCGGCTTTCGATCTGGAACACGCCCACGGTGTCGGCCTTGCAGATCATGTCGTAGGTGGCGCCGTCTTCTGCCGGAATGTCTTGCATGCCGAAGTCGTAGCCCCGGCGCAGGCCGATGAAGTCCAGCGCGCGCCGGATGGCCGAGAGCATGCCCAGCGCCAGCACATCCACCTTGAGCAGGCCGGCCGCGTCCAGATCGTCCTTGTCCCACTGGATGACAGTGCGCTCGGGCATGGAGGCGTTCTCCACCGGAACCATGCGGCACAGCAAATCGCGGGTCAGCACAAAGCCGCCCGTGTGCTGCGAGAGGTGCCTGGGAAAGCCGATGAGCTGCCCGGTCAGCACAATGAGCTGGCGCACGGCCAGCGATTCGGTTTCCATTCCCAGTTCGGCAAAGCGCTCCCGCCGCACCTGTTTGCCGTCGAACCACTGCTGGCCCTTGGCAATGGCGTCCACAGTGGCCAGGTCAAAACCCAGGGCCTTGCCCACATCGCGGATCGCCGAGCGCGGCCGGTAGGTGGCGACGGCGGCGGTGAGGGCAGCGCGATCGCGCCCGTACTTGCTGTACAGGTACTGAATGATTTCCTCGCGCCGCTGGTGCTCGAAATCGATGTCGATGTCGGGAGGTTCGTTGCGCTCTTTGGAGATAAAGCGCTCAAACAGCACCGACATGCGCGCCGGGTCCACTTCGGTCACGCCCAGGCAGTAGCAGACCACGCTGTTGGCGGCCGAGCCGCGTCCCTGGCACAGGATGTGGCGCGAGCGCGCAAAGGCCACGATGTCGTAGACCGTCAGAAAGTAGGCCTCGTAGCGCAGCTCACAGATCAAATCCAGCTCGTGCTCGATCTGCTCCTGCACTTTGGTGGGAATGCCGGCCGGCCAGCGCCGGCCCGCGCCTTCGTAAGTGGCCTGGCGCAGATAGCTGGCGGCCGTATGCCCGGCAGGCACCACCTCGTCGGGGTACTGGTAGCGCAGCTCGTCCAGGCTGAAATGGCAGCGCTCGGCCACCTGCAGGGTCTCGGCCAGCAGATCGGCGGAGAAGGTCTGCGCCAGGCGCACCCGGCTGCGCAAATGCCGCTCGGCACTGCGCTGCAAGGCGTGGCCGCACTCGGTCAGGGGTTGGCCCAGGCGCGTGGCGGTCAGCACATCCTGCAAAGGCTTGCGCGAGCGCACGTGCATGTGCACGTCGCCCACAGCCACGAGGGGCAGCGCCGTCAAGGCAGAAAGCTCGCGCATGCGGTGCAGCCACAACTCGTCGTCCAGGCGCCGTATCTGCTCGACACCGATCCAGCAGCGCCCAGTGAACTGCGCCAGAGCCCAGCGACCCATGGATTCGAGCTGCGCCGCGCTGGCGCTGCGCTCAGGGCACAAGAGCGCCAGACAGTCCCGCAGATCGCTGCCCGCCATGCCATCGAGCGTGAGACGGTAGGTGCCTTTCTCCGAGGCACGGCGCAGTTGGGTGATGAAAGCGCACAGGTTGCCGTAGCCCTGGAGGTTGCAGGCCAGCAGCACCAGCGTGAATGCTGCTTCGTCCACGTGCCTGGCCTGAACGAGAAATTGCGCGCCCAGAACCAAAGCAAGCCCCGCCTGCTTGGCGGCGACATGCGCACGCACCACACCGGCCATGCTGCATTCGTCGGTGATCGCCAGGGCGCGGTAGCCCAGGGCTTTGGCGCGCTCGACCAGTTCTTCGGGGTGGCTGGCGCCGTGCAGGAAAGTGAAGTTGGAAATGCAGCGCAGTTCTGCATAGTCGGGCAAGGGGTACGGGCTTGGCACGCGGCGTTCCTTCATCCAAAGTGCCCGTGAAGGAACCAGGCCGTCTGGTCCCCCGCCAGGCGCTGCTGAAACACCCAAAGCAGCCCTGCGTGCGGGCTCAAAGCCAGCCAATAGTCGCGCTGCACATGGAGCGTCTCTTCGTCCCCGCCATCACCAGCGCTGCGGTGCCACCAGCCGCCTTCCACCCGGTCCGGCCCGAGCAGCATTTGCAAGGGCCCTTGGTAGATGGGCCGGTGCTCGCGCTCGGCCAGGCGCAAGGGCGCGTCCAGAATCCAGGTGGGCAGGGGTAGGCCGTACGGCGGCTCGCTGCGCCGGGTGCGCTGCGGGCTGCGGGCCTCCCAGCGCTGCATCCATTCCAGGCGGTGGTCGGGCGTCAGCGCCGGGCAGCGCACACAGTGTTCTCCGAGCCGCGCGGCAATGCGTTCGAGCGCCAGTTCCACCGACGCGCCCTTGCAGACCACGTCGGGCAGCAAAGACCGGTTGTTCTCCACCACCGATGCCACTTCAGAGACGAGCAGCTCAATCTCTCCCGCAGGGGCCAGCAGACGCAGCTTGTCCAGATGCTCGCCCAGCAGGCGGGCAAAGTGCTCGACGTTCTGTGTTGGTTGTGCGGTGCGGATGGTGAGTTCGCCGCCCGCACCGGCCTTCTTGGGGCCCATGGCATCGTGGCGCCAGCGCAAAGTGAAGGCCGTGGCGCCCAGACGGCGTGCAGACAACCAAGCCGCCATTTGCACCAGAAGGCGGCGGGCGCCAAAGAGCAGCGCTGGGGCCGTCTCGACGCGGGCCATCAGCTCCAGGCGCGCATGGAAGCTCTCGGGCAGCACGATCCATTCGTAGGCCTCGGGGCGCAGTCCATAGGCCTGGTCGAGCGCCAGAAGCAAGGCGCTGTCGAAGCGCCGGGCCAGCCCCCCGCGCGGCAGTTTGCGCACGTCGCCCAGGGTACGGCAGCCCATGCGCTCCAGCGTGGCGCCATGGCGGGCTACCGGCGTCAGGCTGGCGAGCGGCAAGGCATCCAGAATCTGCGCCAGCGGCGCGGCAAAACCATTGCGCTGACCCTGGCGCACCAAAGCCAGCGCGGCGCTGCCTGTGGGCGCCCAGGCCAGGCGGGCACCAATGTCCCCGGCCTGCGCTTGCACGGTGCGCTGCAGCGGCTCCATGCCGCCAAACAGACGCGCGCAGGCGCCCACCTCTGCCACCACCGCTTCTTCCAGCAGGGCCACCCGAGGCGTGAACTGCAGCGCCCAGATGCCCAGCGAAGGCGCATCAATGGGCGATGGGCAGTTGGGCAAAGGAATGGGGAGCAGCGCGGCCCAATGTCCGAGCATCTGGAATTACCGAAGACCAACGTGCACCAGCCGGTGCGGGGATCGACATCAGCCGCGGCGGAATGGCGGACACCAGGTTTGCGGGCATGGCCGCCAAATGCAGAACCTCGTCCAGGGGCGAGCCGCGGCGCTTGGGAATGCGCAGCCCAAGACACCACCCTGCCTCCAGATGCACCGACACGCGCAGCGGTGCCGGCGAGGCGTCGCGCAGGGCCAGCACCGGACGAAACAGAAATACCGGCGCGCTGCACCCCTGCGCGTGCACTTGCAGACGCCGCAACTGTTCCGCACGCGCCTGCGGCAACCACGCCAGGATGGCGCCTGCAGGGTCGGACTTGACGATCTGCTCGGTGGCCCAGAGCCTGTCTGCAGGCGCCGTGGCATCGATCCAGACCACTTGTGCTGCCGGTAGGCCCAACTGCAACAGACCGCCGGCATGGGGCTGCTTGGGAGGCGCAATCAGGTAGATGCGGCCACCGCCCTGCACCAGTGCAGGCAAGGCGGGCCCGAGCAAGCGCCATTCGCACTGCCCTGCCTGCGCCAGCAGCAATTCGCTCAGGCTGTGCGTTGGCCACCCGCCGCCAGGCAGCTCTGCGTCCAAAGCAGCAAACCCGGTGGCCACAGCAGGCGCATCCATGCCACCCATCTCCGAACCCCGCCACAGCGCTTCGGAAACGCGCGTGGGCAGCACCCGCCGGTCGAAGCCAGAGGCGATGGGGGGAGAACGGTCCGGCGGAGACAGTGCGTCTTCGGACCAAAGTGGGAGGGCCGACACAAGGGAGCGAGTTTACTGTACAAACGTACAGTATACATAAGCAGCGTCCGTGGGAAGTGACCCGCCAAAATTACATGCAAAAAAATTGATTAAACCGAAATATTATCCAGTGGTAACAGGGAAATGAATCAGGGACTTTATTCAGCCATATTCAGCGCAGTCGGCTCCAATCCATTCAAATATCTCTCATATACGACTCGAAAAGCCATCTCCAAATTTTCTGCAAACAATTTTCCATCAAATAAATCGGCATTTTTCCTGTTATATCCCAATCTATCTTTTAGATCATTTAAGCGAGCACGACTACCACCTATTTCTACCGCTCTAGCCACATATTCTCCAGGCGAATGCGTAATAAGATCGGGCATATCCAGAGCGGAGAGCAGGCTTGCCGCCACCCGGCTGGCAAACGACTGCCCAGCATGGGTCAACACAGGAACTCCTGCCCACAAAGCATCACTGGCAGTGGTATGCGCATTGCATGGGTAGGTATCCAAAAAAAGATCCGCCAACTTATAGCGAGCCAAATGCTCCTCATTTTTCATAGGCTTAGCAAACACCAACCTCCTCGAATCAACTCCCCTAGCCAATGCCGCCTGAATAAGATTTTCTTGCGCAATATCGCTATCAACATAAACCCACAAGACACTATTTTTAACCTCGGATAAAATTTCCATCCATCGATCAAATTGTTCCGGGGTTATTTTATAATTCCCATTAAAACTACAATAAACAAAGCTGTCACGCGGCAAACCAACATCTTCCCGCGTCAACTCCATAGCAGAAGTTTTCCGCTTTGAATTGTTGGCCTGATAGCAGCCGGGCATTCGAATCACATTCTCAGTATACCCACATGCATACTTTTCCGGAATTACAATCCTATCGGCAATGATGTAGTCGATGCAAGAAGCCCCACAGGTGCCTGGATACCCTATATAAGCGACCTGAATTGGCGCGCAACGCCGATAAAATATCCCAAAGCGCGAGTTTCCAGTAAATCCCTTGAGATCTACAGCAATATCGATATTTAATTCTCTTGATTTCTGTGCAATCTGCTCATCAGACCAATCTTGAACGTCAATAAAATGGTCCATTGCTCGCTGAACACGAGCACGCATCACTCCCTCTTCCTTATCGCCCAGATTGAACGCAAACCATTCGAAATCATCATGAGAATGCGCCAGAAGCATTTCGACAATAAGATGCATCGTGGCATGCTCCTGAAAATCAGAAGAATAATATCCTATTCGAATTTTTCCCCCGCTCTTCTTCAGCGGCTTCGCAACTGAAGAATTTTGCGATCCAAACAATTCCTTGACGTACTTTTCAGCAGCCTTGCGCTGTCTCAAAAGATCATCAAAACTTGTAATAAAAGAAAACGGATTTACCGGAACCAATCCGGAATCGACTTGTTCAATGACCCTTTTTCGTAACTCGCCCAACCCTTCCCAATCACAGAGCTTCATCTTCATGTGAAGCATATCTGAGAGCAGGCCCGCCTCATCTGAATCTAATGTCATCGCCTTCTGCAACGAAGCGAGGGCCTCTTTCTTTTTTCCAAGTTCGCTTTGACTCATGCCCAATACATGCCACGCCGACGCAGAAGACGCACCCAGACTTATCCCCATCTTTAAACTATTGGCCGCCTCTTCATGCCGATTGAAATCGGCAAGCAATATTCCATAGTTACAGTTCGCGTCTGCCATTTTTGGATTGATCGACAGCGCGTACTGATATCCTTTCAAGGCATTGAATTTATCACCCAACTTTTGCAGCGCTGTAGCGCGATTATTGTGTATTTCGGCTATTGAATTATTTACCCGCAGTGCGCGATCAAAGTATTCAAGCGACTGCTTGTATTTTTTTTCTTCGAGAAGAATGCAGCCGGCATTGTAAAGCGATTCGACATGACTAGGCTGAATCATCAGCACACGCAAGAAGCATTCCAGCGCCTCCTTCTTCAACCCCATTTTTTGCAAAACAGCACCGGCGTTGTACTTTGCCAAAAACAAGTTCGGATCTATTTTTTCAGACAGTTGATAGTCTCTCAATGCACTTTCCAAATTTCCAAGCGCGAGAAACGCACCAGCGCGATTATAAATAGAAAATAAATGATCCGACTTCAGAGCGATGGCCCGCGTGTAACATTCAATGCTCTCCTTGTATTTTTTATTCGCGATATTAGAATTACCAGCCTCAAACCAAACCTCTGGATTTGATTCGATTTCAGGGTCAATTAATTCCGCTTTTATTTCAGATATTTTTGGCAAGGGCTTTTGTTGAGCTGATTTTACCTTCATCTCCGGCATACGGATCGACGGCATGCCATAGGATATTTTTGCCCCGTAGGAAGAAAAACTAAGCTTCGTCGATTTTTCTTTTTCTTGCATAGAAATACTAAAAATGGAGTCAAAAAGTAGAACCTAGAGCCTCGATGACGCAGTTAAAGCTCTGAACGGTTTTTTCCTTCCCTGCCCGGCACCGATGTCTCTATTCCAAAATCCGCCACGTTTCTGAAGCCATGACGGGTGGACCGAACCCTCACCAGATTGCTGCACTGTCAGCTTCAGTGGCCAGCAGACACCGACAGCGTCAGTGTCGCTTGCGCACCTGCAGGGCCCAGCTTGGCTGCATGCGCATCCAGGCTCTGCAGCACCAGATCTCCATCCACCGCGCTGCCCACACGAAACGGCTTGGCGGGCTGGCCGGCCACGGCGATCAAGGCGGCGCCACTGGCACCATCCTGGCCCGCAAGCAGGCCCACCAGGGCGTAGCGGCTGCCTGCGGCGGGCTGCGCCGAAGCCATTGCGGCACTGGGCTGCACACCCAGCAGCCGGGCCATCGCCTGCACATCCGGCGCGGCGACAGCAGCGGGGCTGGCAGGGGCGGCTGGCAGGGACGCCGGTGTGCTCAGGCGCAAACCCCAGAACACCGCACTGGCGGCCGCCAGCGCCCACAGCGCAAGCGTGGCGAGGCGCACGGGCCAGGGGCTGGAGGTGAGGCGGCTCATCGCACGATTATCATTCAGCGCACCACGCAACCCGGCGCCGCTTGCGCCCCGCCCCAACATCCATGACCCTCGCCCTCAACCTTGCCCGAACCGCACGCCGGCGCCTGGCTGCCGGTTTCACCTTGATCGAGCTGATGGTGGTGCTGGTGATCATCGGCGTGCTGGCCGCCTTGATCGTCCCCAACGTGCTCGACCGCGCCGACGATGCCCGCACCACGGCGGCGCGCACCGACGTGACCAACCTGATGCAGGCGCTCAAGCTCTACCGCCTGGACAACCAGCGCTACCCGACATCCGAGCAGGGCCTGCAGGCGCTGGTGGCGCGGCCCAGTTCCGGCCCGCCGCCCATCAACTGGAAGCCGTACCTGGAAAAGCTCCCCAACGATCCCTGGGGGCGGCCTTACCAGTACTTGAGCCCAGGCATCAAAGGCGAAGTGGATGTGATGTCCTTTGGCGCCGACGGCCAATCGGGAGGCGAAGGCAAGGATGCGGACATTGGCAGCTGGCAGTAGAAAGCAGAACGGTTTTACGCTGCTGGAGCTGTTGCTCGTCATCAGCATCATGGCCCTGGCCACTGCCGGGGTGTCGCTGGTGCTGCGCGATCCGTCCGAAACCCAATTGGAGCGCGAGGCCGAGCGCCTGGCGGCGCTGCTCGAAGGCGCGCGGGCCAAGTCGCGGGCGGCCGGGGTGCCGGTGCGCTGGCGCCTGGTGCAAGGCGGGTTTCGCTTTGACGGTCTGCCGGCCAGCAGCGGACTGCCCACGCAGTGGCTGGACGCCAATACGCGCGCTTTCGTTCTGGCCCCGGTGCTGCTGGGGCCAGAACCGTTGATTGCGCCGCAAACCGTGGTGCTGAGCCAGGCCAGCCACCCGGAGCGCCGCCTGCAGGTGAGCACCGATGGCCTGCGGCCTTTTGCCGTGCTGGGCGCGCCATGAAGCACTATCGCCTTCCTGCGGCGCGGGGCTTTACGCTGATCGAGGTGCTGGTGGCGCTGGGCATCGTGGCGATTGCGCTGCTGGCGGGCAGCCAGGCCACGGGCGCGCTGGTGCGCAACGCCGAGCGCCAGTCCGAAGTCATGCTGGCCCATGTGTGCGCTGAAAACGCGCTGGTGGCGGTGCGCCTGTCGCGCCAGATGCCCTCCATTGGTGACAGCGTGCAAGGCTGCGAGCAGGCCAGCGAACGCTTTGATCTGACGCTCTCGGTGCGGCCCACGCCGAACCCGAGTTTTCGCCGTGTCGACGCCCAGGTGCGCAGCCAGAGCGGACCGGTACTGCGGCTCTCGACCATCGTGGGGCGGCGTTGAGCAGGCGCAGCCCCCGTTCTGCGCGCGGCTTCACGCTGATCGAGCTGCTGATCGCCATCGCCCTGCTGGGCTTGATGGCCCTGATGAGCTGGCGCGGCATCGACGGCATGGTGCGCGCCCAGCAGCAGACCAAGGCGCGGGGCGACGCCCTGCTCACGCTGCAGGCCGCGCTCGGCCAGTGGGGCGCGGATCTGGATGCGCTGCTGGCCCTGCCCAACACCACACCGATCGATTGGGATGGCCAGGCGCTGCGCATTACCCGGCGCAGCAGCGCAGGGGGCGATGCGGGGGCGCTGGTGGTGGCCTGGAGCCAGCGCGAGGTGGCCGGTACCACCCAGTGGCTGCGCTGGCAGTCGGCGCCCGTGACGACGCGCGGCGACTGGCAACGCGCCTGGGACCAGGCTACCGTGTGGGCGCGCAGCGCGGGCGACGCCGAGCGCAAGGGCGAAGTGGTGCTGGTGCCGTTGATGGATTGGCAAATTTTCTATTTCCGCGGGAATGCCTGGAGCAACCCGCTGTCGAGCAGCGGTACGCCCACAGCCCAAAACGTGGGCCAGGCGAGCCCGGCCGCCAAGGCGCAGGCCTTGGTGCCCGAGGGCATTCGCCTGCAACTTGATTTGGGCCCCAACGAGGCCCTGGCCGGGCGCCTGACGCGCGACTGGGTCAACCCGCTGAATGGGGGCGGAAAATCATGAAACCCTCTTTTACACCGGGGCGCACGCGCGGCGCCGCGCTGCTCGCCGCCATGCTCACCGTCACCCTGGTGGCCACCTTTGCTGCGGCCGCCATGTGGCAGCAGTGGCGCAGTATCGAGATCGAGACGGCCGAGCGTGCGCGCGTGCAGTCGGCCTGGATTCTGATCGGGGCCCTGGATTGGTCCCGCCTGATCCTGCACGAGGATGCGCGCGCCGGCGGTGGCGACCACCTGGCCGAGCCCTGGGCGGTGCCGCTGGAAGAAGCCCGCTTGTCCACTTTTCTCGCCGCGCAGGACGGCGCCGCACAGAACGATGCCAGCACCGACACCCAGGATGCGTTTTTGTCGGGCCGGATCATCGACCTGCAATCGCGCCTGAACGTGGGCAGCCTGGTGGTCAGCGGAGCCGTTCAACCTGCAACGCACGCCCAGTTTGCCCGGCTGTTTTCGCAGCTCGGCCTGCCAGCAACCCAGTTGGAGACGCTGGAGCAGGCGCTAATTCGCGCGACGGCCCCCGAGGCAGCGCAGGGCGACGACGCCCCCCTCATGCCCCAGCAGATCGAGCAATTGCCATGGCTGGGGCTGTCGGTGGCGAATACGGTGCTGCTGGCGCCCTATGTCACCGTATTGCCCGAGCGCACCCCGGTCAACCTCAATACCGCCAGCCCCGAAGTGCTGCAGGCGGCCATGGATGGGCTGGACCGCGCCGGGGCGCAGGCGCTGGCCACGGCCCGCGAGACGCGGCCTTTTCGCTCGCTCGACGACGTGCGTGCCCTTCTGCGTATGGAGTCCCCGCTGTCTCCCACCGAAGTCAGCGTGGGCAGCAACTATTTTGAAGTACAAGGTCGACTGCGCCTGGGCGACGCCGCCGTGAAGGAGCGCTCGCTGGTGCACCGCATCGGCACCCAGGTCAGCACCCTCTGGCGCACCCGCGTGGCAGACCTGGCGCCCGCCGCGCCCCGCTGAGCGCACCCCTACAATGGCCCGCGAAATTCGCCCATGAGCATTCTTGTCCTCACCCTTCCTCTGGCCAGCGGTGCGGGGGCTCCTGAATACAGCTTCACGCTGAGCCAGGACGGCCACCAGCCCACCCGCCACGGCCGCGCCACGGCCGCGCTGCTGCCCGCCACCGGCCGGGCGGCAGGCGAACTGGTGGCGCTGGTGCCGGCGCAGGCGCTGTCGTGGCAGCGCGTGCAGCTGCCCCCCGGCGTGGCCTTGAACAGCCCGCGCATGCGCGCCGTGCTCGAAGGCCTGCTGGAAGACCATTTGCTGGACGAGCCCGCACGCCTGCACTTTGCACTGGCGCCTGACGCAGCGGCCGGTGCAAGCGCCTGGGTGGCGGTCTGCGACCGCGCCTGGCTGCGCGGCGCGCTGCAGGCCCTGGAGACGGCAGGCCGCCCGGTGGCGCGCGTGGTGCCCGAGATGGCCCCCGGCGCAAGCGCCACCGTCCTGCACTGCGCCGGCACACCCGAGGCGCCGCTGCTGCTGGCCAGCGGCTTGCCGCCCGAAGGCGCCGTCGCCGTGCTGCCGCTCTCGCCCGCTGCACTGGCGCTGCTGCCCGCGCAAGCGAAGGACGACGAACCGATTGCCGCTAGCACCGAGAGCGCCGTCGCCAGCCTGGCCGAACAGGCCCTGGGCCGCCCTGTGGCGCTCGTCTCCGCCAGCGAACGCGCCCTGCAGGCCGCACGCAGCCGCTGGGACCTGGCGCAGTTCGACCTGGCCAGTTCCGGCCGCACCCGTGCCATGCGCAAAGCGGGCGGTCTGCTGGGCGCACTGCTGCAGGCGCCTCAGTGGCGCGCGGCGCGCTGGGCGGGCGCGGTGCTGGTTCTGGCGCAAGTCGTCGGTTTGAACGCCTGGGCCTGGCAGGAGCGCTCGGCGCTGGCCACCAAGCAGGCGGCTGTGCAAAGCACGCTGACCACGGCCTTCCCCCAAGTCAAGGTGGTGGTGGATGCGCCGCTGCAAATGGAGCGCGAACTGGCGCTGCTGCGCCAGGCCAGCGGAGCCCTGGCTGCGGCCGATCTGGAACCCATGCTGGCGGCTGCGGGCAGTGCGTTGGCCTTGCAAGGCAGCCCCAGCGCCATCGACTACAGCCCCGGCGCCTTGCAACTGCGGGGCCTGACGCTCTCGGGCGATGTCCAGGCAGCGGCAGGCAATGCGCTGCAGGCCCAGGCCTACCACTTGAGCCGCGAGAACGACAGTCTGTGGCTGCGCCTGGAAGGCCGACCATGAGCACGCCCAGCGCCCCCCCTACCACCCCTCCAGTCTGGCGCACCCGCTGGGACGCCATGGCCCCGCGCGAACGCCGCCTGGTGCTCGCCGCTGCGCTGCTGGTGGCCGCCGCACTGGCGTGGTGGCTGCTGCTCGCACCCGCCCTGCGCACCCTGCGCGAGGCGCCCGCGCGCCATGCCGCGCTGGACGCGCAGCTCGAGCGCATGCAGGCGCTGGCGGCCGAGGCCCGCCTGCTGCAGGCCGACGCCAGCACCCGCCCCAGCCAGGCCGAGGCCCAGCGGGCACTGCAAAGCGCGGCAGCGGCATTGGGGTCCGGCGCGCGCGTCAGTTTGATGGGCGAACGCGCCACCGTCGGCCTGCAGGGCGTGCCCGCTGCGGCCATCCCTCCCTGGCTGGCCCAGGTGCGCGGCAATGCACGCAGCGTGCCGGTAGAAGCCCACCTGACGCGCAGCAGTGCCAAGCCGCAGGCCCAGCCCGCCGCCAGCGCAGCACCCCAAAAACCGACCCCTGCAGGCGAAGCGCGCTGGGATGGTGCCATCGTTTTTGCCCTGCCCTCGCGATAGATCCGCACGCGTCTTGGCATGGTCCCCACCCCCTTTTCCCGACCAAGCCCGCGTGCGCCCAGCGCATCGCGGCGCCGCAGCGCGCTGGACACCGCGCCGCACGCTCCCTGGGGCTGGGCGCTGGCCGGTGCGCTGCTGGGCGGTGGCGGCGCGTTGCTCGCAGCCCTGCCCGCGCACTGGATGGCTGCGGGCGTGGAGCGCGCCAGCGGCGCGCAGCTGCAACTGGTTGCTGCGCGCGGCAGCGTCTGGAACGGTTCGGCCCAGCTGGTGTTGGCAGGCGGGAGCGAGAGCCAAAGCGCGACCGCTTTGCCGGGGCGTGTGCACTGGCGCTTGCGTCCGAATGGGAGCGGGCTACAAGCCCATATTTCAGCCGACTGCTGCACGCAAGTGCCCCTGCAGCTGCAAATGCAGCCGCGCTGGGGGGGGCTGCGTCTGGCCTTGGCCGACAGCCAAAGCCGTTGGCCGGCCGCCGTGCTGACCGGCCTGGGAACGCCCTGGAACACGCTGCAACTGCAGGGCCAGCTGGCCTTGCAGACACAAGGCCTGATGATCGAATCGGTGCGCGGCCGCGTGCTGCTGCGGGGATCGGCCCAGCTCGACGCCCTGGACGTCTCCTCGCGCCTGTCCACCTTGCGGCCCATGGGAAGCTACCGGCTGGCGCTGGCTGGCGGCGAAGCGCCGACACTGCAGCTCTCGACCCTGGCGGGTGCGCTGCAGCTCTCGGGCAGCGGGCAATGGGTGGGCCAGCGCCTGCGCTTTGCCGGCGAGGCGCAGGCTGCGCCAGGGCGCGAGCCGGCGCTCTCGAACCTGCTCAACATCATCGGGCGCCGCGTGGGCGCACGCTCACTCATCTCGCTCGGCTAACACCGCAAAACTTATGTCCAGCCTCACTCCGCACCATCTGCATCGCACTATTATTTCAATAGCTGCTTTCGCTTTACTGATAAGCGCTGGAGGCCAAATTTATGCTCAAAATACGGCCACGCCCAACCCGCAAAGCGTGCGCCCAGGCGAGCCGGTGACGCTGAACTTCGCCAACGCCGACATCGAAGCCGTGGCGCGCACCATGGCCACCATCACCGGGCGCAACGTGGTGGTGGACCCGCGCGTCAAAGGCCAGCTCAATTTGATCACCGAGCGGGCAGTGACACCGGCGGCCGCCTTCGAGCAGTTCCTGGCGGCGCTGCGCCTGCAGGGCTACACCGTGGTGGAGACCAGCGGGCTGTACAAGGTAGTGCCGGAGGCCGAGGGCAAGCTCCAGGGCAGCAGCGTGCGCGTGTGGCAGGGCGGCGCGCCGGCGACTGCAGGGGGCGGGCAGATCGTCACGCAGATCTTCAAGCTCAATTTCGAGAACGCGGCCAACCTGGTGCCGGTACTGCGGCCGCTCATCAGCCCGAACAACACCATCAACGTGAACCCCGGCAACAACTCGCTGGTGATCACCGATTACGCGGACAACCTGGCTCGCCTGGGCCGGATCGTCGCCGCGATGGACATGTCCAATGCCAGCGACGTGGAAGTGATTCCCCTAAAGAACGCCATCGCCACCGACCTCGCGCCCCTGGTGGCGCGCCTGATCGAGGGGGGGACTTCCTCCGCCACACCAGCCACGCCCGGCGCCACGCAGGGCCAGACGGACAGCTCTTTCAAGACCACGCTGCTGGCCGACCCCAGCAGCAACGCGCTGATTCTGCGCGCCGCCAACCCGGCGCGCCTGGCCCAGGTGCGCGCGCTGGTGCAAAAGCTGGACCAGGCCCCGGCGCCAGGCAGCGGCGCCGCCAACGGAAACATCCATGTGGTCTATCTGAAGAATGCCGACGCCACCAAACTCGCCACGACGCTGCGCGCTGCCATGGCGGCGGGGGGCAGTTCCAGCGCCGGCACCAGCGGTGGCGGCCGGGGAGGCACGACGAGCAGCCCCAGCGGCCTGAGCACTGGCAACGCCAGCTCCAACAGCGCGGCCACCAGCAGCATGGGCATGGCGGGCAGCAGCGGCGGCGGCCTGAGCTCGGGTGGCGGCAATCTGGGCAGCGCCAGCAGCACGGAGCCGTCGACCGGCGGGCAGATCCAGGCCGATCCGGCCACCAACTCGCTCATCATCACGGCGCCCGAGCCGCAGTACCGCCAACTGCGAACCGTGATCGACCAGCTCGACGGCCGACGTGCGCAGGTCCTGGTCGAGAGCCTGATCGTTGAAGTCACGGCCAGCAAACTGGCCGAGTTCGGCATCCAGTGGCAGGGCATCCTGGGCAAGCAGGGCGACGGCACCATCGGTGTGATCGGCACCAACTCAGCCCAGTCGGGTGCCAACATCGTGAACATCACGGCCGCGCTGGCCAGCGGCTCCACGGCGACCGCAGCCACTGCCTTGGGCACATTGGGCCAGGGCCTGAACCTGGCCCTGGCGCCGCGCATCAATGGCCAGTACTACCTGGGCGCGCTGGCCAATTTCCTGCAAAACAGCGGCGACGCCAATGTGCTTTCCACACCCAACCTCATGACGCTGGACAACGAAGAAGCCCGCATCGTCATTGGCAACAATGTTCCCTTCCCGACGGGCTCCTACGCCAACACGGGGGGCAATGGCGGCGCTGTCAACCCCTTCACCACGGTCGAGCGCAAAGACGTCGGCCTGATGCTGCGCGTTCGGCCGCAAATCAGCGAAAGCGGCTCGGTCAAGATGTCGATCTATCAGGAAGTCTCGAAAATTGAAGCCAGCACGCTCAAGGACGTCAATGGCCCGACGACGAGCAAGCGGGCCGTGGAGTCAAACGTGGTGGTGGACGACGGAAGCATCATCGTCATCGGCGGCTTGTTGGAAGATTCTTACGGCTCAGGAGAAGACAAGGTGCCCATGCTGGGCGACATTCCCGTCCTTGGAAACCTGTTTCGCAGCGAAAATCGCTCGCGCCGCAAGACCAATCTGATGATTTTCCTGCGTCCCACGGTGGTGCGCGACGCTGCCACCAGTGAATCGCTCATGCTGGACCGCTATGAGGCCATTCGCGCCTTGCAGCAGGTCAGCCAACCCGAACCCAACGTGCTGCTGCGCCCCGTCTCTTCGGCGCCGATCCTGCCGCCCCTGCCGCCCGGTCCTGCAGGCACCCGCAGCAACATCGTGACACAGCCGGTGTTTCCGGCAGGCGACTGATGGCTTACCCGCTGCCCTACGCGTTTGCCCGCGGCGCGCAGCTGCTGCTGGAGGACGATGGCCAGCGGCTCGTGCTCTGGCACGGCCCCGCACCGGACACCAAGGCACTGAGCGAAGTGCTGCGCAAACACCCGGTGCGGCAATTGCAGCCGTTGGACGCTGCATCCCTGGCGCAGCGCATCAGCGCCGCCTATTCGCAGCGCGAATCGAGTGCCGCCACCGTCGTCAGCGAGGTGGAAAGCGATGCCGACCTCTCGCGCATGATGCAGGAGCTGCCCGCCGTCGAAGACTTGCTGGAGGCCGCCGACGACGCACCCATCATCCGCATGCTCAACGCCCTGCTCACGCAGGCAGCGCGCGACGGCGCCAGCGACATCCACATTGAGCCCTACGAGCGCCACTCCAGCGTGCGCTTTCGCGTGGACGGCACCTTGCGCGAAGTGGTGCAGCCCAACCGCGCGCTGCACGCGGCATTGATCAGCCGCCTGAAGATCATGGCGGACCTGGATATTTCAGAAAAGCGCCTGCCGCAGGACGGCCGCATCAGCCTGCGTCTGGGGACGCGCGCCATCGACGTGCGCGTCTCCACCCTGCCCAGCGCGCATGGTGAGCGCGCCGTACTGCGCCTGCTCGACAAAAGCGAAAACCGCCTCACACTCGAAGCCGTCGGGATGCAGGGCCCTACGCTTGCACGCTTCGAGGGTCTGATTCGGCAGCCGCACGGCATCGTGCTCGTCACCGGCCCGACGGGCTCGGGCAAAACCACCACGCTGTACGCAGCGCTGGGCCGGCTGGACGCGGCACAGGCCAACATCATGACGGTGGAAGACCCGATCGAGTACGAGCTGGCCGGTGTTGGCCAGACCCAGGTCAACGCCAAGATCGACCTGACCTTCGCCAAGGCCCTGCGCGCCATCCTGCGCCAGGACCCGGACGTGATCATGATCGGCGAGATCCGCGATTTCGAGACCGCGCAGATCGCCATCCAGGCCAGCCTGACCGGCCACCTGGTGCTGGCCACGCTGCACACCAACGACGCCGCCAGCGCCGTCAACCGCCTGACCGACATGGGAGTGGAGCCCTTTTTGCTGGCGAGTTCGCTGCTCGGCGTGCTGGCGCAGCGCCTGGTGCGCAAGACCTGCACCGCGTGCCACGGCCAGGGGTGCGAGGCCTGCGGCCAGACGGGCTACAGCGGACGCACGGGCTTGTTCGAGCTGCTCGTCACCAACGACGCGCTGCGCGCGCAAATCCACAACCGCGCCTCGGAGGCTGACGTCCGCGCTGCGGCTCTGGCCGGCGGCATGCAACTGATGCGCGAAGACGGTGAGCGCCTGATTGCGTCGGGCATCACCAGCCGGGAGGAAGTGCTGCGGGTGACGCGGGATTGAGGGAGGGACGCACTCGGTAGATAGATAGAGTTGACGGGCGGTTTTGCGCGATATATAACATACGTTATAACTTCGAGGTCACTCTATGCACATGCTGAAATTGACACAAATCGGCAACTCGATTGGCGTGATCCTGCCTAAGGAAGCCTTGGCCCGTCTCAAACTGTCCAAGGGAGAGAGCATTTTTCTCACCGAAACGCCGGACGGCTACGTGCTCACGCCCTACGATCCGGCACTGGAAGAAGAAATTCAGGCCGGTCGCGAGTTCATGCGCGACTACCGCGACACCTTTCATCAGCTTGCGAAATGAATTGGCGCTGGGTCAGCCAACGGGCTCTCGGGCTGTTGCATGACGAAAGCTTGGCCGAGCACGGCGGCAGCCCAGGTTTGCGCGATGAAGGCTTGCTTGAATCGGCGCTGGCACGGCCCAAGAATCCTGCTGCGTACGAGTCGCCAGATCATGCTGCACTGGCCGCCAGCTACGGCGTGGGCCTCGCAAAGAACCACGCTTTCGTGGACGGCAACAAGCGCGCGGCTTTTCTGGCCGTTGGCTTGTTTCTGTACCTTAACGGCTTTCGTCTGACCGCTTCACAAGCGCAAGCCACGCTCACCATGCTCGCCGTCGCCTCAGGTGAACTCAGCGAAGAGGCCTTTGCCGCCTGGCTGCGCGAGCACGCCAAGGTGAAAAACTCACCCTAAGCGGCAGGGCCTTCCAGCCGCGAGGCCCAGCTTTCCACTGCGCCGCTGTCGAGTCGGCGCGCAATCAGGCGTTCCCAGTTCGGCGGCAGCGGCAAGGCCAGAGCGGCGCGCAGTTCGGCGGCATCCAGGCTGGGGCGGTAGAGCACATCGAGCAGGCGCGCCATCGACCACTGCGGGTGGGGACGCGCCTGCAGCACCAGCTCGGCGCCGGCCCACAAGACACCTTCTTCCAGCACCCGGGAATACCAGCCGGTACGGCGCGTGTTTTGCAACTGCCTGGCCATGTCGGTACGGCCGAAGCGCTCATTGAGCTTCCAGCAGGGTTGGCGCGCTTGGGAGACTTCCAGAAGCGCCTCGCCGACACGCACTTGATCGCCCAGACACACATCGCTCTCGGTCAGGCCAACGCTGTGCAGGTTTTCGCCAAAGGCGGCAGGCGCATCCAGCACGGCGCTCGCACCCAGTTCCTGGCGCCATGCGGCGTAATGTTCACTGGCGTAGTGGTGCACCGCCTTGTCGGGGCCACCATGCACGCGCAAATCGCCCTGCGCGTCACCGGCCAACCCCAGAACGCCGCAAAAAACCGGGCCGCTGCGGGCCTGCTTGGCGATGCCACTGATCGAGCCGCGTGCATAAGGAACCGCCTGGCCCGTACACACGGCCAGCACGTGTCCCAGAACCGTGCCCGCTTTCACGTGGTTTTACCGCCCCAGACTGCGCTTCAATTCCTTGAGCAGCAAGACCACCTGGTTGGACGCGTGGCGGTAGCCGCCGTGAAAGACATGCAGGGCGCGGTCGTATTCGCCCGCTCGGCTGAGTTCGACCACCTCTGCAGCCTGGGTGTGAAAGTAGGCGTGGCGCGCCAACAAAATCTCGAATGCCGGGTATTTGCCCAGCAATTCGCGCCCACGGCCATAGAGCCATTGGCCCAGAGGACAGGCCCTGGGGTCTCGCAGGCGCTCCAGGTCGATGGGTGTATCGATCTCTCCGCTGAGCTGCTGACGCAGCCGATGCTTCCATTCTTCATGCGAGACGATGGCCGCGTCGATATCAAATTCGGAGGACAGGGTGCGTGCATAGTCCGCGTCGAGCACCAGCTCGCTCGCGTTGTCCTCGAACGCCCAGGTGGTTTCCTGGCTGTCGGGGTTTTGCTCGCGCAACTTGAATATCTTGCTGAAAAATCCCATGGCAAACCTCAGGGCTGGGCGCACAGGCGCACGAACGAAAGAAGGGACTTTCGCAGCATTTTGATACAAACCGCTGACGCAGTGCGGACAAGGGCCTTCAGCCTCAGGCGCCAGAATGCAGGCATGACGAAATTCGCCGCTCTTTCCATGCTCGATCTCGTGGCCGTCCGCGAAGGCGGCAGCGTCCGCGACGCGCTCGCCATTGCCCTTGCCACCGCCCGGCACGCCGAGTCTCTGGGCTTTGCCCGCTACTGGCTGGCCGAGCACCACAATATGGAGGGCATTGCGAGCTCGGCGACGGCCGTGCTGGTGGGTCACATCGCTGCCGGGACCGAGCGCATGCGCATCGGCTCAGGCGGTGTCATGTTGCCCAACCATGCGCCGCTGGTCGTGGCCGAAGCCTTTGGTACGCTGGCCGAGTTGTTTCCCGGCCGGATCGACCTGGGCCTGGGCCGCGCCCCCGGCACCGACCCGCTCACCATGCGCGCGCTGCGCCGCGACCGGCAGGAAACCGAGCAGGACTTCCCGCGCGACGTGGCCGAGCTGCAGCGCCTGCTGGCGCCCGCGCAGCCGGGCCAGCGCCTGATTGCCACGCCCGGCGCCGGCACCGAGGTGCCCATCTGGCTGCTGGGCTCCAGTTTGTTTTCTGCTCAGTTGGCGGCCGAACGCGGTCTGCCCTATGCCTTTGCTTCGCACTTTGCGCCGCGCCTGCTGCTTCAGGCGATTGGTTTGTATCGAGAACTGTTCAAACCCTCGGCCGAGTGGTCCAAGCCCTATGTGGTGATCGGCGTGCCGCTGATCGCTGCGCCCACCGACGAGGAGGCGCAGTTTCTCGCGAGCAGCACCTTCGAGCGGGTGCTCGGCATCCTCAAAGGCGAGCGGCGCAAACTGGCCGCGCCGGTTCACGGACTGGCCGAGCGGCTGTCGCCGCAGGAACGCGCCGCCATCCAGGATTTTCTGGCGGCGGCGGTGATCGGCGGGCCCGACACGGTGCGCAAGGGGTTTGCGGCGCTGCTGCAGGCCACCCAAGCCGACGAGCTGATGCTGGTCTGCGATGTCTACGACCCTGCACTGCGCCTGCGCTCGCTAGACATCGCGGCAGCCGCCCATGCACAACTGCAGGCAAAAGACACACATACGCTATCGTAATCATAGCTACCAGCGCTTTTATGATGAGCGCTAGCTGCCAATTTAACCAAAATTTCAGCGCGCGAGGTAACCCCCGTCCACCGGGTAGTAGGCGCCGGTCACGAACGAGGCTTTGTCGCTCGAGAGCCACAGCACCAGTTCGGCCACCTCCTCGGCGCGGCCCAGGCGGCCGATGGGATGGGCGGCGACCAGCATGTCATTGATTGCTTTGTCCTCTTCCAAGGCGCTGATCATGGGTGTGTGAATGAAGCCGGGTCCGACGGCATTGATGCGCACGCCCTGGGCGCTGTATTCGAGCGCCGACGCCTGGGTCAGCCCCAGCACGCCGTGCTTGGCCGCCGTGTAGGCCGGCGCTCCGGCAAAACCTACTGCGCCCAGGATGGACGCCATGTTGACGATGGAGCCGCCGCCATTCTTGAGCATGGCCGGGAGTTGGTACTTCATGCCATAGAACACGCCCGAGAGGTTGACGCCAATCACCTGCGCCCAACCGTCCAGTGGGTAGTCGGCCGTAGGCGCCTGCGGTCCGCCAATGCCTGCGTTGTTGCAGGCCACGTCAAGCCGCCCGAACGTTTCCACGGCGTGGCGCACCAGCGCTTCGCAGTCCTCGGGCTTGCTCACGTCGGCAGCCAGGAACACCGCCTCGCCACCGGCTTCGCGCACCTGGGCGACGGTCTGCTCCCCGCCTGCCTGGTCGGTGTCGGAGACGACTACGCGCGCGCCCTCACGCGCCCACGCCAGGGCCACGGCACGGCCGATGCCCGAGGAACCGCCGGTGATCAATGCGACCTTGTCTTTCATGATGCAAACTCCTTGCTGCCCCGGTCCACACGCCAAGGCCTGCGCTCCATTGTGGACTGCATGGCTGACGCGGGCCAGTGCGCAGCGGCTACCATTGCGGCCCATGCCGATTTCTCCTGTTGCCCATGCCTGCCTTTGCCTTTGAAGCGCTTGACGCCCAGGGCCAGATGCGCACCGGCATGCTCGAAGCCGACAACGCCAAGGCCGCACGCAGCCAGCTGCGGGCGCAAGCACTGGTTCCGCTAGCCGTCTCACCCGCCGCGCCATCAGGCGCAGCAGACGGCGCGGGCAGCGCGCCGCACTGGCTGCAGCGGCCGGTGCTGGGCAGCACGGCGCTGGCGATCTGGACGCGCCAGGTGGCCGGACTGGTCTCCTCGGGACTGACGCTGGAGCGCGCGCTGACCGCCCTTTCCGACGAAGCCGAGGACGAGCGCCAGCGCCACCTGGTCGCCGTGCTGCGCGCCGAAGTCAACGCCGGCGCTTCGTTTGCCAGCGCGCTGGCCCAGCACCCACGCGAGTTTTCCGACATTTACTGCGCGGTAGTGGGCGCGGGCGAGCACAGTGGCAAGCTCGGCCTGGTGCTGGAGCGCCTGGCCGACGACCTGGAGGAGCGCCAGGCGCTCAAGGCCAAGCTGGTGGGCGCTGCGCTCTACCCCGCCATCGTCACGGTGGTCGCCATTGCCATCGTGATCTTTCTGGTCAGTTACGTGGTGCCGCAGGTGGCTGGCGTGTTTGCCGGCTCGCGACGCGCCCTGCCCTTTTTGACCGTAGCCATGCTGGGTATCAGCAGCGTGGTGCGCAACTACGGCCTTTGGATGTTGATTGCTATTGTTATTGGAGCGATCTTCGCTCGCCTGGCTTACGCTAGGGACGAATTTCGTTCCAGATTCGACGCCTTCTTTCTGCGCCTGCCCATGGTGGGCCGGCTGGCGCGTGGCTACAACGCGGCGCGCTTTGCCAGCACCCTGGCCATGCTGGCCGGCGCTGGCGTGCCCATTTTGAAAGCCCTGCAGGCGGCCGCCGAAACCCTGAACAACCGGGCCATGCGCGCCGACGCGCTGGATGCCCTGGTGCAGGTGCGCGAAGGCGCTCCGCTGGCTTCAGCGCTGGCGCAAAAGAAGCGCTTTCCGGGACTGCTGTCCATGTTTGCCCGTCTGGGTGAGCAGACCGGTCAGCTGCCGCTGATGCTGCAGCGCGCCGCCGGGCAGCTCTCGGCCGAAGTGCAGCGCCGCGCCATGGCCCTGGCGACGCTGCTCGAACCCCTGCTGATCGTCGCCATGGGCGTGGTGGTCATGCTGATCGTGCTGGCCGTGCTGCTGCCCATCATCCAGCTCAACCAGTTCGTCAAATGACCCCCACGGTCGCGCACTGCGTGTTGCTCCCTGCCCCCCGAGGGGGCCGCGTTTGCCTAGCGGGGCTGACCGCCAAGCGGCTCAGAGCGCCTTGGGGCGGTCCGGCGGCGAAACATTCATAGCCTATGCCCGTCAGCCTGCAAGACAAGCTCGTCGTCGCCATTTCCTCGCGCGCGCTGTTCGATTTCGAGGAAGAGAACCGCGTCTTCGACGCGCAGGATTCGCGCGCCTACATGCAATTGCAGCAAGAGCGCCTGTCCGTCCCAGCAAAGCCTGGGGTGGCATTTGCGCTGGTGCGCAAGCTCCTGGCGTTCAACGTCGGCGAGGCGCAGCGGGTGGAAGTCGTCATGCTTTCGCGCAACGACCCGGTAACGGCGCTGCGTGTTTTCCGCTCGGCGCAGAACGAAGGCCTGGCGCTCGAGCGCGGGGTATTCACCCAGGGGCGCGATCCGTTTCGCTACCTGCGCCCGCTGGGTGCGCATTTGTTCCTCTCGGCCAACGAGCGCGACGTGAGCGAGGCCCTGCAACTGGGCTTTCCGGCTGCGCGGGTGCTCACGGAATCTGTGGCAGCGGGAAGCAACTATCCGCAGGAACTGCGCATTGCGTTCGACGGCGATGCGGTGCTGTTTTCGGACGAATCCGAGCGCATCTACCAAACGGGCGGGCTCGAGGCCTTTGTCAACCACGAGACCACCCACGCCGCCCTGCCGCTGGCCGAGGGCCCTTTCAAGCCCTTGCTCGCCGCACTGCATCAGCTGCAGCGACAAGCCGACGTCTCAGGCATGCGCCTGCGCATTGCGCTGGTGACAGCGCGCAGCGCGCCGGCACACGAGCGCGCGATCAACACGCTCATGAAGTGGAATCTGGCGGTGGACGAAGCGATGTTTCTGGGCGGCCTGGAAAAAGGTCCGTTCCTGCGGGAATTCGAACCCGATTTCTTTTTCGACGACCAGTCGGGCCACGTGCGTTCGGCCGCGCTGCACGTGCCCGCCGGCCATGTGCGCAGCGCGGCGGGGGCTGTTTGAGGCGCCCTGAGCAGTACGCTTACAGCCCGGAGGTCCGCTTGACCTTGGGGTCTGAATAAGTCAGCGGTTCGTTTTTCGCTTGCTGAGCCATGCGCTCGGCCAGCGTGACCTTGTTGACGTCCTGCGCAAGTTCGATCGCGCTTCCGCTGGCGCGCCACATCGACTGGATGAACTCGATCAACTGCTTGTAGAGAGGCTCTTTGGGTGGCTCTACCGGCTTCTCGCGCTCCTTCTTTTCCTTGACCTCGGTCCAGTCGAGATTTTGCTTGTCGGCGTCGGACGGCTTTTCCGGCGTCTTGACGATGGCGCCCTCGCCCAGCCGATCCATGGACTCGACCGGATTGGCCGCGTTGATGGGGCGCACCGGCACCGCTCCGGATGCCCCGGTGGAGTACAGATCGGCGCCCTGGGGACGCCAGCTGGTCGATCGGTCAACAGGTGGCAGTTGCATGGCAGTGGCCTCGGTAGGCTGAAGGGACGGGGTGGGCTACTCCCATCTCGTACGTCCATTTCGGCGAAATGAAGGGCAACTTGAGTCCTTTTCGAGCGATCAACCGAAAAACAAGGGTTAATCCCTATCAAGTCGGCCGGTGAGCCCCTTAAAGAAACCGTTCGAGCAGCCGGCGCGAGGTTCGGTCCAGTGCTTCGGTGTCGGCAATGCGGTATTGAACGCCCTCGCCGCTGGCGATCAACAGGCGCCGGCGTCCGGCAAGCCGGCGGATGTCTTCCTCGGCCTTCAAGGTCAGAAGAGTGTCGCCATGGTCGGTCTGCACCTGCCACACGCTGGGCGTGGAAAACCCCGACACCGAGACCAGGCGCGTGATCGTCGGCGAGAACTCCCGCATCGCCAGTTCCTCGTCGATGAGCGCGCGCAGAGCCACGGGCAAATCCGCCTGGTTTTCCACCCAGAGCAATTCGTGCCCGTCGTGGCCCAGCAGCGACAGCCCCTCCTGCGGCGCGGCAATGGGAAAAGCGCGCACAGGCTGCACGCCGCTGTGCTCACTGCCGTCCGCCAGGGTCAGGACCAGGCGGCCGTGGCTGTCGCGCCGCAGTTGAAGGGTCGAAGTGCTCATGCCTGACCTGCTGGGTGTGCGGGATGGGCCAGCGCCTCGGGCAGCACGCCCGCGGCCTGGGCGTCTTCTTCGGCGCGCCGCGCCTGGGCTTCGTACAGGCGCCAGTAAGCGCCCTGGCGCTCCATCAGCGCGTCGTGCGGCCCGACTTCGACGATTTCGCCCCGGTCCATCACCACCAGGCGGTCGGCCTTGCGCAGCGTGGACAGGCGGTGCGCAATGGCAATCGTGGTGCGGCCCTGCACCAGGTTGTCGAGCGCCTTCTGAATTTCCTTTTCCGTCTCCGTATCCACCGCCGAAGTGGCCTCGTCGAGGATGAGGATGCGCGGGTCGATCAGCAGCGCGCGCGCAATGCTGATGCGCTGGCGTTCGCCACCCGAGAGCCCCTGGCCGCGCTCGCCGACCAGCGAGTCGTAGCCGTGCGGCAGGCGCAGGATGAACTCGTGTGCATGCGCAGCGCGGGCGGCGGCGACGATTTCCTGGCGCGTGGCCTCGGGCTTGCCATAGGCAATGTTCTCGGCAATCGTGCCGAAGAACAAAAACGGCTCCTGCAGCACCAGGCCGATGTGGCGCCGGTAGTCGGCCACGGCAAAGCGGCGGATGTCGGTGCCGTCGAGCGCAATGGCACCTTCGGTCACATCGTAAAACCGGCAAATCAGGTTCACCAGCGTGCTCTTGCCCGAACCGCTGTGGCCCACCAGCCCAATCATCTCGCCGGGGCGAATGTCCAGGTCCAGGTCCCTGATGACGGCGCGGCTGCCGTAGCGAAAACCCACGCCGCGCAGCGCAATGGCGCCCTGCACTCGCTCCATGCGCACCGGGTGGGCCGGCTCGGGCACGTTGCTGACGTGGTCCAGGATGTCGAAGATGCGCTTGGCGCCGGCAGCGGCCTTTTGCGTCACCGAAACAATGCGGCTCATGGAATCGAGCCGCCCATAGAAGCGCCCGATATAAGCAATAAATGCCGTCAGCACACCCACCGTGATCTGGCTTTTCGACACCAGCCAGATGCCAAAACCCCAGACCACCAGAAGGCCGATTTCGGTCAACAGCGACACCGTGGGCGTGAACAGGGACCAGGTCTTGTTGAGTTTGTCATTCACCTGCAGGTTGTGCTGGTTGGCGTCGTGAAAGCGCTGGGCTTCGCGCTTTTCCTGGGCGAACGCCTTGACCACGCGGATGCCCGGAATGGTGTCGGCCAGCACATTGGTGACCTCGCTCCAGACCCGGTCGATCTTCTCGAAGCCGGTGCGCAGGCGGTCGCGCACGGTATGGATCATCCAGCCGATAAAGGGCAAGGGCACCAGCGTGACCAGCGCCAGCCAGGGATTGATGGAAAACAGGATCGCCGCGGTCATGAGAATCATCAGCACGTCGGTGACGAAATCAAGCGCATGCAGCGACAGAAACACGTTGATGCGGTCGGTCTCGGAGCCGATGCGTGCCATCAGATCCCCGGTGCGCTTGCCGCCAAAATAGTCGAGCGAGAGCCGCAGCAAATGCTCGTAGGTGGTGGTGCGCAAATCGGCGCCAATGCGTTCGGACACCAGCGCCAGAATGTAGGTGCGCGCCCAGCCCAGTCCCCAGGCCAGAAGGGCCGCCGCCAGCAGGCCGCCGAGGTACAAAAGCACCAGGCCAGGCTCGATCTGCTGGCCGTTCTGGAACGGGATCAGGATGTCGTCCATCAGCGGAATGGTCAGGTAGGGCGGCACCAGCGTGGCGGCGGTGGAGGCCAGCGTCAATGCAAAGCCGGCCGCAAGTTGCTTGCGGTAGGGGCGGGCAAAGCGCCACAGCCGCAGCAACACCCAGGTGGACGGCTGCGGTGGCTGGGCGCGGGCGCATACCGGGCATTCCTCGGCGTCGGGCGGCATTTCGCTCTGGCAGACGGGGCAAAGCGGCTCGCCCTGGTCCGAATCGCGCGCCTGCCAACCGCCGCGCACGATTTGCCCGATGCGCCGCTCGAACTCTCGCAGCAGTCGCTGCGCGGCAGGGTTTTGTGCCAGCGTGAAGCGCCACAGCGCGATGCGGCGCGCATCGTCGTGCAGCTCCAGCGTACCGACGCCTCCATGGTCCACAAGCCGCAGGCCCAGGCCAGGCGCCAATGTCCACTCGCGCCACGCGCCGTCGTAGTTGCGTGCCAGCAGGCGGCGTTCGCTCAGAACCAGAAGGCCGCTGGCGAACTGCAGCGTTTCGCTGAGGTCAACCTCCAAGGTGGCCCGTACGTTCTCATCGGACGCCAGACGCTGGCTCCAATCGCCTTGCAGGACTCGGGGCGCGGCGCCCAGGTCGGCCGCACGGTGGTGATGTTGCATCTTGTATGAAATCGGCGCGAAATGCGCAAACCCGGCACGGCCAGGCAGAAGGCGAATTCTCACCCAAACACGCAAGCCGCTGGCAACGGTATGCTTGCAAATTGCTGCGTTCTGGACATGCCACCGAGGGCGCCCTGGCCTCTCCCTGGATTCACTCCCTCCCTCTAGCGCCCCATGACACCCTTTGTAGATATCGAACTTCTGCGCATCCACTATTTGCGCGGCCCCAATATCTGGACCTACCGACCCGTGCTGGAGGTCTGGCTGGACCTGGGGACGCTCGAGGACTTCCCATCGCACCAGCTGGCAGGTTTCAACGACCGTCTCACCGCCTGGCTCCCCGCGCTGATCGAGCACCACTGCGGCGTGGGCGAGCGTGGCGGTTTTCTTCAGCGTCTGCAGGAGGGCACCTGGTGCGGCCATGTGCTGGAGCACATCGTCATCGAGCTGCTCAACCTCGCCGGCATGCCCACCGGTTTCGGGCAGACGCGCAGCACGTCCCGGCGCGGCGTCTACCGCATGGTGTTCCGAGCCCGCGAAGAGCAGGTGGCGCGCAGCGCGCTCGCCGAGGGCCACGCGCTGATCATGGCGGCCATCAATGACCGGCCTTTCGACGTGGCTGCTGCCGTGGCCCGCGTGCGCACCGTGGTGGACGACCGCTACCTCGGACCCAGCACTGCCTGCATCGTCACTGCAGCGGCCGACCGCGGCATTCCGCACATCCGCCTCAACGACGGCAATCTGGTGCAACTGGGCTACGGCGCGGCCCAGCGGCGCATCTGGACGGCAGAAACCGAGTTCACCAGCGCGATTGCCGAGGGCATCGCCAGCGACAAGGACCTGACCAAAAGCCTGCTCAAGGCTTGCGGCGTGCCGGTGCCCGAGGGCCAGGTGGTCGCCAGCCCCGAAGCGGCATGGGAGGCTGCGCAAGACATCGGCCTGCCCGTGGTCGTCAAACCCTCGGACGGAAACCACGCGCGTGGCGTCACGCTCGATTTGCGCAAGCGTGAAGACATCGAAGCCGCCTGGCACCTGGCCGAACCCGAAGGCAGCGAGGTGATGGTCGAGCGCTTCATCCCTGGCGACGAGCATCGCTTGCTCATCGTCGGCGGCAAGCTGGCAGCGGCTGCGCGCGGCGAAGTCGTCAGCGTCACCGGCAATGGCCGCAGTACGGTGGGCGAGCTCATCGACAGCCAGCTCAACTCCGACCCGCGCCGGGGCTTCGAAGAAGAGTACCCACTCGACCTGATCGACCCGCGCGGAATGGTCGCGGTGCAACTCGAACTCAAACGCCAGGAGCTGGACGCCGATTCGGTCCCCGCCGCAGGCCGCCAAGTGGTGGTGCAGCGCAACGGCAACGTCGCGGTGGACTGCACCGACGAAGTCCACCCGGAAGTGGCCTACATCGCGGCACTGGCCGCCAGAGTGGTGGGCCTGGACATCGCCGGCATCGACCTGGTGGCGCAAGACATTTCCAGGCCCTTGCATCTTCAGGGCGGCGCCATCGTCGAGGTCAACGCCGGTCCGGGCCTGCTGATGCACCTCAAACCCGCCGTCGGCGCGCCCCGGCCGGTGGGCCAGGCAATTGCCGAGCACCTGTTCCCGCTGAGCGACGACGACGCCGACAGCGCCGGCCGCATTCCTGTAGTCGGCGTCGCGGGCACGCGCGCGAGCTCGACCATCGCGCGCCTGGTGGCCTGGCTCCTGCATCTGGGGGGGCGCTACACGGGCCTGGCTTGCAGCGAAGGCTTGTTCCTGAACGAGCGCTGCGTGGACACCCGCCCCAGCGCCCACTGGGAAGGCGCGCGGCGCCTGCTCACCAGCCAGATGGTGCAGGCCGCCGTGATCGAAAACGACGCCCGCGCCATCCTGCAGGACGGCCTGGCCTACGACCGCTGCACGGTGGGCGTGGTGACCGACCTGGACGGCTGGGAGGCGCTGGCGGAGTTCGACGTGCTTTCGCAGGATCAGATGCCGCGCGTGCTGCGCACCCAGGTCGACGTGGTGCTCGCCAGCGGCGCCGCCGTGCTGAACGCGGACGAGCCCGAGGTCGCCGAACTGGCAAGCTTGTGCGACGGCGCTGTGGTGCTCGTATCCATCGAAGCGGACAACGCCCTTGTCGCGGCACACCGCGCAAAGGAAGGCGGGCGCGCCGTGGTGCTCAAGGGCGGGCAGGTCGTGCTGCTGCACGGCGGCACCGAGAAACCGCTGGGCGCGCTGGAGCGGCTCACGCAAGGCCATGAATCCACGCCCGTGCCCGCCTTGCTCGCTGCGATTGGCGCGGCCTGGGCGCTCGACATCGCGCCCGACCTGATCGCCGCCGGCATCAAAACCTTTGAGCCCGCTGCTGCCGGCGGCGGCGCGCCCCGCATTCCCGTACTGCCGCTGTAGTCCCGAAAGATTTTCATGGAAGTATCCCGCATCCGGGCCCTGCGCGGCCCCAACCTCTGGAGCCGCAACACCGCCATGGAAGCGGTGGTGCGCTGCGCGGACGACGAGTTGGCGATGGCGCAAATAGCCGGCTTCGAAGCCCGCTTGCGCGCGCTGTTTCCGGCCATCGGCGCGCTGCTGCCCGAAGGCAGCGAGAGCGACATAACGCTGGCCCACGTGCTGCAATCGGCCGCGCTGGCGCTGCAGGCGCAGGCCGGCTGCCCGGTCACCTTCAGCCGCACGGCGCACACGTCCGAGCATGGCGTCTTCCAGGTCATCGTCGAATACACCGAGGAGGCCGTGGGCCGGCAGGCCTTTGAGGACGCCCAGGCGCTGGTTGCCGCTGCCCAGCGAGGGGGGGATTTTGACTGCGAGGCGGTGGTAGCGGCGCTGCGCGAGCTGGACGAGGACGAGCGCCTGGGTCCGAGCACCGGGGCGATCGTCGAAGCCGCCGCCGCGCGCGGCATTCCGTGGCGCCGTCTCACGCAGGGCAGTCTGGTGCAATTCGGCTGGGGCTCGCGCCAGCGCCGCATCCAGGCGGCCGAGGTCGATGCCACCAGTGCCGTGGCCGAATCCATCGCGCAGGACAAGGACCTCACCAAACGCCTGCTCCACGCTGCCGGTGTGCCCGTGCCCATGGGCCGACCCGCCGCCTCGGCGGACGACGCCTGGGCCGTGGCGCTCGATGTCGGTCTGCCCGTGGTCGTGAAACCACAGGACGGCAACCAGGGCAAGGGCGTGACCGTCAACATCACCGAGCGCGCACAGCTCGACGAGGCGTTCCGCGTGGCCGCTGAGTACGGCGAGGTCATGGTCGAGCGCTTTCTGCCCGGGCACGACTTCCGCCTGCTGGTGGTCGGCAACCAGTTGGTGGCCGCCGCGCGCCGCGAGCCGCCGCAGGTGCTCGGCGACGACATCCATACCGTGCGCGAGCTGGTGGATCTGGTCAACCTGGACCCGCGCCGGGGCGAAGGCCACGCCACGTCGCTCACCAAGATCCGCCTCGACGACATTGCCATCGCGCGCCTGGCTGCCCAGGGACTGAGGCCAGAATCCATCCCGCCCAAGGGCCAGCGCATCATCCTGCGCAACAACGCCAACCTCTCCACCGGCGGCTCGGCCACCGACGTGACCGACGACGTGCACCCCGACGTGGCCGCGCGCGCCGTGGCCGCAGCGCAAATGGTCGGCCTGCACATCTGCGGCGTGGACCTGGTGTGCGAGAGCGTGCTGCACCCCATCGAAGAACAAGCCGGCGGTATCGTCGAAGTCAACGCCGCGCCCGGCCTGCGCATGCACCTGGCGCCGTCGTACGGAAAGCCGCGCGCGATTGGCCAGGCCATGGTCGATCTGGTCTTCCCGCCGGGCAACGACGGGCGCATTCCGGTGGTGGCCGTGACCGGCACCAACGGCAAGACGACCACCGCACGCCTCATTGCCCACTTGTTTTCCGCCCAGGGCCTGCGGGTCGGCATGACCAACACCGATGGCGTCTATGTGAACGGCCGCCAGATCGACAGCGGCGACTGCTCGGGCCCAAAAAGCGCGCGCAATGTGCTGCTGCACCCCGAGGTGGACGCCGCCGTGTTTGAAACCGCCCGCGGCGGCATCCTGCGCGAGGGCCTGGGGTTCGACCGCTGCCAGGTGGCGGTCGTCACCAACATCGGCGAGGGCGACCACCTGGGGCTGAACTTCATCACCACCGTGGAAGACCTGGCGGTCTTGAAGCGCGTCATCGTACAGAACGTGTCGCCCGAAGGCTACGGCGTGCTCAACGCCGCCGACCCCATCGTCGCCGCCATGGCCCCGGCCTGCCCCGGAAAAATCATCTTCTTCGCCGCCGACCGCCACCACCCGGTGATGGCGACACACCGCGCGCAGGGCCACCGCTCGGTGTACGTCGATGGCGATTCGGTCGTCGCCGCCGAAGGCTCGTGGCGCGAGGCCATCCATCTGCGCGACGTGCCCATCACCCGCAATGGCCGCATCGGTTTTCAGGTGGAAAACGTGATGGCGTCGGTGGCCGCCGCCTGGGGCGCGGGCCTGTCGTGGGAGACGATTCGCCGGGGCCTCTCGGGTTTCGTCAACGATAGCGACAACGCCCCCGGGCGCTTCAACCTGATGGATTACAAAGGCGCGACCGTCATCGCCGATTACGGCCACAACCCCGACGCCATGCGCGCCCTGGTCGCTGCCGTCGACGCGCTGCCGGGCAATCGCCGCAGCGTGGTCATCAGTGGCGCGGGCGACCGGCGCGACGAAGACATCCGTGCGCAAACCGTCATCCTCGGCGCAGCGTTTGACGAAGTCCTGCTGTACCAGGACGCCGCCCAGCGCGGCCGAGCCGACGGCGAAGTCATGGCGCTGCTGCGCCAGGGCCTGGCCGGCGCCAGCCGCACGCAGCATGTGGAAGAAATTCGCGGCGAGTTCGTCGCCATCGACACCGCCCTCTCGCGCCTGGCACCGGGGGACCTGTGCCTGGTGCTGGTGGATCAGGTGGAAGAAGCGCTGGCGCATTTGGCGCGCCGCTGCGCGCAAGCTTGAGACCCGCAATGAACGCATCCATTCGCACCGCCGCCATCGCCGCGCTTGTCCTGGCCGGCACCGCAGCGAGCCACGCGGCCGACAAGATCGGCTCCGTCGACACCGCGTTCCAGTGGATCGGCCGCGACCACGACATCCTCGTCGAGGCGTACGACGACCCAGGGGTTGCCGGCGTGACCTGCTACGTCTCACGCGCCCGCGTCGGCGGCATCAAGGGCACGCTCGGGCTGGCCGAAGACCGGGCCGAGGCGTCCATCGCCTGCCGCCAGACCGGCCCACTGGCGTTTGCCAAACCGCTGCGCCGGCAGCAAGAGATTTTTTCCGAACGCATGTCGCTGCTCTTCAAGCGCCTGCGCGTGGTGCGCATGGTGGACGCAGAGCGCAACACCCTGGTCTACCTGAGCTACTCGGACAAGTTGATTGACGGCTCGCCACAGAACAGCATCACCGCCGTGCCGGTGGATCGCGCCACGCCCATTCCGCTGGACAAGTGATTCACAACAGAATTTTTTGGTAAAAATGGCCGCTAGCGCTTATTCCATAATCGCTAATAGCTATATTTATAATAGCAAAACAGTTCGAGCTACCACGACAAAGACGTGCAGTTCCTCGCCATATGGACAAGCACCCGCGATGCGACAGCCGGATCGCTGAGCAGTCGTTGGTGGCCAAGGCCCTGGGTCACCAGCAATTCGCCGCAGGCGAACAAGGCAGCGATCCTTCGGCTGCTCGCTACCGGCGCCACGCGATCGCACGCGTCGTGAACTATCAAAGTGGGCAAGGCAATCTGCACGGCCATGCGATCCAGCTCGAACTCCGACAATCGCGCACCCCCGTAGCTTCCCAGCCGCTCGACCAGACGGCGAGCCCATGACGCCGGCAGACCAAAAGCGTGCGCCACGCTCTGCACCATGCGCGCAGGCGAATCGGGTGGAGATATCAGGACCAATCGGTCGACCGCCAAGCCCCGCGTGGCGGCGTGCGCGGAGGCAAGCGCGCCTGCCGAATGCGCAACCACGCCATGCACCCGGCCATAACGCGCTTGGAGCGCAAACAATGCCCGCGAGAACTGCGCCACGCTGCTTGTGTGCCCAGTGCTGCTGCCGTGGGCGGGCAAGTCGACCAGCGTGGGGCAAAACCCTGCCTCGACGAGCAGGTTGGCAATGCCCTGCATTTGCATGGCGTTGCCGCCCCAGCCATGAACCAGCAAGATGCGCGGGCGACCGCCACTGCCCAAATGCTCGGAAACACTCAGCATTCCGGACTCAAACGGAAGGCGGCTGCGGCGCCATCCGCTTCGAGACGCGCAGCGCTCAAGCATGCCTGTGCGAGGCCGGGGCCTGGAGAGCACCTGGAGCGCTATCGCCACGCTGGTGTCGGGCGCAAGGCGGTACGTCGTGCGCAGCAAGGCACCCAAACCTGGGCGCTTGTGCGCCAATCCGTAGTGGGCGGCGTACGGTGGTGAAGGCGGCTCAAGTGGGGTTTCAGGGGTGCCCGCCTCACCGCGCATAGGCGCCCAGGCCCACCAAGACCGCAACCACCAACAGCCCTGCCCAACCGGGATGCCGTGCTCGGGTTCCGATTCCTACCAGTGCCGAACTCGCCAGCAATGCGGCGACGACCATCGCCTCCATCCAACCCGCGCCGGGTCCCGCCGAAGGCGACGATGTCAGATTCAAGATGGCTGCCGCCGCCAGAAACGCAAGTACGGTCACGACATGCCAAGTGGCCCAGAGGATGCGCACGTGGCGCTCTCTCAGTACGCTGCCGCCGTTGGTCGGCACCACTCCCTCGGTCCGCATGCGCGAAAAAATAAGCACTTCGCCCAGGACGCTGTGAATCAGGCCCACCAGCGTCAGCAGCACTGCGCCCACTACATACATGGTGTTTTCCATCTGTCGTTCTCCTTCAATGTGATTAGGTCGATCGAACTGGCGAAGCGGTCACTTCGCCGTCGGCGCCAGGCGGCGAATGCGCTCTGCAGCCCATAAGCCGGTTTCCGCTGCGCCGTCCGTCCACGGCATGCCCAGGTAGTCGCCGCACAAAACGATGCGGCGCTTGGGCACGAGTTCGGCGCGGTACTGCGCAATTGCGCGGGCGCGGCCCACCGGAGACAAGGGCTCGGCGCAGGGCCAGCGCTGCACCCTGTGGTCCACCACCGCCCGCGAAATGCCGGGCCAGCGCAACTCGAGCCACTGCAGAACCGCCTCCACAAGCGACGCGTCCGGCTCGTCCCGGTACTTGCACGCACCGGCGTCGCCGAGCATGAGCGTCAACACCTCGGGCGCCTGTGCGACAGGCAATCGCGCCGACTCGACCACCATGGCGGCCACGGAGTGGCCGGTGGCTGCAGATGCGCCGGGCGCAAGCAAAAGCCCGTGCACCGCCTCCAGGTTGCCGGGCAATCGCCAATCCGAATGCATGCCCAGCGCAACATGTGCTGCAGCTGCATAGCCTGTTTGCAGCAAGCGGCTTTCAAGCGCGTCCGGCGTTGTCAGCAATTGCTTGGCAACTGGCGCAGGCACGGCCAGCACCGCCCAATCCGCTTCCAGGCAGTCGCCACCGAGATGGGCCTGCACGCCGTGTGGGCCTTCAACCAAAGCCTCCACCTTCGCGCCCGTCTGCACATTCAGCTCGGCCGCTATGGCGCGCGGCAGGCGGCCCCAGCCGCCTCTGATGGCCAGGGCTTCGGCATTGCGGAACGACATCACCGCACCAATCAGTGCCCGCGAGGTCTGCTCCAATGTGTGGAAATAGAAGCCGTGGATGGTGGGCGCCAGGAGATGATCGGTCGCGGCTGTCCCCAGGTTGCGCTTGCACCAGGGCGCAGCTTCCTCCGTATCCAGACGCGCAAACGCGGCATAGCTCGACCGGTCGCGCCAGCGCCCGGTAAGCGCCAAGGGGAGCGAGCCCGCAATGAGGCGCGCGCCTTCGCGCCTGCTCAACAGGCCGCTTGTCACGAAGGTGCCAGGGCGCTTCTGATGGACTTTGTGCAGACGGCCATGGCGTTCGAACGCCGCCCAGGGAGAAGCCTTCTCCACCGACCCGGCCATACCGGCTTCGTCAAGCAGCCGGGGAATGTGGCGATAGCCGCTCGACGGGAACTGCGCGCCGCACTCGATGGTGCGACCGTGAAAGGAATCGCTCTGCACCCGACCGCCCACCCCCTGCGCCTGTTCGAGCACGCGCACCTGAAACCCTGTCCGGTGCAGCGACTGCGCGGCGGCCAGACCGGCCATTCCCGCCCCGACCACGAGGACACGCTGGGCTGGCCCGAGAACCGATTGGGATAAATTTGCCATGCACGAACTCTAGAGCCCGCCCTGGCACCATACACAGCCTGTATGGTGGCAATTCGATGAAAAAAGTCTCCCGCGAATCGTGGATTCAGGCCGGATTCCAGACGCTGGATCAGCTCGGCTACTCGCAGCTTTCTGCAGAAAAAATCGCCCGGCGCCTGCATGTCACGCGCGGTTCGTTCTACCACCACTTCCGCAGCCGCGCCGAATTCGTCGACGCCCTGCTGGTGCGCTGGCGGCAAGACTACACCACCGAGGTCATTGCCCAGGCCAGCGCCGAAGGCAGCCCCCAGCGGCGGCTGGAGCGCTATCTATCGGTCGCGGGACGTCTGCAGCCGGGCCGGGAGGTCGCCATTCGGGCCTGGGCCGCGCGGGATCGCACGGTCCTCGTGGTGCTGGAGCAAACCGATGCAGCCCGCCTTGAATTTGTTCGGCAGTTGGGACGCGACTTGTTTCCTTGCGCTGCAGAAGATGCGCTCCGCCGCTTCGCGAGGCTTGCATGCCTCGCCTTCATCGGGTTTCAGCAAACGGGGCCGCATGGGCGCGAGCGATTTGTCGCACTGGTGCAGGACGTGCTGGGCATGTTGACGCCGAGCGATACCGCTCGGCCCAAACCGGCGCCTATTCCTGGCGCTGCGCCGCGATCTGCCGAAGCGCCTGCTCGAAGAGTTCCACCGGCTGCCCGCCCTGGATCAGATGCCGGTCGTTGACTATCACCGCCGGCACCGAGTGGATGCCTTGCTGCAGGTAAAACTGCTCGCGCTCGCGCACCTCGTCGGCGTAGCGGTCTGAAGCCAGCACGGTGCGCGCCTCCTGCGCGTCCAGCCCGGCCTCTTGCGCCACCTGCACCAGCACGTCGTGGTCGCTCGGGTCCTGGCCGTCGGTGAAATAGGCCTTGAACAAGCCGTTTTTAAGCGGCGCTTGCCGCCCCTGCAGCTCCGCCCAGTGCAGCAGCCGGTGGGCGTCAAAGGTGTTGTAGATGCGGCTGCGCGCGCCGGAGGTGAAGGTGAAGCCCAGTTCGGCGCCGCGCGCAGCAATGGCGGCGCGCGTGGCTTCGCGCTGCTCGGCCGACGCCCCGTACTTCTGCTGCAGGTGTTCGCCGATGTCCTGGCCACCCGGCCCCATCTGCGGGTTGAGTTCAAACGGCTGAAAGTGCAGGTCCAGCTGCACCTCACCGGCCAGGCGCTCGGCTGCCTGCTCCAGCGCACGCAGGCCAATGACGCACCAGGGGCAGGACACATCGGAAACGAAATCAATTTTGAGAACGGTGGTCATGTCCATCTTCAGGGAGCCCAGTCGGCATTGTGGGGTGGCGCGGCCCAGACCGTGGCGAGGCGGCGCGGAACCTGCCTTGGCAGAAGGGACGTGGCGTTGGCGACTCCTTAATTCATAGCTATAAGCGCTTACCCAGCAAGCGGTGGAGCCGATTTTTGCCCGAATGTTTGGAGGATTTCCAGCGGGACACGGCCGTGCCAGAATGCCGCATGCCCACGCCCAGCCCCTTTGCCGACGCGGACGCGCCATCGCAGGCGGCCGGCGGCAGCACCGTGGAGGCGCTCTACCGCGCCGCGCTCGGCCCGGTGCAGCAGGCGCGCTATCTGGCGCTGTTCGAGCGCTTTGACCAGGCGGGGCGGGCTCCGGTGGGCTGGAATCTTGGCGCCAGCCTGGCCACACTCAACTGGATGCTGCTGCACCACCTGTGGACCGCAGCCTTGGTATACGTGGCGCTGGTGGAGGGTCTGGCCCTGCTGATTTTTGGCGTCGGCCGCCCGCTGCTGCACTGGCCGGAGCAACTGGAATGGGCGCTGATCGCCGCCTTCGCCCTTTTTGCCATTGCGCTGCCCGGCTTGTTTGGCGACGCCCTGCTGTACAGCGAGATCCGCAAGCGCATGGCGCGCGCCCTGGTGGCCGCGCACAGCATTCCCGAAGCCTGCGACCTGCTCGCCCGCCAGGCCAGCAGTTGGCGGCGGCTGGGCGTGATTGCCGTGGCCAATGGGGCGCTTTTTCTGGCCATCGCGGCGGCCTGGCTGTGGGTGCCAGAAGGCGCAGGGCACGCCAGCAGCCCGAGCGAGGCGCAGGTCGCGTTCGGCACGGTGCAAAGCGCGGCCAAGTCGGCGCTGCCAGCCAGCGCTGCCCCGGCCGCCGCCGCTGCTGCGCCGGCCACGGCGTCCCTGGCGACCCCTGCCAGCGCCCCGTCGCGGCCTGGGTCGGATGCGAGCGCCACCGCCGCACCTGCCGCACCTGCCGCACCTGCCGCACCTGCCGCACCTGCCGCACCTGCTGTGCCTGCTGTGCCAGCCAGCGCGCCTGCGGGCGAAGCCCAGAGCCCACGCGTGCCGACCGGGGCGACAACCGCCCCCGTGCGCAGCAAGGAAAGCGCAGCGCCAAGCCCCCGCGCGCCGCCGGCTCCGGCCGCCGCCCCCGTTCCCCGCGAGACGGCCAGCGCGCCCGCGCAAGCCCCCATGCCTCGCCCGCTGGGCAGCGCACCCGGCTTCTACATCAATGTCGGCCTGTTTGCCGAAGAAGCCAACGCACGGCGGGCCCAGGCCAAGCTGCTCAACGCGGGGCTGCCGGCGTTCCGCCAGACGTTTCCCACCAAAAACGGCGAGCGCACCCGGGTTCGCGTCGGCCCATTGGCCAGCGAGGCCGAGGCGCAAAGGGCGGCTGCGCAGATTCGCAGCCTGCAGCTTGATGCGCTGATTTACCGTCAGCGCGGCTAACGGGCTGGCGCCATGGCCCCAGCGCCGCATCCGCCCGTCGCTGCCGATCCACGCGCCGGGCTGCGGCGGGCGGCCCGAACGGTGCTCTCCGGGTGGGCATATCTGCTGGTTTTCGCGGCGGCGGCGCACGGGCTGCTGCGCTGGCCCATGCTGGGCGTGGCTGCCGCCGCCTGGCTGCTTGCGCTGCCGGTTCTGGCCGCCTGGTGGCACCAGGACGCCAACGAGCGCCTGCTCGCTTTGCATCCCTACCGCCGTGGCGCGGCGCTGCACCGCTGGCACGCGCGCCGTGTGCTCCCGATGGCTTGGCGGGCGCTGCTCGCCTTGCTGCTGACCCTGGCGGCGCTGCTGCAGACACCGTTTTTCGGCGCTTCTGAATGGACCCTGCTGGCCTTGGCAGCGCCGGGCTACGCCCTGCTGGAAGCGGCCTTTCGCCGCTTGGGCGCGAACCAGTTCGCCACCGAGCGCCATGCCCAGCGCTGGGTGCGCCGCGCCACCCAGGGGGGGCTCACCCTGCTGCTGGCTCTGGCCTGGGCGACGCTGCGTTTTGCGGACCACGACAGTGTCCCGCTGCCGCTGGCCGAGCGCCTGGGCCAGTGGCAGGCGGGCTGGATCGACGCACCCTCGCACGCGCTGCGCTGGGCGCTGGATGCGCTGGCCTGGAGCCAGGCGGGCCTGGAGACCGCGCTCTCACAACTGCCGCCGGAGCGGCGCTGGCAGGCGCTGGCTGGCCTGGTGCTGGCGCCGCTGGCGCTGTTTGGGCAAAGCGCGCTGGCCATTGCAGGCTGCGCCCTCTCGCTGCCCGAGCTGCGCCGCGCGGGCGCAGTGCCGCTGTGGGGCGAGGAGTGTGCGCCGCGCCTGTCACCGGGGCGGGCGACGGTCTGGGCGGCGATTGCCGTGCTGGCGACCTGGCTCTGGCTGGATCTGGCCGGCCGCACCGAATACCTCGCGCAAGGCAGCCCCAGTCCCTTTGCCGTGCAGGCGCTGCCCGAATGCGAGCGCATTGGCGGACGCGTCTACCGCGTAGGCGCCGAGGCACTGCTGGAGCAACTGGGCGCCCGCACCCAAAAAAGCCTTGCAGCCTCACAGGCCCAGGCCTGCACCGCACTCGACAAAGTGCGGGCGCTGGCCGAACCGGGGGTGGACGCCTACCTGGACTGGTACTTCAGCCTGGGCGCCGAATGGGCGCGCCTGGCCGCCATGCTGGCCGGCGACGCCGAACTGCTCATGCGGGTGAAGTTCGAGCAGATGGTGCTGCAGGGCGACGGCATGGGCAGCGCGCTTGCGACCGTGCAGCGCGAATACGCCGCGCAATGGGGCGCCGCCCTGAACGCCCGGGCCGATGCGCTGGCGCTGCTGGAGTCTCAGCACCTGGTGCTGAGCGCATCGCAATGCCGCGTGGTGCGCGAGCGGGGCGAGAGCCCGACACTGCTCGCACTGCGCAGCCACAGCGCCCGCCTGGCCGCAGGATCGGGGGCTGCGCTGATTGCCGGTGGCCTTGCCGGCACGGTGGCGGCCAAGGCCATGGCCAAAGCAAGCATGAAATCGGCCAGCAAGCTGCTGCTCAAGGCCGCGGCCAAGAAGGGCCTGGGCAAAGCCGGCGCCGCGGCGGCAGGCGCAGCGCTGGGCAGCGTCGTCGCGCCCGGCCTGGGCACCGCGCTGGGCGCGGGACTGGGCGCGGCCGTGGGCCTGGCTCTGGGCGCCGGGGTCGACATCGCCCTGCTCGCAGCCGAAGAAAAGCTCGAGCGCGCGGACATGCGCCGCGACCTGCTGGACGCCGTGGAGGAGTCGCTCGCCCCCTACCGAACCGGCCTGGGCTGCGCCGCCACGACACCGTAGCTTGCCAGGCGAAACCTTCTGCCAGGTTCGCACGATCGGCTTGAAAGCCGGGCAAATGGCCTTATGATTAGCACTCATCCATTGCGAGTGCTAGCAACCGCGATGGACTGCCATTCAAGCGCCTGTTTCTCAGGCGCTTTGCCATCCAGGCACTTTTTTTGAACCAGGAGTACTGCAATGAAACTTCGTCCCCTTGCTGACCGCGTGATCGTCAAACGCGTCGAGTCCGAAACCAAGACCGCCTCCGGCATCTTCATCCCCGACAACGCCGCCGAGAAGCCCGACCAGGGCGAAGTCGTCGCCGTGGGCCCCGGCCGCCGCGATGAGGACGGCGACCGCATCGAAATGAGCGTCAAGGTCGGCGACCGCGTGCTGTTTGGCAAGTACAGCGGCCAGACCGTCAAGGTCGATGGCGACGAGTTGCTGGTGATGAAGGAAGACGATCTGTTTGCCGTCGTCGAAAAGTAATTCGAAAGCTACATAATTGATAGCTATCAGCGCTCTATTGATGGGCGCTGGACCCATATTTAACCCATATTCAGGAGCTCCAACATGGCAGCAAAAGACGTAGTTTTCGGCGGCGAAGCCCGCGCACGCATGGTCGAGGGTGTGAACATCCTGGCCAACGCAGTCAAGACCACCCTGGGTCCCAAGGGTCGCAACGTGGTGCTCGAGCGCTCGTTCGGCGCCCCCACCGTGACCAAGGACGGTGTGTCCGTGGCCAAGGAAATCGAACTCAAGGACAAGCTGCAGAACATGGGCGCCCAGCTCGTCAAGGAAGTCGCTTCCAAGACCAACGACATCGCCGGTGACGGCACCACCACCGCCACCGTCCTCGGCCAGGCCATCGTTCAGGAAGGCCTGAAGAACGTCGCCGCCGGCGCCAGCCCGATGGGCCTCAAGCGCGGCCTCGAAGCCGGTGCCGCCGCCCTCGTCGAGGCCATCAAGAAGAACAGCATCAAGGTCACCGAGCGCAACCAGATGGCGCAGGTCGCAACCATCTCCGCCAACAACGATGCCTCCGTCGGCAACCTCATCGGCGAGTGCATGGAAAAGGTCGGCAAGGACGGCGTCATCACCGTCGAAGAGTCCAAGGGCATCCAGACCGAAGTCGAATACGTCGACGGTATGGCCTTCGACCGCGGCTACATCAGCCCCTACTTCGTGACCAACCCGGACCGCATGGAAGCGGTCGTCGAGGACCCCTACCTCCTCATCACCGATAAGAAGCTCAGCTCGGTCCAGGAAATCCTGCCGATGCTCGAAAAGATCCTCCAGGTCACCAAGAATGTCGTCATCATTTGCGGCGACCTCGACGGCGAAGCCCTCGCCACCCTTGCCGTCAACAAACTCCGCGGCACCATCAACATCCTCGCCGTGAAGGCCCCCGGCTTCGGCGACCGCCAGAAGGACAACCTCGGCGACCTCGCTGTCCTCACCGGTGCCACCGTCATCTCCGAGGAAATCGGCCGCACCCTTGACAGCGTCGAGGTCAGCGACCTTGGCCGCGCCCGCCGCATCACTTCCACCAAGGAAGAGACCACCATCATCGAAGGTAAGGGCAAGAAGAAGGACCTGGACGCTCGCATCTCGCAGATCCGGGCCATCCTCGACGACGCGAAGAGCGACTGGGACCGTGAAAAGGCCCAGGAGCGCCTCGGCAAGCTCGCCGGCAGCGTCGCTGTCATCAAGGTCGGCGCCGCCACGGAAGTCGAGCTCAAGGAAAAGAAGCACCGCGTCGAGGACGCCCTCAGCGCTACCCGTGCCGCCGTCGAGGAAGGCATCGTCTCCGGTGGGGGCGTCGCCCTCATCAACGCCCTCCCCGTGCTCGACAAGATCAAGCTCGAAGGCGATGAGGCGACCGGTCTCCGCATCCTCCGCCGTGCCCTCGAAGAGCCCCTTCGCCGCATCGCCATCAACGCCGGCAAGGACGGCTCGGTGGTTGTCGAGGAAGTCAAGAAGCTCGCCAAGGGCCACGGTTACGATGCCCAGCAGGACGAGTATGGCGACATGGTGGCCAAGGGCATCATCGACCCGGCCAAGGTGACCCGCTCGGCCATCGAGAACGCCGTCTCGATCGCCGCCCTCGTCCTCACCACCAACTGCGTAATCACCGAAAAGCCCGAACAGCAGGCTCCCATCCAGGCCCCCCCGATGTACTAACCCGGCGACACCCCCGCCCGGCCCGTCCGGGAACAGCGGTGGAACAAATCCCGAGGGGGTGAGGCGAAAGCCCACCCCCTCGCCTGTTTTCAAGCCGCCCCACGCACCGCACAACGGAGATCGTGATATGCGAACAGAAAACGGAATCCCAATCGACATCGAAGCCATGGAGAAGTTGCTCACCCAGGGCGACATGATCACCATCGGGTTCACCCTCTTCCCCCTGCGCCTCCTCGTCGACACCCGGACGAACGAAACCGACGGCCAGTGGGTCGGCCTCGTCGAGCCCGTTGCCTCCGTCCAGGAGCGCTACCTCTGGCTCGGCCGCCATCGCGGCAGCTTCGGTTCCCCCCAGGCTTTCTCGTTCTTCATCTGGCCCGGGACCGTCCGCGGCCTGATCGATCGCGACTTGCTGCGCGCCCTGCGCCACCGCCTCTCGCCCGGGGCATGCGAAGCCCTCGACACCGCGCTCGACCAGGCTCTCGAACTTGAACGCCAGGCCATCGCCGATGCCGTCCGGGGCACCGAGGCCTGGCCCGCCATCTGGCAGGCCTGACCCGCCACCCCATCAGGACCCGTTGGTTTGGATCAAATAAAGGCACTCTGTTTCACCACTTGCATGTCGCTGGTTGTTATCACGTGCCGTCGTTAGCCTGTATCCATGTCTGACTGGTCGCTGTTGACGAATCATGCCAACGTTCTCCTCTGCATCACCGAGGAACCCGACATCCGCCTCCGCGATCTCGCGGAAAAGGTCCACATCAGCGAGCGGGCCGTGAAGCGCATCGTGGCCGACCTCGAAAAGGGCGGCTACCTTGCCCGTGAGCGCAACGGCCGGCGAAACCACTACGAGGTGAACACCGCCGCAACCCTGAACGGCCCAATTGCCCAGGGCCTCCAGCTCGGCGCGCTCATCTCGGCCCTCCTTCCGATGATCGCCGGCTCGCTCTGAGCCGCCCTCGCCTTACCCGGCGAGCCGCTCCAGCATGGCCCTCGCTGCCTTCTTCGCCGGACTGTTCGGTTCGACCTGTGCACCGACGCATCCCGGGCAGCCGTTTTCGCACGGGCAGGTCCGTACCAGTGCGAGGCACGCGTCCATCAACGCCTCGCGTGCATCGAACAGCTTCTCCGCCAGCCCAACGCCCCCGGGCGCCATGTCGTACAGGTACACCGTCGGCAGCTCGTTGTAAGGCGATCGCACCTGTGCGTCCGCGCCGATGTCCCTCGCGTCGCACAGGCAGTAGATGGGCGCCAGGTTCCGCGCCAGGTGTCCGATGCCCAGCAACCCGCTGGCGATCTCGTCGCGTCCCAGCCCCCGCGTCGCCGCCTCGCCGAAGCTCAGCCAGCAGGCAGCCGTGTGCATGTTCTCTTCCGGGATCGCGATCTTCCCCCAGCCCACGTTCTCGTGAGTGTTGAGCTTTACCTTTTTGAAGATCGTCGCGAGGAATGTGATCGAGACCTCCCCCACGTCGAACGATCCTGCCGCCACGCCCTCCTGCTTGAAGCTGTCGAGCACCTTCAGCTCCACCGCGAGCTGCGCGTCGGTGTAGTAGTCCACCGCTACCGGCGTCACGAATGCCTTCTTGTCGTCCCAGTCCAGGTACTCCACCTGGTATTGCTGGCCCCGGTGGATGTAGATCGCGTCCTCGTGGATGAGCAGCGGCGCGCTCGGCCGGTCGCACTCACCGATCACCCGCGGCGCTGGCCCCTGCTCGATGATCACGAAGTTGTCGGTGCTCGCCGAACGCAGGCTCACCTGCTCCGCCGGGTACGCCTCGCTCATCCAGTGATAGCGC